>NZ_LACH01000004.1 GCF_000968015.1 Pseudomonas fluorescens
ATGACCTGAAGCCGCTCGCTGTCGAAAACTGCGTAACTCATTGTTTATCAAGGAGTTTTCCGTTTCGACTGCGCCGGAAGTGGGGCGAATTATAGACTTCCAGAATCTGCCGTCAACCCTTAATTATGCTTTTCGTGCAGAAGGTGTCTTTTTGGCTATTAATCGTGGGATTCGGCGGGCTACAGGGGGTAGTCGCAACACTAATAGCAATGCACCTATAGAGGCGTAAACCGCCCATTCCTTAAGATCAGCACGTACGATCCACAACATATGCAGCAATCCAAGCCCGAGAACTACATAGGCAAGACGATGCAGTTTCTTCCAGCGAGAACCCAAACGCCGCTGACTATAGCGATTTGAGGTCACCGCCAAGGCCAATAAACAGAGAAACCCCAGCGTCCCGACAATAATGTACGGCCGCTTGCGCAACTCGACACCCAACTGTGACCAATCAAAGCCGAGGATGAACGCCGTATACCCACTCAAATGCAAAACCACATAAGCGAAGCACCACAACCCCAGTTGCCGCCGGACAGCAACCCACCCCGCCCAACCGGTAAGTTTCTGCACAGGTGTCATGCTTAAAGTAATGAGCAGCAGGACAAGCGTCCCCAGCCCCAACCGGTCAACCAGCACCTTACCCGGATCAGGCCCCAGCACATCCTCCCAGGCCTGATACAACCAAAGCACGGGCCAGACCGCAGCAGCTATAAAGACGCCAATTCGCCAAAACGGAAATCGCATCAATAGTTCTTCCGCAAATCGAGCCCTGCATATAAGGAGGCGACTTCATCCGAGTAGCCATTGAACATCTGCGTGTCCCGCACATTGGGCTTGAACAGCCCGCTCGGCAAACGCCGCTCACGCGCCTGAGTCCAACGTGGATGGTCGACCCCAGGATTCACGTTCGCATAAAAACCATACTCATCCGAGGCAATGCTCTGCCAGGTGGTTTTCGGCTGCTCGCTCACCAGACTGATCCGCACGATGGATTTGATGCTCTTGAAGCCGTACTTCCACGGGACCACCAAACGCAGAGGCGCGCCGTTCTGATTCGCCAACTCCCGCCCGTACATACCCACGGCAAGAATCGCCAACGGGTTCATCGCCTCATCCAGGCGCAGCCCTTCCACATAAGGCCAATCGATCAAGGCAAAACCGGAGCGCTGCCCAGGCATGCTCTTGGGATCTTCCAGGGTTTCGAAGCGAATGAATTTGGCTTTGGAAGTCGGCTCGACTTCCTTGAGCAGGGCCGAGATGGGAAATCCGATCCATGGAATGACCATTGACCAGGCTTCTACACAGCGAAGACGGTAGATGCGCTCCTCCAACTGATAAGGCTTCATGAAGTCTTCCAGTGCATACCGCCCCGGCTTGCCCACCTCCCCGTCTATTACCACGCTCCAAGGCTCGGTTTTCAACGCGCCGGCGTTGGCGGCCGGATCACCTTTATCGGTGCCGAACTCATAGAAGTTGTTGTAATGGGTCGCGTCCTTGAATGGCGTGATCGCCTCATCCTTGACGTTGACCGCCCCCCATTTGGTAGCAGGCAGTTTTTCGGCAAACCAGGAAGGCGCCTTGCCAGGCTCGACATCCGCATAACGCGCAGCATCCTCGGCACTGGCCCAGCGCGGCAGGCTGCTTACGGCCAAACCGGCAACGGCGGCACCAAGCACATTGCGACGAGATAGATAGAAGGATTCAGGCGTGACGTCCGACTCATGGCAGTCAGACGCTTTGGGGACTTTGATCAGCATGGCAACTCCGCAGCATTGGAGAACAAATGCACCAATAGCTGCGGAGTATGAGGGAAGTTAAGCGTTTTTGTGCCGACGAAGACGTAACAGATATTGAACCGGGCCAGAGGCTGCATAAGCGAGAAAAACCAGCAGCAGGATGCGCGGCGGATCACTGAACACCACGGCAAACACCAACACCACAGCGAGAATCGCCACGAAAGGAACACGCCCTTTCAAGTCCAGCTCCTTGAAGCTGTTGTACTTGATGTTGCTGACCATCAGCATGCCGGCGGCAGCGACCATCAATGCAACCAGGAAGGACATCTTCGAGCCCTGAATGCCGTAATCACTGAACGCCCAGACAATGCCTGCAACCACACCAGCAGCAGCCGGACTGGCCAGACCAATGAAGTAGCGCTTGTCCGCCGTGCCGACCTGGGTATTGAAACGCGCCAGGCGCAACGCCGCGCCAGCTACATAAATGAAGGCAACCATCCAGCCGACCTTACCCATGTCGCCCAAGGCCCAACCGAACGCCAGCAATGCCGGCGCAACACCAAAGGCGACCATGTCGGACAGCGAGTCGTACTCGGCACCGAAGGCGCTCTGGGTATTGGTCATACGGGCAACGCGACCATCGAGGCCGTCGAGCACCATCGCGACAAAAATCGCGATCGCTGCAAAAGCAAAATACTTGCTCGCACCAATCGAATCACCGGCACTCAAGGCGCTCTGCGCGCTCATCGAGTTGATGATGGAATAAAACCCTGCAAACAGGTTCGCAGTGGTGAACAGATTCGGCAGAAGATAGATACCACGATGCCGGACTTTACGACCTTCAGCGTCATGCCCTTCCTCGATGTGTTCATCGATGGGCAGCAGGCTTTCGGCGTCAGAAGCCTGGTTTGGCTCTTCGGGACGTTCGCTCATGGACATTACCTTGCAACGGGGTGGAAGTTTGGACAGGTGTCTGGGACGACGGTTCGGCCGCAAACGATGCAGCTTTATACCAGAACCAGCCACCCAAACGAAAAAACGCGGCCTAGGCCGCGTTTTTCGTACAAGTGCGCGACTTAGTTTTTAGCTTTGTCGACGATCTTGTTGGCACCGATCCACGGCATCATGGAGCGCAGTTGCTCGCCGATGATTTCGATACCGTGAGCGGCGTTGTTACGACGCTTGGCAGTCATCGAAGGATAGCCGGTAGCGCCTTCGCTGATGAACATCTTGGCGTATTCGCCGTCCTGAATACGTTTCAGGGCATTGCGCATGGCCTGACGGGATTCGGCGTTGATCACTTCCGGACCGGTCACGTACTCGCCGTACTCAGCGTTGTTGGAGATCGAGTAGTTCATGTTGGCGATACCGCCTTCGTACATGAGGTCAACAATCAGTTTCAGCTCGTGCAGGCATTCGAAGTAGGCCATTTCCGGCGCGTAGCCAGCTTCAACCAGGGTTTCGAAACCGGCTTTAACCAGCTCAACGGTACCGCCGCACAGAACGGCTTGTTCGCCGAACAGGTCGGTTTCAGTCTCGTCCTTGAAGGTGGTTTCGATGATGCCGGTACGACCGCCACCAACGCCAGCGGCGTAGGACAGCGCAACGTTTTTGGCGTTGCCGGAAGCATCCTGATAGATAGCGATCAGGTCAGGGATACCGCCGCCTTTGACGAACTCGGAACGCACGGTGTGGCCCGGAGCTTTCGGCGCGATCATGATCACGTCGAGGTCAGCGCGCGGAACAACCTGGTTGTAGTGAATCGCGAAGCCGTGGGAGAAGGCCAGGGTGGCGCCTTTCTTGATGTTCGGCTCGATTTCGTTCTTGTACAGAGCGGACTGGAACTCGTCCGGGGTCAGGATCATGACCAGGTCGGCAGCCGCAACAGCGGAAGCAACGTCGGTCACTTTCAGGCCGTGAGCTTCGGCTTTGGCAACAGTCGCCGAACCTTTACGCAGACCAACAGTAACGTCAACGCCGGAGTCTTTCAGGTTGCACGCTTGAGCGTGGCCCTGGGAACCGTAACCGATGATGGCAACTTTCTTGCCCTGGATGATCGACAGGTCGCAGTCTTTTTCGTAATAAACTTTCATGAAATTCCCCTATATATCCAGGCCGTTCAGGCCATTCGCTAATTTGGTTTAGATGCTGAGTACTTTGTCGCCGCGGGCGATACCGGTTACGCCGCTGCGGACGGTCTCCAGAATCGAGGCGGTGCCAATGGACTGAATGAAGCTGTCGAGCTTATCGCTGGTACCGGTCAATTGAACGGTATACACGCTAGCGCTGACGTCAACGATCTGCCCACGATAAATATCGGTAGTGCGTTTGATCTCGGCGCGCTGGGCACCGGTGGCCTTGACCTTGACCAGCATCAGCTCGCGCTCGATGTGAGCACTCTCCGACAGGTCGACCAGCTTGACCACTTCGATCAACTTGTTCAGGTTCTTGGTGATCTGCTCGATAACTTCATCATGACCAACCGTGGTCAGCGTCAGACGCGACAGGGTCGGGTCTTCGGTAGGTGCCACGGTCAGGCTTTCGATGTTGTAGTTGCGCTGCGAGAACAGGCCGACTACACGAGACAGAGCGCCAGGTTCGTTTTCCAGAAGCAAGGAAATAATGTGCCGCATGATTATGTACGCTCCGTCTTGCTCAGCCACATATCGCGCATGGAGCCGTCTTTGATCTGCATCGGGTAGACGTGCTCGCTGGTGTCGACCGAAATATCGAGCACCACCAGGCGATCTTTCATGGCAAACGCTTCCTCCATCTTCGACTTCAAATCTTTCGAGTCGGTGATGCGCATGCCGACGTGACCATAGGCCTCCGCCAACTTGACGAAGTCAGGCAACGACTCCATGTAGGAATGCGAGTGACGGCTGCCATAGCTCATGTCTTGCCACTGGCGAACCATACCCAGAACACCATTGTTCAGGATGACGATTTTCACCGGCAAACCATATTGCAGACAGGTGGACAGTTCCTGAATGTTCATCTGGATACTGCCTTCGCCCGTCACGCAGACGACGTCGTCATCCGGGAAGCTCAGCTTGATGCCCATGGCCGCCGGAAAACCGAAGCCCATGGTGCCCAGGCCACCAGAGTTGATCCAGCGGTTCGGCTTGTTAAACGTGTAGTACTGCGCCGCGAACATTTGGTGCTGGCCCACGTCAGAGGCCACAAAGGCATCGCCCTTGGTGACTTCGCACAGGGTTTCGATCACGGCCTGCGGCTTGATGACGCTGCCATCGCCCTTGTCGTAAGGGAACAGACCGCGGTCACCGCGCCACTCATCAACTTGCTTCCACCAGCTGGCAACAGACTCCTTGTTCGGGGTCTCGCCGATTTCCTTGAGGATCGCGACCATCTCGGTCAGGACACTCTCGACCGGACCGACAATAGGTACGTCTGCCTTGATGGTCTTGGAAATCGAAGCCGGGTCGATGTCGATGTGAATGATCTTGGCATTCGGGCAGAACTTGGCCGGGCCGTTGATCACGCGGTCATCGAAACGCGCGCCGACTGCAAGGATCACGTCGGCATGGTGCATCGCCAGGTTAGCGGTGTAGCTGCCGTGCATGCCGAGCATGCCGATGAACTGACGGTCGGTGCCAGGGTAGGCACCCAGACCCATCAGGGTATTGGTCACTGGCAGGTTGAGCATCTTCGCCAGCTCGGTCAGCGGCGCGGAGCCACCACCGAGAATCACGCCGCCGCCTGCGTACATCACAGGACGCTTGGCCGCCAGGAGCATTTCTGCCGCCTTGCGGATTTGCCCGGAGTGACCGCGAACAGCCGGGCTGTAGGAACGCAGCTTGGCTTTTTTCGGGAAGATGTATTCGAACTTCTCGGCCGGGTTGGTCATGTCTTTCGGGATATCGACAACGACCGGACCAGGACGACCGGATTGCGCGAGGTAGAACGCCTTCTTCATGACTTCCGGGATTTCCGACGCGTGCTTGATCATGAAGCTGTGCTTCACGATCGGCCGGGAGATACCGATCATGTCGGTTTCCTGGAACGCATCGGTGCCCACCATGGTGCTAGGCACCTGGCCAGAAATGACCACCATCGGAATGGAGTCCATGTAGGCCGTGGCAATACCGGTGATGGCGTTGGTTGCGCCCGGGCCGGAGGTCACCAGTACCACACCGGCTTTACCGGTGGCACGGGCATAGCCGTCAGCCATATGGGTCGCAGCCTGTTCGTGACGAACCAGGATGTGGGTCACTTCCGGTTCTTTGAACAGGGCATCGTAGACATGAAGAAGAGCACCACCCGGGTACCCGTAGATATATTTGACGCCTTCGTCACGCAAAAAGCGGACGAGCATCTCACCGCCAGATAAAAGCTCCACGTTGTTCACCTCTAAAACGCCAGAATACCGCCCACATAAAAGAGGACGGGTCTTAATAGGTTTACTTCTCAGCAGAGCATGAGCGACGGTGGTCGCCGACTACGTCAGCACTGACTGAGCAAGTATTGGGATCGTCCCAAGTGTTGCGGGCCTTTCCCACCCAGCGCGAGGTAACGCGTTGCGGGTGTAACAGGTCGGCGCGGATGTGCGCCTCATGATCTGCTGAGCGGGCCTGCTTCTGGCAGTCCCTCTACAGCGGACTTTGGATTCTTCTGTTTCGTCCTCTCCAAGTCAAGTCGTCTATGTGCTTTATTGAACTAAGCACATGAGAAAGCAAGAAAAAACCGCTAAACAGCAACTGTGTTAGCTTCAATTGCGCAACCCAATACAAGGAAATGGCATGCGAACGTTTTTCCTGACCGTCAGCCTGCTGATTGGCATCAGCCCTTTGTGCATGGCCGCTCAGATTTACAAATGGGTCGACGCCCAGGGCGTTACCCACTTCGACGCCCAACCGCCGCAAGGCCGGGAAGCCACCACCGTGGTAACGCCCTCCTCGCCTGCAAGCAACCAGCCCCCGTTGCCACGCAGCGGCGCCATTGGTGATCAACAGGCGATCGACAAGAAAGTTAAAAAGCAGGTGACCGAGCAGCAAGCCCAGCTAAAGGAATTCTGCGAACAGGCGCGAACGAACCTGGCTCAGTTGCAGAACAATCCGCGAATACGGGAGGATGTCGAAGGCGAGATGCGCCGCCTGACTGACCAGCAACGTCAGGAGCGCATCAGCGAAGCACAGAATCAGATTGCGGATAACTGCCAATAGACAGCTCCTACAACGGATCGGCGTTAGCGGGAGGCGGTGATCAGTAGATCAAACTCTTTGAGCAGCACCTGCAACTGCCGGTCCTTGCCCTGGACATTACGAGCCGCGAAGACCATTTCGGCCATCTCCTGAATTCCCGAAGCGTTTGGCAAGGGCAGATCCTGCTCGAGGATCACCTTCATCCGCGGAAGGAAGATCCATTGCAGCCACTGCTCGAAATCCAGCGTATCGACCGAGAATGGTTCGACACTGGAAAGCGCTTCGGCGGAGGGCGAGACCTCGTCCCACCAACCCTGAACCCGCAGCTCGCGCTCGATCAATAGCAACTGTTCGGCAATCTTCGGAAAGCGCGCATCCATCACAGCGATACCTTGGCCTTCTGACGGGCCAATGCTGCGCCAGCAGAATCACCCTGTTTTTCACGCGCCTGAGCGATCAATTCCCACAGACTGGCCTGAAGTGCCGGACGACCGTTGGCGAAGGTCAGGCCACGACGAGCAAACTGCTCGGCTTGTGGCGCATCGCCTTGAGCCATACGCACCTGAGCCAGACGATAAAGCACTTGCGGCTCACGCGGCGCAACACGCTGGGCGCGCTCGAGGCTGGAGGAAGCACCGTTGAGATCACCGCTCGACTGTTGCTGCTGAGCGGTGGTCAGCAAGGCCAGAACCGGACCGTCCAATTGCTCGTCGGCAGACAAGCCACCGGAGTTCGCCGAAGGAATCCCGCTCGGCGTCGACGGCATGCTGTAGCTGCCCTGGTTGATCGGTGCCGACTGGACCGGCGAGGTATCGATCGGCCCCGGGGTAATCGGGCCTGGCGTAATCGGCGCAGTGCTGATCGGTGCCGACGCGACTGCGCCACCACCTGGCACCATCACGACTACACCGGTATCGCCTTGCGGGATTGCCTGGGTCTGGGCTTGCGCAGGACGTTTAGTCGTCGTCTGACGGAAACCGCCATTCGCCGAAACCCGCTCACTGTTCGAAACGGCGCTACCGGAATCCACAACCGGAATCGACCCGCGTTGTACGGAGGAGCAACCGCTGAGCAAAGCCACGGCGGTAACCGCTGGAATCAACCACTTGTTCACTTGAAACCCTCTTTGCTTAATTCATCCAGCCCTTGACCCAATCCATCACCGTTTCGCCGGAAACAGGGCTTTCGCCACCGCAAGCGGCACCGGGAGGCGGTTCACTGCCGCGAATATACGGCATCTGCACCGCACCTGGGCAGTTGGCATCAGAGCCTTGTCCGGTACGCGAATCGACCCAGGCCTGAACAATGTTGTCTGGCTGCGGCATGTCCAGCGGCAACGGATCGGCCTTGCGCATGAAACTGGTCCAGACCTGCAGCGCACCGGTGGCGCCGGTGAACGGAGTCTTGCCGTTGTCATCGCGACCCAGCCAGACCACTGCCAGCAGGTCCTGACTGAAACCGGCAAACCAGCTGTCCCGCGAATCGTTACTGGTGCCGGTCTTGCCGGCCAGGGTCAGGGTTTTCGGCAACACGTTGTAAACCGAACTGCCGGTACCTTCACGCATGACCCGCTGCATGGCGCTCTGGATCAGGTAAATGGAGGCCGGATCGAAACGCTGCTGGATCTGGAACGGATAACGCTTGAGCGGTTCGCCTTCAGCGGTCAATACGCTACGGATCCCGCGCATCGGCGTATTGAAACCACCATTGGCCAGGGTCTGGTACATGGTCGCCACCTCGATCGGGGTCATGCCGCCAGCACCCAGCAACATCGACGGGAACGCCGGGAATTCGCGAGTCACGCCGAGGCGCCCGAGGGTCTTCAGGACATTCGGTACGCCCACCGCCAACCCGAGACGCGCGGTCGACAGGTTGTAGGAATGCGCCAAGCCCTGATACAGAAATACCGTGCCATGGGAGCGGCGATCGTAGTTCTGCGGTTTCCAGACTTGACCGTCCGCGCCTTTGACCGAGAAAGAATCGTCCGACAGCCAACTGGTCAAGGTGTACTGGCTCGGTTTCTCAAGGGCTGTCAGATAAACCGCCGGTTTGATCAAAGAGCCGATCGGTCGTACAGCATCCAGCGCACGGTTGAAGCCGGCAAAACTTGCCTGACGACTGCCAATCATGGCCTGCACTTCACCGGTTTCCGGGTTGGTCACGACCATGGCCGCTTCAACCTCATCGGAACCCTTGCGCCCGGAGAGTCTCTTGAAGGTGTCGTTGACCGATGCCTCGGCTTTCATCTGCAGGATCGGGTCGAAACTGGTGAAGATCCGCAGACCTTCTTCGGTCAAGTCTTCGTCGCGATAGTCTTCACGCAGCTGACGCTTGACCAGGTCGAGGAAGCCCGGGAACGAGCTGTCGGCCAGCTTGCCGCGAGTCGTCACACCCAGTGGCATTTTCTTCGCCGCAGCGACCTGATCGGCGCTGGCAACGCCCTGTTGCTCAAGTACATCGAGCACGAGATTGCGCCGTTCAAGCGCCCGTTCAGGGTTGCGACGAGGGTTGTAATAGGACGGCCCCTTGACCATGCCCACCAGCATCGCGACTTGATGCAGCTTCAGTTCAGACAACGGCTGCCCGAAGAAAAACTGGCTTGCCAAGCCGAAACCATGCACCGCGCGCTGCCCATCCTGACCGACGAACACTTCATTGAGGTAAGCCTCAAGAATTTCTCGTTTGTCGTAATGCAGCTCAAGCAACATCGCCATCATGGCTTCGGTGAGTTTACGGGTCAGGCTGCGTTCGCTGGTCAGGTAGAAGTTCTTGACCAATTGTTGCGTCAGCGTACTGCCGCCTTGGGTCATCTTGCCGCCAGAGGTGTTGACGTAGATGGCTCGGGCAATCGACTTGGGCGACACGCCCCAGTGGCTGTAGAAATCCCGGTCTTCCACAGCGACCAGCGTTTCCAGCAAATACGGTGGGACCTGATCAATTTTGATCAAAATACGATCTTCGAGATTTTTCGGGTAAATCCCGCCAATCAGTAGTGGTTCCAACCGCACCACAGAGAGTTTCGAACCGTTGGTCGCCGACAATTCGGCCACGTAGTCGCCAGAGAAACGCACCCGTACCGGTTGCGCTTGCTCCATGCCTTCATAGAACTGGAAGCCACGGGTATTCAAGTCGACGGTATTGCCGCTGACCGCCGCCGCGCCGGGTCCATTGCTCACGCTTTCGCGTCGATAGCCCAAGGCATCGAGCTCGGTCAGAAAATCGTCCTTGCTGAGCTTTTGTCCGACGAACAGCTCCAGCGGACGCGCGTACACCTTGGCCGGGATGGTCCAGCGCTTGCCGGAGAACTTTTCCTGGACAATCGCGTCGAGGTAAACCGCGAATCCGGCCAGCACCACAAGGCCGACCAGACTGAGTTTAAGGGCCCAGCCCAGCCAGGGGCGCAGGCCCTTGGAAGGTGGTTTTTTTGGGGTGCGGGGGGATCGAGTACGAGTCATGGCGGCGGATTATACGCACTTTATTCATACTCAACAGGAGCCCTCCGAGGTTTGCGTCAGACGGACTTGCGGCCATAATGGCGGCCGTGAATTTTCCCCAGACTCTGAAGGATCGCCTGTGAGCCAGTCCCTGATCGCCGCCCTGCAAAACCCGGCCCTCTACCCGCATCCCGTAGACGGGTTCCAGGTCATCGAAACCCATATTTCCTGGGTAATCCTCACTGGCCCCTTTGCTTATAAAGTGAAGAAGCCAGTGAATTTCGGCTTCCTGGACTTCACCAACCTCGATGCTCGCAAGCATTTTTGCGGCGAAGAGCTGCGCCTTAACCAGCGCCTGACCAACGATTTGTACCTCGAAGTGTTGCCAATCACCGGCAGCGCCGAAGCCCCACAACTGGGTGGCGAGGGTCCGGTCGTCGATTACGCACTGAAAATGCGTCAATTCCCACAGAGCCAACTGCTCAGCACGCTGCAAGCCAACGGCGAATTGACCCCCTTGCACATCGACGAGATGGCCGCGCAGATCGCCCAATTCCACCTCAGCGCACCGAAAGTGCCTGCCGAACACGAAGCCGGCACGCCGGACAGCGTGATGGCACCGGTACGCCAGAATTTCGAACAGATCCGTCCGTTCCTCAGCGACAAAGCCGATCTGCTGCAACTGGATGCGCTGCAAGCCTGGGCCGAAAGCAGCTTCGAACGCCTCAAGCCACTGTTCGCCCAGCGCAAAGCCGAAGGTTTCATCCGCGAATGCCACGGTGACATCCACCTGGGCAACGCCACCGTGATCGACGACAAGGTCGTGATCTTCGACTGCATCGAGTTCAACGAACCGTTCCGCTTCACCGACGTTTACGCCGACACCGGCTTCCTGGCGATGGACCTGGAAGACCGTGGCCTGAAGAGTCTGGCGCGCCGCTTCATCAGCCAGTACCTGGAACTGACCGGCGATTACCAGGGCCTTGAGTTGCTCAACTTCTATAAAGCCTATCGCGCACTGGTTCGCGCCAAGGTCAGCCTGTTCAGCATGCCGGCCGAGGCCGACCCGGTGCAGCGAGCCACCACCCTGCGTCAGTACCGCAATTACGCCAACCTGGCGGAAAGCTACAGCACCATTCCTTCGCGTTTCATGGCCATCACCCACGGTGTTTCTGCCGTCGGCAAGAGCCACGTGGCCATGCGCCTGGTGGAAGCATTGGGCGCCATTCGCCTGCGTTCCGATGTAGAGCGCAAACGTCTGTTCGGCGAGCAAACCGTGCCAAACGACCCGCAGGCCGGCATCTATAGCGCCGACGCCAGCGCCGCCACTTACACCCGCCTGCATGAAATTGCCGCAGTGATCCTGCGTGCCGGTTTCCCGGTGGTAGTCGATGCGACTTACCTCAAGCGCGACCAGCGTGACGGCGCAGCGAAGATCGCCGAAGCCACTGGCGCGCCATTCCTGATCCTCGATTGCAATGCGCCGCAAGCGGTGATCGAGAGCTGGCTGGCCTTGCGTCAGGCAGACAAAAAGGACCCGTCCGACGCCAATCTGGCGGTTATCGAAGCCCAGCAAGCCACTCGCGAGGCTCTGACGCCAGCAGAGATTCTCTGCAGCAAACGCGTTCAGACCAATGAAAGCGGAACCCTCGACACCGTCGTTGCACAGATTCGCCAGCGCCTGCCGGGTCTGTAAGAAACTATTTCAGCCGTGAAGCCTTCGCCGGCTTCACGGCTGCCAAATAGTGGCACTATACTGGCGTCATAAAACCAACAGGTGATCTGACATGAGCCAGCCGAAACTTCTCGACACCCCGCTTTATGCTTTGCTGCACAAAGACGACATCACTGGCTTCAACAACGAGCGCCCAAAAGACGGACCTGTCGACATGGTCGGTGGCGATTTCCGGGGGCTGGACCTGCGTGAACTGAACGCCGACGGCGTCGACTTTACCGATGCCTACTTCCGCTCCGCCGACTTGCGCGGCATCGACTTTCGCAACGCCTCCCTGGAAGGCGCGAGCCTTGCTCACGCACAGATCTCCGGTGCCTACTTCCCGCCAGAGCTGAGTGCTGACGAGATCCTGATGTCGATGAATTTCGGTACCCGCCTGCGTTATCGCACCCGCTAAAAACGACTTTTAACTGAACCGTTCGGCGCTCCCGCTTTGCGCTGGACTCTGGGCATGGTCTGCCTGAAAACCTGATTCCACCGCCCTCTCTTCCTGCCGCACTCGCAGACTTTCACACAGCTTCGGGACTTCGCTTCTTAGAAGCTTTTGCGTCGAAACCGACCAAACAATCACGCTTTTCCTACTGATGGCTACACTCCTGAGAAGCTCGCCCACGCACCGTTCGGCCGTCGCAAGGAGGCTTGATGAATGATGAACTGCAGCACCTGAAGAATCTTGGCAAGACGTCGGCGCAGTGGCTGCATGCCGTGGGCATCCACAGCGCCTCGGACTTGCGTCGACTGGGGGCGGTGGATGCTTATCGGGCCGTGCGCACGCGCGGGTTTCGGGCGTCCAAGGTGTTGTTATATGCCATCGAAGGCGCCCTGATGGATGTGCATTGGAATGACATTCCCGCCGAGCGCAAGGACGCCTTGAACAAACAGCTGGAAGCTATCTCGTCACGTCACAAGAACTGAACGGACGCAGCAGCCATGTACCTACTTGGGGAACAACCGGCTTACGCCGACGCGCTGATCAACCGACTGCAACATATTCCCGTCCGGCTGCTGGAAGGTTTGATGCCCTGCGGACCGAGCCTGGAGTTTTCAGCCGTCGATGATCTGGCCGTCCTGTTACCCGGCAATCAACTGTTTGTACTGGACAATGGCCTGCTGCATGGATACATCGACGATCGGGCATTATTCTATCTGCACGAGGGAGATCTGATCGGCTTGCGCCAGGGCACGGAACTGCCGCGTTGCCGCTTTCGTAGCGATAGCCCGTTAGCACTGACGCCTTATCTGCGCTCCGAGGTTTTTCAGCATATCTACGCCGACCCGGAGCGTTCGGAGTTATTTCTTCAATACATGGCCGGTCAGTCCGCCCTGCTGTCCGACGCACTCGCCCGCCTGAAACAACCCGAGTTTCGAAGCACCAATGGCTTTCAGCGCGTGGCCAGTGGCGAAGTGTTGATCCGTCAGGGCGATGAACCGGATCACGTATTCGTCATCATTGATGGCCATGCCGAAGCCTTTGTCGACGGACATAAAGTCGGCGATATACCCAAGGACGAGATTTTCGGCGCCATGGCGGTGTTCACTGGCGAGAAGCGTAACGCCAGCGTGATCACCAGCGAGCCCAGCACTGTCATGCTGATCCCCAAGGACCAGTTTCTCAGCCTGACCCAAAGCAATCCGAAGATCGCCCATAGCCTGATTGCGAGCATGGCCCGACATATCGACCTGCTCAACAAGCAGATCATTGTGATGAGCTCGCTCAACCGCACAGGCTGAAACCCAATGATGACGGGCGTTTCCAGCCAACGAGCAGCGCATTTCAAAGAATTGAGAAATCAGCGGTTGACTTGGTAATGAGAATCGCTATGATTATCACAACTGGTCGCGAGACTGGTCGATATTTGAAAAGCCCTTGGTTCGGACTCTCAGATATCTCCTCATCAGGCTAATCACGGTTATTTGACCCGGCTCTTGCCGGGTCTTTTTTTGCCTGGAGAAAAGTCGTTCGCTCACTTGCCAAATTGCTTACGCATTTGCGCGCAGTAATCCTGCGGTGGCTTGGCAGGCGTGTACCAGACGTAATCCGCCATGGCCGGTGTGACCTCGCTGCCCTGCTCCGCCAACATCAACACCACAGGCGCCTGGAGATCTCCCAGATCAAGCACATGAATCGGCACGCCGACATCCTTGCGCGCGTGGTAGGCGCCGGCAAACAGTAGTGAAGGCGTGGGTGCCGCCAGCAGGCGTTCGGCCATCCGTCGGTCGCGTTGTTGCTGGACCGCCAGCATCGCCGGCATCTGTGATTCGGGCAGCAGACCACAGTGGGAGTCGCTGACTTGCTTCAGCAACTCGTCCTTGACTGAAGCAGCGTTGGAGCGCGAACCGCTCAATGTCGGTGGGTTGGCATAAACGGTACGGACTTCAAGCGTGTCCAGATTGGCTGCCAGCAGGGGGTATGGCTGGGTCAGGGCGAAACGAACGATCGGACCGTACAGATTCCAGTCCCAGCCAGACTGCCAGGCCAATGCACCGGGTAAATCCGCTGGTGGTGTCGAGGCGCGACGGACGTCATCGACGCGCAGCTGTTGATCCGGCGTGAGCATTTCCAGCAACAGACTGCCTTGGGGTCGCTGCTCACCCAGCGACTTCAACAACCACAATTGCAGTTGATGGTGATCGCGATTGTCATGCTGTTCGCCCACGATCAGCCGTGAAGGCCTCTCCAACCGTTCAACCAGTTCCTCTACCGTGAGGGTCTGACCACTGCGCAAGTCCCGGATCTCGCCGACAACCGGCGGCGGAGTCGAAACATGCTGACAGGCACTCAGCATCAGCAAGGCCAGCATCAAAATCCCACGCATGTTTTCACTCCATAAAAAACTCAGCGGGCGATGATCAGCGGATGCCCACGCTCCGGGTGCTGCTGCACCAACACTTCCAGCCCGAACACGGCCTTGAGTGGCTCCGGGCGCAACACCTGCTCCGGGGTATCGAGCGCCACCGGGCGCCCGCCTTCAAGCAGTAACAGGCGATCACAATAGCGCGCGGCCAGGTTCAGATCATGCAGGATCACCAGTACCGCCGCGCCGCGATTGGCAAACTCGCGCACGGCTTGCAACGTGGTGTGCTGATGAAGCGGGTCGAGCATCGACGTTGGTTCATCGAGCAACAACGTTTGCCCCGCTTCGCCCGGCCAGAGTTGTGCCAGAACCCGCGCCAGATGCACCCGCTGACGTTCGCCACCGGACAAGGCCAGATAGCTGCGGCCACTCAAATGCCCGGCATCGGCAGCGTGCAATGCGGCGGCAACGATCTCGTCATCGCGGACCCGACCGCTTTGATGCGGCAGGCGGCCCATGCCGACCACCTCTTCGACACGAAAAGCGAAGTCCAGGGTCGACACCTGCGGCAATACCGCCAAACGCTGCGCTCGCGACGTCCCCGTCCAATCGCTCAACTCGCGCTCGTCGAGCCAGACGCTGCCATGATGAGCCTGCAACTCGCCGCACAAGGCGCCGAGCAAAGTGCTTTTACCGGCGCCGTTAGGCCCCAACACACCGAGGACTTCGCCCGGATTGAGATCAAGCGTGATGTCCGTCAGGACAATCTTTCGGCCCCGACGGATTTGCAGATTTTGCGTTCGCAACATCAGGCACGCCCTCTGAGCAATAAATACAGAAAGAACGGCGCACCGATGAAAGCCGTGACAATCCCGATCGGCAATTCGGCCGGCGCCAGGGCCAGTCGCGCCACCAGATCGGCAAACAACAAAAGACTGGCCCCCGCCAATACTGACGCTGGCAATAGCACACGATGATCCGGACCGGCCAGCAGTCGCACCAGATGCGGCACCACCAGCCCCACAAACCCGATCATCCCCGCCGCAGCTACCGCAGCACCGACACCCAACGCCGTGCAAAACACCAATTCGCGCTTGAGCCGTTCGACGTCGATGCCCAGGTGACCGGCCTCCGACTCACCCAGCAACAACGCATTCAAGGCCTTGGCCCGGCGCGGCAGCCACAGCGCCACGCCGGCACTGATCAGCAGTAACGGCCACAGCCGCGAATAGCTGGCGCCATTGAGGCTGCCCAGGTTCCAGAACGTCAGGGTGCGCAGCGTCGCGTCATCCGCCAGATAGGTGAACAGCCCCACGGCGGAACCGGCCAGCGCAGTCAGCGCAATACCGGCCAGCAGCATCGTCGCGACATTGGTCTGCCCGTTACGCCGCCCCAGTCGATACACCAACGTCGTCACGCCGAGCCCGCCGAGAAACGCGCACAGCGATAACAGATAAGGCCCGAAGGATTCGGGCAGTCCGCCGAATACCGAGCCACCGACAATCGCAATTGCCGCGCCCAATGCCGCACCGCTGGAGACGCCGACCAGCCCCGGATCGGCCAGGGGATTACGAAACAACCCCTGCATCGCCACCCCGGACAGTGCCAATACACCCCCCACGGCCAAACCCAACAAGGTTCGCGGCAAGCGAATCTGCCCGAGGATCAGCTCGGCCTGTTCCAGTCCGTCGGGCGCGATCGGGACACCCACCAGTCGCAAGGCTGCACGCATGGTGTCGAACAACGGCAAGCTCACCGGTCCAAGCGCCAACGACAGCCAGATGGCCAACACGCACAGCAGGGTCAGACCAACGAATAAAGCGCGGGGTTTAACCAGGATGGTCATTGGCCGGCCGAACCGGGGTAGAAAGCGTCAGACAGCTTTTTCAACGCCTCGGGTAGCCGCGGTCCCAAGCCCCCGACCAACAAGGTCGGATCAAGCTCCATGACTCGTCTGCCCTTGGCCGCTCGGGTCGAGGACAGGATCGGGTTCTCCTTGAACAACGCCGCACGGGCCGCATCGCCGGACAGCGCACGATCGGCAAACACCAGCACCTCGGGATCCAGACTGACCAGGGATTCAACAGAAAAGGGTTTATAGCCGGTATGCGTGGCCAGATTGTGCCCACCGGCCTGTTGCAGCAACCAATCGGCGGCGGTGTCCTTGCCGGCGATGAGCGGTTTACCGCCCGCGTGGCCAAGCAACAACAGCACGCCCGGCGATTTTTCCTTCAACTGCGCCCGAGTGACCCGGATCTTTTGTTGATCGAGTTGCTGTTGATAGGTCTGAAACACCTGCGAAGCCTGATCTTCTGTGCCGAGTAACTTGCCCAAATGCTGCAAATTACCCTGCAAGGTCGGCAGGTCCGGCTGGGCCGAGAAAAGTTCGACCTGCACGCCTGCACTGCGAACCTGCGAAAGTACCGGTGGCGGTCCCATTTCCTCGGTACCGACGAGTATCTGCGGGCGTAAGCTCAAGATGCCCTCCGCCGACAATTGCCGCTGATACCCGATGCTTGGCAATGCCTTGAGCGATTCCGGGTGCTGACTGGTGGTGTCGACACCGACCAGTTTCGATTCACCGCCCAGTGCGCTGATCCATTCCGATAAAGCTCCACCGGCACTGACCCAGCGTTGTGGCAACTCGGCCGCTGCGGCGTGGTGGCTGACTAGGAGTCCGACACAGAGCGCAGCAACGCGGGTACTCAGGCGCATAAACAGCTTCCTTTAAGGGTTTTCCCGGGCATCGAGATGACAGGCCAAGTATCCTCGGCATCTGGCACCTGAACCCGACAGGCAAGGCAGCCATTTGATAATTGTTTGCATTTGAACGTCAAGCTCGGACATATCCAGTCACGAGCCGCAGGACTTGAGGATAGACATGAAGTTTCTTTGTGCAGGCGTTGAGCTGGCCGATGCCACCAGTCGCGGCTTTGACATCGACGGCCAGAAGCTCTTTGCCGTACGCCGTGGCGGCCAGGTTTACGTCTACATCAATCGCTGCCCGCACCGTGGCGTCGGACTGGAATGGAAGCCTGACCAGTTTCTCGATCCCAGCAACAGCCTGATCCAGTGCGCGACCCACGGCGCACTGTTTCTGATCGAAGACGGGGAATGCGTCGCCGGCCCTTGCGCTGGCCAGTCCCTGACCACTGTCGCCTGCCGCGAAGACGAGCAAGGGATCTGGGTCAGTCTTTAGCCATTCAGCAACACGTCCAGACGCCGATCGACCACCATTTCTTCGTGGGTCAAGTGCACGCCATAGGCCAGCACCTCGACCCCGCACGACACCGCCTCACGCAAGGCTGCGGCGTAGGCCGAATCGATTTCTTCTGCAGGACGCACGGCGTCGATGCCGCTGAGATTGACGCAATACAACTGCACTGCACGAATTCCATCCCGGGCCAGATGCGCCAATTCGCGCAAATGCTTGGCCCCGCGCTGGGTCACAGCATCGGGAAACGCTGCCACCGAAGAACCATCGAAGCCCAAAGTGACGCTTTTGACTTCCACATAAGCCGGCCCGCTCGGGTAATCGAGGCGGAAGTCGATGCGGCTGCTTTCCTGACCGTAGGCCACTTCGCGCTTCAGTTCGGTAAAGCCGTTCAATTCGGTGATGACGCCGGCTCGCAGTGCTTCTTCGATCAAGCCGTTGGCCCGCCCGGTGTTCACACAAAACAAGCGCCCCTGAGGGGTTTCGCCGATTTCCCAGGTGCCGGGCAACTTACGCTTTGGATCGTTGGAACGGCTGAACCAGACCTGCCCGCCTTCGACCTGGCAATTGAGCATCGAACCGGTGTTCGGGCAGTGAATGGTCAGCAACTCGCCGCCAACAGTTTCGATATCGGCGAGAAAACGCTTGTAGCGACGAATCAAACGGCCTTCTTCGAGGGGAGGATGAAAACGCATCAGCCTTGCCAGCTCTTCAAGCCGCGCGCGATCCGCTCGACCGCTTCTTGTAGGCGCGGAAGACTTTGGGTGTAGGCAAACCGCACATGATGGCCGGCCTGATAACGACCGAAGTCCAGCCCCGGAGTAATCGCCACGTGTTCGGTTTCGAGGAAATGTCGGCAGAACGCGAAGGCATCGCCGCCGAACTTGCTGATATCGGCATACAAGTAGAACGCGCCTTCAGGCTCAACGGCGATACCAAAGCCCAACTCTCGCAGGGCTGGCAGCAGGAAATCCCGACGACGACCGAATTCGGCGCGTCGTTCTTCCAGAATACTGATCGTGGCCGGTTCGAAGCAGGCCAAAGCGGCATGCTGAGCCATGCTCGGGGCGCTGATGTAAAGGTTCTGGGCGAGTTTTTCCAGCTCACCGACCGCCGCTTCAGGCGCCACCAGCCAACCAAGTCGCCATCCCGTCATCCCGAAATATTTGGAAAAACTATTCAGTACAAAGGCGCTGTCATCGACTTCCAGCACACTGGCCGCATCGGTGCCGTAGGTCAGACCGTGATAGATCTCGTCCACCACCAGATGACCGTGACGCTCCTTGATCGCGGCAGACAAGCCCGCCAGCTCATCGCGGGTCAGAATCGTCCCGGTCGGGTTGGCTGGCGACGCCACCAGGGCGCCGACGCTGTCTTGATCCCAATGGCGGGCAATCAGGTCCGGCGTCAGTTGATAGCGCACGTCTGGTCCTACAGGAACAAGCTGCGCTGCGCCTTCCACCAGCCGCAAAAAGTGCCGGTTGCACGGGTATCCCGGGTCCGCCAGCAGCCAGTGCTTGCCCGGGTCCACCAACAAGGCGCTGGCCAGCAACAACGCGCCAGAACCGCCAGGCGTGATGAGGATTCGCTGCGGGTCGATGTTCAAACCGTAACGCTGCTGATAAAAGCCGGAAATGGCCTCACGCAACTCGGGAATGCCGCGCGCCGCGGTGTAACGGGTCTTCCCCGCCGTCAGGGCGGCCTGGCCGGCCTGAATGATCGGCTCGGCGGTGGTGAAGTCGGGTTCGCCGATTTCCAGGTGAATCACGTCGTGACCAGCGGCTTGCAGTTCATTGGCCCGCGCCAGCAGCGCCATGACATGGAAAGGTTCGATCGCGCGACTGCGGGCACTGTAGGACTGAGCCATTAGCCTTCCTTCAACGGGAAAAAAAACTGATTCTACCCAAGCGCAGGAACGAGCGAGAACCTAAAGCGGTCAGACCGTTATAACTCCGGTCTCAAACGACTCAAGCGTGTGTCTCAGGTTTGACTAAAATCAATAATTGATCAGGTCTCCAGCACCGCCAGACAAGGCTTTGCAATCATTTGCAAGCACAGCGGGCCACTACCTCGACATCCGGGAGTAGCGCGGTCCGATTTGATCTGGTAAGTTCGCCCGCTTGCAGCCGCAGGGCCGGCAGGTGTCGGTGATGGAGCAATCCTGCGCAATGGATTACAAGAGTAGAGGCGGTCCATTTCATGCCCACCCAAGCAAAGCAGCAAAACCAGTCGATCAGCGGCTTCGAACCCTACAAAGAAGTGAAGGGTGAGGAATACATGGGCAAGCCCATGCGCGCTCACTTCACCAAGATCCTGAATAAGTGGAAACAGGACTTGATGCAGGAAGTCGACCGTACGGTTGATCACATGAAAGACGAAGCGGCCAACTTCCCGGACCCGGCAGACCGTGCCAGCCAGGAAGAAGAATTCAGCCTCGAGCTGCGTGCTCGTGACCGCGAGCGCAAGTTGATCAAAAAGATCGACAAGACGCTGCAACTGATCGAAGACGAAGAATATGGCTGGTGCGAGTCCTGCGGCGTCGAAATCGGCGTCAAGCGACTGGAAGCCCGCCCTACCGCCGACATGTGCGTTGACTGCAAGACCCTGGCGGAAATCAAGGAAAAGCAAGTCGGCAAGTAATCTCGACTTGAACGAAAAACGGAGCGTGCGAACGCTCCGTTTTTGTTTCTGACATTTGCTGATACCTGCTGTGACTTTAAGATCGCCATCGCGAGCAAGCTCGCTCCCACATTTGATCTGCGGCGTTCACAAATCCAGTGTGGGAGCGAGCTTGCTCGCGATGGCGGTATCAAGCCGTGCGCTTATCAGGCGCCAACAAAGTAATATCCAGCCATGACTGCCATCACCTCTTCCACCTACATCGGGCGCTTCGCCCCCACGCCCAGTGGACATCTGCATTTCGGTTCGCTGGTCGCAGCGCTGGCCTCGTACCTCGACGCGCGTTCGGTGGGTGGCCGCTGGCTGATGCGCATGGAAGATCTCGATCCACCACGGGAAGAGCCCGGCGCTCAAGCGGCGATCCTTAAAGCCCTGGAAAGCTACGGTTTCGAGTGGGATGGTGAAATGGTGCGACAGAGTGACCGGCACGATGCCTACGCCGAAGTCCTCAATCGCCTGTTCAATCACGGCCTGGCCTACGCGTGCACCTGCTCACGCAAGACACTAGCGCCCTATCACGGGATTTATCCAGGGCTGTGCCGCAACGCCGGTCATGACACTAAAGATGCTGCGATTCGCCTGCGTGTCCCCGAGCTGGAATACCACTTCATCGACCGGGTGCAAGGCGAATACCGCCAACACCTGGGCCGTGAGGTCGGCGATTTCGTGATCCGTCGCCGCGACGGGCTCTACGCCTATCAATTGGCGGTGGTGCTGGACGATGCCTGGCAAGGCATTACCGATATCGTCCGTGGCGCCGACCTGCTCGACTCCACACCGCGCCAGCTCTACCTGCAAGAACTGCTCGGCCTGCCGCAACCGCGTTATCTGCATATCCCGCTGATCACCCAGCCTGATGGCAACAAGCTCGGCAAGTCCTATCGTTCGCCGCCGTTGACCGAAGATCAGGCGACTCCCTTGTTGCTGCGTGCATTGCGCGCACTGGGGCACAATCCCGGTGCCGAGCTGGCTTACGCCACCCCACGGGAAGTGTTGAACTGGGGCATCGCCCACTGGGATGCAGTGTTAATCCCGCGCACACTCAACCTGCCCGAAGCGCAACTACAGTGATCACACTTGCAGTAGCGCGCCCATCCGTTACCATCGCCGCACGTTTTCGGGCACGCGCATAAAAAAGAGAGGCCGGGATGTACATCTATCGCTTGGTCCTGCTCCTGGTAGTGGGGATTTATCTGTTCTCCCCAGCCATCATGGATTGGTGGATCGACGCCACTGGCGCCTGGTATCGCCCTTATCTGCTCTGGCTGATTCTGATCGTCGTGACCTTCATCCTGCAGAGCCAAAAAGATGCCGATGAGCTTTAGCCTGACCCAGATGATCCTGATCAGCGCCGCGTACCTGGCGGTGCTGTTCGGCGTAGCCTGGATCAGCGAACGGGGCATGATCCCCCGGGCGATCATTCGCCACCCGCTGACGTACACTCTGTCGCTGGGCGTGTACGCCAGTGCATGGGCGTTTTACGGCACGGTGGGCCTGGCCTATCAATACGGCTACGGTTTTTTGTCCAGCTACCTGGGCGTCTCCGGCGCGTTTCTGCTGGCACCGGTGCTTTTGTATCCGATCCTGAAAATCACCCGCACGTATCAGCTGTCGTCGCTAGCCGATCTGTTCGCCTTCCGCTTCCGCAGCACCTGGGCCGGCGCGCTGACCACGATCTTCATGCTGATCGGTGTGCTGCCGTTGCTGGCGTTGCAGATTCAGGCGGTGGCCGACTCCATCGGCATCCTCACCCGCGAGCCAGTGCAGCATCGCGTGGCCCTGAGCTTCTGTGCACTGATTACCCTGTTCACCATCTTCTTTGGCTCGCGCCACATCGCGACCCGCGAGAAACACGAAGGCCTGGTGTTCGCCATTGCGTTCGAGTCGGTGATCAAACTGATCGCCATCGGCGGCGTGGGTCTCTATGCGCTCTACGGCGTGTTCGACGGCCCGCAACAGCTGGAACTGTGGCTGCTGCAAAACCAGACCGCCCTCGCCGCCCTGCACACCCCGTTGCAGGAAGGGCCGTGGCGTACGCTGCTGCTGGTGTTCTTCGCTTCGGCGATCGTGATGCCGCACATGTACCACATGACGTTTACCGAAAACCTCAACCCGCGCTCGCTGGTCAGTGCGAGCTGGGGCTTGCCGCTGTTCCTGCTGTTAATGAGCCTGGCGGTACCGCTGATTCTATGGGCCGGACTGAAACTCGGCGCCACCACCAACCCGGAATACTTCACGCTGGGCATTGGTATCGCAGCCAACAGCAAGGCGTTGGCGCTACTGGCCTATGTCGGCGGTTTGTCGGCGGCCAGCGGGTTGATCATCGTCACCACCTTGGCCCTGTCCGGGATGGCCCTGAACCATTTGGTGCTGCCGCTCTACCAACCGCCGGCAGAAGGCAATATCTACCGCTGGCTGAAGTGGACTCGCCGGGGGCTGATCGTCGCGATCATCATGGCCGGTTACGGTTTCTACCTGCTGCTGGGCGCGGAACAGGATCTGGCGAATCTGGGCATCGTCGCCTTCGTCGCCACCCTGCAATTCCTGCCGGGCGTGCTGTCGGTACTGTACTGGCCGACCGCCAACCGCCGTGGTTTCATCGCCGGTTTGCTCGCGGGGATTCTGGTGTGGCTGGTGACCATGCTGCTGCCACTGGTCGGCAACCTGCAGGGCTTTTACATCCCGTTGCTGAACATGATCTACGTGCTGGACGACACCAGTTGGCACATGGCAGCGATCGCCTCGCTGGCCGCCAACGTGCTGATGTTCACCTTGATCTCGCTGTTCACCAACGCCAGCCCGGAAGAAGCCAGCGCCGCTGAAGCCTGCGCCGTGGACAACGTGCGTCGCCCGCAACGCCGCGAATTGCACGCCGCGTCGCCTCAGGAATTCGCCACGCAACTGGCAAAACCCTTGGGTGCCAAGGCTGCGCAGAAAGAAGTCGAACAAGCACTGCGCGACCTCTATCTGCCATTCGACGAGCGCCGGCCATATGCCTTGCGCCGCCTGCGTGACCGCATCGAAGCCAACCTGTCCGGCCTGATGGGCCCGAGCGTGGCGCAAGACATGGTCGAAACGTTCCTGCCCTATAAGGCGGGTGGCGAGAACTATGTCACCGAAGACATCCACTTCATCGAAAGTCGTCTTGAAGATTACCACTCGCGCCTGACCGGGCTTGCCGCCGAACTCGATGCCCTGCGCCGCTATCACCGCCAGACCTTGCAGGAATTGCCGATGGGCGTCTGCTCGCTGGCCAAGGATCAGGAAATCCTCATGTGGAACAAAGCCATGGAGGAGCTGACCGGGATTGCCGCGCAACGTGTGGTGGGTTCACGCCTGAGCACCATTGCCGATCCGTGGAAAGAACTGCTGCAAGGCTTTATCAATCTGCCGGACGAGCATTTGCACAAACAGCACTTGGCCCTCGACGGCCAGACCCGCTGGCTGAACCTGCACAAAGCGGCGATCGATGAACCGCTGGCCCCAGGTAACAGCGGCTTGGTGTTGCTGGTGGAAGACTTGACCGAAACCCAGATGCTCGAAGACAAACTCGTGCACTCCGAGCGCCTGGCCAGCATCGGTCGACTCGCGGCGGGCGTGGCCCATGAAATCGGCAACCCGATCACTGGCATCGCCTGCCTGGCGCAGAACCTGCGCGAAGAGCGCGAAGAAGACAGTGAACTCAAGGAAATCAGCGGGCAGATCCTGGAGCAGACCAAACGCGTGTCGCGCATCGTTCAGTCGCTGATGAGCTTTGCCCACGCCGGCAGTCATCAGCACAGTGATGAGCCCGTCTGTCTGGCCGAAGTGGCCCAGGATGCCATCGGTTTGCTAGCCCTGAACCGACGCAATTTCGAAGTGCAGTTCTACAACCTGTGCGACCCCGATCACTGGTGTGAAGGTGACCCGCAGCGACTCGCGCAAGTACTGATCAACCTGCTCTCAAACGCCCGCGACGCCTCGCCTCCCGGCAGTGCGGTGCGGGTCAAAAGCGAAGCCGGCGAACACACGGTCGATTTGATCGTGGAGGACGAAGGCAGCGGTATTCCGAAGAACATCATGGATAGATTGTTCGAACCTTTCTTTACCACCAAGGATCCTGGCGAAGGCACCGGTCTGGGCCTTGCACTGGTCTATTCCATCGTTGAAGAGCATTATGGACAAATCACCATCGACAGCCCGGCTGATGTTCAAAGCCAACGCGGCACCCGTATCCGGGTGACCTTGCCGCGTCATGTCGAAGCGACGTCCGCTGTGAACTGAGACCGTCGAGAGTATCGAATCAATGCCGCACATTTTGATCGTCGAAGACGAAACAATTATCCGCTCCGCCTTGCGCCGCCTGCTGGAACGTAACCAGTACCAGGTCAGCGAAGCCGGTTCAGTGCAGGAAGCACAAGAACGCTTCACCATTCCCACGTTCGACCTGATCGTCAGTGACCTGCGTCTGCCTGGCGCGCCTGGCACCGAGTTGATCAAACTCGGCCAGGGCACTCCGGTGCTGATCATGACCAGCTACGCCAGCCTGCGTTCGGCGGTCGACTCGATGAAGATGGGCGCGGTGGATTACATCGCCAAGCCTTTCGATCACGATGAAATGCTCCAGGCCGTCGCGCGAATCCTGCGTGACCGTCAAGCGGTGCAAACCAGCGGTGAGCCGGTCGCCGGTAAAGCCGGTAATGGCGCCGCGAAACCGGGCGCCAGCAACAACAACGGCGAAATCGGCATCATCGGCTCCTGCCCGCCGATGCAGGATCTGTACAGCAAGATCCGCAAAGTCGCGCCAACCGACTCCAACGTCCTGATCCAGGGCGAATCCGGCACCGGTAAAGAACTGGTGGCGCGCGCCCTGCACAATTTGTCCAAACGCGCCAAGGCGCCGATGATTTCGGTGAACTGCGCGGCCATTCCGGAAAGCCTGATCGAGTCCGAACTGTTCGGCCACGAAAAAGGTGCGTTCACTGGCGCCAGCGCCGGGCGTGCCGGTCTGGTAGAAGCGGCCGACGGCGGCACCTTGTTCCTCGACGAAATCGGCGAACTGCCACTGGAAGCCCAGGCTCGCCTGCTGCGCGTGCTGCAGGAAGGTGAAATTCGTCGTGTGGGTTCGGTGCAGTCACAGAAAGTCGATGTGCGCCTGATCGCCGCGACTCACCGGGACCTCAAGAGCCTGGCGAAGATCGGCCAGTTCCGTGAAGACTTGTATTACCGCCTTCACGTGATCGCCCTGAAATTGCCGGCCCTGCGCGAACGTGGCGCCGACGTCAACGAAATCGCCAACGCGTTCCTGGCGCGGCAGAGCGCGCGGGTCAACCGCACTGATCTGAAGTTCGCCCCGGATGCCGAGCAGGCGATTCGTCATTACTCCTGGCCGGGTAACGTTCGAGAGCTGGAAAACGCCGTAGAACGCGCCGTCATCCTGTGCGAGAGCCCGGAGATTTCCGCCGAGCTGCTGGGGATCGACATCGAACTGAGCGATCTGGACGATGACGATTTCATCGGCCTGCCTCCACAACAGGGCAGCACCGCCGGTAACAATAGCCATGAGCCGACCGAAGACCTGTCACTGGAAGACTACTTCCAGCACTTCGTCCTCGAGCATCAGGACCACATGACCGAAACCGAGCTGGCCCGCAAACTCGGGGTCAGCCGCAAATGCCTGTGGGAACGCCGTCAGCGCCTGGGTATTCCGCGGCGCAAGACCGGGGTCGCCAGCGAGAGCTGAACGCCACCTGTAAGGCGTGCGGGTAACACGTGACTTTGTGAAAAAACTGTTACCTCAGATTTTTCACGTAACAGAAGCCGGGGCTTACGGTAACGAAGCCCCGGTTTTTTTTGGCCTCTGAAAAGCTCATCAGCCGGTCTAACCCCCTGTTTTGCTGGGCTTCGCAAAAGTTGGCACGCACCCTGCTATATGTTTGGTACAAGAACAATAACAAGCAATGCACAAGACAATAAAAATAAGACGTATCGACTCACGCACAATAAAAACAAGACGGCGAGAGGCGCAGCTAACTGATTCTTTTGGAGAGGCGTTGTATTTGGGGCTTGCCCCACGACCAGGCTGAGAACAACAAAAAACTGTCACAAGACAGAGCCCGAACTGGTTGGATCGCAAGATCACTGCAACACAGCGACCAAAGCAATCCGTTTGCTCTTGGCTCCCGATTGGGAGGGTCATGAAGGAAAAACTTCATGGCGAGGGCACTCAACAAAAACAAGAAGCCCGAATCAAAAATAAAAATAGAGCACGCAACTACTTTCTTGGGGAGCTTCGGCTCCCCTTGTAGTTTCTGGCGTTTAGACCCGCTACAAGCCCCTGCTTCAAGCGCTTGCGCAGCTTCCTACACCATCCCCCGACTAAATGCTAGAATCCCCGCCCATCATGCGGTCATTCTTCGTTTTGGCCGAACATTCCTTCAAACAGTGCATCCCATGCTGAAGAAGCTGTTCCAGTCATTCCGTTCTCCCAAGCGTCATACGCAACACATTCGCAGTACGCCTGAAGTGCTCAACAGCGGCCAACATTCGCTGCAAAAGGCCCAATTCAGTCGCTACGCGGTGAACATCGTCGAACGCCTGCAGAACGCCGGTTATCAGGCTTACCTGGTCGGCGGCTGCGTGCGTGACATGCTGCTCGGCATCACGCCGAAAGATTTCGACGTCGCCACCAGTGCAACACCTGAACAGGTGCGAGCCGAATTCCGCAACGCGCGGATCATCGGTCGTCGCTTCAAGCTGGTGCACATCCACTTTGGCCGCGAAATCATTGAAGTCGCGACCTTCCGCGCCAATCACCCGCAAAACGATGAAGAGGAAGACAGTAACCAGTCCTCACGCAACGAGAGCGGGCGCATCCTGCGCGATAACGTCTACGGCACACTGGAAGAAGACGCGCAACGCCGCGACTTCACCATCAACGCCTTGTATTACGATCCGGTCAGCGAGCGCATCCTCGATTACGCCAACGGCGTACACGACATCCGCAATCACCTGATCCGCCTGATCGGCGATCCGAAGCAACGCTATCAAGAAGACCCGGTACGGATGCTGCGAGCCGTGCGCTTCGCCGCCAAGCTGAATTTCGGCATCGAAAAACACAGCGCCGCGCCAATCCGTGAACTGGCGCCGATGCTGCGCGAGATTCCATCAGCCCGCCTGTTCGAAGAAGTGCTCAAGCTGTTCCTCTCCGGCCATGCCGCGGACACCTTCGAGATGCTGGTCGACCTGCAGCTATTCGATCCGCTGTTCCCGGCCAGTGCCGAGGCCCTGGAATACAACCCGACGTACACCCACACGCTGATCAGTGAAGCGTTGATCAACACTGATCTGCGGATCAAACAGAACAAACCGGTGACCCCGGCGTTCCTGTTTGCGGCGCTGCTGTGGCCTGCCCTGCCGGCTCGTGTATTGCGCCTGCAAGAACGTGGCATGCCGCCGATTCCAGCGATGCAGGAAGCGGCTCACGAGTTGATTGCCGAACAGTGCCAGCGCATCGCGATTCCGAAACGCTTCACCATGCCGATCCGCGAGATCTGGGACATGCAGGAGCGTCTGCCACGCCGCAGCGGCAAGCGCGCCGACCTGTTGCTGGACAACCCGCGATTCCGTGCCGGTTACGACTTCCTGCTGCTGCGCGAAAGCGCTGGCGAACAGACTGATGGCCTGGGCGAATGGTGGACGGATTATCAGGACGCCAACGACAGCGAACGTCGCGACATGATCCGCGACCTCAGCGGCAAGGATGATGGCACCGGCGCACCACGCAAACGTCGCCGCAGCGGTGGCGCCAAGCGCAAACGCACCGCCGGCGCACCGAGCGCCACGGGCGAGTAATCCATGGAACGCATCTACATCGGCATGGGCAGCAATCTGGCTGACCCCGCCGAACAATTGCGCAGCGCCGTCGAGGCGCTGGCACAGTTGCCGCAGACCGAACTGATCGGGGTGTCCGCGTTTTATCAGAGCGACTCGCTGCTGCCCGGCCAACCGCGTTACACCAATGCAGTTGCCGCCCTCGACAGCACACTCCCACCTCTGGAGCTGCTGGATGCGCTGCAAGCCATCGAGAACGGACAGGGCCGCGAGCGCCTTGAACGCTGGGGGCCGCGTACGCTGGATCTCGACATCGTATTGTTCGGTGATCGACTGATCGATGAACCTCGCCTCAAGGTGCCTCACTACCATATGCAGGAACGAGCCTTCGTTCTCTATCCACTGGCCGAACTGGCGCCTGCGGATTTGCGTCTGGCTGATGGTCGCAGCCTGAGTGATTTGCTCGCTGCCTGCCCGTTCGTCGGCCTGGAGCTCCTGCCCTGAATTGACGCCCCCCCCTGTAGGAGCGAGCCTGCTCGCGATAGCGGTTTAACATTCACCAGAGATGTTGAATATCAGTACGCGATCGCGAGCAGGCTCACTCCTACAGGGGTTTTGTGTTGCGCATAGGATCTGCGGCATGCTGAATCGCATCAGTTACCCCGGTAACACCCCACGCGTAACAATGCGGTAACACACGCAATTGACTTCCCGAGTTCTCCTCACGACTATAGGCGTCCCGCTGCCGCCAACACGGCGTTGAAGGGCGCAATCCAGGCCTTAAAAGCACGACAACAGACCGTGCGCCTGTATTTAACGAAGAATCACGCGCGTTACTCGCAGTAGTTTCCACAGCGCCTGAATGAGGAACTTTTCATGCCAGCCATCACCCTGACCACTCTGCAAGGTCTCAAGCAAAAAGGTGAAAAAATCACCATGCTGACCTGCTATGACGCGACCTTCGCCCACGCCTGCAATGAGGCTGGCGTCGAAGTGCTGCTGGTGGGCGACTCCCTCGGCATGGTTTTGCAAGGTCACGACAGCACCCTGCCGGTCACCACCGCTGAAATGGCTTACCACGTGGCGTGCGTCAAGCGCGGTAACACCGATGCGCTGATCCTCGCCGACCTGCCCTTCATGGCCTACGCCACCACCGAACAAGCCATGACCAACAGCGCCCTGTTGATGCAGGCGGGTGCGCACATGGTCAAGGTTGAAGGTGCGCTGTGGCTGGCGGACTCGATCCGTCTGCTGGCCGAACGCGGTATCCCGGTGTGCGCGCACATGGGGCTGACACCGCAATCGGTAAACATCCTCGGCGGTTACAAAGTACAAGGTCGCAACGAAAACCAGGCGCGGCAGATGCGTGCCGATGCGATCGCCCTGGAACAGGCCGGCGCGGCGATGTTGCTGCTCGAATGCGTACCGAGCGAACTGGCCGAAGAGATCACCCAGGCGGTGAAAATCCCGGTGATCGGCATCGGCGCCGGCAGTGGCACCGACGGCCAGGTACTGGTTCTCCACGATATGCTCGGCCTGTCGATCACTGGCCGTGTGCCGAAGTTCGTGAAGAACTTCATGGCCGGGCAACAAAACATTCAAGCGGCGCTTGGTGCGTACGTCACTGAAGTCAAAGCGGCGACTTTTCCTGGTATCGAACACGGATTCTCTGCATGAACACCGTAAAAACCGTACGCGAATTGCGGGCCGCCGTGGCCCGTGCCCGCAGTGAAGGCAAGCGCATCGGCTTCGTGCCGACCATGGGCAACCTGCACAGCGGTCATGTGGCACTGGTGACCAAAGCCACCCAACGGGTGGATTTCGTGGTCGCGAGCATTTTCGTCAACCCGTTGCAGTTCGGCGCCGGCGAAGACCTCGACAAGTACCCGCGCACCCTCGCAGCCGATCAGGAGAAACTGCTCCAGGCCGGTTGCCACTTGCTGTTCGCGCCAACCGTTGAAGAAATGTACCCCGACGGCATGGTCGGCCAGACCCGCGTCAGCGTTCCGCAACTCTCCGAAGGCCTCTGCGGCGCCAGCCGTCCCGGGCATTTTGAAGGTGTGGCGACGGTGGTCACCAAGCTGTTCAACATGGTCCAGCCGGACCTGGCAATCTTTGGTCAGAAAGACTTCCAGCAACTGGCGGTGATCCGCGCCCTGGTGCATGACCTGAACATGCCGATCCAGATCATCGGCGAACCGACGGTACGTGCAGCCGATGGCCTGGCGCTGTCGTCGCGCAATGGTTTCCTCAGCGAAGAACAGCGGGCCGTTGCGCCGGTTGTGTATCTCGGCTTGAGCCAGATCGCCGACGCAATCAAACAGGGCGAACGGGATTTCCCGGCGTTGATCGGTGCGCAGATCAAGCAGCTTGGAGCGGCGGGTTTGCGTCCTGATTATCTGGAGATTCGTCATGCCCAAACCTTGCGCCCGGCAACGGCGCAAGATCGGGATCTGGTGATTCTGGTGGCAGCGTTTCTTGGCACTACGCGGTTGATCGATAACCTGCACCTGAACCTCGACGCTACTGCCTAAAAGCACCGCAATTCCCCTGTGGGAGCGAGCTTGCTCGCGATGAGGGACTGACATTCAACATCTGTGTTGGCTGACAGTCCGCCATCGCGAGCAAGCTCGCTCCCACAGGGGGTCGGCGGTGACTCCAAACGCTGTATTGCTGGCCCTCAAGCCTTTGGGCACAATGCCCGCCGTTCGATTTCGTCCCGGGAAAAACACTCATGCACGCCATCATGCTCAAGGCCAAGCTGCATCGCGCCGAAGTCACCCATGCTGTACTCGATTACGAAGGTTCTTGCGCCATCGACGGCGAATGGCTGGACCTGTCCGGTATCCGTGAGTACGAACAGATCCAGATCTACAACGTCGACAATGGTGAGCGCTTCACCACCTATGCGATTCGTGGCGAAGAAGGCTCGCGCATGATCTCGGTCAACGGTGCCGCAGCGCACAAGGCCAAGGTGGGTGATCGCGTGATCATCTGCGCATACGCCCATTACACCGAAGCCGAGCTGCTCAACTTCAAGCCACGCATGCTCTACATGGCGCCGGGTAATGAACTGAGCCATACCAGCAATGCCATTCCGGTTCAGGTCGCCTGATCCCGTCTTAGCCCCTCCCCCTTCCGTTTGTCGGACCGTTCCCTGCTCGATGTATAAAAAAGTACCGGGAACGGGTCAGACAAAGTCAAGACAGATCGCAGCGCGAGGTTTACTGTATTCGCCCTGTGTCATGAAATCGTGTCGACGCAGTTGACCGGACGCCCACCCACAACGCTCCGGTATTTTTAGTGTTCAAAAGGCCGTTCAAGTAAAAAGGAAACCCGCAGCGATGGCGTATTACCGCACCCCTCAAGACGTTACCGCTCTGCCCGCCTGGCAAGCGTTGAATGACCACCGCCAAGCCATGCAAGATTTCAGCATGCGCGAAGCCTTTAATGCCGATCCGCAGCGCTTTACCCAATTCACCCTCAGCAGCTGCGGCCTGTTTCTCGACTACTCGAAGAACCTGATCAACGCCCAGACCCGCGATCTGCTGGTATGCCTGGCCAACGAAGTCGACCTCCAAGGCGCGATCAAAGCGCTGTTCGAAGGCGAAATCGTCAACTCCTCCGAAGGTCGTCCGGCCTTGCACACCGCCCTGCGCCGTCCGGTCGGCGACAAGCTGAAGGTCAACGGCGTCAACGTGATGCCGGAAGTGCACAAGGTCCTGAACCAGATCACCGACCTCGTGGGCCGTATCCACGACGGTTTGTGGCGCGGTTACTCCGAGAAGCCGATCACTGACGTGGTGAACATCGGCATCGGTGGCTCGTTCCTCGGCCCGGAGCTGGTCTCCGAAGCGCTGCTGTCCTACGCCCAGAAGGGCGTGCGCTGCCATTACCTGGCGAACATCGACGGCAGTGAGTTCCACGAACTGACCATGAAGCTGCGTGCCGAAACCACGCTGTTCATCGTTTCGTCGAAATCCTTCAACACCCTCGAAACCCTGAAGAATGCCCAGGCCGCACGCGCCTGGTATCTGGCTCAGGGTGGTTCGGAAGCCGAGCTGTACCGTCACTTCATCGCCGTCTCCAGCAACAATGCAGCGGCAGTGGCATTCGGGATCCGCGAAGAAAACATCTTCCCGATGTGGGACTGGGTTGGCGGCCGTTACTCGCTGTGGTCGGCCATCGGCTTGCCGATTGCCCTGGCCATCGGCATGTCGAACTTCAAGGAGCTGCTGTCCGGTGCCTACACCATGGACCAGCATTTCCAGAGCGCACCGTTCGAACAGAACATGCCGGTGTTGCTGGCCCTGCTCGGCGTCTGGTACGGCAACTTCTGGGGTGCACAGAGCCACGCGATCCTGCCGTACGACCACTACCTGCGCAACATCACCAAGCACTTGCAACAGCTGGACATGGAATCCAACGGCAAGAGCGTGCGTCAGGACGGCACTCCGGTGTCCACCGACACAGGCCCGGTGATCTGGGGCGGCGTCGGCTGCAACGGTCAGCATGCTTACCACCAGTTGCTGCACCAGGGCACTCAACTGATCCCGGCCGACTTCATCGTGCCGATCGTCAGCTTCAACCCGGTGTCCGACCACCACCAGTGGCTGTACGCCAACTGCCTGTCGCAAAGCCAGGCATTGATGCTGGGCAAGACCCTTGCCGAGGCCGAAACCGAGCTGCGCGACAAAGGCTTGAGCGAAGAAGACGTGCAGAAACTCGCGCCTCACAAGGTGATCCCGGGCAACCGTCCAAGCAATACGTTGGTGGTCGAACGCATCAGCCCGCGTCGTCTTGGCGCATTGGTGGCAATGTACGAACACAAAGTCTTCGTGCAAAGCGTGATCTGGGGCATCAACGCCTTCGACCAGTGGGGCGTGGAGCTGGGTAAAGAACTGGGCAAAGGCGTCTACAACCGCCTGGTCGGCAGCGAAGAAACCCCGGCTGACGATGCTTCTACCCAAGGCCTGATCAACTACTTCCGCGGTCGTCACCGCGGGTGATAGGCTGAAGGGGCGGCTTACCCGCCCCTTCTACTTGCAACATCGACAGTTCCACGGCACCGGGTTTCCCGCAAAATCGGTGGCGTGCGCTATCACTGTAGGAGCTGCCGAAGGCTGCGATCTTTTGATTTAGATTGTTAAAAACAAGATCAAAAGATCGCAGCCTTCGGCAGCTCCTACGAGGGTCGCGCAGCTCCCCTCTTGTCGCAAAACAAGAATAAGGAACCGTCATGTTCGATATCAGCACGTTCCCCCAAGCCGATGCCGTCCGCCGGGCTGCAAATTTGAGTCAAGACGACTACAAGCGCCTGTACCGCCAATCCGTCGACCATCCCACCACCTTCTGGGCAGAACAGGCCACACGCTTTCTCGACTGGAGCAAGCCGTGGGATACCGTCCAGCGCTATAACCTGAAAACCGGTGAGGCGAGCTGGTTCGCCGGCGCAAAGTTGAATGTCAGTTACAACTGCATCGACCGTCACCTGGAAAAGCGCGGCGATCAAATCGCGATCATCTGGGAAGGCGACGACCCCGCCGAATCCGCGCAGATCAGCTACAAAAAACTTCATCACAACGTCTGTCGCCTGGCCAACGTGCTCAAAAGCCGTGGCGTGAAGAAAGGCGACCGCGTGTGCATCTACATGCCGATGATCCCCGAAGCCGCCTACGCCATGCTCGCCTGCACGCGCATTGGTGCAGTGCATTCGGTGGTGTTCGGTGGTTTCTCCCCGGACTCTGTGCGTGACCGGATTCTCGATGCCGACTGCCGCACCGTGATCACCGCCGATGAAGGCGTGCGCGGCGGTAAAGTCGTGCCGCTCAAGCAGAAGGTCGACAAAGCGCTACTCAGTTGCCCGAACGTCAGCACCGTCATCGTGGTCGAGCGCACTCAGGGCGAAGTGGACTGGGTCGAGGGCCGGGACATTTGGTATCACCAGGCGCTGCGCGACGTCAGTGACGATTGCCCGCCTGAACCGATGGACGCCGAAGACCCGCTGTTTATCCTCTACACCTCCGGCAGCACCGGCAAACCCAAAGGCGTGCTGCACACCACCGGCGGCTACCTGCTGCAAGCGGCGATGACCTTCAAGTACGTGCTCGACTACCGCGACGACGAAGTCTTCTGGTGCACCGCCGATGTCGGCTGGGTCACCGGCCACAGCTACATCGTCTACGGTCCGTTGGCCAACGGTGCGACCACGCTGATCTTCGAAGGCGTGCCGAGCTACCCGAGCAGCTCGCGCTTCTGGCAGGTGATCGACAAGCACCATGTGAACATTTTCTATACCGCCCCGACCGCCCTGCGCTCCCTGATGCGTGAAGGCCCCGAACCGTTGAAGGAAACTTCCCGCGCGAGCCTCAGATTACTCGGCAGTGTCGGTGAGCCGATCAACCCGGAAGCATGGGAGTGGTACTTCAATGCCGTCGGCGAACAGCGTTGCCCAATCGTCGATACCTGGTGGCAGACCGAAACCGGCGGCATCATGCTCAGCCCTCTGGTCAGCGCTCAACGGATCAAACCCGGCTGCGCCACGCAACCGATGTTCGGCGTTCAGCCGGTGCTTCTCGATGAAGTGGGCAAGGAAATCAAAGGCGCCGGCAGCGGCGTGCTGGCGATCAAATCCAGCTGGCCGGCGCAGATCCGCAGCGTCTACGGCGACCCGCAACGCATGGTCGACACCTACTTCAAGCCCTACCCCGGTTACTACTTCACCGGCGACGGCGCCCGGCGCGATGAAGACGGTGACTATTGGATTACCGGACGCATCGACGACGTGATCAACGTCTCCGGGCACCGCATCGGCACCGCAGAAGTGGAAAGCGCATTGGTGCTGCACGACAGCATCGCCGAAGCGGCGGTGGTCGGTTACCCGCACGACGTCAAGGGTCAGGGCATCTATGCCTTCGTCACCCCCATGAACGGCACCGAACCCAGTGACGAACTGAAGAAAGCACTGCTGGCTCACGTCAGCGAGGAAATCGGCAGCTTCGCCAAACCGGACCTGATCCAGTGGGCGCCGGCCTTGCCGAAAACCCGTTCGGGCAAGATCATGCGGCGCATTCTGCGCAAGATCGCCTGCAACGAACTGGACAGCCTGGGCGACACCTCGACCCTGGCTGACCCGAGCGTGGTCCAGGAGTTGGTCGATAAACGCCTGAACCAATAATCGCTTGTTTCAAAAGCCTGCGCGGCCGTTAATGGCCGCGCCTCCTTTTCCGCCACTGAGTCGCCATGGAATTCATTCGAACCCGCATCGAAACCCAGATCATGAGCCTGACCGGTCTGTCTCTGGGCAAACTCGACCTGGAAAACCCCAAGGGCGATCCCGGCCTGTTCGGGCCCGATTCGGTGAGCTGGCAAGTGCATGGCGACTTCAGCAGCATGCTGATCGGCGGCATCAGCGCCCTGATGCTGCAAGCACTGCATCCACTGGCCCTGTCCGGGGTCTGGGACCATTCGAATTTCCGCGAGGACATGATCGGCCGACTGCGCCGCACCGGGCAGTTCATTTCCGGCACCACCTTCGGTTCGCGGAAGGACGCCGACTGGCTGATCGAGAAAGTCCGCGCCATCCACCTGCAAGTGACCGGCACAGCAACGGATGGCCGGCCCTACGCCGCCAGCGATCCCGATCTGTTGACCTGGGTGCACGTGGCCGAGGTCAGCAACTTCCTCGCGGCCCATTTGCGTTACCGCAATCCGAACCTTTCCCTTGCTGATCAGGACCGTTACTTCGCGGAAATCGCGCTGATTGCCGAACGGCTCGGCGCCCGTGACGTGCCGCGCTCGCGGCAGGAAATTGCTGATTACCTTGAACGCATTCGTCCACAGCTGCTGTGCGACGAGCGCAGTCGAGAGGTGTTACGGCTATTGTTGAACGCCCCGTCTCCCAGTCGTTTAGCCAAACCTTTTGGCAGTTTGATGATGCAGGCCGGGATCGACCTGCTGCCGGACTGGGCCAGTGACATGCTCGGCGTCAGCCAGAGCCCGCTGCAACGCAAGCTGATCCGCGCCAGCGTCAATCGCAGCGTACCGATGCTGCGCTGGGCGGTACGTAACGGCTCGGTGCAACGGGCCAAACGGCGTATGGGGTTGTTGAACTGAAAAAAGCTCAAGAGCATCGTCGGAACGCCGCCCGGAGCAAGCTCGCTCCCACAGGAGATCTTTGTTGATCGCTTATTTTGTGTACGACATAGAACCAATGTGGGAGCGAGCTTGCTCGCGATGGCAGCACCTCGGTCCCGCGCCAAGCTGTTAAACTCCCGCGCCAAATTCCTCCTGCAAGGCGCCCAGCATGTCTTCCTTGAATCAGGCGCTGCGCGCCGCCCTCGATCGTCGTCAGGACCTGCTGGCCGAGCTGCATCAGCAAGGCACTGATTGCTATCGCCTGTTCCACGGCAGCCAGGAAGGCGCCGGCGGCCTGACGATCGACCGCTACGGCCCGCAATTACTGGTGCAAAGCTTTCACCAGTCGCTGGAACGGGATGCGCTGCTGCAACTGCACGACACCATCAATCAGCACCTGGGCCTCGAAACGCTGCTGGTCTACAACGATCGCTCCCGTGGCAACTCGCGAATCGATCGTGAAGACACCGTCTACCGCGCCGACGAGGCCGCCCTGCAAGACTTGATCGGACACGAATGGGGCTTGAATTACCGGGTTCGCGGTCGCCACGCCGGCCAGGATCCGCTGCTGTTCCTCGACCTGCGCAACACGCGCGGCTGGGTCAAGCAGCACAGCAAAAACAAAAGTGTGCTGAACCTGTTTGCCTACACCTGTGGCGTCGGCCTGAGTGCTGCCGCCGGTGGCGCGAGCGAAGTCTGCAACCTCGATTTCGCTGAGGGCAACCTGGCCGTCGGCCGTGAGAACGGCCTGCTCAATCCGCAGTTGCCGACCATGGACTTCATCCAGTCCGACTACTTCCCGGCCATCCGCCAATTGGCCGGCCTGCCGATCAGCCAGCGCCGCGGGCAGAAGCTGCCAAGCTATCAACGTCTGGAACAGCGTCAGTACGATCTGGTGCTGCTGGACCCGCCGGCCTGGGCCAAGAGTGCTTTCGGCACCGTCGACCTGCTGCGCGACTATCAGAGCCTATTGAAGCCGGCACTGCTGACCACCGCCGACAATGGCGTGCTGATCTGCTGCAACAACCTCGCAAAAGTCAGCATGGACGACTGGCGCGAGCAGGTTTTGCGTTGTGCAGAGAAAGCCGGCCGGCCGGTGCGCGAGTGGACAGTGATGAAACCGGGCGGCGATTTTCCGTCAATGGATGAGCAGCCGCCGCTGAAAACCCTGATTCTGCAGCTCTGAGATTCGTCCGAAAAATCAGATAAATCCTATAAAGCATGATCACTTCGGAACCGGAATCGCGTGCCATACTCCAACGCACTCCGATTCAGACTGATGAAGCCGCACATGCCCAAAGGATTGATTCGCGCTATTGGCGCTCTGTTGACCGCTCTAGCCCTCTACAGCCTGCTGGGGTTTCTGATTTTGCCGGGCATCGCGTTACGGGTGGCCAATCAACAATTGGCCAGTTACGCGACGACGCCCGCGACGATCCAACGGATCGAACTCAACCCGTTCAGCCTTGAAGTCACTCTGTGGGGACTGATCATCGGCGAGCCGGGCAAGGAACAGGTCGGCTTCGAACGCCTGTACGCCAACTTGCAGATCGACAGCCTCTGGACCAAGGCGCTGCACCTGTCCGATATCGAAATAGACAAACCCAAGACCGAAATCCTCTTTGGCAAGGACGGCAAGCTCAATCTGCTTGGCCTGTTCAAAATCCCCGCCAGTGAGCCGACCCCGGCCGACCCGAACGCCAAACCGTTCCCGTTGCGCATCGAGCGGATCAAACTGGCCGGCGGTGCCGTGCACTTCCAGGACCAACGCCCCAGCGAACCCATCGAATTCCTCTACGACAAACTCGACTTCGAACTGAAAAACCTCAGTACCCTGCCTGAAGACAGTGCCGACATGACCTTGGTGGCTATCGGCCCGGCAGGTGGACAGATCGACTGGACCGGCAATTTCAGCCTGATCCCGATCGCCTCCGAAGGTAAGCTGAAGATCACCAACGGCAAGATGAAATCCTTTTGGCCCTATGTGCGTGACGCGGTGCCACTGGTGCTCGAAAACGGCGTCATGAGCCTCAGCACCGACTACAAACTCAACCTGGCCAAGGAAACCGAACTGCTGTTGAGCAACGTCGCCGTCAGCATCGCGCCGTTTGCGATCAAAGCACCAGACGGTCGACCGCTGGCAAAGCTTGAGCGTCTGGACATCAGTGAAACCACCGTCGACCTGGCCAAGCAGCAAGTGGTCGTCGGCAAGATCCGCAGCCAGAAACTGGAAACCTGGGCCGCCCTCGAAGCCGACGGGCAACTCGATTGGCAGAAACTGTTCGCCAGCCAACCGTCCAAAGCAGCCGTCAAAGCCAAGGCCGAACCGGCCAGCACCCCGGCAGCCGCCGATTCACCGAAACCCGACCCGGCGCCACCGAGCAAACCCTGGCAAGTGCTGCTCAAAGACGTGCAACTGCGCAATTACCAGGTGCATCTGGCTGACCGCAAGGCGCAACCCGCCGTAGCGTTGGATGTCGGCCCGCTGAACCTGGACCTGCAGAATTTCGACAGCCTCAATGGCTCACCTTTTAACCTCAAGCTCGATACGGGCGTGGGCAAGCAAGGCAAGATCATGGCAGACGGTATCGTCAATCTCGCCCCGGTCAGCGCCAGGTTAAAAGTGCAAACCAAGGACATCGACCTGCGCGTCGCCCAGTCCTATATCAACCCGTTCATTCGTCTGGAACTGCGCAGCGGCATGCTCGGCAGTGATCTGGCGGTCGACCTGAAAAGCACCGAGCCGCTGGCATTCAGCGTCACCGGCCGTGCTCAGGTCGATCAACTGCATACCCTCGACACCCTCAAAACCCGCGACTTCCTCAAGTGGCAGCAGTTGGTGCTCGAAGGCCTGAATTATCAGCACGGCGACAGCCTGTCGATCGACAAGGTCAACCTGTTCCAACCTTATGCGCGCTTCATGATCAACGATGACCGCACCACTAACATCGATGATCTGCTGATTCCGCAACCGCCCGACTCAGGCGCCAAAACGGCTGCAGCCAAACCTGTCAGCAAGGAAAAACCGCTGGGCATCCACATTGGTGGCATTGCCATCAACGACGGCTCGGCCAACTTTGCCGACTTCAGCCTGACCCCGAATTTCGCCACCGCCGTCCAGCAGCTTAACGGGCAAATCGGCACCATCGACAGTCGTCAGGCGAAGCCAGCCAGCGTAGACATCAAAGGCAAGGTCGACCGCTATGCACCGGTCACCATCAAGGGCTCGGTCAACCCGTTCGACCCGATGGCCAGCCTCGACATCGCCACCAGTTTCAAACGTGTTGAACTGACCACGCTCACGCCCTACTCCGGCAAGTTCGCCGGTTACCGCATCCGCAAGGGCCGGCTCAATCTCGACCTGCATTACCTGATCACCAAGGGCCAGCTCAAGGCCGAAAACAAAGTGGTGGTCGAGCAGCTGCAACTGGGTGAGAAAGTCGACAGTCCAGACGCCGTGAGCCTGCCGCTGAAACTGGCGATCGCGTTGCTCAAGGACGTCGACGGCAAGATTTCCATCGAGCTGCCGGTGACCGGCGACCTGAACAACCCGCAGTTCAGCATCATGCCGATTGTCTGGCAGACCTTGCGCAACCTGATCGTCAAAGCCGCCGCGGCGCCATTCAAAATGATTGGCGGACTGGTCAGTGGAGGTGGTTCGGAAGATTTGGGCGCTGTGTCATTTGCCCCGGGCTCAAGCGACCTGAGCAAGGAGGCCGAGGGGTCACTGGTCAAACTGTCCCAGGCCCTCAAGGAACGTCCGGCCTTGCGCCTGGAAATCGAAGGCACGGCTGCTGCCAGCAGCGATGGCCCGCTGATAGCCGAGCAACGTCTGGAACGTGAATACCAATACAACTACTACAAAATGCTCCAGCGTCGCGGTGACAAGGTGCCGGCCCAGGCATCATTGCTGGAAGTACCGGATAACGAGAAAGGTCCGCTGCTGGAAGGGATCTACCGCACGCGCCTGAAGACGCAGCCGCCCGCCGAGTGGAAGGATCTGGGCAAGGAAGAACGCACGGCAAAAATGCGCGAAGACGTGATCAAGTTCTGGAGCTCCAGCGACGTGCTGTTGCGTCAGTTGGGTCAGGAACGCGCCAGCAGCATCAAGGACTATCTGGTCGACAAAGGTCAGTTGGCCGATGACCGCGTGTACTTCATCGACGCTAACCTCGGTGAAGCGCAAAGTGATGGTCGGGTGGTTACGCCGTTGCATCTGGACGCTGAGTGATGGGCGCGAAATGGCTGATGAGCCTGGCTCTGGCGATGGCCGCCAGCCAGGCCTCGGCAGCCGATACCCTGCGCTGCGGCAGTCAATTGGTCAGTGTCGGAGACCGGTCCAGTGAAGTGCTGCAGAAATGCGGTGAACCGGTCAGCCGTGATTTTTTGGGCTACAAGCGAAGCGCTAACCGGCGGGAAGAGTTTCAAGTCGAGGAATGGACTTACGGGCCCAACGGCGGGATGTATCAGTACCTGCGTTTTGAAGGTAATCGTTTGAAGCAGATCACCAGCAAACGCGGCAACTGAACCCACCACAATCTTATATAAGCCCCAGTCAATGTGGGAGCGAGCTTGCTCGCGATAGCAGTCTTTCATTCAACATAGGTGTCGAATGTTAGTCAGCAATCGCGAGCAAGCTCGCTCCCACAGTTGTTTTAGGTCGCCCACAATAGAACAGGCCCCTGACACGAATGTCCGGGGCCTGTAATGGCCACATCCTTATGGCCTTTCGCATGAACTCTCCTGAGGCGGCAGACGTATTGCTCGGCCCGTCTGTCGCGCCTTCTCCCAGTCCAGGCGAGAAGTCTTACCTTATTCGGATTTCAGGCCGTCAGCGGAGACCGCTTTGACGCCTTTGATTTTCTTGGTGATGGCCACAGCGGTGGCTTTCTGAGCGTCAGTCACCGCAACGGTGGACGACAGGGATACAACACCTTTGTTGGTTTCGACTTTGATGTCGGTGCCAGGAATGCCTTTTTCAGTGACCAGGTCACTTTTAACCTTGGTAGTAATCCAGGTATCGGAAGTAGCTTCTTTGGCTTTGGTGACTTCACCCGCCGCCAGAGTCATCGGAGCCTGGGTGGTTTGGGTGGTCTGTGCAAATGCAGCGTTGGCCATGGTCAGGGTCAGCGCGGTAGCAGTAGCGGCAGCGATAGCGAACTTCTTCATACGAGTAACTCCTGTTTTTCATAAAGTCTGCTGCGTGTCTTGTCAGCAGGGTTACTGGAGATATTGCGAACGCTGTGCCAACTTTGAGACAGGCAATAAATACATATAAATCAATAGCTTACAAAAACACCTGATTTTCGGAATCATGCAAAATGCATGACTTTGATTTTTTCTACATGCAAGTTGCGGGTTTTGGGCATGGGCCTAAGGCCATGAATTATCGGGGTTTTTGTACTTAAGTCTGATACGCACTTAAAAAAATGCCTCTGTCTGTCGACAGAGGCACTTCAAACCGCTTTAACCGCGTTACAAATTACGGGTGTGTGCAACCTGCTGGCGCGAAATCGGCACCGACGCTGGTGGCGCATGACCAACCATTAGTTGGGTCTCGAGTCAGTGTCACAGTGGCACCAGCAATAACCGCTGGTGGGCTTTTCACTGTGCAAAGAATGCCTGAAGTAGTGCCAGTAACGGCGGTGATCGTGCAGTTCTGCGAATTGGCGGCATTTGGAGCAAAAGTGGCTACAGTCGGGGCCGCAGTACCCGAGTTGACCGCGTCCTCATAACCCACTTTGAGCGCCGAAATTTCGGCTGCACCCGCCGTCATCTTCGCCCGCGCCTGATACTTCGAATACGCCGGAATGGCGAACGTCGCCAGGATCCCGATGATCGCCACCACAATCAACAGCTCGATAAGCGTAAAACCTTTCTGAGTCTTCATAGACAAGCTCCATGCATGAGTCGAAATCTCATGATCTGAACTAGCCACAGCACAGTCCATGCCATGCCCTTCGCCCGCCTGTTATAGAGGCACGGGACCAACACAAAGCCCTTTCCTACCCCCAGAATCCGCACTATCTGACACTTTTTGTCACCTGAACGCCGCTGGTTTGGTTCCTCCGCTTGACTAGGCTATAAGTCATGAACTGTCTGCGTCCGGTATCCCAATGAATGACATCGCCCTTAGCGGTCTGGCCAAGCAATTGGTCCTGGCCGAGCTGCTCACTGACAAAAGCGCGCAACAGGCGTATCAGCAAGCCCAACGCAACAAAATCTCCCTGGTCAGTTATCTGGTGCAGAACAAACTGGTGAAGAGTCGCCAGGTCGCCGAGATCGCTTCGGAACACTTCGGCATGGCCTTGCTCGACCTCAACTGCCTGGACAAGGAAACCCAACCTAAGGGTCTGGTCAGCGAGAAACTGATTCGCCAGCACCACACCCTGCCCCTCTGGCGGCGCGGCAACAAGTTGTTCGTGGGCGTTTCCGACCCGACCAATCATCAAGCCATCAATGACATCCAGTTCAGTACCGGGCTCAATACCGAAGCCATTCTGGTTGAAGACGACAAGCTCACCGATGCCATCGAAAAATTCTTCGACAGCCATAGCACCGGCCTGGAAGACATGGCCGATGTCGACCTTGATGGTGTGGACATCGACTCGATCGATGACAACAAACAGGATGCCATTGGCGGACAAGATGCCGACGATGCACCCGTGGTGCGCTTCGTGCACAAGATGCTGCTCGACGCGATCAAGAGCGGCTCTTCCGACCTGCATTTCGAGCCCTATGAAAAAACCTACCGCGTGCGGATGCGCACCGACGGCATGCTGCGTGAAGTCGCCAAGCCACCGATTCAACTGGCCAATCGCATCGCCGCGCGACTGAAAGTCATGGCCAGCCTCGACATTTCCGAACGGCGCCGCCCCCAGGACGGGCGGATCAAGATGCGCCTGTCCAAGAGCAAGTCCATCGACTTCCGGGTCAACACCCTGCCGACCTTGTGGGGCGAGAAAGTGGTGATCCGGATCCTCGATCCGTCCAGCGCTCAAATGGGCATCGACGCCCTCGGCTATGAGCCCGATCAGAAAGACCTGTTCATGGCCGCGCTCAAGCAGCCACAGGGGATGATTCTGGTGACTGGCCCCACTGGTTCGGGCAAGACTGTGTCGCTCTACACCGGTCTGAATATCCTCAACACCGTGGACATCAACATCTCCACCGCCGAAGACCCGGTAGAGATCAACATGGAAGGCATCAACCAGGTCAACGTCAATCCCAAGCAGGGAATGGATTTCGCCCAGGCGCTGCGTTCATTTCTGCGTCAGGACCCGGACGTGATCATGGTCGGTGAGATCCGCGACCTCGAAACCGCCGAAATCGCCATCAAAGCCGCCCAGACCGGTCACCTTGTGCTGTCGACCCTGCACACCAACAGCGCCGCCGAAACCCTGACTCGCCTGCACAACATGGGCATTCCGGGTTTCAACATTGCCACCTCGATCAGCCTGATCATTGCCCAGCGTCTGGCACGCAAGCTGTGCAGCCATTGCAAGAAACCCATCGAGATTCCCCGGGAGGCGCTGCTCAAGGAAGGCTTCCCCGAGGAACGCATCGGCTCATTCACGATCTATGAGCCTGTCGGTTGCGATCAGTGCAACGGCGGTTACAAGGGGCGAGTCGGGATTTATGAAGTGGTGAAGAACACACAGGACCTGCAACGGCTGATCATGGCGGAAGGCAATTCACTGGAAATCGACAGTCAGATGCGTAAAGACGGCTTCAACGACCTGCGGACGTCGGGCCTGCTCAAGGCCATGCAAGGCATCACCAGCCTTGAAGAAATCAACCGGGTCACCAAGGACTGAATATGGCGGTCAAAGCAGCAAAAATCAGCGTCTACGCCTGGGAAGGCACGGACCGCAAAGGCACCAAAATGACGGGCGAGTTGAGCGGCCAGAACCCTGCGTTGATCAAGGCCCAGTTGCGCAAGCAGGGCATCAACCCCGGAAAGGTACGCAAGAAGTCCACCTCGATTTTCAACATGGGCAAGCGCATCAAGGCCCAGGACATCGCCCTGTTCACCCGGCAGATGGCGACCATGATGAAGGCCGGCGTACCGCTGTTGCAGTCGTTCGACATCATCGGTGAAGGCTTCGATAACCCGGCCATGCGCACACTGATTGACGAGGTGAAACAGGAAGTCGCGGCGGGTAACAGCTTCGCCGCTTCCCTGCGCAAAAAGCCTCAGTATTTCGATGAGCTCTACTGCAACCTGGTCGATGCCGGCGAGCAGGCCGGTGCCCTCGATACCCTGCTGGAGAGAGTGGCGACCTATAAGGAAAAGAGCGAAAGCCTCAAGGCCAAGATCAAGAAAGCCATGACCTACCCACTGGCAGTGGTGTTCGTCGCGATCATTGTGACCGGGATTCTGCTGGTCAAAGTGGTGCCGCAGTTCGAATCGGTGTTCAAAGGGTTTGGCGCCGAATTGCCAGCCTTCACAGTGATGGTCATCGGCCTCTCGGAGTTCATGCAGAACTGGTGGTGGGCGATGCTCGGCGTGCTGATCGCGGCCATCTTCGGTGTGCGCCACGCGTTTAAAACGTCGCAAGCCTTTCGGGACCGAATGGACACCTGGCTGCTGAAACTGCCGCTGATTGGCACGCTGATGTACAAGTCTGCGGTGGCCCGTTACGCCCGCACGCTGTCGACTACCTTTGCGGCAGGTGTGCCACTGGTGGAAGCCCTGGATTCGGTGGCCGGCGCGACTGGCAACATCGTGTTCAAGCGCGCGGTGCTGCGCATCAAGCAGGACGTGTCGACCGGTATGCAGCTGAATTTTTCCATGCGCGCCTCCGGTATCTTTCCGAACATGGCGATTCAGATGACCGCCATTGGCGAAGAGTCCGGCGCACTGGACGATATGCTCGACAAGGTCGCGAGCTTCTATGAGGACGAAGTGGACAACATGGTCGATAACCTCACCAGCCTGATGGAGCCGTTCATCATGGTGGTGCTGGGTGTTATCGTCGGTGGCCTGGTGGTTGCGATGTACCTGCCCATCTTCCAACTTGGCTCAGCGATCTGACATGCCCTTGAACGACATTCTGACCCTCCACCCGTTGACCTTCGTGATCGCAGCCATGTTGGTCGGCCTGCTGATTGGCAGCTTTCTCAACGTGGTGGTCTGGCGCCTGCCAAAAATGCTTGACCGCGAATGGCGTGAGGAGGCTCGTGAAGTGTTGGGCTTGCCAGGCGAAACACCGCTGCCGACCTTCAACCTGATGCTGCCCCATTCCCAGTGCCCACAGTGCGGCCATCGAATCCGCGCCTGGGAAAATATTCCGATGCTCAGTTATCTGCTCTTGCGGGGTCGATGCTCGAACTGCACGGCAGCCATCAGCAAACGCTACCCGCTGACCGAACTGGCCTGCGGTCTGCTCTCGGCGTTCATCGCCTGGCATTTCGGTTTCGGCTGGCAGGCCTGCATGGCACTGCTCCTGAGTTGGGGGCTACTGACGATGAGCCTGATCGATGCCGAACATCAACTGTTGCCGGATGTGCTGGTGCTGCCGCTGATATGGCTGGGGCTGATCGTCAACAGTTTCGGGCTCTTCGTGTCCCTGAATGAAGCGTTGTGGGGCGCGGTGGCCGGCTACATGGCCCTGTGGTCGGTGTTCTGGCTGTTCAAGCTGATCACCGGCAAGGACGGCATGGGCCACGGTGATTTCAAGTTGTTAGCGATGTTCGGCGCCTGGGGTGGCTGGCAGATCCTGCCACTGACCCTCCTGTTATCGTCGATGGTGGGCGCCGTTGTCGGCGTGATTTTGCTGCGTTTGCGCAACGCGAAAACCTCCACGCCGATCCCCTTCGGACCCTTTCTGGCAATTGCCGGCTGGATTGCCTTGCTCTGGGGTGGTCAAATAACCGACTTCTATTGGCAGTTTGTCGGTTTGAAATGAATACCCCTGTGGAAAAACCCTGGATTCTCGGCCTGACCGGCGGCATCGGCAGCGGCAAAAGCGCGGCTGCCCAGCACTTCATCGACCTGGGCGTGCACGTAGTGGACGCCGATCACGCGGCGCGTTGGGTGGTAGAACCGGGTCGCCCGGCGCTGGCCAGGATCGCCGAACACTTCGGTCCCGGCGCATTGCAAGCGAACGGGCAGCTGGATCGCGCGGCGTTGCGCAAACTGATCTTCGAAGTGCCAGAGGAACGCCGCTGGCTCGAAGCGTTGCTGCATCCGCTGATCGCCAAGGAAATCGCCGATCACCTGGCCAAGGCACAATCGCCTTACGCGATCCTGGTTTCGCCGCTGCTGATCGAGTCCGGGCAGTACGCCATGACCCAACGGGTTCTGGTGATCGATGCCCCGGAACAACTACAGATCGAGCGCACCCTGCAGCGTGACCAGACCAGCGAGCAACAGGTCCAGGCGATCCTCAAGGCCCAGTCCAGCCGACAGGACCGCGTGAGCCACGCCAACGATGTGGTGGTCAATGACCGCGACCTCGCCTGGCTGCATAGCGAGGTCGAACGCCTGCATCACTTTTACCTTACTTTGCGTGGAGGCCAGTCATGAGCCAGACCCCAACCGTCAATTGCCCAACCTGTGGCGCCCCTGTCGAATGGATCGCCAGCAACGTCAACCGGCCGTTCTGCTCGGATCGCTGCAAATTGATCGACCTCGGGGCATGGGCCTCGGAAGAACACAAGATTCCGGTCAGCCCGGATGCCGAAGACGACCTGTTCAGCGAAGACTTCGAGCCGCGTCACTGATCTTCAAGGCCGCATAAAACCGTAGTCCTGGCTGTCATCGAGGTTTTCCGCAAGAAAACGCAACTCATCGGCCAGGTCTTCGGCACTGCGCACCGCCTTGCTCTGTTGCACCACTGCACTGAGCAAGGCGCGCAGGCTCAACCCCGGATCAAACCCCACCTCCTGCGCCCCATCCAGACTTTGACGCAACTCCTGCCTTGCCCATTCGTAGACACTCATTTCGATGCTCCTGAAGGTTCTCCAGAGCATGGATTCGTGAGCGATTTTTGCCTTTGATGTGGATCAAGATTTGGGATCGTCGTCTTTCCAGGGAGCCGAAAGGTAGCGCGTGCGGTTGAACGTCTCCAGCCACTCGGGGCAAAACACCACCAGCGCACTGACCACCATGCCGTTGATGAACGCTTCCGGAAAAATCAGCAGCCACAGATAACCGACAAAATCTTCCAGCCAATACGGCATGGCGAAACGTTCGTCGAACCACAGCAACCACAGCGCCAGCAGCAGACACAGCAACGCCGACAGCGCCGCTGCAAAAAAACCGGACACGAAGATATACACAAAGGGATTACGCGGTTGCGCTCGCTCCACCAGGATCGCGCAGCACTCGGTGACCAGCACCGGCAGCAGAATAAGCAGCGCGCCGTTGACCCCCATCGCAGCCAGATCCTGCCGCCCCAGCAGCACTAGTCCCGCTTGCGCGACCAACCCGCCGACAATCGCCAGCGGCCAGTCGAGCAACAGGGTCACGGCGGTCATGCCGATAAAGTGGTAGGACACGCCGGTGTCGAAGTCTTGTCGCACCAGCCAGAGCATGAACAGCGCGAACACCGTGCCGAACAACAGATGCTGGCGGCGACTGTCGCTGAACAGTTCGACCCACGGTGCTCGCGCAACGGCCCAGATCAGCACCGGTACGTAGATCAACCACCCCGCCGTGAGGGTTTCAAGTGACAGTAACTCGGCGCCGATCATGGCTGGGCACACTCCCTTGTCTTGCCGAAAGAGAACAGGCCCTCAGTCTACACCGCCCCTCGAGCGCCCTTCGACTTCAGGCCCAATGCCGTGGATCGTTCATCACCGCCTCGTGTTCAGCGAACAGCTTGGGTAGTTCGGCCTTGAGAAAGTCCACCCAGGTCCTGACCTTGGCATCGAGAAAACGCCGCGACGGGTACAACGCATACACATTGCGTTCACGAGGACGCCAGGCCGGCAGCAAGCGCAACAAGGTGCCATCGTTCAAGGGGCGCGTCGCGGTATAGAACGGAATCAGGCTGATCCCCATGCCGGCCTCCGACGCCTTGACCATCGACTCGGCGACGTTGCACTGAAAGGTCCTGGCCGGGCTGACAGCATGCTCGCCCTCTTCGTCCCGGAACACCCATTCATCGCTGTATAACGGGTCGAGCATGCGCAGGCACCGATGATCGTTCAGCGCCATCGGTGTGTGCGGCACGCCATGCCGTTGCAGGTACTCCGGGGAGGCGCAGGGCACGCTGTAAATCTGCCCGATCGCATGGGCGACCAATTGCGAATCGGCCAGTTCATGGGCAATTGAAATCACCACATCGTGCCCTTCCTCCAGCGGATCGGGATTGCGCTGCGACAGCGTCAGCTCGAACACCACATCGGGGTAAAGCTCGCTGTAACGGGCGATCAATGGCGTGATCAGTACGCCCAGGCCATTCATGCTGTGAACCCGCAGCCGTCCACTCGGTTTGAGATGGGCGCCGCGGGCCTCTGCCGTTGCCACCTCCATTTCTTCGAGTATTTGCCGACTGCGCACCAAAAAGCGTTCACCGGCCTCGGTCAGGCTCAATCGCCGCGTGGTGCGTTGCAGCAAGCGTGCTTGCACATGCTGCTCCAGATCGGCCACCAGCCGCGACACTTGCGCGGTCGACAGGTCCAGCGCATCGGCGGCGGCGGTAAAACTTGCGCAGTCCACCACACGGACGAACACCCGCAAGTTATTGAGCAGATCCATAAGCCCTCCACGGGCAGTGACTGTTACGTTTCATGTAAGGCTGCATCAGGCGCTGGCCCCTTTATCGGTGGTGGGCAAAGACTAGAATTCAGGTATCGGAATCAACACGGAGCACGGAAAAATGAAAACCCTGATCAGCCTGTTTCTGACCGTTGTCGCCACCTCGGCCATGGCCGCCGGCAACGAGCCCGCCGCTACCTCGTACAACCCGGCACAGCCGCTGGACATCGCCGAAGTGGTTTCAGTGTCGAACACCGCGACCGCCTGCGGGGTTGTGCCTGCGGCCATGGAGTACGTCGATCATCAAGGCCAGACTCATCGCGTGACGTACGAGGTCATGGGGGATTGCACCAGCAACCTGTAATCACTGGCACTGCACGACTCACACAATCATTCGTTTCGCCTGCAAGGCCAGATCATGCAGGCCGGTCAGGCGCGCCATGATGCGTTCGACCACCTCGACCCTGGCCACCGCACCGCTTTGCAGTTCGCCCATCGAGTGCAAGGCCACTCCGGCTTTTTCCAGGCCCAGACGTGTAGAGCCGGACAACTGCTGAAGACCTTGGCGTGCCTGTTCAGCGGACTGTTCCAGCCCCGTAGCGATTTGCCGGATCTGCGCACTGGAGTCCGCTGCCTGACGCGAGAGATTGCGCACCTCATCGGCCACCACCGCAAAACCTCGACCATGACTGCCCGCCCTCGCCGCCTCAATGGCTGCGTTCAACGCCAACAGGTTGGTCTGACGGGAAATGGCCTGGATGCTGCCGACAATCGCGCCGATGCGCATCGACTGACTGCCGAGCTCGTCGAACACTTGATCCAGACGCTGCATGTAGAGGTTCAGATCTTCCAGCACACTGGCCGAAGACTGCATGCTCAACGCACTCGCCTTCACCCGTTCACCTGCCGTGCGCGCCAGTTGATTGGCAAAGCGCATGTCTTCCTCGGTTTGCAGCACGGACTCGGTCAATCGCTCCAGCGTGACCTGCAAGCGGTTTTTGTGCGGTGGCTGTTCTTTTTCAGGGTTCATAGCAGCGTCCATGTGTAGCTGAGGATCAAGCGGTTTTCGTCGATGTCACTGCGGTAGTTGGAACGGGCCATAGCGTTACGTACGCGAATCCCTAGGCCTTTGAGGCTGCCGCTTTGCAGCACATAGCCGAGATCGAGATCACGCTCGCGATCCTTGCCCTCGAACCCTTTGCCGGTATCGACATTGTTGCCGGTGATGTAGCGCACGGTACTGGTCAGCCCCGGCACGCCGAGGGCCGCGAAATCGTAGTCGTAACGCGCCTGCCAGGAGCGTTCATCGGTGAAGGCGAACTCGTAGGTCGGCACCTCGTTACCCAGTGGGCTGATGTTGGCAAACACTCGCGGGAAGGCGCTGTCGCCGAACATGCCCTGATAACCGACATAGAACGTGTGGCCGCCACGCTTGGCCGACAGCAAGGAGAAGAACGCCTGGTTGTCGATGTTGCCCAGCAGCTTTTTGCCGTCTTCGCGCGAATCGTAGTAACCAAGGTTGGCGCCCAGGATCCAGTTACCGAGTGGCTCGCTGTGTTTGAGGCCGAGAAAACGCTGGTTGTAGATATCTTCCAGTTGCCCGAACCAGGCGCTGACCGAGCTGCGTTTATTGTTGAAGGCGTAATCGGCGCCGGCAAAGTTGAAGCCATCGCTGCTGACCTGACGCTGCGGTACATGACCGAGCATGGCTTGCATCTTTTCGTCACCCGCCTCGTTGCGCAGGCTGGTCGAGCTCAAGTGGCCACCTTGCAACGTCAGGCCATTGATCTCGTTCGAGCTGATGCTCGCGCCCTGATAGCTGGGCGGCAGCAAACGGATATCGCTGAAGGCCAGCACTGGCAAGTTGGGTTGCAGCTCACCCACCTTCAGTTCGGTTTTGGAGAAACGCACCTTCAACGCGCCTTCCAGTCGGCTGTAATCATTCGCCGCGCGCCCGTCATCCTGCACCGGCAGCAAACCGGTATTGACCCGGTCCGGGCTGCTGTCGAGTTTGAGGCCGAGCAGGCCAATGACATCCACACCAAAACCGACAGGGCCCTGGGTGTAACCGGATTTAACGTTGAGGATGAAGCCCTGCGCCCACTCTTCAGCCTTCGATTGTTGGTTGGCCCCGACGATGTCGGAAAAGTCCCGGCTGAAGTAGTAGTTGCGCGCTTGCAAGGTGGCGGTGGTGTCTTCGATGAAGCCACTCTCGGCCGCCATCGCACAGGCGGAGAAACTCGAGACGACCGCCATGGACAACACTGAACCGGTTGTTGGAAGAATCTGTTTCATCGTTTTTTCTCTTATTTTTATTAATCGACAGGTTGAAGTGCTTCAGCCGCAGCGGATTCGCGGCGGGGAACGGGACGACGGGCGTTCAACAACACGTGGGTGACCATGCCGAAAATCAGCCCCCAAAAAGCGGCGGACAAACCCAACAACGACATGCCCGACGCGGTGGTCAGAAAGGTCACCAATGCGGCTTCGCGATCACTCGGCACGGCCATCGCGCCGGCCAACGCCCCGGCAATCGCAGCGAACAGCGCCAGCCCGGCCAAGGCTGCGATCAGTTCTTTGGGGAACGCGGAAAACAGTGAAACCAGGGTGGCGCCGAAGATCCCCAACACCAGGTAACACAGCCCGCCCACAACCCCGGCCACATAGCGTTTGCCGGGATCCTCATGGGCCTCGCGCCCGGTACAAATCGCCGCGGTGATAGCTGCCAGATTCAGCCCATGGCAACCAAACGGCGCCAACAGCGCCGTGCCCACCGCACTGCTGGCGATGATCGAGCCGGCCGGTGTTGCGTAACCGCTGGCGCGCAGCACCGCCATGCCGGGAACGAACTGGCCGGTCAGCGCTACCATCACCAGCGGCAAGGCGATGTTCAGGGTCGCGCTCACGCTGAACGCGGGCGTGATCCACACCGGCGTGGCCAACCCGATCACCAACGCTTCGCTGTGCAAATCACCGGCGAGAAACGCCATCGAGCAGCCCACCATCAGCACCATCAACACCGCATAACGCGGCATCAGCCGTTTGCAGATCAGGTACGTGGCGAACATCGCCAGCACCAGCAATGGCTTGCCCTGCAACGAGACGAATAAGCCGGTGCCGAAGCTGAACAGAATTCCCGCCAGCATCGCTGCCGCAATCGCCGCAGGCAGTTTGCCGATGATCCGATCAAACGCCCCCGAGACCCCGACCAGAAAGATAATCAAGCTGCTGACCAGATACGCGCCTACCGCTTCCGGCATTGAAATCCCCGGCAACAGTGCCACCAGCAACGCCGAACCCGGCGCCGACCACGCGATGATCACCGGGACGCGGTAACGCAGGCTCAGACCGATGCCGAGTACGGCGCTGCCGATGGAGATCGCCCAGACCCAGGAAGACAGCACCTCCCGCGAGAGGTGCGCGGTCTCGGCGGCCTGAAAGATGATCACCAACGGGCCTGCGTAGGAAATCACCGTGGCGATAAATCCGGCGACTGCCGCAGATAGGGAAAAGTCCCGGACTAACGCTCTCATGAAGCGTCGCCAACAGACCCGTCGAGCGAACCGTGGCGCAGGCCCGACAGCGCTTGTTTAGCACTGCGCCGACTGCTGACGGCGAACACGGTCATGGCAATCGCGGCCACCGCTCCGGGCAAGGCAAAAGCCATGAAATTCAGTTGCAGTGGCAGGCTGATCCCGAGCAACGCACCGCCCAGCAGCGGTCCGACAATGGCACCGTTGCGCCCGATGCCCGACGCCCAACCCAAACCGGTGGAGCGAATGGTCATGGAGTAGAACTGCGCGGCGCAGGCGTACAACAGAATCTGCGAGCCGATGGTGGTGGCGCCGGCGATGGCGATCAGCAGGTACAACAGCGGCATCGGGCTGTTGATACCCAGCAAGGTGATCGACACCGCAGCCACGGCGAAGAACACCGCCAACACCCGCGGCAGGTTGAGTTTGTCTCCCAGCACACCGCCGCCGACCGCGCCGAAAATGGCGCCGAAGTTGAGCACCAGCAGGAACGACAAACTAGAGCCCAGGCTATAACCGGCGTTGGCCATCAGTTTTGGCAGCCAGGAACTCAAGGCGTAGACCATCAGCAAGCAGCAGAAAAACGCCAGCCACAGCATCAGCGTGCGCAGCGCACGGCCTTCGCGAAATAGTTGCAACACCGGGGTGCCAGTGCCCTTCACTTCGCTCATGTGCAGCTGATCGCTGGTTTGCGCGACGTAAGCCGGATCAATCCGTTCCAGAACGTTGCGCGCCTCTTCATTGCGTCCCTGACGCAGCATGAAACCCACCGATTCGGGCAGGAAGTACATGATCAACGGCAACAACAGCAACGGCAGCACCGCCACGTAAAACACCGATTGCCAGCCAAAACTCGGGATCAGCACGATACCGAGCCCCGCCGAGAGCATGCCACCCACCGAATAGCCGCTGAACATGATCGCCACCAGCGTGCTGCGGATTTTCTTCGGCGCGTACTCGTTCATCAGCGCCACGACGTTGGGCATCACCCCGCCAATGCCAAGCCCGGCAATGAACCGGCAGAGGCCAAACTCGGTGGGGTTGCGGGCAAAACCATTGAGCACGGTAAAACCGCTGAACAGCATCACGCAGATCGTGATGGCTTTTTTGCGGCCGATCCTGTCGGACAGCGGGCCGAAGAACAGCGCGCCGAACATCATCCCGAACAATGCATAGCTGCCCAGTGCGCCTGCTTGCAGGGGACTGAGCCCCCACTCTTTCATCAGCATCGGCAGCACCACGCCGTAGATCACCAAATCGTAACCGTCGAAAATGATGATCAGGGCACACCAGAACAGCACCATCCAGTGAAAGCGGTTGAATCGTGCGTTGTCGATAACCTCATGTACGTCGATCTTGCGCATGGCATTTATCTCTTGTTGTTGTTTTTTTAAGAGCGTCGGTAACGCGGCTAACGTCCGTACAGCCGAGGGTAGAGGCGCCAGGCACGGGGCAATATCCGCTTTGCGCAGATCGCTATCCGTTTTGTGCAATGCCCTGAACCGGGCGCGGGATGAGGATTGTTGCGGGCATGGCGCGCCGCAGATCCGGTAGATCTGCCCCTCTCCGATAAACTGTCTTCTTTGCGATCGCATTTGAACGCTAAGCTTGGGCTTATGGATGACTCAGATTATTTACGCCTGCTGACCATCGCGGCCGAGCAAGCCAACGCGTTCCTGTCCAATGCCCGCAAATGGGAGCGTGAGCGTTGGGTCTGTCAGCGCCTGCTGCAAGGCCTGAACATTCCCTATCGCGCCGACGAATTCGCCCCGGCCGGGGAGCCGCCGGACGTACTGTTTCGTGACGCCAGTTTCGAAGTGTTTTTCGTGCTCGATGAAGGCCGACGCCTCAACGACGAATGGCGCGATGAGCTGCAACGCCGGCGCAGCGCGTTTTCCCTGAGTTCGCTGGTGCGCCGCGAGGCCAAGCCCCGGCGCATTCCGGCCAATGAATTCTTGCTGAGACTGGCGCCGACCTTGCGCAAAAAAGCCCATAACTACAAAGAGCGTGGCATGGACCTGGGCGAACTGGACATCATCGCCTTCGCCAGCCTCAAGCGCGAAGTGCTGGACCTCAACAGCCATTTCCCGCCGCCGACCGAATACCTGCGCCAGGGCTGGCGCTCGTTGTCGCTGGTCGGCCCGACCTTCGCCCGCGTGCTGTTCGCGCACCCCGATGCACCGGATTTCCTGCGCAGCAACCTGGGACGCAGCATTGTTTTCGACGTCGGGATCAGCCTGTGAGTCCATTGCAGGAGCTGATTGCCGAAGTGCCACAAACGGGTCGCGTTCGCTGGATCGGCGTGCGGCCGCAATCACGTTCTCAGATGATCGAACTCGATGCCGTGGAGGCGCGGCTTGAAGCCGGCTTGACCGGTGATCACGCGCGTCCCGGCGTACGCAATGCGCGGCAGGTGACGCTGATTCAGTGGGAGCATCTGGCAGTGATCAGTTCGCTGATGGGTCGCCCGGAAGATAAACCGGTGCTGCCTAATGATTTGCGGCGCAACCTCGCTATCAGCGGTATCAATCTGTTCAGTCTCAAGGGTCGACGCTTCCGGATCGGTCAGGCGATTTTCGAAACCACCGGCTGGTGCCAACCCTGCGCCCGCCTCGAGAACAACCTCGGCCCCGGGACCTTTCAGGCCGTTCGCGGACATGGCGGAATCACCGCCCGGGTGTTACAAAGTGGAATCATTCGCCTGGACGACACGGTGAGCGTCGAGCCCATTCCTGCCAGCGGCTATGCTCCGTTCAACGTTCGTTAAATCAGCCTGTAGCTTCTACACATTCAGCAACGTCTACCCCTGACGAGGCCCAATATGACCAGCCGCCTGAACCCCGACGACCAAAAGCATGTCGAAGAGTACCTGCAACTGTCCCAGCACCAAGTCGAGCGCCGGCCTTTCCGGCCGTGGATGCTCCTGGTGGTGGTGTTGGCAGTGACCATTGGTTTAGGCCTGTTGAGCCGACTTATCAGTTACCTGACGCTATGAGCTGCATCGCGCTCGCTCGGGTAATTGCACCGATTTCTTTTAGCCTTGCGAGATATCCCCATGACTCATCGTATTGTCATCGTTGGCGGCGGCGCCGGCGGTCTGGAGTTGGCTACCCGTCTGGGTAAGACTCTGGGCAAGCGCGGCACGGCCAGTGTGATGCTGGTCGACGCGAACCTGACCCACATCTGGAAACCGCTGTTGCACGAAGTGGCGGCAGGTTCCCTGAACTCTTCCGAAGACGAACTCAACTATGTTGCCCAGGCGAAATGGAACCACTTCGAGTTCCAGCTGGGGCGCATGAGCGGGCTTGATCGCGCACAGAAGAAAATCCAGCTGGCTGCCACCTACGACGAAGCCGGCGTGGAGCTGGTCCCGGCGCGCGAACTGGGTTACGACTCGCTGGTGATCTCGGTCGGCAGCACCACCAACGATTTCGGGACTCAGGGCGCGGCGCAACACTGCCTGTTCCTCGACACCCGCAAACAGGCCGAGCGCTTCCACCAGCAATTGCTCAATCACTACCTGCGCGCCCATGCCGGGCAGACCGACAAGATCGAGCAGATCAGCGTCGCCATCGTCGGCGCCGGTGCCACCGGGGTCGAACTGGCCGCCGAACTGCATAACGCCGCGCATGAATTGGCCGCCTATGGTCTTGACCGGATCAAACCGGAAAATATGCACATCACGCTGATCGAAGCCGGGCCACGGGTGCTGCCCGCCCTGCCGGAACGTATCGGCGGACCGGTGCATAAAACCCTGGAGAAACTCGGGGTCAACGTCATGACCAATGCTGCGGTCAGCGAAGTGACGGCCGACAGCCTGATTACCGCCGATGGCAAAGTCATCAACGCCAGCCTGAAAGTCTGGGCCGCCGGGATTCGTGCACCGGGTTTCCTCAAGGACATCGATGGCCTGGAGACCAACCGGATCAATCAGCTGCAAGTACTGCCGACCCTGCAAACCACCCGTGACGAGAACATCTTCGCCTTCGGTGACTGCGCGGCCTGCCCGCAGCCCGGCACCGATCGCAATGTGCCGCCGCGCGCCCAGGCGGCTCATCAGCAAGCTTCGTTGCTGGCCAAATCGCTGAAACTGCGGATCGAAGGCAAGCCGCTGCCTGCGTACAAGTACACCGACTACGGTTCGCTGATTTCGCTGTCGCGTTTTTCGGCTGTAGGTAACTTGATGGGCAACCTCACCGGCAGCGTGATGCTTGAAGGCTGGCTGGCGCGGATGTTTTACGTGTCGCTGTATCGCATGCACCAGATGGCGCTGTATGGCGCGTTTCGCACGGCGATGCTGATGCTGGGCAGCAAGATCGGGCGCGGGACTGAGCCACGACTCAAACTTCACTGACACACATCCACTGTGGGAGCGAGCTTGCTCGCGATAGCGTCCGTACAGTCGACATCAATGTCGCCTGACACGCCGCTATCGCGAGCAAGCTCGCTCCCACATTTGTTACTCATTGCCCTACAGATCTGTGTCTCACTGTATCTCCCCTGCCGTTTCATCCCCTTCGCTTACAAACTCCCCCCTTGCGCGACACAGTAGCGATACACCACGCCCGCTAAATGGCCACACCCGAGCAAGGCACCCCGCCAGCTACGGTTATCGCCGCACTTACGTGGCGTCCTTTATCGAACGGTTGTGTCGTGCAACCCAGGAGTATTGAAATGTCCCGTACCACCAAAAACACTATCGGTTTGCTCGGCGCTGTTTTGGCCGGTGGCATGATGTTGTCCGGCGCGGTGTTCGCCTCGCAACCTCTGACTCAGGGTTACCTGCTGGCCTCAGCCGAACAGGTGGTGAAGACCCCTGAAGGCAAATGTGGCGAAGGCAAGTGTGGCGATGCGTCGATGGCAAAAACCGACACGGATGGCGACGGCAAGGTCTCCCGTGCCGAATTCCAGAAAGTCGCACCGAAGTCCAATTTCGACAAGATCGACACCAACCATGACGGCTTCATCGACGAACAAGAGGCTTACAACAACGTGAAAGCCAACTTCGAAGCCAATGGCAAGAAAATGCCAAAAGGCCTGTTTGAACACTTGAAAGACCAAGACGGGGCCTAAGCGCCCGAGAACCACGCCGCGCTTTTCCGTCGAGAAGCGCGGCTTTTTTGCGTCTGGAACATTTAAAGCTGGAAGCGCCGCACCATGCCCTGCAAGGCATTGGCCAGCTGAGACAGCTCATGGCTGGACGCGCTGGTCTGATCCGCGCCGGCGGCAGATCGCACCGAAAGGTCGCGAATATTCACCAGATTGCGATCCACTTCCCGCGCCACCTGCGCCTGCTCTTCGGCGGCACTGGCGATCACCAGATTGCGTTCATGGATCTGATGCACCGACGCGGTGATGGTCTGCAACGCTTCGCCCGCTCGCTCGGCCAGGGCCAATGTGCTAGCCGCACGGGTTGAGCTGGCCTGCATGGAATCCAGCGCCTGAGTTGAGCCGTTGCGCATGCCCTGAACCATTTGCTCGATTTCCTGAGTCGATTGCTGCGTGCGATAAGCCAAGGCGCGAACTTCGTCGGCAACCACCGCGAAACCTCGACCGCTTTCCCCGGCGCGTGCCGCTTCAATGGCAGCATTGAGGGCCAGCAAGTTGGTTTGCTCGGCAATCGCACGAATCACATCCAGCACCTTGCCGATGTCCTGAGACTGATTGGCCAGGGACTGCACCAATCCGCCTGTGATCTGCACATCGCTTGCCAGGGCGCCGATGGCCGTGACTGTTTCGCTGACCCGCTCCTGGCCGGCGTGCGCGGATTCACTGGATTGGCGCGTGGCGTCGGAGGTCGACACCGCGTTGCGCGCGACCTCCTCCACCGCGGTGGTCATTTCGGTAACAGCGGTGGCCGCTTGCTCGATCTCGTTGTTCTGCTGTTGCAGGTTCTGAGTGCTGTCGAGGGTGACCGCATTCAACTCGTCAGCCGCTGTCGCCAATTGCGCCGCCGAGCCGCCGATACCTTGCAAGGTTTCACGCAGGTTGCGCTGCATGGTCGCCAACGCCTTGAGCAACCGACTCACTTCATCGTTGCCATGGGTTTCGATAGGGCGCGTCAAGTCGCCTCGTGCCACGTTTTCCGCGGCGTTCAGCGCATCGCTCAACGGCTTGACGATGCTGCGGGTCAGCAGCATGGCCAGGCCGACGGTGGCCAACGCCGCCAACGCGATAAACAGGCTGACGATCATCCGCGATGTTTCGTAATGCGCTGCAGATTTCTGGCTCTCTGCGGCAACTTGCTTGGCGAACAGATCCGCCAGGTCAGTGAGCTGTTTGCCCGAACCATCGACCACGGTTTTCATGTCGATCAGCAGCAGTTTGGTCAGTTCGTCACGGCGCCCCTGTTCGGCCAGGGTGAAAGACTGAGCAATGCCGGAGCGATAAGCCGCAAAGGTAGTTTTGAACTGGTCATACAAGGCTTTGCCTTCTGCGGTATTGACCAACTTGTCATAAGCCGCAATCTTTTCGCTCAACTCTTTGTCGCGCGTGTCCATCTGACCCCGGTAGACAGGGATGTTCTTCGGGTCCTGATCCAGCGCCATGCGCAGGGAAATAGTGCGGATGCGCAGCATGATTTCGCGGATCTCGTCACCGCCGCGAATGCTCGGCAGCCATTGTTTCTCCACGGCCACCTCGCTGTCGCGAATGCTCGACATCTGCCCCAGGGCAAAAATCCCGAGCAAAGCGACCAATACGGCAATCAGGGCGAACCCCAATGCTGCCCGAGGAGCGATATTTAACTGACGAAGCACCATAACGAACGCCTTTTTCTTGTAGTGGCTTGAATAAGGGGCGTTATTTCGGCAGTACCCCGTCGCCTCGTTATCGGCAAGTTGTACGATGACTGAAGTGTTATTTCTTGAAGACAAAAAATCGAAGACAAAAAAAATCCCCGTATCTTTCGATACGAGGATTTTTAATATGGTCGGGGTAAGGGGATTCGAACTCCTGACATCCTGCTCCCAAAGCAGGCGCGCTACCGGACTGCGCTATACCCCGGTAATAAAAAGGCGACCTTCAAAAAGTCGCCTTCTTCGATCAGTGCTTTTGGCCTCTGATCTTAAGATCTGATCCCAGCGTGAACTGGTTTCAAAAATGGTGGGTCGTGTGGGATTCGAACCTACGACCAATTGGTTAAAAGCCAACTGCTCTACCAACTGAGCTAACGACCCAAAAATGGTCGGGGTAAGGGGATTCGAACTCCTGACATCCTGCTCCCAAAGCAGGCGCGCTACCGGACTGCGCTATACCCCGGCTTGAAATTGGCTCCGTGACCAGGACTCGAACCTGGGACCCAATGATTAACAGTCATTTGCTCTACCGACTGAGCTATCACGGAACTACATATTTCAATTTACAACAGTGAAGCTTGCTTCACCTCTTCGACCCGTTCGCATCGCTGCGTTCGTGTGTCTGAGGCGCGCTATTCTACAATCTTAAGCACCTCTGTCAACCCCCTAAATTGCTTTCAAGTTAATGATTTGCAACTTATTTCAGATTCCTGCTTGGGGAGCTGGAACCCTTCAGGGCGACTTACTGCGGGGCGCACTTTACAAGCCTTTTCCTTTAAGTTCAACAGCCTGGCGAAAAAAAGGCCTCGCAATGCGAGGCCTCTTCAATTTTGCTGCCGTCGTGGATCAGACGAAGACGATTTCGTCGTTCTCCACGACACCCTTGGCGGTATCGCCCGGCATGAAACGACCGGACAGAATCAGCTGCGCCAGCGGGTTCTCGATCCAGCGCTGGATGGCTCGTTTGAGCGGCCGCGCGCCGTAAACCGGGTCGTAACCTACCGCGATCAGCTTATCCATGGCCTCAGGGCTGAGATCAAGCTTCAGCTCGCGCTCGGTCAGGCGACTGCGCAGACGACCCAACTGGATCTCGGTAATGCCCGCGATCTGATCCCGAGCCAACGGTTCGAAGATCACCACTTCATCGACCCGGTTGATGAACTCCGGCCGGAAGTGCATGGAAATCGCATCCATCACCGCCGCACGCTGCGCCTCACGATCACCGACCAGTTCCTGGATCTGCACCGAACCGAGGTTGGAGGTCATGACAATCACGGTATTTTTGAAATCCACCGTGCGGCCATGACTGTCGGTCAGTCGGCCATCTTCCAGCACTTGCAGCAAGATGTTGAAGACGTCCGGGTGGGCCTTCTCGACCTCGTCCAGGAGGATCACCGAATAAGGCTTGCGACGCACCGCCTCGGTCAGGTAACCGCCCTCTTCATAGCCTACGTAGCCTGGTGGCGCACCGATCAGACGAGCCACGGAATGTTTCTCCATGAACTCGGACATGTCGATCCGCACCATCGCCTCTTCCGTATCAAAGAGGAACTCGGCCAGCGCCTTGCACAGCTCGGTTTTACCGACACCGGTCGGGCCGAGGAACATGAACGAGCCGCTCGGGCGATTCGGATCGGACAAACCGGCGCGGGACCGCCGCACGGCGTTGGAAACGGCAATCACCGCTTCGTCCTGGCCGATCACACGTTGGTGCAACAGGCTTTCCATCTTCATCAGCTTGTCGCGCTCGCCTTCGAGCATTTTCGACACCGGAATGCCGGTCCACTTCGAAACGACTTCAGCAATCTCTTCTTCGGTCACCTTGCTGCGCAACAACTGGTTTTCAGTTTTGCCGTGCTGGTCGACCATTTGCAGGCTGCGCTCCAGGTCCGGGATGATCCCGTACTGCAACTCGGCCATGCGGTTCAGGTCGCCTTTGCGGCGCGCGGCTTCCAGTTCCTGACGGGACTGTTCGATTTTCTGCTGGATCTGCGCAGAACCCTGGACTTCGGCTTTTTCCGCGTTCCAGATTTCTTCCAGGTCCGAGTACTCACGCTCGTGACGAACGATTTCTTCCTGGAGTTTTTCCAGACGTTTTATTGCCGCTTCGTCGCTTTCTTTCTTCAGCGCCTGGGACTCCACCTTCAGCTGAATCAGACGACGCTCCAGACGATCGAGCACTTCCGGCTTGGAGTCGATCTCCATGCGGATGCGGCTGGCCGCTTCGTCGATCAGGTCGATGGCCTTGTCCGGCAGCTGACGATCAGTGATGTAGCGATGACTGAGCTTGGCCGCAGCGATGATCGCGCCGTCGGTGATCGCCACTTTGTGGTGAACCTCGTAGCGCTCTTTCAAGCCACGAAGGATAGCGATGGTGTCTTCTTCGCTCGGCTCGTCCACCAGCACTTTCTGGAATCGCCGTTCGAGGGCCGCGTCCTTCTCTATATATTGGCGGTACTCGTTGAGCGTGGTCGCACCCACGCAGTGCAGTTCACCGCGCGCCAATGCCGGCTTGAGCATGTTGCCCGCGTCCATCGAGCCTTCGCCTTTACCGGCGCCAACCATGGTGTGCAGTTCGTCGATGAACAGAATGATCTGCCCTTCCTGCTTCGACAGTTCGTTGAGCAAGGATTTGAGGCGCTCTTCGAACTCGCCACGGTACTTGGCACCGGCAATCAGCGACCCCATGTCCAGGGACAGCAGGCGTTTGCCTTTCAGTCCATCCGGCACTTCGCCGTTGATGATGCGCTGGGCCAGGCCTTCGGCGATGGCGGTTTTACCCACGCCAGGCTCACCGATCAGCACCGGGTTGTTCTTGGTACGGCGCTGCAGGACCTGAATGGTCCGACGAATTTCGTCGTCACGGCCGATTACCGGATCGAGCTTGCCTTCTTCGGCACGCTTGGTCAGGTCGACGGTGTATTTATCCAGTGCCTGACGTGACTCTTCGTGGTTGGCGTCATTGACGGCCTCGCCACCACGCAGGTTGTTGATCGCGTTTTCCAGGGCTTTCTTGCTCACACCCTGGCCGAGCAACAATTTACCGAGCTTGCTGTTCTCGTCCATGGCGGCGAGCAACACCAGCTCGCTGGAGATGAACTGGTCGCCCTTCTGCTGGGCCAGACGATCGGCCTGGTTGAGCAGGCGCGCCAAATCCTGCGACATGTTGACGTCGCCGGTCGGGTTCTGGATTTTTGGCAGCTGGTCGAGCTCTTTGGTCAGCTCTTTACGCAGGCTGTTGACGTCGAAGCCAACCTGCATCAACAGGGGTTTGATCGAACCACCCTGCTGTTCAAGCATGGCTTGCATCAAGTGCGCCGGTTCAATGCCCGGATGATCGAGGCCGACGGCCAAGGATTGGGCGTCGGACAAGGCTAACTGCAACTTGCTGGTTAAACGGTCTATACGCATGGGTCACCTTCCTTTTGAGCAGGCCGGACCTATAAAACATCCTGAATGAAGAAACCTGCCAGATACCGTTATAGATGCGGTCGATTCTGGAAGATTCAAGCGTCAAACAGTTGATACAGATCAGCGAAGTCTAACGCTCGATCCAGACAAGAGAGGCAAACCGACCAGTACGTGGACTGCGGCGGTAAGAAAAGAAACGAGGATCGGTCACGGTGCAGAAACCGCCACCATAAACAGCGGTGACACCGCGAGCCGCCAGACGTAAGCGCGCCAGCTCATAGATATCAGCCATGAATTTGCCAGCATTGGCACTCGGCACAAAGGCTTTGGCGGCTTCGGGCAATTGCTCGACGAAGGTTTCGCGCACTTCAGGGCCGACTTCAAAGGCTTGCGGGCCAATGGCCGGGCCGAGCCAGACCAACACGTCTTCTGGTGGCACGGCCAAATTGTCGAGGGTCGCTTCCAGCACACCCGCCGCCAACCCACGCCAGCCGGCATGAGCCGCCGCGACGCGAGTGCCGGCACGGTCACAGAATAGCGCCGGCAGGCAATCCGCGGTCATCGCCGTGCAGGCAATACCGGGCGTTGCCGTCCAGCTGGCATCGGCAGTAGCCACCTGGCTTGGGTCTGCGTGGGCCACGGCAATGCCGTGAACCTGCTTTAACCAGGCCGGTTGAATAGAGAAATGATCGGTGAGGCGACGGCGGTTTTCGGTAACAGCTTCGGGGCTGTCATCGACGTGATCGCCGAGGTTGAGGCTGTCGAACGGCGCCAGACTGACGCCGCCCGCACGGGTGGTCACGCAGGCTTTCACCCCGGCAGGCGCAGGCCAGTCGGGAATCAGCCAGTCACTCATCCGATGAACGCCTCGCGGTCTTGCTTGAGCAGCGTCAGCAACCAGACGAAATCGTCCGGCAGTGGAGATTCCCAGCTCATGCGTTTACCGGTGGTCGGGTGATCCAGCTCCAGGAACCGCGCATGCAGCGCCTGACGCGGGAACGCCTTCAACGATTCGATCATGGTCACACTGGCTGCCGGCGGAATACGGAAACGACCGCCGTAGGCAGGGTCTCCGACCAACGGGAAGTTGATGTGAGCCATATGCACACGAATCTGGTGCGTACGGCCGGTTTCCAGCTTCACCCGCACGTGAGTGTGGGAGCGGAAACGCTCGAGCACGCGGTAATGACTGACGGCTTGCTTGCCACCCTCCATCACGGCCATGCGCTGGCGTTGCTGACCGTGACGACCGATCGGCGCGTTGATCTTGCCGCCGGCAGTCACCACACCGATCACGATGCATTCGTAGATCCGGCTTACGCTGCGGCTCTGCAATTGCGTGACAAGCTGTGTCTGCGCCTGAATGGTCTTGGCCACCACCATCAGACCGGTGGTGTCCTTGTCCAGGCGATGCACGATACCGGCGCGGGGCACATTGATGATGTCCGGCACGTGGTGCAGCAAGGCGTTGAGCAAGGTGCCATCAGCGTGACCGGCGGCAGGATGCACCACCAGGCCCGCGGGTTTGTTGATCACCAGGATGTCGTCATCTTCATAGACGATGTCCAGCTCGATGTCTTGAGCGATCCATTCGCCCTGAGCTTCCTGCTCGGCAGTGAGTTCAAGAATGGCACCACCGTGAACAATGTCTCGCGGGCGGATAACCGCCCCATCCACAGTCAGGCGGCCGTCTTTGATCCAGGCGGAAAGGCGCGAGCGCGAGTGCTCAGCGAATAATTGTGCGGCGACTTGATCGAGGCGTTGGCCGCCCAATTCGGACGGCACCTCTGCGCGAAGTTCAATTTTATCGGACATGCTCAGACTAGGCGTCGGCACAGCCTTTGGTTTCGGCTGCGCGCTTGTGGTTAAATACGGCGTCTTTTGCCCCGAGGCTATTCAACGGGGCACTCATCATAACAGGACGGCCCCGCCCAAGACAGCGGCCGTCATAGGGACGCAAGCCGCCATGCAAGTGAAACACCTGCTGCTGATCGCCATCCTCGCATTGACCGCTGCTTGCTCATCGAAGGAAGTCGTAGACGAAAACCTGAGCGAAGTCGAGCTGTACCAGCAGGCTCAGCACGATCTGGACAACAATAGCTACACCGCCGCCACAGCCAAGCTGAAGGCGCTGGAGTCGCGTTATCCGTTCGGTCGCTACGCCGATCAGGCTCAACTCGAGCTCATCTACGCCAACTACAAGAACACCGAGCCTGAAGCTGCGAAGTCCGCCGCCGAGCGCTTCATTCGCCTGCACCCGCAGCACCCGAACGTGGATTACGCGTATTACCTCAAGGGTCTGACTTCTTTCGACCAGGACGTCGGCCTGTTGTCGCGCTTCCTGCCGTTGGACATGACCAAGCGTGACCCGGGTGCCGCTCGCGACTCCTACAACGAGTTCGCCCAGCTGACCAGCCGCTTCCCCAACAGCCGCTACTCCCCGGACGCCAAGCAGCGCATGATCTACCTGCGCAACCTGCTGGCGGCCTACGAGATTCACGTTGCCGACTACTACCTGACCCGTCAGGCCTATGTCGCCGCCGCGAACCGTGGTCGCTACGTGGTGGAAAACTTCCAGGAAACCCCTTCGGTCGGTGACGGCCTGGCGGTGATGACAGAGGCCTACCAGCGTCTGCACCTGGACGACCTGGCCGCCAGCAGCCTCGAAACCCTGAAGCTCAACTACCCGAACCACCCAAGTCTGGTGGACGGTCAGTTCGTGCCATCGGTGGCCGAAGCTGACAACCGTTCGTGGTTGAGCAAGGCGACCCTGGGCCTGATCGAATCCCGTCCACCGCTGCCGCCGGGTGAAACCCGCGCCAACCAGGACGTGCAGAAGCAATTCCAGGACGCCAAGGACGCGATTCCAAACGATCTCAAGCCTAAAGATGAAAATGGCGACGTGATCGAAGAAGAGAAACACGACTCCGAAGCCAATAACAGCGACCGCTCGTGGTTCAGCTACATGACCTTCGGCGTGTTTGACTGACACATCGGGTTGTACAAAAAGGAGCCTTTCGAGGCTCCTTTTTTATGGGCTCGATGATTACGCTGTGCGCTGGTCATGTCCTTGGCTAAACTGGCTCATCACTCCTCGAATAGCAGCTCATCATGCTTCGTTTACTGTTCTGGATCGCCCTGATTGCCGCTGCGGTATGGTTCTGGCGCAAGTTCAAGGGCCAGCCTTCCGTGCCCAAGTCCTCTGCCGAGCTGGAAGCGGCTCCGATGGTCCGCTGCGCCCATTGCGGCGTACACCTGCCCCGCGACCGCGCGCTGAGCCTTCAACAACAGTGGTATTGCAGCCAGGCTCATCTTGAGCAAGGCCCGGGCTCCAGTGATCGCTGAGACCTCCAGTCCCGGCAGCAAACAGGCCCAGCGACTGCTGCGCCTCTATCACCTTTACCGTTTGAGCATCGGCATCACCCTGGTGCTGTTGATCTCCAGCAACATGGACAACCAGCTGCTGACGTCAGCCAATGACGACCTGCTTCGCAGAGGCAGCTGGTTTTACCTCGTGTTGAATATCCTGCTGGTGGTGTTCTTCGAGAACACCCGACGCCCGGCGCAACTGTTCAGCCTGGCGCTGACCGACGTCCTGCTGCTGTGCGGTCTGTTCTACGCCGCCGGCGGTGTGGCCAGCGCCATCGGCAACTTGCTGATCGTATCGGTAGCCATCAGTAACACCTTGCTGCGAGGGCGCATCGGCCTGCTGATTGCCGCTGTTGGCGCGCTTGGCATCGTCGGGCTGAGCTTCCTCCTGAGTTTCAGCCATCCCGCCACCCCCAACGATTACCTGCAAGTCGGCACGCTCGGCGCCCTGTGTTTTGCTGCAGCATTGCTGGTGCAAGGGCTGACCCGACGCCTGGAGGTCAGCGAAACCCTCGCCGAACAACGGGCCAGCGAAGTCGTCGGCCTCGAAGCACTCAACGCACTGATCCTGCAACGCATGCGTACCGGTATCCTGGTACTCGACGACAAACGGCGGGTTCAACTGGCCAACCACAGCGCCTTGAACCTGTTAGGCAGGGAAAATCTTGCAGGCCATCTGATCGACGACTACCTACCCAGCCTGGTCGAACGCCTACAACTGTGGCTCAACAATCCGACGCTGCGCCCACAGAGCCTGAAAGTCGCCAGTAATGGTCTGGAGCTGCAACCGAGCTTCATTGCCCTCGATCAAAGCCCACACCACCAGACCCTGGTCTTTCTCGAAGACCTCGCGCAAATCGCCCAACAGGCCCAACAACTGAAGCTTGCCGCCCTCGGGCGCCTGACTGCCGGTATCGCCCATGAAATCCGCAATCCACTGGGCGCCGTTAGTCATGCCGCGCAGCTATTGCAAGAATCAGAGGAACTGAACCGCGCGGATCGACGTCTGACACAGATTATTCAAGACCACTCTCAGCGAATGAATCGGGTAATCGAAAACGTCCTGCAACTGTCCCGCCGCCAGCAAACCGTAGCGCAACGGCTTGATCTGAAGCCGTGGCTGGAGCAGTACGTCAACGAAAACCGCGAGGGGGCGACCGAGCATCAGCAGATTCATCTGCGCATCGGCTCAGGGGACTTCAGAACCCTGATGGACCCAGACCAGTTGACCCAGATTCTCGACAATTTGTTGCGCAACGCCTGGCGCCATAGCGCCTTGAATCACGACCTGGCTCAGGTCTGGCTCGAGTTGTTCGTCGACCCGGACAGCCAGCTGCCGATCCTCGAGATCCTGGACGATGGCCCCGGCGTGGCACCGGAGCATCATGTGCACTTGTTCGAACCGTTCTTCACCACCAGCCCCCAAGGCACCGGCCTGGGGCTTTATCTGTCCCGTGAGCTGTGCGAATGCAACCAGGCCCGCCTAGACTTCAAACCACGCCAAGGCGGCGGCTGCTTTCGCATCACCTTTGCTCACGGACGGAAACAAAGTTGAACATGAGCCCACGGCAAAAAGTCCTGATCGTCGACGACGAACCGGATATCCGCGAACTCCTGGAAATCACCCTGGGACGGATGAAACTCGACACCTTCAGTGCCCGCAACCTCGGCGAAGCCCAGGCCCTGCTCTCGCGAGAGACGTTCGACTTGTGCCTCACCGACATGCGCTTGCCGGACGGCACCGGCCTTGAGCTGGTGCAACACATCCAGCAACGCCAGCCAAACGTACCGGTGGCAATGATCACCGCCTATGGCAGCCTGGAAACGGCGATCAACGCCCTCAAGGCTGGCGCCTTCGACTTCCTGACCAAACCGGTGGACCTCACTCGCCTGCGGGAACTGGTCAGCAGCGCGCTTCGGTTGCCTGCGCCAGGCGGCACCGGCATCGCCATCGATCGCCGGCTGCTGGGTGATTCACCGCCCATGCGCGCCCTGCGCAAACACATCGACAAACTGGCCCGCAGCCAGGCGCCGGTGTACATCAGCGGCGAATCCGGCAGCGGCAAGGAATTGGTCGCGCGACTGATCCATGAGCAAGGACCGCGCGCCAGCCAACCCTTTATCCCGGTCAATTGCGGGGCGATTCCGTCAGAATTGATGGAGAGCGAATTTTTCGGTCATCGCAAAGGCAGCTTCAGCGGCGCCATCGAAGACAAACCCGGACTGTTCCAGGCTGCCCATGGCGGCACCTTGTTCCTCGACGAAGTGGCTGATTTGCCGCTGGCCATGCAGGTCAAACTGCTACGGGCAATACAGGAAAAAGCCGTTCGCGGTGTCGGCGAGCAACAGGAAACCGTGGTTGATGTGCGTATCCTTTGCGCCACCCACAAAGACCTCGATGCCGAAGTCGCCGCCGAACGCTTTCGCCAGGATTTGTACTACCGGTTGAACGTGATCGAACTACGGGTGCCGCCCTTGCGCGAACGCCGTGACGACATCGAATCCCTCGCCAGCCATGTGCTCAAACGCCTGGCCATCAGCACTGGCCAACCCGCCGCAAAACTCCACCCCCACGCCCTCGACGCGCTGAAAAGCTATCGTTTCCCCGGCAACGTGCGGGAACTGGAGAACGTGCTCGAACGGGCGCACACGTTGTGCGAAAACAAACAAATTGAAGCCAGCGACCTGCGACTGGCCGAAGGCAACTGCAACCCGGAAGGCGGTGTGCCGGACCTGACGCAGATCGACAACCTGGAAGACTACCTGGAAAACGTCGAGCGCAACCTTATCCTCCAGGCCCTGGAAGAAACCCGCTGGAACCGCACGGCGGCGGCTCAGCGGTTGAATCTTTCATTCCGGTCGATGCGCTACAGGCTCAAGAAACTGGGACTGGATTGAGGGCCCCTTCGTCGGAACGCCGCCCGGAGCACGCTCGCTCCCACAAGGTTCAGTGGTGTGCACATAATCTGAACACACCTCAGATCAACTGTGGGAGCGAGCTTGCTCCGGGCGGCGTTCCGACGATGGCGATAGTGCAAGCAATCAATATCTAACGGTTAAATACGCCCGGCCGGTGCATACGGCGCCGGATCAATGATCGGCTCACGCCCCAGCATCACATCCGCAAACAACTGACACGACGCTGGCGCCAGTACCAAGCCATTACGGTAATGCCCGCAATTGAGCCAAAGCCCCTCGAACCCTGGTACCCGACCGATGTAGGGAATGCCTTCCGGCGAGCCCGGTCGCAACCCGGCCCAGTGCCCCACAACTTCGGCATCCGCCAGTGCAGGAATCAACTCCACCGCCGACGCCTTCAGGCTCTCCAGGGCAGATTCGGTCGGCGTCTTGTCGAAGCCTTCATGCTCCAGCGTACTGCCAATCAGAATGTGCCCGTCGCGCCGCGGAATCGCATAACGCCCCTTGGCCAGAACCATGCTCGGCAGGAAATCCGCTGCGCATTTGTAGAGAATCATCTGCCCTTTCACCGGCTCGACCGGCAGCTCCAGATCCAGGCTCTTGAGTAAATCACCGCTCCAGGCACCCGCAGTCAGCACCACCTGATCGCCATGAATCGCTCCCGCCGAGGTCTGCACCCCGACCACCGTAGCGCCTTCACGGATAAACCCGCTGACTTCACACTGCTCATGAATCGTGACGTTCGGCAGCGCCAGCAACGCAGCCTTGAGGGACTTCACCAGCCGCGGATTACGCACATTAGCCACATCGGCCATGTAGATCGCCCGGGAAAAGCCGCTCCCCAACACACACACCGCGTCGTGAGCCGCCGAGATATCCACAGCCCGCAACGGACGGTTTTCCCGCTCGGCCCAAGCCAGCGCCTCGGCCTCATCATCCAGATCCAGCCAGTACAACCCGGTGGTATGCACCTCGGGATCGACACCGGTGGCTGCAAACAGTCGCTCACCCAGCTGTGGATAAAAATCCTGGGACCAATGCGCCAACGCGGTGACCGCCGGGCTGTAGCGCCACGGGTAGAGCGGCGAAACAATACCGCCGCCGGCCCAGGACGATTCCTGACCGACGTTCGAACGATCAAGCAGCACAACGCTTTGCACTTCGGACGCGAGATTGAACGCTGTCAGCAGGCCAATCACGCCGCCGCCGACAATCACCACTTGCTGTTGCCTGGTCATGTTCTGATCCAACCATTAAAAAGACAGGGGGCGTAAAAGGCGCCCGAAAAAAGAAACTCAGCGCCCCCAGCAATCCTTGGTCGCGGCCGTCGCATTGACCATGCTTCTGACGCCAGTGTTGGTGATGGTGAAATCACCGCACTTGTCAGCCGCCATGGCCTTGCCGGGCTTGCGCGCCGCCGTCAGCAGGAAGGTCTGATCGGTCAGGGTCGGGGTGATGGTGTAGAAGTCATTGCCGGCACTCAGGCCATTGGCATTGGTGTAGACATTATTCTTCGAATAGTAGCGTTCAAGGATCTGCGCTTGCTCGGAGAGCAGCCCGGCGACTTCGGTGCGGCGACCCTTATTCACATACTCGGTGAGGCTCGGGTAGCCAATGGTGATGACGATCCCGATGATCGCAATCACTATCATGATTTCGATCAGGGTAAAACCTCGGTTGGATCTGCGCATGCCTCAACTCTCACTTACTGTATTTGTCGCCACATGATGCGACGGCTGCCGCCGCTGCCGGGCTTTTCCACCAGGGAGCTGATGCCACCGCTGGAGTCGTTCACAATCTTGCGGGACGCATTGTTGACGATCGCGTTCAGCGTCGGAATACCACCGGTGAAAATCACCCCGCTGGAAATCGAATCCTTGATGTCGACCAACCCGTCGCCATTGGTATCGAGCACCGCGTAATTGAGCATCTTACCGCTGAATGCATCCAGTTCGACCAGTTTGCCGGTACCGAAACTGGCGCATGGGTCGGTGGTATCCACGCTGGCCGTGGTGAACACGATCCGGCCGGCCACCAGACTGGCCTGATTGATCACACGCTCACCGGTTAGCACGTTGTTGTACACCAGCGGCAGGTACCAGCCTTTTTCCGCCGGATAGGTCACGTCGTTCTGGCTGGTGGTGATGAATTGCCCACTGCTACCGGAGAACACACCCGTCACCGTCTGGGCCTGCAAACTGGACGTTGTGATTTGCCCGGAGCCACCTTCCGCATCCCACACGGCATAGAACGCCTGAAGATCTTTGTTGGTCTTGTCGGCCGTCTCGTTGAATTTACCGGTGCCGAAAAACACCTCCTTCCCTCCCAACGAATTGTCCGCCAGCAATGGCTGTGCGGTGATCGGCTGGGTGACGCCACCCGCGGTGGTAAACAGCGGTTTTCGGGAAAACGCCAGATCCCACGATTCCGGGGCCGTGGCGCTCAAATCAAATTTCCACAGCCTCCCCTTCAAATCGCCGCCATAAGCGGCCTGCACCACATTCTGCGAGTTGACCCGAAGTTTTACCGACGACAGGCCGTTGGTCGTCTCGGCGCCGTCGACCACAATTTTCTTGATCAGCGAGCCATCACGAATGTCGACCACGTACAACGCTGCCACCCCGGAGTTGCTGCCATAACCGTTGGAGATGAATGCCGCCCATCGACCGTCGGCCAAGCGTGCCACTTCCGGTCGTGCGTAGGCATAACCCAGATCATTGAAAACGTTCGCCGTATTTGCTGTGGCCGGTGCGCTGATTTCCCACAAAGCCTTGGTCACATTGCCGGCCGAGGCGTCGAATAACTGCAATGCATAGAAGGTCCTGCCCCCCGCCCCTGTCCCGCCCAACGCAAGGGTTTTCCAGGCACTGTTGAGCTGAGCATCGAACACGCCCACCTGACCGTCCACCAGAAACTTGTGGCTCACCCCGTTTATGTAAGTGGGGTCAGCGATGTAGCGCAGTGACGGCAACACGCTGGACGGCATAAAAGCGTAACGCCGCGTGCCATTGGACGCGTTGATGACGTTTACAAAGCCGTCGTTGGCGTTCACCACGAGGCTGGCGTTCATGCTGGCCGCTTTGGTCGCCAGATAAGTGCTGTAAGTGGTGTCGCCTGACAGATCGGACGCGGTTTTATCCGTGGGCGATGCCAGGGCCAACGGCGAATTGATGATGTCGCCGAGCAGCACACTGCGCACTTTCAAGCCGGCCTTGTTGGTGCCCTTGCTCCACTCCACCAGATCGCTGCCGGTGATGCCGGAGGGCAAACTCTGGTTGAGGGAAGTTTGCTGGGCAGGAGAAAAACTGGCGTAGGCCAGCGTCACGGCCGCATTGGTCAAGGTGTTCCAGGATTGATAGGTCGGCGCCGTGGCACCGGGCACGATGGCGGTATCGGTTGTCCACAACACCGAGGCGGTATTGACCGTGCCAGTGGAGGTAAATCCGTAGGACTTGATCGTGCCGCGCCAATCCTTGGGGTCGTAACTGGTCTGAAAATAACTCGAACCGCTGGCCAGGGTAGCTCCGTTGGTGATGCCCGCCCCACCGGAGCCGGCCTTGGAGGTGATGTCGCTCAACGCCGACGACAGTGCACTGTTGAGTCCTGTACTGTCGGTCGCCTGGTAATACTTGCCTTGCCCGTAACTCGCCGCATCCGACAACATCTGGTTCGCAGTGGCGAACCCCACGGTGTAGGTGTTCATGTTCTGCTTTGGAAAATCCGCTGAGTCCCAGCTTTTGCTAGCAGAGTCGGTGCCGGTCGTACGCATATCGATGTCGAAGGCGAACTTGGCGATGTCATCCAGATAAAGGGTGTCACCCTCATCGTCGCCGCCGGGGCCGTCGTTGTTTATGCCGTCCCAATTGGGTAGTCGGGCACCGCCCAAGGGATCAGTGGTCGGGAAAGTCCGGTCAAAGGTGGGCAGGCCGTCGGTAATCACCACACCATAATTTTTCTGGCAACGGTACTGGATCGGACTGGTGTAGGTGGCGGGCGTCGAGTTGTAGAACGGCGCCATGCCGCGCATGTAGCGGGTGACTTCGTAATAGGCTTCTGCCAATGGGGTATTGGCGACTGCATTCAAGCCGTTGATCGACGTGACAAGGTTATTAAAGTTGCCCTCCACGGACAGATCGCTAATGGAACGGGCGATGAAGCCGCCATTGCCGGGGTTGTTGCCAGTGACCGGGTTGAACGTCGCCAGGCCTATGCGCAGCCCACGGTTACTGGTCACCAGATCGATGGACACCTTGCGCGCAACGTTCATCCGGTAATCGGTGGGGATTGAGCCCGTGGTGAAATCCTTGGTCGAACTGTTTGCCAGACTGATCAGGTAAGACAGGTAATTGGCCGAGTACCGGGTGTTCTCGCCGCCCACCGGATCTGGCAGTTTCAGGCAGAACGAATTCGCCCCCTGAGAGCCTTTAAAAAAACCAACATAACCTGACGCACAGCCACCGCGATTGAGGCTGGACAGAAAAATATTGGTGTCGGTCATGTCGAGATTTTGCCCTTCCTTGCAGGAGCCCTCTGAACTGCAGATGGTCACCTGAGGGCGATTTGTGACCGTCGGATCGAACCCCGCCGCCCAGACGATGCTGTTCATGCTGCCCGAATCGTCAATCAACAACATCACGTTCGGCGCGACGGCCGCGGCACTCAACAGCGGAGAATCCGACGGCGTGAAGGCATATGCCGGCGCCGAGAGATAAAACCCCAATAGCACGCCGCAAACCAGGCGCCACAGCCGTTCAGTACTTCGCATAGATACTCTCCACCACACTGCGCGAGTTGCCCGCGATGCCGACTGCGGTCACCCGGTACAGCGTTGTCGAGGTGTTACTCGGCACATTCACGGCAGTCAGGGTGGTGCCGATGTTCTGCACCCCGTAAAAACCGCTACCGGAGGCGATCCAGGTCACCCCTGAGGTGGAATTGAAGCCGGCGCCGGTGATTGTCGACGACTCGGCCGGTGGCGCGCATTGGGTGGTGCCGCTGCAGACTGGCAACGAAAAGGTCTCCAGTTGCACCGCGCTTTCACCTACGCGCAACGCCGATTCGGCGCCCTGGAACGACTGATTGCGCAAGGTCACGCTGGCGGCCATTTTTTCCTGCAGGGTGGCGTTTTGCATTGATGAAAGGCCGATCAGTGTCAGCAACAGAAGGAATACCAGGCTGATCAGCAGCGCCATGCCACGCTGGGCGTGAGGGGTCACGGGAGAAATACTCATCGGCCCTCCCCTCATGGCAAGCGGTTGCGCAAAGCGGCAACCACGTTGAAGGTTTGATTGCGCACCCGGTTGTTCGGGTCGGTGAGGGTCAATGTCAGGCGAACACTACGAATGCGCGCCGGATCAGAGGGGTTGCTGCTGTAACTGGAGGCGGCCACATCAGTAGCGGAACTGGCGAGACCAAAGCTCACGTTGAAGGCACTGACGTTGTTCACCAGCACCGCCTGAGCCGGCGTGCCGGAACCGACACCCATCAGCAGTTGATTGTTGCTGAAGCTGTAGATCAAGCGCCGGATCGGAAACGCCAGCTCGCCCGACGCCGGAACCCGGGCACCGGTGTAGGCCGTTGCAGTGTTCCGACAATCGGAAACCACCGTCCAGGTCGGTACCCCGCCACTGCCGCCACTGCCGCCGACATCCGCAGTCACCAGGGTCAGTTTGAGGTTGGCGTTGTCCCAACTGATCGGTGTTGTCTGGTTGGCATTGAAGTCACCCGCCGAGCTTGAATCGGTGACCGCCCCCAGACATCCGAACATGCCGACCATACGAATTTCCTGAATCATCTTGCTCAGCACGAAACGCGCATCTTCCTGCATGGCGGCAGCGGCGCTCTGGCTGACATAGGTGTTCTTGGCCGCGATGAAAATCTGCGTCACGCCCAGGACCACCACCAAACTCAATGCCAGGGCGATCAGTAACTCGATCAGGCCGAAACCTCTACTGGACTGGTTCATGGCGTCGATACCGGATCGACGGTGGCGCGACTGTTCAGGACGAAACTGCGCTGCGAATTGGCAGTGTTGGCGGCCCGCGAGTCATCCCAGGTAATGGTGATGGTGTACACCTGCTTATTGAACGTAACGCTGCCGGTGGCCGTGGCGCCGCCGAAATTGACAATGTTGGTGGTGAAGTCGTAGAGGTCCTGATCCCGGGCGACGCTCAGGTTGCCTGAAGTCGGTGGCGTGACGGTGTAGTCGGCGCCAGAGTTGGCGCGAATGCGGTCCATCATGTCGTAGGCGATAAAACTCGCCTGGCTGGTCATCCGCGAACTGTCTGTGTACTTCAGCGCATTGAGCTGAATCGCCGCAGCCCCTAACAGCCCCACGCTCAGAATCAACAACGCAACCAAGACTTCGATCAGCGTCATGCCCTCCTGTGCACGCTTGCTCCATCCCCTCATCCGCAGTTTCCACCCAATAGAATTCGTCCGTTCAAACACACATTCAGCGTCCTGCTTTGCGCCCCCAGTACATAGCTGATCACTACCGCCGTGGACGGTGCCGATAACCCGCCCAGGTTGTTGAAATCAATGGCGGTCACTCCTGAGGTTAGCGTCAGAGTCGCCCCGCTGCTCATCGCTGGAACAACCCGCAATACATTGGCCAATTTGCCAGTACCGTCATAAACCGAGAGTTCTCCAGTCCAGACCCCGCCCTCCGTCGTCGGGCGAAGCCGGGTAGTGATACCCCGGTTGATCGCCTCAAGTCGGGCGAAATTCAGACCACGTTGCAGATCGCCGATTTCGGTGTCGGCCTTGGTGATTTGCACCGAACGGGTAAACGCTGGTACGGCCAGCGTGATCAGGACCAGAAACACCGCGAGCGCGATCAGCAACTCGATCAGCGTGAAACCTTTTGTACGATGATCCATCGGTGCCCTCCGTTGCCGTCGGCTATACCTGCTTCTACACGCTAGAGCATTCAACCGGCAGGTGTTCGGTTGTTTTGCCATTACTCGCGCAGGGATCGCGCGGGCCGCAGCACTCCAGGGAGGGAGATGACATGCATCAGCGAGGTTTCAGCCTGATCGAACTGCTCATGGGACTGACAATTGTCGGGATTGTTCTGCTGCTGGTCAGTCCGGCGTTTGCAGCACTGACTGAATCGAACCATCGCGAGCAGGTGGCAGAGTCGCTTATCAGCGGAATACGCAACGCCAGAACCGTTGCCATCACACACAACCAGAGTGTCGTGATTCACGCCATCAACGGCGACTGGAGTCAGGGCTGGCGGATCATTCTGGATATCAGTGGTAAAGGAGCGCAGGACAACAGCAATCCGCTGCTGGTTGAGCGCGCGAGTGGCACTCGGGTGCCGATTGTCGGCAATTGGCCGGTCAGGCGATACATACGTTTCAACAGTATTGGCGAGCCACAGATGCCCGGACGGGCCTTTCAAGCGGGGACATTGCACATTTGCGCAGCCCGCGAACCGATCACTCAGCTCCAGGTGGTGCTGGCCGCGACCGGCCGCGTCAGCCTGCGCAGCCATAAGGCCGAGCAGGCGCTGTGCCCGGGGGGCAAAAGCGTTAAAGCAGGGAGCGGACGCGCAACTCTTTAGGCATGGAGAAGGTGATGTTCTCCTCGCGACCGGCCAGTTCATCGGCGCCGTTAGCGCCCCACGCCTGCAACTGCTGGATCACACCACGCACCAGGACTTCCGGTGCGGAAGCGCCAGCGGTGATGCCAATACGCTCGACACCGTCGAACCAGCTCTTTTGCAGGTCTTCGGCACCGTCAATCAGGTAGGCCGGGGTGGCCATGCGCTCGGCCAGTTCACGCAAGCGATTGGAGTTGGAGCTGTTCGGGCTGCCGACCACCAAGACCACGTCGCATTCGTCGGCCAGTTGCTTGACCGCGTCCTGACGGTTTTGCGTGGCATAGCAGATGTCGTCCTTGCGCGGGCCACCGATCGCCGGGAAGCGCGTACGCAGGGCATCGATGACGCGGCTGGTATCGTCCATGGACAGGGTTGTCTGGGTCACGAACGCCAGTTTTTCAGGGTTGTTCACCTGCAAGGCGGCGACATCTTTTTCGTCTTCGACCAGATAGATCGCGCCACCATTGCTGCCATCGTACTGACCCATGGTGCCTTCGACTTCCGGGTGACCGGCGTGGCCGATGAGGATGCATTCACGGCCGTCGCGGCTGTAGCGTGCCACTTCGATGTGTACCTTGGTCACCAGCGGGCAAGTGGCGTCGAACACCTTCAGGCCACGACCGGCGGCTTCGGTGCGCACGGCCTGGGAAACACCGTGGGCACTGAAGATCACGATGACGTCGTCCGGCACCTGATCCAGTTCTTCGACGAAGATCGCCCCGCGAGCACGCAGGTCTTCGACGACGAATTTGTTGTGGACCACTTCGTGGCGCACGTAGATCGGCGGCCCGAAGACTTCCAGGGCGCGGTTGACGATTTCGATCGCCCGGTCCACACCGGCGCAGAAGCCACGGGGGTTGGCGAGTTTGATTTGCATGCTGTGCCTCGTGTCTTGCGCGCGAAAACAATGAAAAACAAACTGTGGGAGCGAGCTTGCTCGCGATAGCGGAGTGTCAGTCAACATTAATGTTGAATGTCAGGCACTCATCGCGAGCAAGCTCGCTCCCACAGGGTCCGGTGGCAACAGGAGCTGCCCCGTAATGCCTCAAAGCGATTTGACGTTGATGATTTCGACGTCAAAGGTCAATGTCTTGCCGGCCAACGGGTGGTTGAAATCGATGGTCACTTGCTCATCATCGAATTCTTTCACCACACCAGGCAGCTCAGTATTGGCCGCATCGTTAAAGATCACCAGCAAACCAGGCGACAGTTCCATGTCCTTGAACTGCGAGCGCGGGATGACCTGTACGTTCTGCGGGTTGGGTTGGCCAAAAGCGTTTTCCGGCTGAATCGTCAGCGTACGCTTGTCGCCAGCCTTGAAGCCGAACAGCGCAGCTTCGAACCCTGGCAACAGGTTGCCGTCACCGACCTTGAAGGTCGCCGGGGCTTTGTCGAAGGTGCTGTCGACGGTGTCGCCGTTCTCCAGGCGCAGTGCAAAGTGCAAAGTGACTTCCGTGTTCTGGCGGATGCGTTGCTCAGCCAATACCTGTTCAGTCATGAACGGCTTCTCCGGTCTTCTTACTTTTGAACATATCTAGCGCAAGCATTACGGCACCGACAGTGATTGCACTGTCGGCAAAGTTGAACGCCGGGAAATACCAGCGGTTCTGCCAATGCACCAGAATGAAATCGATCACATGGCCCAGGGCAATGCGGTCATACAGATTGCCCAGCGCGCCACCCAGCACCAGCGCCAAAGCGACGGCCAGCCAGGTTTCGTTGCGCCCCAGACGTTTGAGCCATACCACCAGCACCGCACTGACCACGACCGCGATCAGGGCAAACAGCCAGCGCTGCCAGCCGGAGCTGTCGGCCAGGAAGCTGAACGCCGCGCCCGTGTTGTAGGCCAGGGTCCAGCTGAACAAATCGGGGATTACCACGATTTGCTGGTACATCTCGAGCTTGCCTTCGAAGTAGAACTTGCTGGCCTGGTCGATGACCAGGACCAGCAAACTCAACCAGAGCCAGCTCAGCCGTCCGAAACGGCCAGCCGCATTAGGCATAGTGACGAACCTCGCCAGCGCCGCTGATGTTATCAACGCAACGACCGCAGATTTCCGGATGCTCCGGGTTCACGCCGACGTCTTCACGGCAGTGCCAGCAACGGGCGCACTTGGCGTGGCTCGACTTGACCACTTGCAGTTTCAAACCGCTGACTTCGGTGACCACGGCATCGGCCGGTGCCTGAACGAACGGTGCAACGGTAGCGGTCGAGGTGATCAATACGAAGCGCAGTTCGTTGCTCAGCTTGGCCAGGTCGGCGCTCAGCGCCTCTTCGGCGAACAGCGTCACTTCGGCTTGCAGGTTGCCACCGACGGCCTTGGCCGCGCGCTGGATTTCCATTTCCTTGTTGACCGCGACCTTCACTTCCATGATCCGCTCCCAGTAGGCGCGGCCCAGTTCGACGTCTGCCGGCAGTTCGGTCAGGCCTTCGTACCAGGTGTTGAGCATTACCGATTCGTTACGCTCGCCCGGCAGGTATTCCCACAGTTCGTCAGCGGTGAATGCCAGGATCGGCGCGATCCAGCGCACCAGCGCTTCGGAGATGTGGTACAGCGCGGTTTGCGCCGAACGGCGGGCCTTGCTGTTGGCGCCAGTGGTGTACTGACGGTCCTTGATGATGTCGAGGTAGAAACCGCCCAGCTCCTGCACGCAGAAGTTGTGGATCTTGGAGTAGACGTTCCAGAAGCGGTATTCACCGTAGTGCTCTTGCAGCTCGCGTTGCAGCAGCAGGGTGCGGTCCACGGCCCAACGGTCCAGCGCCAGCATTTCTTCGGCAGGCAGGATGTCGGTGGCCGGGTTGAAGCCGGTCAGGTTCGAGAGCAGGAAGCGTGCGGTGTTACGGATACGCCGATAAGCGTCCGCACTGCGCTGCAGGATCTGCTCGGAAACCGCCATTTCACCCGAGTAATCGGTGGAAGCAACCCACAGGCGCATGATGTCGGCGCCCAGGGTGTCGTTGACCTTTTGCGGCGCGATCACGTTGCCCAGGGATTTGGACATCTTGCGGCCCGACTCATCGACGGTGAAGCCGTGAGTCAGCAGCTCGCGGTATGGCGCGTGATTGTCGATGGCGCAACCGGTCAGCAACGACGAGTGGAACCAGCCACGGTGTTGGTCCGAACCTTCCAGGTACAGGTCGGCACGTGGACCGGTCTCGTGACCCATCGGGTGCGAACCGCGCAGGACGTGCCAGTGCGTGGTGCCCGAATCGAACCAGACGTCGAGGGTGTCGCTGATCTTGTCGTATTGCGGCGCTTCGTCACCGAGCAACTCGGCCGCGTCCATTTTGAACCAGGCTTCGATGCCTTCGACTTCGACGCGCTTGGCGACTTCTTCCATCAGCTCGGCGGTACGTGGGTGCAGCTCGCCGCTTTCCTTGTTCAGGAAAAACGGGATCGGCACGCCCCAGTTGCGCTGACGGGAAATGCACCAGTCCGGACGGTTGGCGATCATCGAGTGCAGGCGCGCCTGGCCCCAGGCCGGGACGAACTTGGTGTCTTCGATGGCTTTGATCGCCCGCTTGCGCAGGGTGTCGCCGGTCACAGGCTCTTTGTCCATGCCGATGAACCACTGCGCGGTGGCGCGGTAGATCAGCGGGGTCTTGTGACGCCAGCAGTGCATGTAGCTGTGTTCGATGATGCTGGTGTGCAGCAGCGCACCCACTTCGGTCAGTTTGTCGACGATGGCCGGGTTGGCCTTCCAGATAAACTGGCCGCCAAAGAACTCCAGCGACGTTGCGTAAACGCCGTTGCTCTGTACCGGGTTGAGGATGTCGTCGTTGACCATGCCGTACTTCTTGCAGGTCACGAAGTCGTCCACGCCATAGGCTGGCGAGGAGTGAACCACACCGGTGCCAGCGCCGAGTTCCACGTAGTCGGCCAGGTAAACCGGCGACAGACGGTCGTAGAACGGGTGACGGAAATTGATCAGTTCCAGCTCTTTACCGGTGGTGGTCGCAATGACCGAGCCTTCCAGGCTGTAACGGGCCAGGCACGACTCGACCAGCTCTTCAGCCAGCACCAGCAGTTTGTCGCCGACGTCGACCAGGGCGTAGTTGAATTCCGGGTGAACGTTCAGCGCCTGGTTGGCCGGGATGGTCCACGGGGTGGTGGTCCAGATCACGATCGAAGCGGGTTTGCCCAGCGACGGCAGACCGAAAGCGGCAGCCAGCTTGGCTTCGTCGGCAATCGGGAACGCCACGTCGATGGTCGAGGACTTTTTGTTCTCGTACTCGACTTCTGCTTCAGCCAGGGCCGAACCGCAGTCGAAGCACCAGTTCACAGGTTTGAGGCCCTTGAACACGAAACCGCCCTTGACGATTTCAGCCAAGGCGCGGATTTCGCCGGCCTCGTTTTTGAAGTCCATGGTCTTGTACGGGTTGGCGAAATCGCCCAACACGCCCAGACGGATGAATTCGGACTTCTGGCCTTCGATCTGCTCGGTGGCGTAGGCACGGCACAGTTCGCGGGTTTTGTCCGCGCCCAGGTTTTTACCGTGGGTCACTTCGACTTTGTGCTCGATCGGCAGACCGTGGCAGTCCCAACCTGGAACATAAGGCGCGTCGAAACCCGACAGGGTTTTCGAGCGGATGATCATGTCCTTGAGAATCTTGTTCAGCGCATGACCGATGTGAATCGTGCCGTTGGCGTACGGAGGACCGTCGTGAAGTACGAACTTCGGACGATCCTTGCCAATCTCGCGCAACTTACCGTACAGGCCAATGCTGTCCCAGCGCTGCAGAATCTGCGGTTCGCGCTGAGGCAGGCCGGCCTTCATTGGGAAGGCGGTGTCCGGAAGGTTTAGCGTGGCTTTATAGTCGGTCATTTAAGGCTCTTCATTAGCGATTGGCGCTAGGTGCGACAGGGCACGGGCGGCGGCAACATCCGCATTGATCGCCGTCTTAAGCGCCTCCAGAGAGGCGAAACGCTGCTCTTCACGCAGCTTGTGGTGGAAAACCACCGTCAAACGCCGGTCATACAGATCGCCGGCAAAATCTAAAAGATGCACTTCGAGGTGGGCTTTGCCATCACCTTGAACGGTTGGCCGCACGCCAATGTTGGCGACGCCCGGCCAGGTCTTGCCGTCGATGTCGACGTTGACCAGGTAAACCCCGGTAAGCGGTACGCGACGACGCTTGAGTTGTATGTTGGCGGTGGGCGTACCCAACTGGCGCGCCAGCTTCTGGCCATGCAGGACCCGCCCGGCAATCCGGAACGGACGACCGAGCAGTCGCTCGGCCAGGGCAAAATCGGCAGCGGCCAGGGCATTGCGGACCTGGGTGCTGCTGACGCGAATACCGTCCAGCTCGACGGTTTGAGCCGCTTCGACGGTAAAGCCTTGCAGGACGCCAGCCTGCTGCAGGAAATCGAAATCCCCTACCCGGTCGCAGCCGAAACGGAAATCGTCACCGACCTCAAGATGTTGTACACCGAGGCCGTCCACCAGAATGGTGTCGACGAATTCGGCGGCGCTGAGCTTGCTCAAGCGCTGGTTGAAGGCCAGGCACAGGACCCGGTCGACACCTTCCTCGGCCAGCAGCTGCAGTTTGTCACGCAGCCGGGCCAGACGGGCCGGCGCCGTGTCCGGGGCGAAAAATTCCCGCGGCTGCGGCTCAAAAATCACCACGCAGCAGGGCACGCCCAACTCGAGCGCACGCTCACGGAGCCTCGCCAGGATAGCCTGGTGGCCACGGTGAACACCGTCAAAGTTGCCAATAGTGGCGACACAGCCCCGATGCTGGGGGCGCAAGTTGTGGAGGCCTCGAACCAGCTGCATAACGCGCTTCTTGCTCATAAAGTGGTCGATTATAACCACACCCGGCGGCCGACGACAGGCAACACCGTAACCCAAAGTGATCGAGCCGACAAAACCGTCGATTCGCCCGTGTTTATCGAGGTCGTGACCTCAGCTTAGCGCTTTGCGATTGAAGTCTCGCAAACGGAAGCCCATCAACAGCAACATGCCGAAATAAGCCACCACACCGGCAACGACCAATGCGCCCAGACGCAGGAACCGCTCCAGCATATGCCCTTGATCCCAGGCTGGCATGAAATGCATTCCAACCAGTAACACAGCAGACATCACCAACACCGCAATCACTAGCTTGAAGCCGAACTTCGCCCAACCCGGTTGCGGCTCATACATCTGCTGCTTGCGCAGCTGATAGAACAGCAGGCTGGCGTTAATGCACGCGCCGATGCTGATGGCCAGCGCCAGACCGGCGTGGGCCAGCGGGCCGATCAACACCAGGTTGAACAATTGGGTAACGATCAGGGTAAAAATCGCGATTTTCACCGGCGTGCGGATATTTTGTTGCGCATAAAAGCCCGGCGCCAGCACTTTGATCACAATAATCCCGAGCAAACCGACCGAATAAGCGATCAGCGCCCGCTGGGTCATGGCGGCGTCAAACGCGCTGAACTGGCCGTACTGGAATAAAGAAACTGTCAGCGGCTCGGCGAGAATCCCCAGTGCCAGGGAGCACGGCAACACCAGCATGAAGCACAGGCGCAGCCCCCAATCGAGGATCCGCGAGTATTCCTGGCGATCCTTGCTGGCGTAGGTCTTGGCCAGGGTCGGCAGGAGAATCGTGCCCAGCGCCACACCCAGAACACCGGACGGCAATTCCATTAACCGGTCGGCGTAGTACATCCAGGACACGGAACCGGCGACCAGGAACGAGGCGAAAATGGTGTTGATGATCAGCGAAATCTGGCTCACGGACACACCGAGAATCGCCGGCAGCATTTGTTTCATGACCCGCCAGACGCCGCTGTCACGCAGGTTCAGGCGTGGCAACACCAGCAGGCCGATCTTTTTCAGGTGTGGCAGCTGATAGAGCAATTGCGCCAGACCACCCACCAGTACCGCCCAGCCCAGCGCCATGACCGGCGGATCGAAGTACGGCGTCAGGAACACCGAAAAGATGATCATACTGACGTTGAGCAGGGTCGGCACAAAGGCCGGCACCGAGAAACGGTTATAGGTATTGAGGATCGCCCCGGCCAATGAAGACAGGGAGATCAGCAATATGTACGGAAAGGTCACGCGCAACAGGCTGGTCGTCAGCTCGAATTTTTCCGGCGTGTCGGTGAAGCCCGGCGCGGTCACCCAGATGACCCACGGCGCAGCGATCATGCCCAACGCGGTGACCAACGCCAGCACCAGCGTCAGCAAGCCCGAGACGTAGGCAATGAAGGTTCGCGTCGCCTCCTCGCCTTTCTGGCTTTTATATTCAGCAAGAATCGGCACGAACGCCTGGGAAAAAGCCCCCTCGGCGAAGATCCGGCGCAGCAGATTGGGCAATTTGAAGGCGATAAAGAAGGCGTCGGTCGCCATCCCGGCGCCAAATGTACGCGCAATGAGAGTGTCACGAACGAACCCCAGAATCCGGGAAAGCATCGTGATAGAGCTGACGGCGGCCAACGATTTGAGCAGATTCATTGAAAGAGTTTGTGCCTGTCGATAAACAGCAGGCGAACAAAGCGCCTACTTATGCGATACTCCGCGCCGCAGCAGCACAGAGCCAAAGCTCGCGAGTTTACAGGTCAAGCGCCGGAAATAAATATCCCGCCTCTTTATACCTACCACTTAGCGGAACGTCTCAACCGCCCTTGACAAGACATCAACTCATCGGCATGATTCGCGGCCTATTTTGTTTGCTATTTCCTAAAAAGTCTTTCGAGGAGCTCGACGGTGGCCAACACACCTTCCGCCAAAAAACGTGCAAAACAGGCTGAGAAGCGTCGCAGCCACAACGCCAGCCTGCGTTCCATGGTTCGTACCTACATCAAGAATGTAGTTAAAGCCATCGACGCAAAAGACGCTGAAAAAGCTCAAGCTGCTTACGTTCTGGCCGTGCCAGTTATCGACCGTATGGCCGATAAAGGCATCATCCACAAGAACAAGGCTGCTCGTCATAAGAGCCGCCTGAACGGTCACGTCAAGGCTCTGAACCTTGCTGTTGCCGCATAAGCGATAAGCTTGTTAAAAAACCGACCCTTGGGTCGGTTTTTTATTGCCTGCGATTTAACAAACGTCGCACAAAAAAATGTGGGAGCGAGCCTGCTCGCGAAGGGGTCGTTACATTCAACATCATCGTTGACTGCCATACCGCTTTCGCGAGCAGGCTCGCTCCCACATTTCGATTTGCGCTAGATTACTGGGCGTTCGCCCACGGCAAAATCGGAATCGCCGTCACCGCATTCTGCGGACTGCCTTCGATCACACGATCGCTGTAGACCAGGTACACCAGCGTATTGCGCTTCTTGTCGAGGAATCGCACCACCTGCATGGTCTTGAACACCAGCGACGTGCGCTCCTTGAACACCTCGTCACCATCCTTCAACTCGCCCTTGAAGCTGATCGGCCCGACCTGACGACAAGCGATAGACGCTTCCGCACGATCTTCAGCCAACCCCAAACCACCCTTCACGCCACCCGTCTTGGCTCGCGACAGGTAGCAAGTCACGCCTTCAACTTTCGGATCATCAAACGCTTCAACGACGATGCGGTCGTTCGGGCCGACAAACTTGAACACCGTCGACACCTGACCAATCTCCTCGGCCGAGGCCAGCAGCGGCATCGCCAACAGCAGACCCAACAATCCTTTTGCCACGCGCATTCAGGTATTCCTTCAGACCAGGATCAGGTTATCGCGGTGAACCAGTTCCGGCTCCGCCATATAACCCAACAGACCGACAATCGCATCAGACGACTGACCGATGATTTTTTGTGCTTCCAGCGCACTGTAGTTAGCCAGGCCTCGGGCGATTTCACGACCGTCCGGCGCCACGCAAACCACCATTTCGCCACGACGGAAGCTGCCCTGAACCAGTTTGACACCCACAGGCAGCAAACTTTTGTTGCCTTTGGACAGCGCCGTCACCGCACCAGCATCCAGCACAAGCGTGCCGCGGGTTTGCAGATGCCCGGCCAGCCATTGCTTGCGCGCCGCCAACAGGCCGCGCTCAGGCGACAGCAAGGTGCCGATGCGCTCGCCCGCCTTGAGGCGATCCAGCACGCGCTCAATACGCCCGCCAACGATGATGGTGTGCGCACCGGAACGAGCCGCCAGCCGCGCAGCACGCAATTTGGTCTGCATGCCGCCACGACCCAGCGCACCACCCGTACTGCCCGCCACCGCATCCAGCGCCGGATCATCGGCGCGCGCTTCGTAAATCAGGTTGGCGTTAGGGTTGTTGCGTGGATCGGCGTCAAACATGCCATCGCGATCGGTAAGGATCACCAGCAAGTCAGCCTCGACCAGGTTGGCTACCAGCGCCGCCAAGGTGTCGTTGTCGCCGAAACGGATTTCGTCAGTGACCACGGTGTCGTTTTCGTTGATCACTGGAATAACTTTCAGCTCGACCAACGCGCGCAAGGTGCTGCGGGCGTTCAGGTAGCGCTTGCGGTCGGACAAGTCGTCGTGGGTCAGGAGAATCTGCGCGGTATGCCGGCCATGCTCGGCAAAGCTCGACTCCCAGGCCTGAACCAACCCCATCTGACCGATGGCGGCAGCGGCCTGCAACTCGTGCATCGCACTGGGTCGTACGGTCCAGCCCAAGCGGCTCATGCCGGCCGCCACCGCCCCGGAGGACACCAGCACCAACTCGACGCCAGCCTCATGCAAAGCCACCATCTGCTCGACCCAAACACTCATTGCCGCGCGATCCAGGCCCTTGCCGTCCGCCGTCAGCAAAGCGCTGCCGATCTTCACGACCCAACGCTGCGCACCTGTCACCTTGCTCCGCATCATCTTCAACCTTAGCTTGAGGACAGTGCGACCTGGCACTGCCCGTAACGTTATTCGTGGTTATTCGTGACCAACTATCGATTTCCAGATACTAAAACGCCGCTCTAGTGAGCGGCGCTTAAGTTTATCGCAACGAATCAGTCACGCACGTAAATGATTTCCGGACCGTCTTCGTCATCCACATCTTCTTCGTCCCAATCATCGTCACCGATGTCGTGGACCGACTTCACGCCGCTACGGCGCAGGGCACGCTGGTCATCCAGAGCCTGCAGCTGAGCACGGGCTTCGTCTTCGATACGCTGATCGAGCTCGGCCAATTCTTCTTTGTAAACCGGATCGTTAGCCAGGCGATCAGCACGATCTTCCATGTAACGCATGATGTCGTGGCAAAGACGCTCAGTGCCCAGCTTGGAGATGGCCGAGATCACGTAGACCGGACCGGTCCACTCCAGACGATCAACGATCTCCTTGACGCGAGCGTCGTGCTCTTCTTCGAGGATCTGGTCGCACTTGTTCAGCACCAACCAACGATCACGCTCAGCCAGGGACGGGCTGAACTTGGTCAGCTCGCTGACGATCACTTCAGCAGCATCCGGGGCGCTGGCGTCGTCGAGCGGCGCCATGTCCACGAGGTGCAGCAGCAAACGGGTACGCGACAAGTGCTTGAGGAAGCGAATCCCCAGGCCTGCGCCGTCGGAAGCACCTTCGATCAGACCCGGAATGTCCGCAACCACGAAGCTTTTCCAGCGATCGACGCTGACCACACCCAGGTTCGGCACCAGCGTGGTGAACGGATAGTCAGCGACTTTCGGCTTGGCGGCCGATACCGAGCGAATGAAGGTACTTTTGCCAGCGTTCGGCAAGCCCAGCAGGCCGACGTCAGCCAACACCTTCATTTCCAGCTTCAGATCACGCGCCTCACCCGGCTTGCCCGGAGTGGTCTGACGCGGAGCACGGTTGGTACTGGACTTGAAACGAGTGTTACCCAGACCGTGCCAGCCGCCGTGAGCCACCAGCAGTTTCTGGCCAGCCTTGGTCAGGTCGCCAATCACTTCCTGAGTAGCAGAGTCGATAACGGTGGTGCCGACCGGAACACGCAGCACCAGCTCCTCGCCTTTCTTGCCGGTGCAGTCAGTGCTGCCGCCGTTGGAGCCACGCTCAGCATCAAAGTGCCGGGTGTAACGGTAGTCCACCAGGGTGTTCAGGTTTTCGTCGGCGATCATGTAGACCGAGCCGCCATCACCACCGTCACCGCCGTTCGGGCCGCCGTTTTCAATGAATTTTTCGCGACGGAAGCTCATGCAACCGTTGCCGCCGTCGCCGGCCTTTACTCGAATCGATACTTCATCAACAAACTTCATAACAAAACGCCTCTCGTCATACGGACGAGCCGAAAAACACTAAGACATAAGACTCTTGCAAAAATGAGCGCAGCGACCTCAATCAACGACCGCAAATCCAGCGCTGGAGCCCATCACAAACAGCTTTGCAAGAGACTCACCCCACAAACGAAAAAGCCCCGTCGCGAGACAGGGCTTTTCCAGCGATTGCGCAATTAAGCTGCGACAACGCTCACGTAACGGCGGTTGAACGCGCCCTTTACTTCAAACTTGATCACGCCTTCGATTTTCGCGAAGAGGGTGTGATCTTTACCCATGCCAACACCGTAACCGGCGTGGAATTGGGTGCCGCGCTGACGCACGATGATGTTGCCCGGAATGATTTTCTGGCCGCCATACATCTTCACGCCAAGGCGTTTGGCTTCTGAGTCGCGACCGTTACGGGTACTACCACCAGCTTTTTTGTGTGCCATGAGTCAATTCTCCTAGTGAGGAATTAGGCTGAAATTAAGCCTGAATACCGGTGATTTTGATCTCGGTGTACCACTGGCGGTGGCCCATACGCTTCATGTGGTGCTTACGACGACGGAACTTGATGATGCGGACTTTATCGTGACGACCTTGGGAGATCACTTCAGCCACAACGGTAGCGCCAGCAACAACTGGAGCGCCGATGTTCACGTCATCGCCATTGGCGACCAACAGAACGCGATCAAAAGTTACGGATTCGCCGGTAGCGATTTCCAGCTTTTCGATCTTCAGGTATTCACCTGGGGCGACCTTGTATTGCTTGCCACCAGTAACAATTACTGCGTACGACATGGTATTTCTCCGATAATCCTGCTCACCCAGCTCTTTATAAGAAGAGGTATTGGCTGGCATGGCTGCATAAGGCTGGAAGGCCTGTTTGCAATTGCGTAAGGCAGGTGCTGCCCAGGAAGTTCAGGGTGCGCGATTGTACGCAAGCCGCCGGGGCGATGCAAGAGGCCGTCCATCGTACCTTGACACCCGCCGACGTGGGTCCTAGCATGCCGCGCAACCCTTCTGGAGCAACTGTCGCTGATGCAACCCCAAGCTTTCTACCGCGCGGTGGCGGACGATTTTAGCGCCGTCGACGGCATCATCAAGAAGCAGCTGACTTCCCGAGTGCCGCTGGTATCGAAAATCGGCGATTACATTACCTCGGCTGGCGGTAAACGCCTGCGCCCTTTATTAGTGTTGCTGTGTGGCAAGGCTCTGGGTCGCGAAGGCGATGACCTGCGCCTGCTGGCCGCAACCATCGAGTTCCTGCACACCGCCACCTTGCTGCATGACGACGTGGTCGACATGTCCGGCATGCGTCGTGGCCGCTCGACCGCCAACGCCATGTGGGGCAACGCCCCTAGCGTGCTGGTGGGCGACTTCCTGTATTCGCGGTCCTTCGAAATGATGGTCGAACTGGGCTCCATGCCAGTGATGAAAATCCTTTCTCAAGCCACGCGCATCATCGCCGAAGGCGAAGTGTTGCAGCTGTCGAAGGTCCGCGACGCCAGCACCACGGAAGAAACCTACATGGAAGTCATCCGCGGCAAGACCGCGATGCTCTTCGAAGCGTCGACTCACAGTGCTGCAGCGCTCTGCGAAGCGACATCGGAACAGTCAGAAGCCCTGCGTACATTCGGCGATCATCTGGGCGTGGCGTTCCAATTGGTCGACGACCTGCTGGACTACAAAGGCGACGCCGAGACTCTGGGCAAGAACGTCGGTGACGATCTGGCTGAAGGCAAACCGACCCTGCCGCTGATCTACACCATGCGCGAAGGCACGACGGAGCAGGCTGCCCTGGTGCGCAAGGCGATCCAGAAAGGCGGTATCGAAGACCTGGAAAGCATCCGCGAAGCCGTGGAAGCCTCAGGCTCGCTGGATTACACCGCGCAACTGGCCCGTGACTACGTGTCCCGCGCAATCAAGTGCCTCGACGCGCTGCCTGCCAGCGAATACCGCGATGCTCTGGTCGAGCTGAGCGAATTTGCGGTCGCCCGTACGCACTGATTCACCCTCACTGTGGGAGCGACTGTGGCGAGGGGGCTTGCCCCCGTTGGGTCGCGTAGCGGCCCCTTTCGAGTGCTTGGTCAACCGAATCGTCTGGATTTACGACTGCTTCGCAGCCGAACGGGAGCAAGCCCCCTCACCACAGGTCGCTCCCACAGGTTTTTCAGCGCTCCCCCCTCCCCCCACCTAAAACCCTATATAATGTGCGACTTTTAACGATCCTCAATCCAAGGAGCTTTAGTGAGCACGTTGCCACCCTGCCCAAAATGCAATTCCGAATACACCTACGAAGACGGCGCCCAGCTGATCTGCCCTGAGTGCGCCCACGAGTGGTCCGTCAGCGGCGACGCCGAAGCAGTGTCCGATGACACCGTGAAAAAGGATTCGGTCGGCAACGTCCTGCAGGACGGCGACACCATCACCGTGATCAAGGACCTCAAGGTCAAAGGCACGTCGCTGGTGGTCAAGGTCGGCACCAAGGTCAAGAACATCCGCCTGTGCGATGGTGATCACGACATCGACTGCAAGATCGACGGCATCGGCCCGATGAAGCTCAAATCCGAGTTCGTCAGAAAAGTCTGAGCCTGCTGTATTCCATCCCGCGTCCTGCGTGGGATGGTGCTTCACCCTCCCCCGCTTCGCCCAACAATCCCTCGCAATAACCAAACGCCAGCCTTTTTGACCTTACGCAACCTTTACCCTTAAAAAAACCCAAACCGCCAATAGGTCCTTGCTATTTGATGAATAAGAATTATTCTCATTGAAACCAATCAATGGAGATGAGACCCATGACTTATTTGATCGACGCCTGGCTGGACCGCCCACACCCTTACCTCAGGATCCTGCATCGGGAAACCGGGGAAGTCTGTGCGGTGCTTGAAGAAGAAGCCTTGAACGAGCTGCAGGATCAGGGTGATCTGGACGTCAACGGCTTGAGCTCCAGCGAGCCGGTGGTGCTCAAGGAACTGGTGCGTAATCTGTTTCTGTTCTGCTATGCCCGGGCGTTGCGCCCGACAAGCGAACTGCACCACAAGATCGAAATATGAAAATCAACACAAAAAAATTGTGGGAGCGAGCCTGCTCGCGAAAGGGGTGTGTCAGACAACATCAGTGTTGAATGTCAGACCGAATTCGCGAGCAGACTCGCTCCCACATTAGCCCGATGTGATTTCGGGCTTGGGATTACAGAACGTCGAGCAGTTCGACGTCGAATACCAGTACGCTGTGCGGCGGAATGCTGCCAACGCCTTGAGCGCCGTAAGCCAGTTCGCTCGGCACGTACAGACGCCATTTGCTGCCGGCGTTCATCAGTTGCAGGGCTTCGGTCCAGCCAGCGATCACGCCGCCAACCGGGAATTCTGCAGGCTGACCACGATCGTAGGAGCTGTCGAACACAGTGCCGTCGATCAGAGTGCCGTGGTAGTGAGTGCGCACTTGATCTTCACGGGTTGGCTTGGCGCCTTCACCTTGAGTCAGCACTTCGAATTGCAGGCCGGAAGCCAGGGTGGTGATGCCATCACGCTTGGCGTTTTCAGCCAGGAATGCCAAGCCTTCGCCAGCAGCGGCTTCAGCTTTGGCAGCTGCTTCAGCTTGCATGATTTCGCGAATGACCTTGAAGCTCGCGGACATTTCTTCCTGACCCACACGGCTTTCCTTGCCGGCGAAAGCGTCGGTCAGGCCTGCCAGGATCGCGTCCAGGCTAACGCCCGGTGGCGGGTTGTCGCGCAGTTGGTCGCCCAGCTGACGGCCAATACCGTAGCTGACGCGGGTTTCGTCGGTGGACAGATTTACTTCGGACATGACACTGCTCCGCTGTGCGGACGGCCCTGGAACTAGCCGTGCGTGCACAGCGCGTCCCGGAGCGCCCGGAACCAAAAGGGCCAGCAGACTAGCACAGATGCCATGGCGTTGATGAGAGGCGTCAGTGCTGCCACGCAATCGGTACCTTCAGGCTCCCCTCGGAACTGGCGCCGAGCCCACACATCTCGTCATGAACCGAAACGTGCACAAGGTTGAACGGCAAGCTGGGAAAGGCATGAAGCAGTTCACGCGCATGCTCGACCGAACGAAGATGAAACATCTGGCCGTGGGTATCACTCAGCGGATACGCCGCGCCATGCATCCGCGCTTCCAACAGGTAGATCCCGCCTTCCATCGAGATCAGGTTGAGCTCATCAACCTTCCCGGCGATGGCATAAGCATTCAACTCTTTCAGGTCCATAAACGCACCTCACGCAATGGCGAGCCAATATCCTTACAGGCATAGGCCTCGGCGCATCAAAGTACAAGCCACAAACGACACCGCCCGTCTGTTTCGCAACAGACGGGCGGTTGGGTATAGCGATAAAACGATCAGTGCTTGGTCAGCTTATCCAGATAACCCATGGCAAACGCCGAAATCACGAAGGTCATGTGGATGATCACGTACCACTTCAAATGCTCGGGATCGACGTTCTTGGCGTCCATGAAAATCCGCAGCAGGTGGATGGACGAAATGGCCACGATGGAAGCGGCCACCTTCATCTTCAATGAAGAGGAATCCATGGTGCCCAACCAGTTGAGCTTTTCCTTGTCGTCGTCGATGTCCAGCTGGGAAACGAAGTTCTCGTAACCGGAAATCATCACCATCACCAGCAAACCGCCTACCAGCGCCATGTCGATCAGCGAGAGCAGCACCAGAATCAGATCCGACTCGGCCATCGAGAACACGTTAGGGATGACGTGGAAGACTTCCTGGAAGAATTTCAGCGCCAGGGCCAGCAGCCCAAGGGACAGACCGAAGTAGATCGGCGCCAGCAGCCAGCGGCTGGCGTACATTGCATTTTCGATAAAGCGTTCCATTAAATCTCACACAAGGCCTGGAAATGGCCGCGAGTATATCAGCCACCTGTTACACCCAGAAACCGTTGGGAAATCCGCCACCTGCGCGTGTGTGACAAGGTTTTTCTGCTAGTGTCCAAAGCATTGACAGCTCAGCGACATCGGACAGGAAGACGGGAAATGGATGTGCGATTGCCTTTAACGAGCGCCGGCATTTGCCTGGCTTTGCTGATGAGCGCCTGCTCACCCAGCGATGAGAAGCGCCAGGTCAGTCTCGAGGAAAAGACTGCGCAGTTCGAGAAGTCTCTGGATGCGATTCAGGATCCGACACTCAAGGAAGCCGTGGCTGAACTCGGCGGCTCGCTGTTGTTGCTCGAGCGCGCGCAACTCAAGCTCGACAGCAAACCGGTGGAAACAGAATATGGCGAAGACACCCTCGCCGTCCTCAAGCACTATCCGACGCCCCAAGCCTTGGTCGACACGTACATTAACGGTCTGTTCGTGCTGCACAAGGACTCCAGTTCCGACTACCTGACCGATCTGCAACCGGTGTTCCCCTTCAACTTCAACATTCCGGTCGCGTTTCTCTTCCCCCATAGTCTTGAATGGCAATCGGTGACTTTGAGCAACAAACGCGTCATCCCGTTTCAGCCAGAATGGTCAGAAACCGATCCGGGCATTCAGCTCAGTCCGTCGAGCTCCAACCTGACCAACCCCGATGATTTGACGGTGACCTATCCATTCATCGACGGCCTGGACGTGGACAAAAAGAACCAGCCACAACCGGTGAGCCTGCAAGGCAAGGTGGAAGTCATCGCGCCGCGCCGCCTCTACAGCTTCGACCTGACGAAAAAGGACGTTGGCCAGACTCGCACCAACGACAATCTCAGCGTCACCCTGCTGAACCTTGCAAACAACTACGCCGAAATCGAATTCAACAACAGCGCGCCACAGGCCCCCGAGGTCGGCGAAATGCCGCTGAACCCTCTGATTGTCCAGGCCAGGGACAGCACCGGGCAATTTCTCTCGCGCTCAGGCTCGATCAACGAAACCTCCGCACAAATAGCCTTCTATCAAAAGCAACTGGCGAAAATGCAACAGCAGAAAGCCTGGAGCGAGAGCTTCGAGAAACAGATCGATGAAGAGCAGCGCGCCTTTGAGAAGCAACAGAGCCACCGTTATTCCAAGGTGTACTTCAACGGGCCGATCGAAACGCTTGAGGTCAGCGTACTGGACTTTTCAACCGCCACGGTGACCCGTAAGGACCTGAACCTGCCGGTACTTCGCTTCGACCCACACACCACGCAAAAGACCATCCAGCCACTGACGCTGCCGGTGGTGGTGTACGACGACCAGGCCCCGATCTGGCTCAAGGGCGCCACACTTGGCGAGGACCAACTGAAAAAAAGCGTCCGCATCAGTCAGTCGGTCGAAGACCCGAGCGCCGCGCGTATCGAGTTCGATCACCCCAAAAGCTTCAATGACGAGCTGCTCGGCACCTCCTTCAACCCCGGCGAAAGCCCGGTCAGCTTCTTTACCGAGGACGGTAACGGCAAGCGCGATGAGCCGATCGAATTGCCGCCTGAGGCTTACCAGGTCGATCCCCTGCGCGGCACCATCACCTACGACTTGAACCTGTTTCCAGAAACGCCGGCTTACGCGGTGGGCTCCATGCCGCTGTTTCTCGCCACCGTCGAAAAGAAAACCATCGACACCCACCAGCTGCCCAAGGGCCTGGTGCTCAAAAGCAATGCGCTTGTGGTTGATCTGAAGCAGTTTCCCGCCCAGGACTGGCGCTTCTTCGCGAAGGACGACAGCGGCAATTATCTGAAGGAGATTCTGGCGGTCAGCCACGATGCGAGCGCAGAAGGCCCGGCATTATTGGGGGTGCATTATTTCTACGGGCAGCCTGCCCGCCTGGAAACCTATCAACGAACCGATCTCTCCACCGTGCAATATGGCTTCGAGGTCAAACTCGACAAGGCGGACACGTCCAGCCTTGCTCAATAGCCTGTTCAGTGATCGGGCCGAAACTCGAAACCTCCAGGATTGCGGCAGCGGCCACCATTGATTTCCCGCAGCTGGGCTTGCAGGTGCAGGCACCAGATTTGCGGATCATCGGCCAGCTCATAGCCGTGCAGGGTAAGACTTTCAACAATGGTGTCGAGGATCGACTCAGCCACAAAGGGGCCATGAAACGGGCCCTGGGCCTTGATGGCAGAAGGTTGTTCGCCTTCCATTCCGGCGGCGAAGAGTAAGGTCCACATGCCCGTATCCCCCGCCAATGGGCGGATGGCACACTCGATACGGGTCACAAGGCCCAGGCATTGACGGGTGAGGCAGAGGTTGCGCGACATGGCGGCGACCCTCAGTAGATCCGGTATTCAGCCCCCACGGGAGGACTGTCTCGATCCAGTGATTACTGTCGATATCCTTGACCTGAGAATAGAGGAAAAGTCTGACTAGCACGTCAAGTGAGACCAGAAGGCGCCGAATGGTCACTGTGTGAATATTGACGCCAGACTGATGGCACTTTCTTGTGATTCACCCAAATCAAATGTGGGAGCGAGCTTGCTCGCGATGGCGGACTGACAGCCAACATTAACGTTGACTGATACACCGCTATCGCGAGCAAGCTCGCTCCCACAGGGGATGAAGGTGACCTCAGGTTTGTATCAAGCCGGTTTGGTTTCCACCAAGGCTTCCTGCGCCATCTCTTTCTCAGCTTCCTTGAGGTCTTCTTCGCTGATCATTTCTGCGATGACCCGCAAGCGTTCCACCACCCGCGCGTTAACGCTGCCTTCAGGGAACTGGCCATCGGCGTCCGGCGCACCGGCCGGCTCGCCGACCAACAGGCTCAGGGCTTCATCAGCCTGGCGCACGGCGTAGACGTGGAACTGCCCCGCGCGCACCGCCGTCAGCACTTTTTCGTCGAGCATCAACGTGGCAACGTTGGCGTGGGGAATGATTGCTCCCTGCTCACCGGTCAGCCCGCGGGCTTCGCAGAGTCGGAAGAAGCCTTCGATCTTCTCGTTGACCCCACCCACCGCCTGCACTTCACCGAACTGGTTGATCGAGCCGGTGATCGCAAAACACTGCTTGAGTGGAGTTTTCGACAAGGCGGAAATCAAGGTGCAAGCCTCACCCAGCGATGCACTATCACCATCGACGTAACCGTAGGACTGCTCCAGGGCGATACTGGCGGAAATCGCCAGCGGGAATTCCTGGGCGTATCGGCTGCCCAGATACCCGGTGAGGATCATCACGCCTTTGGAGTGAATGGGCTGACCGAGGTTAACCTCGCGCTCGATGTCGACGATGCCGCTACCGCCCGGGTAGACCGTGGCGGAAATCCGCGCCGGCACACCGAACGCCGAGTCGCCGACCTCCAGTACTGTCAGCCCGTTGCATTTGCCCACCGCCGCGCCGTCCGTGTCGATCAGGATGATCCCGGCCAGCATGTCATCGAGAATCCGCGCCGAGACGCGCCCGGTCCGCGTGGCCTTGGCCTTGAGCGCACGTTCGATGTGCCCGGCGTCGGTCATTTCGTCACTGGCCAGTTGGCGAATGAAATCCGCCTCGCTGACCAGTTGGAACAGATCACCGATCCGCGCCGACAAACGCCCCTGGTGCTCAGCCAGGCGAGCACTGTAAGTCGCCAGACGCGCCACCGCATCGGCGGTCAGCGGTGCCATGCCTTCTTCGGAGGTGCGGGTCTTGAGCAACTGGGCGAACTGCTCCAGGCTTTCGTCGACCATCGGAATGTCTTCGTCGAAGTCCACCAGGACGCGGAACATCTCCTGGAAGTCCGGATCGAGATCCTGCAGCGTGTAGTAGAGCTGTCGGGCGCCGATGATGACGACTTTGACCTGCAGCGGAATATGTTGCGGTGTCAGGGTCACAGTGGCGAAGCGGCCCATCTCGCCCAGCGGCGACTCCATTTTCAATTTGCGCGATTGCAGCGCGCGCTTAAGCGCATCCCACACGAATGGCTCGCTGAGCATTTTTTCCGCTTCAAGAATCAGGAAGCCGCCGTTGGCGCGGTGCAGCGCACCCGGACGCAACTGTCGATACGTGGTGTAGAGCGCGCCCTGATCGGTGGTGTACTCGATGCGGCCGAACAGGTTTTCGTAAGTCGGGTGCGGCTCAAAAACCACTGGCGCACCGCCGCTATGCGGATGACCGACCACCAGGCTCGGTGCGTATTGCTCTTCCAGCAGTTTGCGGGCGATGGCGTCAGCCTTGCTGTCGTCCACCAATTGCTCGACCACGGTCTTGAGCAGATACACCTGCATCGCTTGCAAGTAACCGCAAACGCCGGCGTTTTCCGCGTACTTTTCCGACAACGGCGCGAGCAAGGGTTGCAAGGCCAGGGTGATGGTTTCTTCGTTGAGCTGGCGCAGAAGGTTGCTCGACTCACGCTTCCATTGCGGCAGGCTGGCGAGCTCTTCGTTCAGCCGCTCTTCCAGCCACGAAATATCCTCGTGAAAACGCTCGCGATCGACTTCCGGCAACTGGGCAAATTCGGCCTCATCCACAGCCTTGCCTTCGCTCATCGGCGTGAAGGCGATATTGGTGCTGTCGCGGTACAGCGCAACATCCTTCTCCAACGCCAGACGCTCGATGACATCCAGCGCGCGGTCATAGCGTTGATTGAAGGCGCGGTCGATGGCGCTTTTCTTCTGCTGGTAGGACGGGTGCTCGAACACGGCCGGAAAAGTCGCCAGCAGGTTGTCGATCAAGCCGTTGATGTCATCGATAAAGGCGCCGGCAGTGCCAGAGGGCAATTCCAGTGCGCGAGGTTCGCGAGGATCATCGAAATTGTTGACGTAGACCCAGTCCGCCGGGGTCTGCAGGCGTTTGCCTTCGGCTTTCAGGTAGCGTTTGACGAACGAAAACCGGCCGGTGCCGGGCTCGCCCATGACGAATACGTTGTAACCGGGGCGTGGCATTGCCACACCGAACTGCAAGGCTTCGACCGCACGTTCCTGGCCAAGCACACCGCGGAAGGGCTCCAAATCATTGGTGGTAGAGAAGCTGAACTGTTCAGCGGAAAACGGACGGGTCAGCGCTTCGGGCGCTAGACGCAAGCTGGCAGCAACAGGATCAGGCATCGGGCTTCCTTACATCAGGCGGGGCAGATAGCGGCATTCTGGCGCTGCCTATACCTCACTTGCAAGGCGCGCCTCTAGCCAAAGCATAGACAAAGCGGCATCTCTAAGCGGGCCGGGTCTAAATCAATGTTTTCAGCGAATGTTATGCAAAAAATCACGGAACCCTTGGAACGTGCCTAAACTCCAAACTGCGCGGCTGGAACAATAACCGGCCCACTGGCGCCAGATCGGGCCAGACCCCTGTCCATTGGTATGCACATAAAGAGAAAAAAGCTATGAAACGGATTCTTCTCGGTACTCTCTTCACCGTTGTATCCATCAACGCTATGGCTCAGGCGCCAGGCGGCCCGGATTGCGGTTGGGGCAACATGCTGTTCGAAGGTCAGCGTGGCACCCCGGCTCACTTCCTGGCATCCACCACCAACGGCACTTCCGGCAACGCAACTTTCGGTATGACCTCGGGTACCAACGGTTGCTCGACCAATGCGGCGCTGACCTATGGCGGCAAATCCTGGATTGCCATGAATGGCATGATGAACGAGCTGTCCGAAGACATGGCTAAAGGTCAGGGCGAAGCGCTGACCACTTACGCCGTGGTACTGGGCGTGGCGCCGGAAGACCGTGCGCATTTCGCCGCCGTCACTCATGAGCACTTCCAGCAGATCTTCAGCAAGGCTGACGTGACCGCTGACGATGTGCATACCAACACCCTCGCCGTTCTGAAAAGCGATCCTCGTCTGGCTAAGTACGCTACTCAAGCTTAAGCTCGACCCGCCCGCTGCTCTTTCAGGGGAGCGGGTTTTATTTTTTGAACCAGGCCCTTTTTGGGTCTTTGTTTCTTTCGAATTAAGTTGCCCACTATGCTCAAACGCCTTGCCTGGCTGGCGCTCTGTGTCTGCGCCCCGCTGTCTGCCGCGCCACATGTCGACAATCAACGTTTGCAGCAATTGGCCAATGACCCCTTCTGGATTTCCCTGGGCCACTACGAAACCGCCAAACTCGGTGGCTGGCGCAGCTATGTCAGCGACAAGAAATTCTTCCTCGCCGCCGACGGCAATGAACATCCCGACCATGAACTGGCGGCGACCGTGCAAGCGCTGTATGCCCCGGCCAGTGCCGGTGAAAAGCATGCGCAATGCGTCTACCCCGCCCGCACCCGCTGGCTGAAGGCGCAGCTCAACCTGAGCGATCTGCCGAAACTTCCCTGCACTGAATTCAAGCAATGGTTCAAGGATGTTTCGCCCCACAGTGCGGTGATGATTTTCCCGGCGGCGTATCTGAACAGTCCGTCATCGATGTTCGGCCACACGTTACTGCGCATCGACCAGGCCAATGTGCAGAGCGATCAAACCGCCCTGCTCAGTTATGCGATCAACTTCGGCGCCTACATCGAAGGCTCGGACAACAGCATCCTGTATGCCTGGAAAGGCTTGATGGGCGGCTATCCCGGTTTGTTTGCCCTCGTGCCATATCAAGAAAAACTCTCGGAGTACCGCAGTCTCGAAAACCGTGATCTGTGGGAATACCGCCTGAACCTGACCCAGGCAGAAACCGAGCGCATGGTCGAGCACGTCTGGGAGCTCAAGCAGATCCAGTTCGACTATTTTTTCTTCGACGAAAACTGCTCTTATCGTCTGCTGGAATTGCTGCAAGTCGCCCGTCCGAGCCTGAGATTGACCGAACAGTTCCCGCTGACCGCGATTCCTACGGACACCGTCAAAGCGGTGAAAGAAGCCGGACTGGTGGAGTCCATTCAGTATCGACCGTCTCGCGAACGTGAACTGCTGAGCCACGCCGAGCCGCTGAGCGATGAAGAACAGGAGTGGGTACTGAAAGTCAGCGACGACCAGCAGCAACTGCAAGAACCGGCGTTCAAGGCTCAACCCAAGGATCGTCAGGCGTTGATCATCGACGCGGCCTATCGCCTGGAGCGCTACCGCGCCAATGGCCAGGAGCGAGACCCGCAACGGGCGCAGCGCAGTTTCGAATTGCTGCGGGCGATCAACCAGAATCCGCCACCGGAGCTGGACATCCCGAAACCCGGTTTGCCTGAGGATGGCCATGAATCGCGCACCTGGCAGGCAGGCATTGGCACTCGAGGCGACAAGGCGTTTGGCGAGTATGGCTTGCGCATGGCGTATCACGACCTCAACGACAACGCCGAGAGCTTCCCCCTCGGCGCGCAGATTGAAATCCTGCAAATGAAACTGCGCCAGTACGAAGGCAATCACTGGCAGCTGCAGCAATTTGACCTGGCGACCATCCGCTCCCTGACTCCGCGCAATGAATTGCTGCAACCACTCTCGTGGCAAGTCACCGGCGGCCTGGAGCGTGTGCCGGGCAAGCATGACGACGAAACCCTGGTCAGCCACGTCAATGGCGGGGCCGGCGGGACCTGGCAGCTGGGCGACGACATGCTCGGCTTTGCCTTGGGCACCGTGCGCATTGAACACAACAACGACTTTGCCGCTTTCATCGCGCCGGCGGCAGGCTTTAACAGCGGTTTGCTGTGGAAAAACCCGTTGGGCAACCTCAGCCTGGAAGCCAAGGGCGACTTCTTCACCAACGGCGAAGTGCGCCGTAGCGTGAGTCTGAATCAGCAGTGGGAATTGTCGCGCAACCTGGGTTTACGCCTGAGTGCCCAGCGCGAATTCAGCCACCTGGCTTCGCCCGAGAATGAAGTGATGCTTGAGGTGAAGTGGTATCACTACTGAAAAGATCGCAGCCTTCGGCAGCTCCTACATTAATTCGCGTACATCTGTAGGAGCTGCCGCAGGCTGCGATCTTTTGATCTTTCTTTCACGCCCCATCGACGATTCCACTCCTAGACTTCTCCTATAGGCCGTTGACGGTCTGGGAGTCTGAGATGTGGCGTTGCGTGGGTGTGGTGGGTTTGCTGATGTTGATCGCGGGTTGCCAGACGACCCACGAGGATCTGATCGCCAAGGGTTATCCACCAGCGTTCGCCGATGGCTTCGATGACGGTTGCAGCAGTGGCCGGCAAGCGGCGGGAGCAATGACCGGAGAGTTTCGTAAAAACGTTCCGCGTTACCTCAAGGACAAGCAGTACGCCGAGGGCTGGAGCGATGGCTTCCGTCAGTGTCAGGCCATGCTGGAAAACCAGGACCGCGAGGACTATCGCAGCCATCATTGGGACGACCGGGACAAAGCCTGGCAGCAGCAGAAGGATCAGGGTGCCGCACGAGCGTATCGCTCGCAATAAGTCGCTGACAGACATTCGTCGAAACTAAAAGCCTGCGACCATGGCCCAAACCCTATAACGGGAGACAACCATGAGTCGCGCCTTCGTCAATGAAGATAACGCCGCCGCGCAAGCCGATCAGCCCGTCGAACGGCAGGTCAGCGCGCGGCCCAATTACGTCACGCCCACGGGGCTGATCCAGTTGCAGGTGAAAGTCGCCGAATTGCAACACCTGCACAGCGAGCAATCGGCCAAAGGTGAGCACGCCGACAAGCAGCGCCTGGCAGACCTTGAACGCGACTTGCGGTATTTCAACCAGCGCCTGCAAAGCGCTCAGGTCGTGACCGCCGCCAACTCAACGCAAAAAGTGCAGATCGGCAGCCGTGTGACTTTCGCCGACGAACACAACACCGAGCAAACCGTGCAATTGGTCGGTGAAGACCAGGCCGACGCGTCGGCAGGCCTGATCAATTGGGGCTCACCGCTGGGCCGGGCATTGCTCGGGGCGCAACTCGGCGACGAGGTGCTGTGGCAACGTCCGGCTGGCGATCAGTTGATCGAGATCATCCGTATCGAACCGGCTTAAACCACGCCTTGGGCGAGCATCGCGTCGGCAACTTTGACGAAGCCCGCGATGTTGGCGCCTTTGACGTAGTTGATCCGGCCATTCTCTTCGCCGTAATGCACGCAAGCGTGGTGGATCGACTGCATGATCGCGTGAAGCTTGCTGTCCACTTCGCCACCGGTCCACAGCAGGCGCATGGCGTTCTGCGACATCTCCAGCCCGCTCACCGCGACCCCGCCCGCGTTAGACGCCTTGCCCGGCGCGAACAAAATCCCCGCCTCGATAAACAGGTCCACCGCTTCCAGGGTGGTCGGCATGTTCGCCCCTTCCGCCACGCAGATGCAGCCGTTGCGCAGTAACGTGCGGGCCGCCTCGGCGTCCAGTTCGTTTTGTGTCGCGCAGGGCAGCGCAATGTCGCAGCTCAGCGCCCATGGGTGCTGCCCGGCCTTGAACTCCAGGCCAAAACGGCCGGCCAGTTCACTGATACGCCCGCGCTGGACGTTTTTCAGTTCCAGTACCGCCAGCCACTGCTCTTCGGTCAAACCGCTTTCGCAGTACAGCGTGCCTTCGGAATCGGACAACGAAATCACTTTGCCGCCCAGGTCCATGACCTTGCGCGCCGCGTATTGCGCAACGTTGCCGGAACCGGAGATGGCCACGCGTTTGCCTTCAACGGTTTCACCGCTGCGCTTGAGCATTTCTTCAGCGAAGTACACACAGCCGAAACCCGTGGCTTCCGGGCGAATCAGGCTGCCGCCATAGCTCGGGCCCTTGCCGGTCAGCACACTGGTGAACTGGTTGCTCAGGCGCTTGTATTGGCCGAACAGGAAACCGATCTCGCGGGCACCGACGCCGATATCGCCGGCCGGAACGTCAACGTCTGCACCGATGTGACGATACAACTCGCTCATGAAGGCCTGGCAGAACCGCATGACTTCAGCGTCGCTTTTGCCTTTCGGGTCGAAATCCGAACCACCCTTGCCACCGCCCATCGGCAACGACGTCAGGGAGTTTTTGAAGGTCTGCTCGAAGGCAAGAAACTTCAACACGCCAAGGTTCACCGAAGGATGGAAACGCAGCCCACCCTTGTACGGACCGATAGCGCTGTTCATCTGGATGCGGAATCCACGATTGACCTGCACCTTGCCTTGATCGTCGACCCAGGAAACCCTGAAAACGATCGCCCGCTCCGGCTCGCAAATCCGCTCCAGAATGCCCGAAGTCAGATAGTGCGGATTGGCTTCAAGAAACGGCCACAGGCTGCGCAGGACTTCTTCCACGGCTTGGTGAAATTCGGGTTGGTCCGGGTCGCGTTTTTTCAGGCGGGCAAGGAAGGATTCAACGGATTCGATCATGAAAAAGTCTCGGCAAATTTATTGTCGTTGGAAGAGATTGGGCCGGACTTTAGCAAACTGATTGCGCACAGTAACAGAGCAAAATGTCGCACTTATGAAATTAAATGGTGCACAGGATATAAATAAACCCCATTTTAAGGCCGGTTTTGCACCCAAAAAGGGATTCACAATTTAAGTTTTGCACCATTAGTAACACCGCTATCGCGAGCAGGCTCGCTCCTACAATTTGAAATGCATTCCCCCTGCGGGAGCGAGCCTGCTCGCAATGAGTTCGCCACGGTGCCACTGTAAAAACGCATAAAAAAACGGAGCCCGAAGCAGACTGTGTGAAAACCT
>NZ_LACH01000040.1 GCF_000968015.1 Pseudomonas fluorescens
ACCGGTCTCTACAGTGAGGGGCTGGATCTCAAGCCTTACCCGATTCCTGCTCCCCCAACTGATCCGACTCAAACAACCTCGCCAGTTCCGCCCGGGCTTCCTGTGCCGTCTGCAATACCTTCGCCGCATCGTCATAAATCGCATGCTGGGCCTCCAGCACCTGCTCGTCGTGATGCTTGAAACGCTTGATCCGCGCATCGGCCTGGGCCTGGGTCAAACCCAGACCGACCAGGGTGCGCCGGCTCATTTCCAGACTCGAATAATAGGTTTCCCGAATGGCCTCGGCGCCAAGGTCCACCAATCGATGCACATGCTGACGGTTACGCGCCCGGGCGATGATTTTGATGTGCGGATAGAGTTTTTGCACCAGTTCGGCGGTCTTGATGTTGGTGTCCGGGTCGTCGGTGGCGATGACAAAGTATTCCGCCTGCTCGACCTTGGCCGCACTGAGGATTTCCGGGCGCATCGGGTCGCCGTAGAACACCGGCACACCGCCGAAGCTGCGCGACAGTTCGATGGTTTCCACCGAGGTGTCGAGGGCGACGAACTTGATGTTTTGCGCACGCAAAATCCGCGCAACGATCTGCCCCATACGGCCCATGCCGGCGATCACCACGCGCGGCGTGTCGGTATGGATCTCGCGGAATTTCTCCGGTACCACCACCGGCTGAACCTTGGGGCTGACCAGTCGTGCGCACACCAGCAACAGCAGCGGCGTTACCGCCATGGACAAGGTGATGGTCAGCACCAGCAAGTCGTACAGGTGCGGCTCGAACAATCCCTGGTCGCGGCCGATCTTGAACACCACAAACGCAAATTCACCACCGGCCGCCAGCACGATGCCGAGGCGAATCGCACTGACCTTGCCCAAGCCACCGGCCAGCCGACCGACGACAAACAGCAGCGGCAATTTGATTGCGATCAGCAACAAGGTCAGGCCCAGCACCACGATCGGCGCGCTCAGGAGCAGACTCAGATTGGCGCCCATGCCGACACTGATGAAAAACAGCCCCAGCAGCAATCCCTTGAACGGCTCGATTTGCGCTTCCAGTTCGTGACGGTATTCGGAGTCCGCCAGCAGCAACCCGGCGAGGAACGCCCCCAGCGCCATGGACACGCCGGCCAGGTCCATCAGCCACGCCGTGCCGATCACCACCAGCAACGCAGTGGCGGTCGAGACTTCCGGCAAACCGGTCTTGGCCACCACACGGAACACTGGGCGCAGCAGATACCGCCCACCGATCACCACCACCGCGATGCTGCCCAGCACGCGCAAGCCGTGATTGAAGCCTTCGCCAGCGCTGCTGGTGTGATCGCCGCCCGCCAGCAACGGCACCATGGCGATCAACGGGATGGCGGCGATGTCCTGGAACAATAGAATTGCGAACGCCAACCGACCGTGGGGGCTGGTCAGTTCCTTGCGCTCGGCCAGGCTTTGCAAACCGAACGCGGTGGAGGACAGCGCCAGGCCCAAGCCCAGCACGATCGCGCTGTTCAACGGTTGGCCGAACGCGAACAACGCCAGTACACCAATCACCGAGCCCGTCAGCAGCACTTGCGCCAGGCCGACGCCGAACACTGATTTGCGCATCACCCACAAACGTCGCGGCGACAGTTCAAGGCCAATGATGAACAGCAGCAACACCACCCCGAGTTCGGAAATGTGGGCGACGCTTTGCGGATTGCCGATCAAGCCCAGTACCGACGGCCCGATAATCACGCCGGCAAACAGATAACCCAGCACCGCCCCCAGTTGCAGGCGTTTGGCCAAGGGAACGGTGAGCACCGCCGCGAACAGAAACACGACAGCGGCTTGCAACAGGTTGCCTTCATGGGGCATGGCAAAAACTCCATTCACTCGGTACGGCTGGGGTGACAAGGATAAAGGGTGATGCTTGATGCGTCAGCCTGAACATAAAGCCTTGTCGACTGACACACTGCAATCGCGAGCAAGCTCGCTCCCACATTTGTTCGTGGCGTGCAGAGATATTGTGTCCACTGGAGATCCACTGTGGGAGCGAGCTTGCTCCGGGCGGCGTTCCGACGATGGCGGCCTTGCGGGCGACATAGATTTCGTTACATGTCGCATCAATTGGTTACATTCATAGGATAAGCTGATCAATCTGTCTGTTCCCGAGTACGCACCATGGCCATCAACTTCGACCTTAACGACCTGCAAGCCTTTCGCGCCGTGGTGGAGCAGGGCAGCTTTCGCAAGGCGGCCGACGCGGTGCGCATTTCCCAACCGGCGTTGAGCCGGCGCATCGAAAAACTCGAAGACGCCCTCGGCGTAAGGTTGTTCGAGCGCACCACTCGCAAGGTCAGCCTGACCCAGGCCGGACGCGGCTTTATGCCGAGCGTCGAGCGCCTGTTGGACGACCTGGACGTGGCGTTATTGGGTATCAGCGAAGTCGCCTCGACCCGCCTCGGTCATGTCACCGTCGCCTGCGTACCTTCAGCGGCTTACTACTTCATGCCGCGAGTGATCGCCCACTACCACCGGCAGTTTCCACGGATCAAGGTCAAGGTGCTCGATTCAAGCGCCCATGAGGTGCTCAGTGCGGTGGTCAACGGCGAGGCGGATTTCGGCCTGAGTTTCATGGGCACCCTGGAGGCGGAAGTGGAGTTCGAGCCGCTGGTGCAGGAGGGTTATGTGGTGGCGTGCCGACGCGATCATCCGTTGGCCGGGCGCAGCAGCGTGACGTGGGATGAGTTTTATCAGCAGGACTACATCTCGCTGGACAAGACGTCCGGCAATCGCTTTCTGCTGGATCAGGCGCTCACGGGCATCGTGCCGCAGCGGCCGAGTATCTGCGAAACCCGGCATGTGACGACGATGATTGGTTTGGTCGAAGCGGGGTTGGGTGTGGCAGCGGTGCCGTTGATGGCGATGCCGGCGGCAGATCACCCGATCCTGACACGGGTGCCGCTGACCGATCCGCAGGTGATGCGCAGTGTCGGTTTGATCAAGCGCCGGGGTCGTACCTTGACCCCGGCGGCACTGGAACTCGAACGGCTGGTGGTGGAAATGAAAGTCCAGGTCAGCGAGTGACCGAGTCCAGCCCGGTGGCTTTCACATCCGGTTGAGCGGCGGTCGAGGCCAGGTAATCCAGCAGTGCCTTGGCTTGCGCCGGGTGTTGTGCCCCCACCGGAATACCGGCGGCGAAACGTGTCACTGACTGCACCGACTCTGGAATCTTCGCCACAAAACTCACGCCCGGCACCGGCAGCAACTCGCTGACCTGCTGAAAGCCCAGTTGATAGTCACCGGTGGCAACCACCGAGCCCACCGGGGTTTTCGGGACCATCGTCGACTTGGGTTTGAGCTGGTCTTCGATGCCCAGCCGTTTGAACAGTTGCTCCTCGATGTACACGCCACTGGCGCTGTCGGAATAGGCCACGGACTTCGCGTCGAGCAAGGTCTTTTTCAGACCGTCGACTGAGCTGATGTCCGGCTTCGGCGCGCCTTCACGTACCACCAGACCGATCCGCGAGTCAGCCAGCTCTACCCGTGAGGCGGGATCGACTTTGCCTTGCTTGATCAGGTCATCGAGGGCGTAGCCGACCATGATCACCACGTCGGCTTTTTCACCGCGAGCCAGACGATTGGGAATCGCTTCCGGCGCCTTGCCCATCGAGGGGCCGAGGGCGGTGTCCAGTGTGTTGCCCGTGGAGGCGGCGAATTTCGGGCCGAGGATTTTATAGGCGGCGGTGAAACCGCCGGAGGTCATCACGCGGATCTCTTCGGCCTGGGCGATGGTGCTCAGACCCAGGCTGGCCAGCAAAGTCAGGGCGGCAAAATTGAATAGCTTCTTCATGGTCATGTGCTCTCAAAGGGTTCAGGACATCGCCGGTTGCAGGCGACCGGTCGAACGGCGATAGAGATACAGCGTCGCGCACAGGGCGCAGAGCGCGGCAAAACTCATCCAGTAGCCGGGCGCAGCCTTGTCGCCGGTGTACTGGATCAGGAAGGTCGACATCGCCGGGGTGAAACCACCGAACACCGCCGTGGCCAGGCTGTAGGCCAGCGAGAACCCGGCGACCCGCACTTCGGCCGGCATGATTTCAGTCAGCGCGGCGATCATCGCGCCGTTGTACAAACCGTAAATGAACGACAACCACAGCAGCACCAACAGCATGTTGATGAAACTTGGCGCCTGCACCAGATACGTCAGCGCCGGATATGCCGTGGCCAGCGTCAGCAGGGCCATGGCAATCAGCACCGGACGACGGCCGATGCGGTCCGACAGTGCGCCGCCAATCGGCAGCCAGAAGAAATTCGAAACGCCCACCAGCAAAGTCACCAGCAGTGCATCAGACGTGCTCAGGTGCAGCACGGTCTTGCCGAAGGTCGGTGCGTACACGGTGATCAGGTAAAACGCGGTGGTGGTCAGGGCAACCATCATCATCCCGGCGAACACGATCACCCAGTTCTGCGCCAACGTGCGGAACACGTCGCCCATGCTCGGACGGTGTTTGCGCGCGGCGAATTCTTCGGTTTCCTCAAGGTTGCGGCGCAGGAAAAAAATGAACGGCACGATCATGCACCCGACGAAAAACGGAATTCGCCAGCCCCAGTCGGCAATCATCGTCGGCGCCATCCATTGGTTCAGGCCATAGCCCAACGCCGCCGCGACAATGATCGCCACTTGCTGGCTGGCCGACTGCCAACTGGTGAAGAAGCCTTTGTTGCCGGGCGTGGCGATTTCCGAGAGGTACACCGAGACGCCACCCATTTCTGCGCCGGCCGAGAAGCCTTGCAGCAAGCGGCCGATCAAGACGATGGCCGGGGCGAACAGCCCGATGGTTGCGTAACCGGGCACCAGCACAATCAAAATCGTGCCGCTGGCCATGATCGACAGGGTGACGATCAACCCTTTGCGCCGACCCACATCATCGATGTAGGCGCCCAGCACCACGGCGCCCAACGGACGCATCAGGAAGCCAGCGCCGAACACCGCGAAGGTCATCATCAGCGAGGCGAACTCGCTGCTGGCCGGGAAGAACACGGCAGCGATCTGCGTGGCGTAAAAGCCGAAAAGGAAGAAGTCGAATTGTTCGAGGAAGTTGCCCGAGGTGACCCGGAAAATCGCACTGGCCCGGGAGCGACCGGAAGTCGCGGGCCGTTGGGTTGATGCTGTCATAGACGTGTACTCCACCGCTTTTATGACGTGCACCGCCTGGACGCGGCGCACGGTTCTTATTGGGGCGGATAGTGGAGCAGGGTGATCGATATGTTAATTGCATTGTTGGCATGCATTGATGTGTAAAACGGATCAATGTAGCCCGCAAGGAATGATTCGCTGCCTGTGCAGTCGGAGTTCTGGTACCGCGACATCACAAGAGGATCACCCCATGAACAGCAAATCCCTCATCGCCGCCTTGGCCATTGCCGCCGGCGTTGCCGCTATCAGTCCCATTGTTCAAGCGGATGACCCACCGCAAAAAACCGTCCAGCCGGGGGTTAACAACTCCCGCCAACTGGTGAAGGGGGATCGTGCCCCCGACGTTTACCAGCGCAGCGAAAAGGCCTTGAGCAACTGGAAGCAGAAAGGCCTGAAAGCGCCGAAGGCTCAGGCGCAGTGGGTGCAGATCAACGACAAGTACATGATGGTGATGATTACCAACGGGACGATTATTGATATCACGCCAGTGGAGCGTTAAACCGTCGAAGGGCTATTCGCTGTGAGCGCGTACGGTGCTTTCAGTGCCCAACCGATACTGATTATTCCCACTGCGCTTCGCCTCATACATCGCCAGATCCGCAATATGAATCAACCGGTCCATGCTCGGCGCATGGTCCGGGAACACCGCGACCCCCAGGCTGGTGCCGATGTGGCGTTGATCATTGCCGATGGTCACCGGTGGCGACAGTTCGACGAAGATTTTCTGGCAGATGCTGCGGGCTTCGTCTTGCAGGCTGTTGCCTTGGGGCAGGCCTTGAAGGATGACCACAAACTCGTCGCCACCGATCCGGGCGACGGTATCGGTTGAACGCAGGATTTTCTTCAGGCGGGTGGCGGTGGTGATCAGTACCCGGTCACCGGCGGCATGGCCGTAATGGTCGTTGATAGCCTTGAAACCATTGAGGTCGACAAATACCAGCGCAACCCTCGTGGCGCTGATGCGCGCCTGTTCCAGTGCTTCGGACAGACGCTCCTCGAGCACCAGACGATTGGGCAGACCGGTCAGCGGGTCGAAGTGGGCCAGGTGTTGCAGGTAGCTGGCGGAGGCTTTTTCCTCAGTGATATCGCGTACTACGCCCATCATCTTGATCGTTGCATCGTGGTCGTTCTTGACCACATTGCCGGTTTCCCGAAGCCAGCGGATCGTGCCGTCGGGCCAGACCACCCGGTATTCCTCGTCATGGTTGTCGCCGGTTTTCAGGCAACGCAATTCCCCGGCCCGGACCTGGGCCCGGTCGTCCGGGTGAACACATGAGCAAAACAGCGCGTAGGAGGGCGTTACTTCGTCGATCCTGAAGCCAAACATGCCGTAGATCGCGTCCGACCAGTAGAGCTTGTCGGTGTCGACATCCCAGTCCCACGTGCCGATGCGGGCGAAGTACTGGCTGCGCTTGAAGCGTTCGGCGTCGCCGTCCTGGCGGATGTTTTGTCCGTCAGTCAGGTTGGTGATCAGCACGCGATACTCGGCCAGCTGCTTTCGCAGCGAGCGCTCGCGACAGATCAACGCGACGATCAGGGCTAGCATCATTGAGCCGATGGCGGCGCTGGTCCAGACGAAACTCATTCAGGGGTTGCCATCATGGCGTGTTGATCCGTACGGGTAGGTGTTGCTTATCTTAGTTCACGGTCACTGCGGGAAACAGGTTTAAACCCCTCGCCAGGTGATCGGAATGGTTGCCAATCGACTGCAAATCTGGGAAAACGGCGCCCATTAAGCCTTCCGGGCAAACGAACACACGAGTGCATGCAATGAATGATGAGCTTCAGGTAATCGACATCCAGGTGGGCGACGGCAAAGTTGCCGTCAAAGGCGCGCTGATCACCACGCAGTACCGTGGCTGGCTGGAAGATGGGACTGAATTCGATTCTTCCTACAGCCGGGGTAAACCTTTCCAGTGCGTGATTGGCACGGGTCGGGTGATCAAGGGGTGGGATCAGGGGATTATGGGGATGCAGGTCGGCGGCAAGCGCAAGTTGCTGGTGCCGGCGCATCTGGCCTACGGTGAACGGACCATGGGCAAGATCACGCCGAATTCGAACCTGATGTTCGAGATTGAACTGCTGGAAGTGCTGACGCGCGATGAGTGATTGTTGTCTTGGGTTTGAAGGTCAAAAGATCGCAGCGTGCGATCTTTTGATGTTGATTTGGCAAGTTGATTGAACGCCTCGATACCATCAAGCGTGCCTGCCGTATTTACTCCCGCACCCCTATGAAGAGGTCCAGTTCAGTCGGTAACTGCTCATTGAGAGCTATAGCGATTTGTTGGACTTGTTCGCTGGTCAGTAGCCATTCCCCATCCGCGCTTTCATCAAGACTTTTCCAACCTAGAACATCCATTACCGCGACTTCAAACTCAGGTCGAACTGTAAGATCGTATTTTAAGGAGTCGTCCTCGTTACTATCTTTTAAAAATCCACTAATCCATAAAAACATAAATAGCCTCTTAATTTACTTCTCGGTGGTTCTGCCGGGGGTTGCGGGGTCTATCTGTTCACCTGTTTCGTGGTTGAACTCGCCAAGATGCTTACCTTGCTTGTCATAGATCTCTATTGCGCCGGTCTTGCTGTCCCATTCATATATTCGCCCCTTTCGGTCTTTCCACCGACTGCGCTTACCCCCGCCGCCCTGAACACTGCTTCTTGATTTAACAGGAAGGGCACCAGGGAATGCAGGTAATGCCCGTGGCGGCCTGTGGTACTTTATATCACCGTTACCAGCAGGTCTTGAAACCACAACATACAGCGGCTGCACACCGGAATCAGCCGGAAAAACAAGGATGAAGTCCTTGTACTCAGGCGGGTAAATCGGGTTGACGATGATGTTGTCTGCCTGGTCGGTAGGCGGATAAATCCAGATGTGCGGGGCTTGTGGGGCACCTTCTAGCGGTGGAATTCCCAAAGTGTTCGACGGGTCAACGGCTGGCGTCCATATCAGCGTTGTCCCATTGCCGAAGTCAGCCACGTGCTGAGTGCCTTGAACTACAAACTGCACTACAGGAATCATTTCCCAATCGCTGCGTTTCTGGGTGTTGTATCCGTATCCCTTGAATGTGCCATCGGCCTGTTGTTCGACATGCAGTCGGACACGTGTACGGCCTTCCTTGATCGACTGGAGCTTCTTCGGTGTACAGGGAGCTGTCCCCCAGATTCGACGGCCACAGTAGTGCAACCATTCCCGCCAATGCGCCTGCAACAACACCTCCCGTTACTACGCCTGCACCACCAACAGCACTTGTGCCGGTGCCCGCAGCACCAACCCCACCTAAGAGAAGCGTTCCTAATGCAGCAGGTAACGCGTTACCACTGATTTTTTTGAGAGGGATGTTTCCCGCTGCATCCCTTTCGCGACCACCCAGCAGGGAGAATTTTCCGTAATCGGCCAGTTTCTCTACAGGGACAAACCCGGCTGGGTTGTCGTGGTTGATTATGCCGTCGGGAAGGTTGCAGCTTTTGGCGAACACGCAACCCTTGGAGCCTGGAGGGTCCTGTTGTTGAGGTTGTCTGACGAAACGGTCTTCATATGCTTGTTGTCTGGCCAGCAAGTCGTCATATGTTTTTTGTCTGGCGTCCCGCTCTGCCAGTTCGGTGGCGTTCATGTAGCGGCTGGTGACGTGGTGCCCGTCGCCTGACGCTGGGTTGTGAATCCTGGGTATGCCTGTTTTGCGAGCCATGAGCGTCCTTGTTTCATCTTTTGAAAATGATGCGGACGCTATATCAAACGGTATTTGATAGATGTAGGACGGGTCTGAAACTCTATGAACTACTGGAAGAGCTGCCCCGCGACGATTAACCGCTAAGACTGAAAAGTCTCCCGGTAGGCATAAAGACCCGGTGTTCCACCGGTCATCACAAACAGCACATTGTCCCCGGAACGGAAGCGTCCTTGCCTGAGATCGGCCAACAGCCCGGCAAACGCTTTGCCGGAGTACACCGGGTCGATCAACAGGCCTTCGGCGCGAGCCATCAGGCGCACGGCTTCCTGCATGGCTGGCGTCGGCAGACCGTAACCGTCGCCCAACTGACTGCCGTCGATGGCGATCTCTTCAGCCTGCACATTGGCGCTACTGCCCAACAGTGCCAGTGCATCCTGGGTCAATTGCCGGGTTCTGGCCGCTGACGTGTCTCGATCGGACAAAACCGAATAGGATTTGACGATCGAGGTGCCTCGGCCCAGCAACTGAAAGCCCGCTGCGAGCCCGGCGTGGGTGCCGGCGCTGCCGTTGGGCACCACGACTTGATGGAAGGTGATGCCGAGTTCCGACTCCTGTTGCGCGATCTCCGCCGCGCAGCGCGCATAGCCGAGACTGCCCAGCGGCGTTGAGCCACCCGTGGGAATCACCAGCACGTTGCGCCCCGAATCCCGAAGTTGCGCGGCCCTTGTTTCGGCCACGGCGAGTGAGTCGCTGCCCCCGGCAAGTACCTGTAGCTGTGCGCCGAACAGCTGGTCGAGCAGGACGTTGCCGTTGAGTTCGTAATCCACATCAGTTTTGGGTACCGCGCGGGTCAGGACCAGTTCGCAGGCAAGGCTCAGGCGAGCACACACCGCGGCGGTCAGGCGCGCATGGTTGGACTGAAGGCCGCCGATGGTAATCACCGTGTCGACTCCGGCCGCCAATGCCGCACCGATATGGAATTCGAGTTTTCGCAGTTTGTTACCGCCACCGCCAATCAGCATATGATCGTCGCGCTTGAGAAACAGGCTGATTCCCAGCGACTTCAAACCCAGCAGTTGTTCGAGGCGTTCGGCGCGTTGAATGGGCGTGGGGCCTTGCAGAAGGTCTGCCCGCGCAAAAGAACTCAGTGACGTGTCCAGTAGGGTTTGCATCAATGGAGCCTCATTGTTCACTTTAATTAAGTGACTCTAAGGAGAAAGCCCTTCGTGATAAACGCATTGCCGGTTATTACTCCTTTAACCTGATGTACTTAATCAAGCGTTCCGTTCCTCCCTTCACAAGGCATAGTCATGAGCAAACTCAGGCAAATGGAAGTTTTCGTCGCCGTGGTCGAGGCCGGCAGTTTCGCCGATGCGGCCAGTGAAGTCGGGATGTCGGCGGTCATGGTTGGAAGGCATATCCAGAGCCTGGAGAAAACCCTCAACACCCAGCTCATTCAACGCACCACCCGACGCCAATCCATCACCGGGGAAGGGCGGTTGTTTTATGAAGAAGCCAAGCGGGCGCTGGAGCAGGTGAAGTACGCGTTCAGCCGGGTGGAGGCGTCGAGCCCGGAGCCCAGCGGACTGTTGCGAATCACCGCACCGATGACCCTCGGCGTGGCATTGGTCGGTCCTCTGGTGTCGGAGTTCATGCAGTGTTATCCGCAGATTCAGGTCGAGCTGATTCTGAGCAACGAAGTGGTGGACCTGTACGAGACGTCATTCGATCTGGCGTTCAGGATCTCCGAACTGATTGGCGTGAACCTGCTGGCCAAGCCATTGCCACCGTATCGAATGGTGATCTGCGCATCGCCCCGGTATCTGGAAAAATGGCAGGAACCCCAATCCCCCGAAGACCTGCACCGACACAGAATCCTCACCCACACGTCCTGGAACAACCGGTTTGCCTGGCCTTTGAAAAGCGGCGCCAGCGAGGTTCCCTGGCCTGAAGGGGCGGTGCTCAAAAGCAACGACGGCCAAGTGCTGCTGCAGGCGGCCGTGGCCGGAGAGGGGATTTTGATGCAGCCCGATTTCCTGGTGTCGGCCGCGTTGGCCAAAGGCGAACTCGTGCGGATCCTGGACGCCTATGCTCCGCCGCCCAAGCCGGTACAGATGGTGTATCCACGCTCGCGTAAATCACTGCCCAAGTTGAAAGCCTTTATCGATTTTGTTGCGCAGCGACTGGCATGACGGTTGCGGATGCGGATTTTTCAGCGGCGTTTCGATAGGCCCTCGCTGATTGTCGTCTTGCCAGTTCTACCGGGATCAGTGACTATGTGCGCCAGATAGGGGTAGGGGGTATAGGTATGGCGCACATCCACGAACACAAAGATGACTTGCTCAACCGGGTTCGGCGCATTTCAGGTCAGGTGCAGGCCATAGAGCGGGCGCTTGAGTCCGACGCCGATTGCGCCAAGACCTTGCATCTGGTTGCGGCTGTCAGGGGCGCGATTAACGGTTTGATGGATCAGTTCATCGACGCCCACGCCCGTGAGCACGTGGCACGTCCTGGCCTCAGCGACGAAGAGCGCGCCGAAGGCCTGGAAGAGTTGCTGCAAGCCATTCGCCGCTACTCGAAATAGAGATCCGGACACATGACACAAACGCCGCAAGCTTCGAATTTTTCTCACGACCACATGTTTCTCGCCGCCTCCCATGATGAAAACGCCCGCCGCACTTTGTGGGTGGTGGCGCTGACATTCGTCATGATGATTGGTGAGATTACTGCCGGTTACATCACCGGCTCCATGGCACTGCTGGCCGATGGTTTTCACATGGCGACCCATGCCGGTGCCTTGGGCATTGCGGCGGCGGCGTACGGTTTTGCCCGACGCAATGCCAACAATGCCCGTTACAGCTTCGGTACCGGCAAGGTCGGTGACCTGGCCGGTTTTGCCTCGGCCATGGTGTTGGGGCTGGTGTCGCTCGGTATCGCCGGTGAATCCATCTTGCGACTGTTTCAGCCGACCACCGTGGCCTTTTCGGAGGCGACGATGATTGCGGTGGTGGGGCTCGCGGTAAACATCGTCAGTGCGTTTTTGCTGGCGGGCAATCACGGGCATCACGGCCATGATCATGGCCACGGGCATCATCACCATCACGACAACAACCTGCGTTCAGCTTATGTCCACGTGCTCGCCGACGCCTTGACTTCGGTGCTGGCCATCGCCGCCTTGCTGGCCGGCCGTTACCTCGGCTGGGTCTGGCTGGACCCGGTGATGGGCATCGTCGGCGCCATTGTCATCGCCAAGTGGGCCTATGGCCTGATGCGCACCAGTGCTGCGGTGCTGCTCGACACCACCGATGAGCACGTGGCCGCTGAAATTCGTGAACTGCTGGAGTCGTCGGGTGACGTGCACATCAGCGACCTTCACGTCTGGCAGGTCGGGCCTGAGGCGCGGGCAGCGATTGTCAGCGTAGTGGCGGCAGCGGGAGTGAGTGCCGACAACGTTCGCGAACGTCTGGCGCCGGTTCATGAGTTGTCTCACTTGACCGTCGAGTATCGCAACGCTTGATGTCTCTTCAGGGGCAGTCGCTGAAGAGCGGAAGGCGGCCGTTGAGGGAAGGGCGGTAGTGCCATTCCATTTGGTCTAGCGCAGGTTTCATTGCCAGAATCTCCCTCAACGTGGCGCTGGCAATACTCAACGCTAACAACTGTCCCGGGCATTGCATTGCCGATCAACCCGGCGGTGGCTTCATAGGTCTGGGAACTCAGCAGCCGGTTTGCCGTTGAACTGCCGGTTCAGGTATCGGCAGCACAACCCGCTCCACCGAGACCAGACGCCGCGCGATCGTCAGTTCTGCGCCTTAGCGACTGGCCGAGGCCATCAGCACGCCGAAACCGGCGAATGTCACGCCCGAGACTTTCGCCGCCAGCCAGGAACCCTTCGGGCTGGACAACCAGCCTTTGGCAGCATTGGCGAGTAAGGCATAGCTGCCATGCACCAGAATCACCAGTACGGCGTAGGAGGTCACCAACTTGAAGAACTGGGTGGAGAAGTGCGCCGAGGTGTCGATGAATTGCGGGAACACCGCCAGAAAGAAAAACACAGCCTTGGGGTTCAAAAACTGGAGCGAAGCCGCTTCAAGGAAGCGGTAGCCCGGGCTTGAGGGGCGTGTTTCAAGCAACGAGCTGAAACGATCCGAACGCCAGCTTTTGTAACCCAGGTACAACAAATAGGCAGCCCCGGCATATTTCAATGCGGTGAAGGCGTTCGCGGAGGTGCTGAGGATCAGGCCGACACTGGTGGCGCTGATGGCGGCGACGATAAACGCCCCCGACGCGATCCCCAAAATGCCCGGCACGGCCCCCGTCCAGCCGTGGCGCACCGCGTTGGACAGGGTCAGGATCACGCCAGGCCCTGGACTCAAAATGGTCAGGGTGGCGAAAAGTAGAAAGAGTCCATAGCTGTTCATGTCTTGCTCCGTCAGGTGGCGCAGGCTGCGTGCGGGCAGATTGGCGTGGCGACGTGGGCGTGACAAACGCTTTAATTGCGCTGCATATGTGACTAAATTAGACGCATGATAAATCCACTACCGCCGCTTAATGCTGTTCGCGCCTTCGCCGTTGCTGCTCGCCATCAGAGTTTCAGCCTGGCGGCCGAAGAGCTGCATGTCAGTCACAGTGCCGTCAGCCGGCATATCAAATTGCTTGAGGAACACCTGGGCGTGCTGCTGTTCGAGCGGCGTGTCCGTCAATCGGTGCTGACGCCGGCCGGTCAGCGTTTTTATGAGCAGGTCAGTGCCGGGCTGGCGCAGATCGCCAACGCCGCCGCTGCGCTCAAGCAACATGCCTCGTTGCCGACCGTGAAGATCAATGTCCGTCCATCCTTTGCGATGCTTTGGCTAGCGCCCAGACTGGAGGATTTCATTGCGCAGCACCCGGACATCAAACCGCAAGTGATTACCCAAACCCAGGCACCCGATCATGCACGCGACGGGTTCGACATTGTCATTCGCCGTGGTCGTGACGACTGGGCACCGGCGATTGAGGCGCGAGCCCTTTTCGAAGACGAACTGTTGCTGGTCGCGGCACCTTCGCTGATCGAACGCCTGGCCCTTGAAGACCTCGCGTCCCTGAGCCGGCACACGTTACTGACCGCCAAGGCGCGTCGTGAAGACTGGCACAATTGGGCCCTGCACTTTGGGCAAGGCCAGTCAGCCACTCAGGTCACCCGGCAGTTTGATCACATGCACCTGGTGCTTGAGGCCGCGGTGGAAGGACAGGGCATTGCCTTGTGCCCGACCTCTTTGCTGGGCACCCACCTCTCAAGCGGTCGCCTGATTTGCCCGTTGCCCGAATTGCGGATGCCGTTGCCGCGTTATTACTACGGTATTGCGCCGGACGTGACGGCGCAGACACGGGTGTTTGTGGAGTGGTTGTTTGCCCGCATTGCTCAGGATGAGCACACACCAGCAGGTTGTTAGCAAGGCGGACTTCACCCATTGGAGGGTGTTGTGTCAGACTCCTTGCTAAATGGCCATATGCTATGCAGGTTCGGTGGGTCAATTTCAGGAGCGCGGGATATCAGCTTTTATATCGGACATCACGTGTTTGATTTTTTAAATATCCTGACTTCGTTAGATGACCGGCAATTCAACACCCGAGAAATATGAATATGAGAGTGTTTTTTTTAGGGTGGAAAGCTCGATATGAGCAGATTATGATCGATGGTCTTGCTGAAAAGCATGATGTTCATAAATTCCACATTCCGGCTTACGCCAAAAGAATCAACCGTATTCTAAGATCACTTCAAAAAAAAATCCCGCTCAATATGTCAACTTCCTGGCTCGGGAAGTGGGTCAATGCGCGTAAATCTATAAGTGCCCAAGACATACTGATTTGTAACGAGGGGCAAGCTACGCGCGGATTGAACCCTAGTGTTATCAGCACTTTCAAAGGTGTAAAGGTCCTGCTGATCAGAGATCTGGTGGATGCGGCCTTTGTAGATGAAATGAGAAAGCTTTTCGACAAAATCTACAGCTTCGACCCGGTCCAGTGCCGTTTATTGGGTATCGACTACCTGGAGCAGTTCTTTCCTTTCAATGCAGAAGCAGCAAGAAAGCTGAATACAAAAAGGCTGGAGCCTACCCGCCATCTCACTTGTTTTTTTCTTGGCAGGGATAAAGGTCGCGCTCACCTGATAGAAAGTATTGCTAATGATCTTGAGAGCTTGGGTTGTAGCATTAAATTTCTAATCGTGAAGGATGAATCATCCGTCTCACTATCGAAATATCACACTGATTCAATATTGCCGTATGAAGAAAACCTTCAGAAGGTAATTGATGCTGACGTGCTGATAGAGATCAACCAACCAGGGCAATCTGGCCTCACGCTTCGAGCCTTAGAGGCTGCATTTTTTGACAAGAAACTAATTACTACCAACAAAGCCGTCAAGGATTTGTACTTTTATGATCCTAGTCGCTTCTATATTTTTGAAGAGTTCGACAAGGAGGCTATTTCTCGGTTTTTAGCTTCACCCTCAAAGCCGATTGACGTAGAAGCCCTGAAAAAACATTGCCCAGAAACCATGCTTGAACGCATACGAGAACAGCAAGGTTGCAGCAGGTGCAATTAACGCAATAAAAAACCCACCCATCGCCAAAGCGATGGGTGGGTTGTGTGCAGCTTGGGCTCAGGCCCCGTCAAATCAAACCTTGACGATCCAACCCGCTGGCGCCTCGATGTCGCCGGTCTGTACACCGGTCAGCTCTTTGTAGAGCTTCTGGGTGACCGGGCCGACGTCGGTTTCGCTGTGGAACACGTGCAGGTGGTCGTTGTAGCTGATGCCGCCGATCGGTGTGATCACCGCAGCAGTACCGCAAGCGCCGGCTTCCTTGAAGTCGGACAGCTTGTCGATGAACACGTCGCCTTCGATCACTTCCAGGCCCAGACGCGATTTTGCCAGCTCGATCAACGACAGACGGGTGATGCCCGGCAGGACCGACGGCGAGTTCGGGGTCACGAACTTGTTGTCGTGGGTGATCCCGAAGAAGTTGGCCGAGCCGACTTCTTCGATTTTGGTGTGGGTCATCGGGTCCAGGTAGATGCAGTCGGCGAAGTGGGCTTTCTTGGCCTGGGAACCTGGCATCAGGCTGGCCGCGTAGTTACCACCGACCTTGGCTGCACCGGTGCCTTGTGGGGCGGCGCGGTCGTAGCTGGAGATCAGGAAGTTGTGCGGGGTCAGGCCGCCCTTGAAGTAGGCACCGACCGGAATGGCGAAGATCGAGAAGATGAACTCGGGGGCGGTACGCACGCCGATGTTGTCACCCACGCCGATCACGAACGGACGCAGGTACAGCGCGCCGCCGGTGCCGTAAGGCGGGATGAAACGCTCGTTGGCGCGGACCACTTCCTTGCAGGCTTCGACGAACTGCTCGGTGGACACCTGTGGCATCAGCAGGCGTGCGCAGCTGCGTTGCATGCGTGCGGCGTTCTGGTCCGGGCGGAACAGGTTGATCGAACCGTCCTTGCAACGATAGGCCTTCAGCCCTTCGAAGCATTGCTGGCCATAGTGAAGGGCAGTGGAACCTTCGCTGATGTGCAGCACATTGTCTTCGGTCAGGGTGCCTTTGTCCCACTCGCCATTACGCCAGTGCGACAGATAGCGCTTGTCTGTCTTGATGTAGTCAAAACCCAACTTGTCCCAATTGATGCTTTCGTTACCCATGACACCCTCTATCACTTAACAACCGCCGAAACGGTTCAAGGCTTCTGACGTTTTTCTGGATGGGGACAACAATACTTCATTCCGGGCCTAAATCGCAGCCCGGACTATCGGCTGATTGGCAGATAAATCGTGTTGACCTTGAGAATTCGCGAGCAGGCTCGCTCCTACAATGGATTTGTGAACGACACAGATCAAAGGTGGGAGCGAGCTTGCTCGCGATGAGGCCATCACGAACCCTGCCAATCGATCTGAATCACATATGCAGAGCATGCCCCAGCGCACGCATTGCCGCTTCCTGCACCGCCTCGCCCAGCGTCGGATGCGCGTGGATCGTGCCGGCAATGTCTTCCAGCCGCGCGCCCATTTCCAGGCTCTGACCGAACGCCGTCGACAATTCCGACACGCCCACACCGACCGCCTGCCAGCCGACAATCACATGATTGTCACGCCGTGCCACGACCCGCACGAAGCCGCTTTTCGATTCCAGCGTCATCGCCCGGCCATTGGCCGCAAACGGGAAGCTGGAAACGATGCAGTCCAGACCAGCCGCCTTGACCTCGTCCGGGGTCTTGCCGACGACCACCAGTTCCGGGTCGGTAAAGCACACGGCGGCGATGGCAGTCGGGTTGAACTCGCGGGATTTACCGCTGATCAGTTCGGCAACCATCTCGCCCTGAGCCATGGCCCGGTGCGCGAGCATCGGTTCGCCGCTGACGTCGCCGATGGCGTACACGTTGCGCATGCTGGTCTGGCAGCGGTTGTCGATCTTGATCGCCGAGCCGTTCATGTCCAGGTTTAAACCTTCGAGGTTCCAGCCTTGAGTGTTCGGTTTGCGGCCAACGGCCACCAGCACCTGATCGGTTTCCAGGTTCAGGCTGTCACCGTTCGGGTCAAGAACTTGCAGTGTATTGCTAACAGAATCAAAGCCTTGGACGCTGTGCTTCAAGTAAAGCTTTATGCCGAGCTTTTTCAGTTCGTCATGCACAGGCTGCGTCAGTTCGGCGTCATAGGCCGGCAGGATGCGATCCTGGGCCTCGACCACGCTGACTTCGGCACCGAGCTTGCGATAGGCAATCCCCAGCTCCAGACCGATGTAACCGCCACCGACCACAATCAGCCGTTTCGGCACGGACGTCGGCGCCAGGGCTTCGGTGGAGGAGATGATCGGGCCGCCAATCGGCAGCATCGGCAGGTTCACGCTTTTCGAACCGGTGGCCAGCACCAGGTGCTCGCACTGAATGCGCGTGTCGCCGACTTCTACGGTTTTACCATCAATTACTTTCGCAAAGCCTTGAATAACCTGGATTTTGTTCTTTTTAAGCAGTGCCGAAACGCCGGTGGTCAGGCGATCAACGATGCCGTCCTTCCACTCGACACTCTTGCTGATATCGAGCGTCGGCGCCGACACGCTGATGCCCAGTGCCGAGTGCTGGCTGTGGTGCTGCGTCTGGTGAAACTGTTCGGCGACGTGGATCAACGCCTTGGAAGGGATGCAGCCTATGTTCAGGCAAGTACCGCCCAGTGATTCGCCTTCCACCAGAATGGTCGAGATGCCCAGCTGACCGGCGCGGATCGCCGTTACATAGCCGCCAGGGCCGCCGCCGATGATCAGCAGCGTAGTGTTCAAAGACTGTTGCATGCCTTACTCCACAAACAGGGTAGCGGGTTGTTCGAGCAAGCCACGGATGGCCTGGATGAATTGCGCCGCGTCCATGCCATCGACCACGCGGTGATCGAAGGAGCTGGAGAGGTTCATCATCTTGCGGATCACGATCTGGCCTTTGACGACCATCGGGCGTTCGACGATTTTGTTGACGCCGACAATCGCCACTTCCGGCAGGTTCAACACCGGGGTGCTGACGATACCGCCCAAAGCACCGAGGCTGGTCAGGGTGATGGTCGAACCGGACAACTCATCGCGGCTGGCCTTGCCAGTGCGCGCTGCGGTGGCCAGACGGGAGATCTCAGCGGCGCTGTCCCACAAGCTGCGGGTTTCGGCGTGACGGACCACCGGCACCATCAAACCGATGTCGGCTTGCGTGGCGACGCCGACATGCACCGCGCCAAGGCGCGTGATGACCTGGGCTTCGTCGTCGTAACGGGCGTTGATCTGCGGGAAGTCGCGCAGGGCGACGACCAATGCGCGGACCAGGAACGGCAGCAAGGTCAGCTTGCCGCGGGTCGCACCGTGTTTTTCGTTCAGATGAGCACGCAGTTCTTCCACGGCGGTGACGTCGATTTCCTCGACGTAACTGAAGTGAGCGGCGCGCTGAGTGGCGTCCTGCATGCGCTGGGCAATCTTGCGGCGCATGCCGATGACCGGGATTTGTTCTTCGTCGTTACGCTGGGCGTAAGCGGCGGCAGCGGTGGATTGCGGCTGCTGACCCTGGGCCAGATAGGCGTCGAGGTCTTCGTGCAACACCCGACCAGCAGGGCCGGTGCCACGCACCAGACGCAACTGGATGCCGAGGTCCAGCGCATGTTTGCGCACGGCCGGGGAGGCCAGCGGGCGCTCATCAGCCTCGCGAGCAACCATCGGGCCTTGGCATACGGCAGCTCGTGGCGCTGCAGCGGCAACCGGTTTGCTTTCAACAGAGGCTGCAGCTTTCGGTGCCGCAACCGGCGCTTCTTTAACAGGTGCAGGCTGAGCCGACTCTTTAACGTTGCCCGCGCCTTCGACTTCAATGCTGATCAGGATGCTGCCAACCGCCATGACTTCGCCGGGCACACCGCCCAGCGCAATCACTTTGCCGTTCACCGGCGACGGGATGTCGACCATCGCCTTGTCAGTCATGACATCGGCGAGTACCTGATCTTCGACGACCATGTCGCCGACTTTGACGTGCCAAACCGACAATTCAACTTCTGCAATGCCTTCACCAATGTCCGGCATTTTAATAACGTGCGTGCCCATTCAGACCTCCATAACCCGATGCAAAGCCGCGCCCACTCGGGACGGACCAGGGAAATACGCCCACTCTTGTGCGTGCGGGTAGGGAGTGTCCCAACCGGTGACGCGCTCGATAGGCGCTTCCAGGTAGTGGAAGCAGTGCTCTTGCACCAAGGCGACCAGTTCGGCACCGAAACCGCAGGTGCGGGTCGCCTCGTGAACGATCACGCAGCGGCCGGTTTTCTTCACCGACTTGACGATGGTCTCCAGGTCCAACGGCCACAGGCTGCGCAGGTCGATGACTTCAGCATCGATACCGGTTTCTTCAGCTGCCACTTGCGACACGTAAACGGTGGTGCCGTAAGTCAGGATGGTCACGTCCTTGCCCGGGCGGGTGATGGCGGCGACGTCCAGCGGCACGGTGTAGTAACCGTCCGGCACTTGCGCGGCCGGGTGTTTCGACCACGGGGTTACCGGACGTTCGTGGTGACCGTCGAACGGGCCGTTGTACAGGCGTTTTGGCTCGAGGAAGATCACCGGGTCATCGTTTTCGATGGAGGCGATCAGCAAGCCTTTGGCGTCGTAAGGGTTGGACGGCATGACCGTGCGCAAACCGCAGACCTGGGTGAACATCGCTTCGATGCTCTGGCTGTGCGTCTGGCCGCCGTAGATGCCGCCGCCGCAAGGCATGCGCAGGGTCATCGGTGCAGTGAACTCGCCGGCCGAGCGATAACGCAGGCGGGCGGCTTCGGAAATGATCTGGTCCGACGCCGGGTACACGTAATCGGCGAACTGGATCTCGGCCACTGGCCGCAGACCGTAGGCACCCATACCGACGGCGACGCCGACGATGCCGCTTTCGGAGATCGGCGCGTCGAACACCCGGGAGGTGCCGTACTTGGTCTGCAGGCCTTCGGTGCAACGGAACACGCCGCCGAAGTAGCCCACGTCCTGGCCGAACACCACGACGTTGTCGTCACGCTCAAGCATCACATCCATGGCCGAGCGCAGGGCCTGGATCATGGTCATGGTGGTCGTGGTCATGGCGGTTTCCAACTCGATTTTGTTGTTGTGATCGTTCATGTCAGATCCCCAACTCTTGACGCTGGCGCTTCAAGTGCTCCGGCATCTCTTTATAGACGTCTTCGAACATGGTCGCGGCGCTCGGAATCTGGCCGCCGGCGAGGGTGCCGTACTGTTCGGCTTCTTTTTGCGCGGCGATCACTTCGGCTTCCAGTTCGGCGCTGACGGCGACGTGCTCCTCTTCGGACCACTGACCGATTTTCACCAGGTGCTGCTTCAGGCGAGCAATCGGGTCGCCCAACGGGAAGTAGCTCCAGTCGTCGGCAGGACGGTATTTGGACGGATCATCAGAAGTGGAGTGCGGACCGGCGCGGTAGGTGACCCATTCGATCATGGTCGGACCGAGGTTGCGGCGCGCACGTTCGGCGGCCCAGGCAGAGGCGGCGTAGACCGCGACGAAATCGTTGCCATCGACCCGCAGGGAGGCAATCCCGCAACCGACGCCACGACCGGCGAACGTGGTGGCTTCACCACCGGCAATCGCCTGGAACGTGGAGATCGCCCACTGGTTGTTGACCACGTTGAGGATCACTGGCGCCCGGTAAACGTGGGCGAAGGTGAGGGCGGTGTGGAAGTCGGATTCAGCGGTAGCGCCGTCGCCGATCCAGGCCGAGGCGATTTTGGTGTCGCCCTTGATCGCCGAGGCCATGCCCCAGCCCACGCCTTGTACGAACTGAGTGGCGAGGTTGCCGGAAATGGTGAAGAAACCGAAGTCTTTGACCGAATACATGATCGGCAGCTGGCGGCCCTTGAGCGGATCGCGCTCGTTGGACAGCAGTTGGCAGATCAGGTCCACCAGCGGCACGTCTCGCGCCATCAGAATGCTTTGCTGGCGGTACGTCGGGAAGCACATGTCATCGACGTTCAGTGCCAGGGCCTGGCCGCTGCCGATGGCTTCTTCGCCAAGGCTCTGCATGTAGAACGACATTTTTTTCTGGCGCTGGGCGACCACCATGCGGTTGTCGTAGATCCGCGTCTTGAGCATGGCGCGCATGCCTTTACGCAGGATCTCGGCCGGTACGCCTTCAGCCCATGGGCCGAGGGCATTGCCCTCGTCATCGAGCACCCGAATCAGGCCCTTGGCCAGATCAGCGGTGTCGGCCGGTTCAACGTCGATTGGGGGTTTGCGCACCGTGCCGGCGTCGGTCAGACGCAGGTAGGAGAAGTCGGTTTTGCAGCCAGGACGGCCCGATGGTTCGGGAACGTGCAGTTGCAGCGGTTCGTACGCTTGGTTCATGGCTTCTACGCTCGATCTTGTGAATTTTTTGTAGTGAGCTGACCGTCATTCTTCGATGAAAGAAATCTTGTCCTACAACAATCATAGGCCGGGCCAAGAAGAATATTTCTCTCTGTTTCGTTGCGTTGGCGATCATTTGAGGATAAAAAATCTGCATAAACATAAAAAACAGGTGGTTTTGTCTCATGCGCAAACTGGACCGTACCGATATCGGCATTTTGAACAGCCTTCAGGAGAACGCGCGCATCACCAACGCCGACCTCGCACGCTCGGTCAACCTGTCGCCGACGCCGTGCTTCAACCGGGTCAAGGCGATGGAAGAACTGGGCCTGATTCGTGAGCAAGTGACGCTGCTGGATGCCGAGCTGCTGGGCCTGCATGTGAATGTGTTCATTCACGTGAGCCTGGAGAAGCAAGTGGAGGAGGCGTTGCAGCACTTCGAGGAAGCGATCTCGGATCGCCCGGAAGTGATGGAGTGCTATTTGATGGCCGGCGACCCGGACTATTTGATTCGCGTACTGGTGCCGACCATTCAGTCGCTGGAGCGCTTCATGATGGACTTCCTCACCAAAGTCCCCGGCGTGGCGAATATCCGCTCGAGCTTTGCGCTCAAGCAGGTGCGCTATAAAACCGCGCTGCCGTTGCCCGCCAACGGCCTGACCCTCAACAACTGAACGCAAAGTCTCTGTAGCAGCTGTCGAGCACCGCATTGTGGCGAGGGGATTTATCCCCGTTGGGTTGCGAAGCGGCCCCCAAACCTGACACTGCGGTGTGCCAGGAACACCGCATGCAATGGTTTACGACTGCTCCGCAGCCGAACGGGGATAAATCCCCTCGCCACAATGCGGTGCTCGACAGCTGCTACGGGTTACGTGTTCGATCGTTAGAGTTTATTCAGAGGGATTTTCAGATAGGTCACGCCATTGCCCTCGGCCGGCGGCATATTCCCCGCCCGCACATTCACCTGAATCGCCGGCAGCAACAGCGTCGGCATGCCCAACCCCGCATCGCGATGGGTGCGCATGGCGACGAACGCGGCTTCGTCGATACCGTCATGGATATGAATGTTGCTTTTGCGCTGCTCGCCCACCGTGCTCATGCACTGAGGTACGCGGCCTGCGGGCGGGTAATCGTGGCAGACATACAGTCGAACGCCGGCAGGGAAGGCCAGCAGTTTGCGAATCGAAGAAAACATCTGGTTGGCATTGCCGCCAGGAAAGTCGCAGCGCGCGGTGCCCACGTCCGGCATGAACAGGGTATCGCCCACCAGAATCACATCGCTGTCGATCAAATAGGCCATGTCCGCCGGGGTGTGGCCGGGCACATGCAGGGCCGTGGCTTTCAGATTGCCGATGCGAAACGATTCGTCCGGCGCGAACAGATGGTCGAACTGCGAACCGTCACTGCGAAATTCCGGCTCAAGGTTGAACAGGGTCTTGAACACGCCCTGAACCTTGCTGATGGATTCGCCGATAGCAATCTTGCCGCCCAGTTCCCGACGCAGATACGGTGCGGCGGACAGGTGATCGGCATGGGCGTGGGTTTCCAGCAGCCATTGCACCTGCAGCTGATGTTGGCGAACGAAGGCGATGATCTTGTCGGCCTGGACGGTGGCGGTTCGCCCGGCGGCGGGGTCGTAGTCGAGCACCGGGTCGACGATGGCGCAGTGCCCGCCATCGTGCTCGTAGATCACGTAGCTGTAGGTCGACGAGGCAGGGTCTAAAAAAGCTTCAATCAAGGCGGGCATGGTGGCCGTTTCTTTCTGGACAAGTCATGAGGGTAGTTTCATTCTCCCTGCGCTGACCAGCCCGCATCAATTCAATTAATGAAAAAAGCTGCGCGGGCTCTATCCTGTCAGTCATCGATACCGGGCGCTCCCGGCTTTTTTTGCAGATCACGAGTGTTTTATGTTGCTGGCGAGTTTTTTTGGCGTGGTGATGGGGTTGGTACTGGGTTTAACCGGCGCCGGTGGCGGAATTCTTGCGGTGCCTGCCTTGGTGCTGGGGCTGGGTTTGACCATGACCCAGGCTGCGCCGGTCGCGCTGTTCGCGGTAGGCAGTGCGGCGGCTGTCGGCGCCATTGACGGGTTGCGCCATGGCCTGGTGCGCTACCGCGCAGCGTTGCTGATCGCCCTGCTGGGGGCGGTTTTTTCGCCGGTCGGCATCTACTTCGCCCATCAGTTACCGGAAAAAATCCTGATGATCCTGTTCAGCCTGCTGATGGTCATGGTGGCCTGGCGGATGCTGCGACGTGAGCGCCGGGACGAAGGTCCAAGCGACCACGGCCACGCCAACTGGGGCCAGAAGAACTGCATGCTCGATCAGCAGACCGGGCGCTTTTCCTGGACCGCCAAGTGCACTGCGACCCTCGCGGCACTGGGCGCGGTGACCGGGGTGGTCTCCGGGTTGCTGGGGGTGGGCGGCGGCTTCCTGATCGTCCCGGCGTTCAAGCAGCTGACCGACGTACAGATGCGCGGAATCGTCGCCACTTCCTTGATGGTCATCAGCCTGATTTCCGCCATCGGCGTGATCGGCGCGTTTCAGGCCGGTGTGCGAGTCGACGGTCTGGGCGTGGCGTTTATCGTCGCGAGCATCGTCGGCATGATCATTGGCCGAAGACTTTGTGCGCGAGTACCGGCTCGGGGTTTGCAGATCGGCTTCGCCAGCATCTGTGTCGTGGTCGCCGCTTACATGCTGTTTAGAGCGGGCGTCTAGCAAGTACCGGTTCCTGTGGACGCCAGTGCGTTCCACAGGCGTACACCTTAAGTTCCGGGCCTCGTCGACGGGCGGTCTTACACCGAACTTGTCGCGCATTGCCTGCCACTCCAAAGCACTTCAAAACCGCCGCCAAGGCAGCGTATGACGCCGCCGGTCAGCTTTCGATAATCGCCTCCGACATCCAGTCCCCCGCTGCGGAGCGCGTCATGCACAACAATAAGAACATCAAGCATCGTTTCTTGCCTGCCTTCATCGCCAGCCTGTCGACCCTCGGTTTGAGCTCGATGGCCGAAGCCGAGATCGTGCTGTACGACAAGGACCAGACCACGTTTTCCACTGACGGCTACATCAACGCCTTCTATGTGAACAGCGATGTGGACCGTGCCGGCGACCAATTCGACCGGAAACAGGCGCGGGTCAAAATGGGTTTTCTGCCCAACTACCTGGGCTTCAACATGAGCAAGCAGGTCGATGACCTCAAGCTCGGCGCCCGGTCCTCCTTCTGGGTGACCATCAACGACAGCGAAACCAACGGCACCGACACCGCCATCGACGTGCGGCAGTTCTACGGCACGGTGGCCAACCCGGAGTGGGGCGAAGTGCTGATCGGCAAGGACTTCGGCCTGTTTGCCCGTTCCAACATCCTGCTGGATGAAATGCTCGCCGGTTACGGCCAGGTCAGCGATTCCCTGGGCCTGGTGGACGGTGGCGGGGTGTCGTTCGGCAACATCGGCACGGGTTATCCGTACCCGTTCCCGACGTCGCAGATTACCTATCGCACGCCGGTGATGGAGGGCTTGCGGGTGGCCGTGGGGATCATGGACCCGGTGGACACCAACGACAGCAGTCCATTGGGCAAGGCGTATCAGGAGAACCCGCGCACCGAGAGCGAGATCACCTATCAGTTCGACGTTGCCGGCGCGAAGATCTACAGCTGGGTCAACGGCAGCTACCAGACGTCGGACAATACCGATTCCACCGTCGCGTCCGTCACCTCCAAAGGCGTCGGCTATGGCGTGCAGGCGAAAATGGGCGGCTTGTCCCTCACCGGCTCCGGCTTCCAGGCCAAAGGCATCAACCCGTTCTTCACCAACAATGCCGGCGAACCGACCCTGCGCAACGTCGACAGTGACGGTTACCTGCTGCAGGGCTCCTACAAACTGGGCAAGAACCGGTTGGCCTTGTCTTACGGCAAGACCAACGACGACGGTAATGGCGTGGTCGGCAGCGGCGCGGACTATGAAACGCGCGGCATTGCGCTGTTCCATGACGTTAACGACAACCTCAAGCTGGTGGCCGAGTACAACCAGTTCGCAATCAACGGCCACGACACCAGCGACCAGAACGAAGACACCGACACCTTTGCTGTGGGGGCGGTACTGACCTGGTAACCGCTGACACAAATCCCTGTGGCGAGGGGACTTGTCCCCGTTGGGTCGCGAAGCGGCCCCCTTCGGTTGCGCATCGACCGCAGGGGCCTGCTGCGCAGTCCAACGGGGACAAGTCCCCTCGCCACAAAGCGGCGGTCACCAAGCCGCAATCCGTCCACTCTCATCCCATCGAAGCGGCTACCCGCTACCCAAGTAGCATACGTAGCCGCTCGCAGGCTTCGTACACTCGAACCTCATACATGCGCACCTGCGGGAGGCGACGATGCAGCAGGTCCAGAGTGATGAAGGTGTGGTCAGTGCAATGTCCCAGGCCACCGATGCCCAACAGGTGGCCCAGGAGCTGGCGCGGCAACTGTTGCACCCGCACTTGGGTTTCGTGCTGTTCTTCTGTTCCGCCGAGTACGACTTGCAGGCGCTGGGCCAGGCCTTGCAACAAAGCTTCGGCGGCATTCGCCTGGTGGGTTGCACCAGTGCCGGGGAAATCACGCCCCTTGGCTACGGCCGCAACTGCGTGACTGCGGTGGGCTTCGACCACCGGCATTTTTCCATCGACGCCGAACTGATCTCCGAGATGGAACGCTTCAGCCTGATCGACGCCCAGCAAATGGTCGAGCGCTTGGTCAGTGGCTGTCGCAGCAATACCCTGGCGCCAATCAAGGGCAACAGCTTTGCCCTGACCTTGCTCGATGGTTTGTCCAGCCGGGAAGAAATGGTCCTCGCGGCCCTCAGTGCAGCGTTGGGCGACATCCCACATTTCGGCGGTTCGGCCGGCGACGACAATTACCTGACCCACACCCACGTCTATTTTAATGGCGAGTTCCACAGTGGCGCGGCGGTGGTGGTGCTGGTCAATACCTGGCTGGATTTTGAGGTGTTCACCACTCACCACATTCTGCCGAGGGCAGAAAAACTGGTGGTCACCGGGGCCGACAGCGCCTCGCGCCGGGTCTTTGAACTGAATGCCGAGCCGGCCGCCGAGGAGTACGCCCGGCACATCGGTGTGCCGGTGGCCGAGCTCGATCATCGGATCTTCGCCGCGCACCCCTTGGCCGTGCGGATCAACGATCAGTATTACGTGCGGGCGATCCAGCAGGTTCACCCGGACTTGAGTCTGAGTTTCTACTGCGCGGTGGAAAACGGCATCGTCCTCACCGTCATGACGCCAGGCCCGATGCTGCCGAACCTGCAAACCCTGTTCGAAGGCTTGCAGGAGCGCCTCGGCGAGCTGTTGCTGACCATCGGCTGCGACTGCTTTCTCAGGCGTCTGGAACTGGAAGACGGCGGCAGTCTGGAGCAGATCGGAACGTTTTTGCGTGACCAACGGGTGATGGGTTTCAACACCTACGGAGAACAGTTCAATGGCATGCACATCAACCAGACCTTCACCGGGGTTGCCATTGCCCGAGGCCGGTCCCCTGGACACCGCTGAGCTTCAGGCACAGATCGCCAGCCTGCAGCGCGACAACCACAAACTGCAGCGCATCAATGGCGCGCTGATCGAGCGGATCGAGTCCGGCATCACTCGCGGCAACGATCCGTACGCGGCGTTCCAGCATTCGGTGGTGCTGGCCGAACAGGTGCGTGAGCGCACCGACGCCTTGAACCAGGCCATGGCTGAACTCAAGTCGGGCAATCACTTGTTGAGCGAGGCACGCCTGCGGGCGGAAACCGCGCATCAGCATTTGATCGATGCAATCGAGAGCATTTCCGATGCGTTTGTGCTGTTCGATGCGGACCAGCGGATCGTGCTGTTCAATAGCCGTTTCAAGGCGTTCTGGGGCAACAGCCGGGTGCGGATCAACGCCGGCATGCGCCTGGCCGAGGTCAAGCGGTTGATGTCCGCCACTGGGCTGTTCACTGAAGAACCGCGCGGGCATGCCGACGAGAATCTGCTCTATCGCCTGCAGGATGGTCGCTGGTTGCAAGTCAGCGAACGACCCACCCAGGAAGGCGGGCGGGTGATCCTGTTCACTGACATTACCGACGTCAAACTCAGCGAGACCGTGCGCCGCGAGCAGGCGGTGGCGCAGAAATCCCATTTGTTGCAACGAGCAGTCGACAACCTGTCCCAAGGGGTGGCGATGGTCAACGCCGAGGGCATTCTGGAGTTGTGGAACCGGCGTTTCCTCGAACTCAGCGGCCTGGCCCCGGTGGCGGCCCATCGTCCGTTTGCCGAAGTGATCGGCGACAGCGAGTTGAACCTGCTGACCCCGGCCAGTCGGGATCTGAACGGGCGGCACGTGCAGGAATGCGAGCAGCGCCTCTACGATGGCCGGGTGCTGGAAATCCGCACCCATCCGTTGCCCACCGGCGGTTTCGTCAACACCTTCACCGACATCACCGAACGCTACCAACACGCCGAAGCGCTGAGCGAAAGCGAGCGCTGGATTCGCCTGATCACCGACCATGTGCCGGCGTTGATTGCCTACCTGAATGCCGACCTGGTCTACGAGTTCACCAACAAGGTGTATGAAGAATGGTACTGCTGGCCTCGGGGCGTGATGCTTGGGCAGAGCCTGCGCGAAGTCCACAGCGAACAGCATTACCAACGCCTGGAAGCCTACGTGGCCCGGGCCTTGGCCGGCGAGAGCGTGACGTTCGAGTTCGCCGAAACCAACATCAACAATCAGGAGCGCTACATGCTGCGCTCCTACGTACCCAATCGCCTGGCCACCGGGGAAGTGGTGGGGATTTTTGTGTTGATCCGCGACATCACCGAACGCCGCCGCACCGCTGAAGCGCTGCACCAGGCCTATCAGAATCTTGAGTTGCGGGTGCGCGAACGGACGGCGGAACTGACCACGCTCAACGACCAATTACTGCGTGAGATCGACGAGCGTCGGCGAGCGGAATCTCGCCTGCGTGAAGCCAAACTCGAAGCCGAACAGGCCAACCTGTCGAAGACCAAATTTCTCGCTGCCGTCAGTCATGACCTGCTGCAACCGCTCAACGCCGCGCGGCTGTTTACCAGCGCGTTGCTTGAACGGCGGGAGCCGGTGGCCAATGCCATTTTGGTACGTAATGTCAGCAACTCCCTGGAAGATGTGGAGAACCTGCTGGGCACGCTGGTCGATATCTCCAAACTGGATGCCGGGGTGATCAAGGCCGACATTGCGCCGTTTGCCCTGAGCGAATTGCTGGAAAACCTCGCGGCCGAGTACACCCAAGTGGCCCGCAGCGAAAGCCTGGAGCTGCATTTCATTCCTTGTTCGGCACTGGTGCGCAGCGACATTCAGTTGCTGGCGCGGATTCTTCGAAATTTGCTGAGCAACGCCATTCGCTACACCTACAGCGGTCGTGTGGTGCTCGGTTGCCGGCGTCATCACCAGCGCCTGTCGATCGAGGTCTGGGACAGCGGCATGGGCATCGCCGAAAACCGCCTCGAGGAGGTTTTTCAGGAATTCAAACGCGGTGATGTACAGCGTCCTGATCAGGATCGCGGTTTGGGCCTGGGCCTGGCGATCGTGGAAAAGATTGCCGGGATTCTCGGTCACCGCATTCATGTGCGTTCGTGGCCAGGCAAGGGCTCGATGTTCTCGGTCGAAGTGCCGCTCAGCGCCACGGCACCCAAGGCGCTGCCGAGTCTGCTGATGAGTGAGCCGATGCTTGAACGTCTGCGTGGGGCGCGGGTGTGGGTGCTGGACAACGACGCGGCCATTTGCGCCGGCATGCGCACGTTGCTCGAAGGGTGGGGGTGTCTGGTGGTCACGGCGCTATCGGAGCAGGACCTGGCGCGGCAAGTGGACAACTATCACGAAGAAGCCGATTTGCTGATCGCCGACTATCACCTGGACGACGACCAGAACGGCGTCGATGCCGTGGCCCGGATTAACGCCCGACGCGGTTCAGCCATTCCGGCGATGATGATCACCGCCAACTACAGCAACGAACTCAAACAGCAGATCCGCGAACTGGGCCACACCCTGATGCACAAACCGGTGCGGCCGATGAAGCTCAAGACCGCGATGAGTCATCTACTCGGCAGGCCTTGATTGCTCTAGTGCTTTTGCTGGCCCCATCGCGAGCAAGCTCGCTCCCACAATTGACCGAGTCGACTCAGATCCAATGTGGGAGCGAGCTTGCTCGCGATGAAGACGACTCGGTCTCAGCGCCGTAAGTAAGACCCGAAATCAATGTCGCCCGCGCTCAAAATCGCCTGCACCCGATTGTGCACGTTGAGTTTGCGCAGGATTGCCGAGACGTGGGCCTTGACTGTGGTTTCGGCGATTTCCAGGGTGTAGGCGATCTGTTTGTTCGACTCGCCCTTGGTCATGCGTTCGAGCACCAGCAACTGCTTGCGGGTCAAGGCCTGGAGCAGTTCCGGTGGGAAGCTCGGGGCATCGTTCATGCGCCTTGTACCGCATTTTTGCGTGCGGATGATGTCCGGAGGCAAGTAGACATTGCCGTTGAGGATCTGCTGGATGGCCTCGGTCATCTGTACCCGTGGCGAGGATTTGGTGATGAAACCCACCGCGCCATAAGTGATGGCTTGCAGCACGACTTGTTTGTCCTGTTCGGCCGAGACGATCACCACCGGAATGGTCGGCGCCTCGTTGCGCAGGTTGATCAGGCCATTGAGGCCGTGCATGCCGGGCATGTTCAGGTCGAGCAGGATCAGGTCCAGATCATCGTGTTCCTGCGTCAGCACCAGGGCGCTGTCCAGGTCGGCGGTTTCCATCACCTCGCTGCCCGGAAAACCATCGCTGATGACGTTATGAATGGCTTCGCGAAACAGCGGGTGATCGTCGGCAATCAGAATTTTGTACATAGCCTTTCACCTCATTATTTTCATTATGGTGTGGCAACAACACGCACGCGTAAAGGTCAGGGAAAGGGCTCGGGCTGGGCCGGCGTCACGGGCAGGTTGGCGGCCTGCCAGGCGTCGAGGCCGTCGCGATACCAATACAGCGTCTTATAGCCCATGGCGGCGGCGCGCTTCACGGCGTTCCAGCTCAGCCAGCAATCGGAGCGGCAGTAGAAGACCAGCGGTTGCGTGAGATCACCTTCGGTCAATGTGTTCAGCTTACGCGCAAAATAATCCTGCCAGTCGGGCGTCAGGTCACCGTCGCCGGTATTGGCCAGCCAATGGCTGCCGGGGAGGTTTTCGTGGGGCAGGTCCTCGATGAAACGTCCTTGCAACCACTGGCGGCGGTAGACGTCGATCAGCACCGGACGCGGCGTCTGGGTCAGCAGGGTTTGCAGGGCCGCGGTATCGATGATGCCGGCGCCCTGTATTTGATTCGGTGTCGGGCTGCGGTACAGACCGATGCGATAGCCGTCAGCGGAGAACAGCGGTGTTTCGGCCTGCGCAACGCCCAGCAACAGGCTCAGCGATAGCACAGCGAGAGAAGGGCGCAGCAGACGACGTCGGGCACGCGGCATGGGGTTCAATCCTTATAGTTATGAACCTATTACATGCCAGTCTCGGTGCGATTGGAATGCGACGATAGACAGGAAAACCAGTACTAAAGTAGTAATTTTTGCATGTTTGATGGAGATCAACTGTGGGAGCGAGCCTGTGTGGCGAGGGGATTTATCCCCGTTCGGCTGCGAAGCAGTCGCAAACCTGGTGAATACGGTTTTTCTGAAACACCGTAATCGCAGATTCAGGGCCGCTTCGCGACCCAACGGGGATAAATCCCCTCGCCACAGCTCGCTCCCACAGGGGATTTGTGTTGTTAACTAGATTTGCGCAGGGCGGCGTGTTGCGGGTTGAAGGTGAACACGGCGAGCAAAGCGAACACCAGCGTCAGCCCGATGCACACCGCCAGCGCCAACGGATTGAAGCGCTCATACAAGGCAAACCGCACCAGTTCCACTGCATGGGTGAACGGGTTCAAGGCGCACAACCAGTACAGCCACTCGCTGGACTCGCGCATTTTCCACAGCGGATACAGCGCCGACGACAGGAAAAACAGTGGGAAGATCACGAAATTCATCACCCCGGCAAAGTTCTCCAGCTGACGGATCGCGTTCGACAGCAACAAACCCAGCGCGCTGAGCATCAACGCCACCAGCAGCAACGCCGGCAAGGCGATCAACAAGCCCATTGCCGGTGGTTGCACGCCATACACCCAGGCAATCGCGAGAAAGGCGTACACCTGCAACAGCGAGATCAGAGAGGTGGCCAACAGTTTACTGCACAGCAGGAAAGTCCGGGGCAGGGGGCTGGTCAGCAGCACGCGCATGCTGCCCATTTCCCGGTCGTAGACCATCGACAGCGAACCTTGCATGCCGTTGAACAGCAGGATCATGCAGGCAAGGCCAGGGATGATGTAAACCTCATACGGAATGTAGGTGTCGTAGGGCTCGATGATCGCGATCCCGAGTGCCGCGCGAAAACCGGCGGCGAACACCAGCAGCCACAACAATGGCCGAACCAAAGCGCTGAGAAACCGCGTGCGCTGCAACACAAAACGCAGCCATTCACGCAGCACGATGCCGCTGAAACATTGCCAGTAGGCATTCATTGGGCGGCTCCTGAAGTGGTCAGTCGAGTGAAGGCCGAACCCAGGTCGCCGCCGTGCTCCAGGCTCAGGGCGTCGGCTTGTCCGCTGGCGACCAACCGGCCCTGATGCAGGATCAACAAGTCGTCGCTGGGCTGCACTTCATCCAGCAAATGGGTGGTCCAGAGCACGCTGATGTTCTGCTCGCGGCACAAACTGCGAATGTGCTGATTGAGCGCCAGCCGACTGGCCGGGTCGAGACCGACGCTGGCCTCATCGAGCAGCAACAGGCGTGGCTCATGCAGCAAGGCGCGGGCGATTTCCACCCGACGACGGTGGCCGCCATTGAGTTCGCGGACCCGTTCGCGACGGCGTTCGGTCAAGGCTTGGCGTGCCAGTTCGGCGTCGACCCGAAGACCGGTCTGACGTCGGGACATCCCATGCAGCGCGGCGTGATAACGCAGGTTTTGCTCGATGCTGAGGTCCAGGTCCAACGTGCTTTGCTGAAACACCACACCCAATTGCTTGAGCGCCGGACGCGCCGCGTTGCGCAACGAACAGCCGCCGACGCGGATGTCGCCCCGCTGCACATCGTAGAGTCGAGTGAGCAGGGCAATCAGCGTCGATTTGCCCGCGCCGTTCGGCCCCAGCAGTGCCGCGAAACGGCCGGGCGCGAGGCTGAAACTCACCTGACGCAACGCCTCTTTTGCACCATAAGCGAAACTCAGCTCACTGACTTCGAGTGCGTTCATGGCGTCACCACCACGCCCCACGGATAACGCCCGACCTTGATCGATTGGGTGACCTTGAGGTTGTCGACATCGATCACCGACACATCGCCGCTGACGCCGTTGGTGGCCAGCAATTGCTTTTGATCCGGGGTAAACGACATCTGCCAGACACGCCGGCCGACCAGCAGGTAATCAAGAATCTCGAAGGTCTTGGCGTCGATCACCGACACATGATTGGCCGGGCCGAGCGCGACGAAACCGTACTTGCCGTCAGCGCTGAGCTTGATGCCTACCGGTTGGACTTTGTCCGGGTGCACGCCCTTGATCTGGAAGGTCAGGGTCTTGAGGATCTTGCGGGTGGCGACGTCGAGAATGGTCACCGTGCCGCCGATTTCCGCCGAAGCCCAGAGCTTCGAGCCATCTGGCGTGAACTCGACGAAGCGCGGTCGTTGATCCACCAGGGTGCTGTCGGCCAGGGTCTGGGTGCTGGTGTCGATCCAGTGCAGCATGTTGGTGGTTTCACTGGTGTTCACCGCCCACTTGCCGTCGGGGCTGACGGCCATGCCTTCGGGTTCGACGCCGACGTTGATCTGGCTCAGCACCTTGGAGGTTTCGGTGTCGATCACCGTTACCAGCGCATCGTCTTCATTGGAAACGTACAGCCAGCGATTATTCGGGTGCAGGGCGAATTGTTCAGGATCCTTGCCCGAGGGCAGTTCCTTGATGATCTTGCGCGTGGCGACGTCCATCACCTGGACCCGATCCGAGTCGCTGGCGCAGATGTACAGCAGCTTATTGTCGTGGGACAGCAGCAGACCGCGCGGGCGCTGGCCGACGGGCAGGGTGTCGGTCACTTGCAGGGTCTGCAGGTCGATCAGGCTCAGGCTGTTGTCTTTTTCGTTGGAGACCCAGGCGGTGCTGGCCGTGGCATTCCCGGCGGCGAGCAAGAGGACGCAAGAGAGCAGGGTGCGACGCATGGTGGATTCCTTTTTGTTGTAGTTCTTGTGGAAAGTTGAATCAGGGAAAGCGGCAGCTGACCTCGGGCTTGTCGTAGCCGAGGCTGTCCATCTCGTTGAAGGGGTGCAGGAAGCCGTCTTGCGGCGACGTGCTGACCAGCGCCCGGGGCTGCACGATGGGAATGGGTTGGCGCAACTGGCCGTTCCACGGCCGATAACTGAGCTTGCGACCCTTGAAACCGTCCAGTGGCAATTGATCGCCGATTTCAAGCGTACGGATCGCCATCGCATCGACCTGACGCAGTTTGCTCACCGCACTGGCGATGCTGCGTACGGCGATCCAGGCGGCGAAATCCCGGTCATTCATCCAGCGCCCGGTCAGGGCTTCGAAGCGTTTCTGCAACTGGGCGGCGCCGTAGGTTTCCACGGTTTTGTGCCAACCCACCGGGGTCAGGCCCTGAGTGCCGGCGACCGGCCGTGGGTACCAGGTCTGGTAGGGCACGTATTCGCCGAAATCACCGCGTTCATCCGCCACCAGCACCACGTCGTACTCGGCGGTCTGGGTGAACAGCGGCATGTCGGCCTGGGCGCTGCGACGCTGATCGTTGTCGAAACTCCAGGCTTTTTCCGCGACCAGTTTCAGGCCGAAGCGTTTGGCGGCGCGCCGCAGGGCGGCGGCATAGGCTTGATCGTCCGGGGTCGGGCCGACGATCAGCAACGCCCGTTGCCATTTGCGCACCACCAGAAATTGCGCCAGCGCATCAGCGAGCATTGCCCGACTCGGCAGGCTGTGCAGCACGTTCGGCAGGCAGTCGGTGGTGCGCAGGCTGTCGTCGGGGCTGCCGGCGTTGAACAGCAAGCTGTCGGGTAGCACGGCGCTGAGTTGGCGCAAGCTGGCGGCCGGTGCGTTGACGACAAACAGGCGCAGACCTTGTTCATGTTGAGCCTTGGCCGCTTCCACCAAGGCATCTGGATTGTCGACGTTGGCGCTGACGAGGTTGTAGCTCTGGTTGAGGAAACGCCCTGTGCTGTTGCTGTCATTGATCGCCAGTTCGGCGCCACGCAACCCGGCATCGACCGGCTCGGGAATGACGTTCGACAGCAACGGTCCCGGGTCGGGGTGATAGCCCAGGTAGCCGATCTGCACCTTCAACGGCGCGTCCGCGGCCAGGCTCTGGGTCGCCAGCCCGGCGGCGCAGGCAATCGCCAACAGGTAGATCAGGGCGTAAGGGGCAAGCTGGCGCATAAGGCACTCCATTACAGGTAGCGCCAGCATAGGAACGCTGTGAGGCAGAAGGAAATATGCAGAAAGTACCAGTGAGCCAGTACCAAGGTCGTAAAGGTGCCGGAAGCGTACCCGGGTTCGCGCCACAAGCCCTACTACCAAGGAACTAGACGGCGGCCACCAAAGCAGCATGGGGCTTGCGCGAAGCCCTTCCTAAGATGGGTGCCATAGCCTCTTCAAAGAGGTTTTGCGTGCAATCAAGAGGGCATAACAATGAAAACAAAACGCAACGCCTTACTCGTTGCCGGACTGCTGGCCGGTTTTATCAGTGCAGGTTCGGTCTGGGCCCACGGCAACGTGGTCCCCCAGGCTGTCGAAACCCCGGGCCTGACCCCGATCAAGGACGCAGGCGTCAAGGTCGATGCCGATGGTTGGGCATCGGTGAACCCTTACCGCAATTCACCGCAACACGATAAAGCCGTGGAAATCGGCTCTTCGGCGTACAACCAGAACTGCGCGGCCTGTCATGGCCTGGAAGCCAAATCCGGCGGCATCGCCCCTGATTTGCGCATGCTCGATGTCGCTGATGCCGGTGATGAATGGTTCGTCGAACGGGTGCGCCACGGCGCCGTGCGTGACGGCCGGGTCTACATGCCGAAGATGGCCGACTACCTGAGCCAGGAAGCCTTGTGGGCGGTACGCACTTACCTGGACACCGTTCACGTCGAGGAGTAATCCATGCGCCTGTTCGCTGTGTTGATCAGCGCTGTGTTGCTGTGCTGCCAGGCCGTGCAGGCGCAGGTCCGTACCTATGACGAAATGATCGCGGCCGGGGAGCTGAAAGTAGCGGTCTACAAGGACTTCGCCCCCTACAGTTTCGAGGACGCCGGCCAGGCCCGTGGCGTTGATGTCGAGCTCGCCGAAGCGCTGGCCAAGGCCCTCGGCGTACGCCTGACGTTGATTTGGGCGCCGGCCGGCGAGAAGCTCGATGACGATCTGCGCGATTACATCTGGCGTGCCAGTCAGTTGCATGATCTGCAACTGGCCGACCTGATGATGCGCGTGCCGTATGACCGCGATTACGCGCAAAAACGCAATGAACTGGGCGAGCTGGAAAACGGCCATGTAGTGATGTTCGGGCCGTACCAGAACGAACAATGGCAGGTCGCCTATGACCGTCGCCGGCTGGACAAGGTGGGCAGCGTCGCCGTGTTCGAGCACCACCCGATCGGCGTCGAAGTCGACAGCGTGCCGTCGTTCTACCTGACCTCGGTGTTCAACGGCATGCTCGCCGGCAAAACCCACCACTATCCCGGCGTGCCCCAGGCTTTCGCGGCCATGAAGGCCGGTGAAGTCGACGCCGTCATGGCCATGCGCGGCGAGATTGACTGGCAAGTGCATGAAGCGGCGGACCCGCAAGTGGCGCTGGCGGAAAACGCCTACCCGAACATGGGCAAGCAGCTTTGGGAGATCGGCATGGCGGTGCACGAAAGCAACCGACAACTGGCCTATGCCGTGGAAGAGGCATTGGAAGTCTTGATCCGCGAGGGCGCTGTCAAAACCATTTATGGCCATTACGGCCTGCGCTATGACGTGCCCGAGATGTATCAACAGTGAACTGGCGAGCGAGTTGTCTGTTGGCCTGTTGGTTACCCATCGCCGCGCACGCCGTGGACATCGACCCGGGCAAAGACCCGGTGCCCTCGGTGATGTGGGCCTTCTATCACAAGCAAATGCTCGGCGATGCACCGTTCGTGTTCGACGAGCGGGTCAAGCTGCTGGCGCCACCGTTCGCCGAAGACGCCCGGCAAGTGCCGCTGGAAATCGACGCGCGAGCGTTCAAGGGCGAAGTGGTGAAAATCCTCGCCTGGGCTGAGCTCAACCCCTTGCCGAAGATTGTCGATTTCCAGCCGCTGGACCGCGTGCTGCCCTGGCTGTCGATCCGCATTCGTATCGAGCAGGCCACGCCGTTGCGCGCGGCGGTACTGACCCGCGATGGGGTCTGGCATGTCGGTTCGACGCTGATCGATGCGGCGGGCGGCGGTTGCACGGCGCCGAGTGTGGTGCGCACTCAGCCGGGATGGGAAGAGCACATCGGCGAAGTACTGGGCGGTCGTTATCCCCGTGGCGAATTCAGTCGCGTGCGTTTGCAGGTGGCGCACCCGATGGACAACGGCATGGTCAGCGGCATCCCGGAATTCTTCATCAACCATGCCGAACTGCGGGATCAGAACGATCAGCTGCTGGCCCGTCTGGAGCTGTTTCCCGCCGTCAGCGAAAACCCCAACCTGACCTTCGATATCGAAGGGGCAGGGCAGACGCGCCTGATGCTGCGCGACAACAGCGGCAATCAATTCGATGCGGCCCTACCCTGACCCAAAGGAGCGCGTGATGCGCTGGATGCTGCTGTTGTTCATGAGCCTGAGCCTGCCGGCCCTGGCCGATCTCGACTACTCACTCAAACCCCGGCAGATCGCCGAAGACACCTGGTTGCTGGAAGGCAGTACCGACAATTTTGCCAAGGCCAACGGCGGCAACATCGTCAACACCGCGTTCATCGTCACCGGGCAGGGTGTGGTGGTGATCGACACCGGGCCGTCGAAACGCTACGGCGAAGCGATGCGCAAGGCGATTGCCTCGATCACCGACAAACCGGTGATCGAGGTGCTGCTGACCCATCATCATCCTGATCATGTGCTCGGCAACCAGGCCTTCAGTGACGTGCCGATTGGCGCGCTGGCCGGCACCACCGAGCTGTTGCATCAGCAGGGCGATGCCATGGCCGAGAACATGTATCGCCTGGTGGGCGACTGGATGCGCGGCACCGAAGTGGTGTTGCCGACCGAGGCGCTGACGCCCGGCGTGCGAAGTTTTGGGGATCACGATCTGCTTCTGCTGGGCCTGGGTGGGCACACGGGCGCGGATCTGGCTATTCTCGACCAGAAAACCGGCGTGCTGTTTGCTGGAGACCTGGTGTTTTACCAACGGGCGCTGACCACGCCCAACAGTCCGGGGCTGTCGGTGTGGCTGGCGGACATCGCCACCCTTCAAGGCTTGCCGTGGACGTTGATCGTCCCCGGTCACGGCCCCGTGGCCAGTGACCAACAACCGTTCGAGCAAATGCGTGACTACCTCAGCTGGCTCGATCAGCTTATGCGCGATGGTGCCACCAATGGCAGTGATATGGCCGAGATGATCCGCAGCCCCATTCCCGAACGTTTCGCCGGGATCACTCTGAGCCGCTACGAACTGATCCGCAGCGTCAGCCATCTGTATCCGCGTTACGAGCGCGGGCAAATGACCCGAGTCGATTCGAACGCGGACAAGTGATCAACAAAGATCCCCTGTGAGAGCGAGCTTGCTCGCGATGGCGGTGTATCAGCCGACATCGATGCTGAATGTGAGGGCCTCATCGCGAGCAAGCTCGCTCCCACAGGGGGTAGTGGCGATCAACGAATTCGGTTTCACCTCATACGACCCGGTACTAAGGAACTAGCAATCTCAGCACTGCGGGCAATTGTTCCAAGGGCGGCGGCGCCCAAGAATCTGCACCAGACCGGAAAAATTTCCCGGGTATAACAAAAACTGCAGAGGTAGCCGTCATGACCCAACCCGCACGTCGCCAACCCTTCGTCTTGAGCGTGCTGCTCAGTGCCATGCTGTTGTCTGGCTCGGCATTGGCCGGCGTCACTGATCAAGACATCCTCCAGGACCCCAAGAACCCGGAGCAGGTCGTCACCAACGGTCTGGGCGTCCAGGGTCAACGCTACAGCCCGCTGGACACGCTCAACGTCAACAACGTGAAGGACTTGCGGCCGGTCTGGGCATTCTCCTTCGGCGGTGAAAAACAACGCGGTCAGCAAGCACAGCCGATGATCAAGGACGGCGTGATGTACATGACCGGTTCTTACTCGCGGGTGTTTGCGGTGGACGCGCGCACCGGCAAGAAACTCTGGCAATACGATGCGCGCCTGCCCGATGACATCCGTCCTTGCTGCGACGTGATCAACCGTGGTGTCGCGCTGTACGGCGACCTGGTGATCTTCGGCACCCTCGACGCCAAGCTTGTGGCCCTGAACAAAGACACCGGCAAAGTCGTCTGGAGCAAGAAAGTCGCTGATCACAAGGAAGGCTATTCGATCAGCGCCGCGCCGTTGGTCATCAACGGCAAACTGATCACCGGTGTTGCCGGCGGCGAGTTTGGGGTGGTGGGCAAAATCGAAGCCTACGACCCGAAAAACGGCGACCTGTTGTGGACTCGACCCACCGTTGAAGGCCACATGGGTTACACCTACAAGGACGGCAAAGCGATAGAGAACGGCATCTCCGGCGGTGAAGCCGGCAAGACCTGGCCCGGCGACCTTTGGAAAACCGGCGGCGCCGCCCCTTGGCTGGGCGGTTACTACGACCCGGAAACCAATCTGCTGCTGTTCGGCACCGGCAACCCGGCACCGTGGAACTCGCACTTGCGTCCTGGCGACAACCTCTACTCCTCGTCGCGCCTGGCGCTCAACCCGGACGACGGCACCATCAAATGGCACTTCCAGAGCACACCTCACGACGGCTGGGACTATGACGGCGTAAACGAGCTGGTCTCGTTCAACTACACCGAAGGCGGCAAAGAGATCAAAGCCGCCGCGACCGCTGACCGTAACGGTTTCTTCTATGTGCTGGATCGCACCAACGGCAAATTCATTCGCGGTTTCCCGTTCGTGGACAAGATCACCTGGGCCACCGGCCTGGATAAAGACGGCCGGCCGATCTACAACGAAGCCAGCCGCCCAGGCGCGCCAGGCACCGAAGCCAAAGGCAGTTCGGTATTCGTAGCCCCGGCGTTCCTCGGCGCGAAAAACTGGATGCCGATGGCCTACAACAAGGACACCGGACTGTTCTACGTGCCGTCCAACGAGTGGGGCATGGACATCTGGAACGAAGGCATCGCCTACAAGAAAGGCGCGGCGTTCCTCGGTGCCGGATTCACCATCAAGCCATTGAATGAAGACTACATCGGCGTGTTGCGCGCCATCGACCCGAAAACCGGCAAGGAAGTCTGGCGCCACAAGAACTTCGCGCCGTTGTGGGGTGGAGTGCTGACCACCAAGGGCAACCTGGTGTTCACCGGTACGCCGGAAGGTTTCCTGCAGGCGTTCAATGCCAAGACCGGCGAGAAAGTCTGGGAGTTCCAGACCGGCTCCGGCGTACTCGGCTCACCCATCACTTGGGAAATGGACGGCGAACAATACGTCTCGGTGCTGTCCGGTTGGGGCGGTGCTGTTCCGCTGTGGGGCGGCGAAGTGGCTAAGCGCATCAAGGACTTCAACCAGGGCGGCATGCTCTGGACCTTCAAGCTGCCGAAAGACCTCGTGGCCAAGCACTAACCCCAAATACACCGCATAACCCTGTAGGAGCGAGCCTGCTCGCGATAGCGGACTTCCAGTCAAAAGTGATACTGACTGTGACACCGCCATCGCGAGCAGGCTCACTCCTACAAGGGAGATTTGCCACATGGAGATGTACGCAAATCTACGACCAAATAACGAGAGTCCTCCTGCCAACGGCGCATTCGTCTGGCGCGCAGGGCTCTCTACTATCGGTTCATCGCCTGTTTGCCCGACAGGCATCGACCCAGACAGAGGCCCACCATGATCTACGCACAACCTGGTACACCTGGCGCCGTCGTTACGTTTAAACCGCGCTACGGCAATTTCATCGGCGGCGAGTTCGTCGCCCCGGTCAATGGTGAGTACTTCACCAACGCTTCGCCGGTCACCGGTGAAGTGATCGCCGAATTCCCTCGCTCCAGCGCCGCCGACATCGAAAAAGCCCTCGACGCAGCACATGCCGCAGCCGACGCCTGGGGCAAGACTTCGGCGCAGGACCGCTCCCTGGTGCTGCTGAAAATCGCCGACCGCATCGAGCAGAATCTGGAAATCCTCGCCGTCACCGAAACCTGGGACAATGGCAAAGCCGTGCGCGAAACCCTGAATGCCGACGTGCCGCTGGCCGCCGACCATTTCCGTTACTTCGCCGGTTGCATCCGCGCTCAAGAGGGCGGTGCTGCCGAGATCAACGAGTTGACCACGGCCTATCACTTCCACGAGCCGCTGGGCGTGGTCGGACAGATCATTCCGTGGAACTTCCCGCTACTGATGGCCGCCTGGAAACTCGCCCCGGCCCTGGCCGCCGGTAACTGCGTGGTACTCAAACCCGCCGAGCAGACGCCGCTGTCGATCATGGTCTTCGCCGAACTGATCGCCGATTTGCTGCCACCCGGTGTGCTGAACATCGTTCAGGGCTTCGGTCGCGAAGCGGGTGAGGCGCTGGCCACCAGCAAGCGCATTGCCAAGATCGCCTTCACCGGTTCCACCCCGATTGGCGCGCACATCATGAAATGCGCGGCAGAGAACATCATTCCGAGCACTGTCGAACTGGGCGGCAAGTCGCCGAACATTTTCTTTGAAGACATCATGCAAGCCGAGCCGCAGTTTATCGAGAAGGCCGCCGAAGGTTTGGTTTTGGCGTTCTTCAACCAGGGCGAAGTCTGCACCTGTCCATCGCGAGCGCTGGTGCAGGAGTCGATCTACGACGACTTCATGAAAGTGGTGATGAAGAAGATCGTCAAGATCAAGCGCGGCAACCCGCTGGACACCGAAACCATGGTCGGCGCCCAGGCGTCCGAGCAGCAATACGACAAGATCCTCTCGTACCTGAAAATTGCCCAGGAAGAGGGCGCCGAGCTGCTCACCGGCGGCGCGGCCGAGCGTCTTGAAGGCGACTTGTCGACGGGTTATTACATCCAGCCGACCCTGCTCAAGGGCCACAACAAAATGCGCGTGTTCCAGGAAGAAATCTTCGGCCCGGTGGTGGGTATCACCACCTTCAAGGACGAAGCCGAAGCCCTGGCGATTGCCAACGACAGCGAGTTCGGCCTCGGCGCCGGCCTGTGGACCCGCGACATCAACCGCGCCTACCGCATGGGCCGCGCGATCAAGGCCGGGCGTGTCTGGACCAACTGCTACCACCTGTACCCGGCCCACGCCGCGTTCGGTGGCTACAAGAAGTCCGGTGTCGGCCGTGAAAACCACAAGATGATGCTCGACCATTATCAGCAGACCAAAAACCTGCTGGTGAGCTACGACATCAATCCGATGGGGTTCTTCTAACCCCCGCAAGTACACTGAAGAACCTGTGGGAGCGAGCTTGCTCGCGATAGCGGTCTGACAGTCAACATCAATGTTGAATGTGCTGCCCTCATCGCGAGCAAGCTCGCTCCCACATTGGTTTTGGGTGTGCTGAGAATCTGGCAGCACCCCCTACCAATGCACGCCGCCACCTCGTTCGAAAGTAGCATTCGGGTGCCTGGCCCCCCGTGCATTAATGGCTTTACCGGAATCGTCCGGCACAAGAAGAGGATTGACCCATGTGGACTAAACCCGCGTTTACCGACCTGCGCATTGGCTTCGAAGTGACGATGTATTTCGCCAACCGCTGATTGTTCACCCGGCCAGCCGTTACGTTGGCCGGGCCTGCCTTCTGGAGCATTGCCCATGCACATTCGCGTTCTCGGATCCGCCGCTGGCGGTGGTTTTCCGCAGTGGAATTGCAACTGCCGCCAGTGCGCCGCGATGCGCAATGGCAGCCTGCGGGCCCAACGGCGCACCCAGTCCTCGATTGCCCTGAGCGACAACGGTGTGGATTGGGTGCTGTGCAATGCTTCACCGGACATTCGCGCGCAACTCGAGAGTTTCGCGCCGCTGCAACCGGCGCGCCGGGTACGTGATACCGCTATCGCTGGCGTCGTCCTGCTGGACAGCCAGATCGACCATTGCACCGGCCTGTTGAGCCTGCGCGAAGGCTGCCCGCATTCGGTCTGGTGCACTGAACGGGTTCATGAAGACCTGAGCAGCGGCTTCCCGTTGTTCACCATGCTCAAGCATTGGAACGGCGGGTTGCAGTGGCAACCGGTCGGGCTCGACCGCGAGCCCTTCAGCATCCCGGCGTGCGCGCACCTGCGATTTCGCGCGATCCCCTTGGTCAGCAACGCACCGCCGTACTCGCCCAATCGCGGCAATCCGCAGCCGGGCGACACCATCGGCTTGTTTATCGAAGACCGGCGCAGCGGCGCGTCGCTGTTCTATGCGCCGGGCCTGGGACAGGTCGACGACGAGGTTCTGGGCTGGATGCAACGCGCCGATTGCCTGTTGCTGGACGGCACCTTGTGGCGCGACGACGAGATGCGAGTCTGCGAAGTCGGCCAGAACCTGGGCAGTGAAATGGGTCACCTGTCGCAAAGCGGCCCTGGCGGCATGCTCGACATCCTTGAAGGCTTCACCCGCCAGCGCAAGGTGCTGATCCACATCAACAACACCAACCCGATCCTCGATGAAGACTCGGCCGAGCGGGCGCTGCTGGATCGGCGCGGGATTGAAGTGGCCTATGACGGCATGAGTATTGAGCTGTAGCTGATGGCCTCATCGCGAGCAAGCTCGCTCCCACAGGGGACTCAAGTTCGCAACAGATCCAGTGTGGGAGCGAGCTTGCTCGCGATGAGGCCAGAGCAGACACCGCACAGCTTCCAGGAGAACAGCAATGACTGACCAAGCAATGACCCCCACCGAATTCGAAGCGGCCCTGCGCGCCAAAGGCGCCTATTACCACATCCACCATCCATTCCACCAAGCCATGTACGCCGGCCGATCAACCCGCGAGCAGATTCAAGGCTGGGTCGCCAATCGCTTCTATTACCAGGTCAACATTCCCCTGAAGGACGCCGCGATTCTCGCCAACTGCCCGGACCGCGACGTACGCCGGGAATGGTTGCAACGGATACTCGATCACGACGGCGCACCCGGCAGCGAAGGCGGGATCGAAGCCTGGCTGCGGCTGGGCGAAGCGGTGGGGCTGGATCGCGAGCAAATCCTCTCGCAGGAATTGGTACTGCCCGGTGTGCGTTTCGCCGTGGACGCCTACGTCAACTTCGCCCGTCGCGCCTGTTGGCAGGAGGCCGCCAGCAGTTCGCTGACCGAGCTGTTTGCGCCACAAATCCATCAATCCCGGCTCGATGCCTGGCCGGCCCATTACCCGTGGATCGACGTCGGCGGTTACGACTATTTCCGTACTCGGCTGAGTCAGGCGCGACGGGATGTCGAGCACGGTTTGCGCATCACCCTGGCGCACTACGTCACGGTCGAAGGCCAGCAACGCATGCTGGAAATCCTGCAATTCAAGCTCGACGTGCTGTGGAGCATGCTCGACGCCATGAGCATGGCCTACGAGCTGGAGCGTCCGCCGTATCACAGCGTCACCACGGAGCAGGTCTGGCATCGAGGGATTGCCCTGTGAGCCTGATCAACCGCGAGCAATCACCGTCGCTGCGCCAGGGTTTTCGCCTGCAATGGGAACCCCGTCAGGACTGTCACGTGCTGCTGTACCCCGAAGGCATGATCAAACTCAACACCAGTGCCGGGCAGATCCTCGATCTGGTGGACGGTCAGCGCAGCGTCGCGGCGATCATTGATCGACTGTCTGAGAGTTTCCCCGGCGTACCGGGGATCGATGAAGATGTGCTGGCGTTTCTGGAGGTGGCCCATGCTCAATTCTGGATCGAATGATTCGCGTCCGGGGCCGCCGCTGTGGCTGTTGGCGGAGTTGACCTATCGTTGCCCGCTGCAATGCCCGTATTGCTCCAACCCGCTGGACTTTGCCCAATCAGACGAAGAGTTGAGCACCGAAGAATGGATCCGGGTGTTCCGCGAGGCCCGGGAAATGGGCGCCGCGCAACTGGGTTTTTCCGGCGGTGAGCCGTTGGTTCGCCAGGACCTGGCCGAGCTGATCAAGGCCGCCCGGGACATGGGTTACTACACCAACCTGATCACCTCGGGCATCGGCCTGACCGAGCAGAAAGTGCGCGATTTCAAGGTCGCGGGGCTGGACCATATCCAGATCAGCTTCCAGGCCGCCGACGAAGCGGTGAACAACATGCTCGCCGGTTCGCGCAAGGCCTTCGCCCAGAAACTCGCGATGGCTCGTGCGGTGAAAGCCCAGGGCTACCCGATGGTGCTGAATTTCGTCACCCATCGGCACAACATCGACCAGATCGCGCAGATCATCGACTTGTGCCTGGAACTGGAAGCGGATTTCGTCGAATTGGCGACGTGCCAGTTCTACGGCTGGGCCGAGCTCAACCGCGTCGGCCTGTTGCCCACGCGCGAACAATTGCAGCGTGCCGAGCGCATCACCCACTCATACCGCGAGCGTCTTGAAGCGCAGGGCCACCCGTGCAAGCTGATCTTCGTCACCCCGGATTACTACGAGGAACGCCCCAAGACCTGCATGAACGGCTGGGCCAATCTGTTTCTCGACATCACCCCCGACGGCACGGCGTTGCCTTGCCACAGCGCCCGACAGTTGCCGGTGCAGTTCCCCAACGTGCGCGAGCACAGTATCGAGCACATCTGGACTGATTCTTTCGGTTTCAATCGCTTTCGTGGCGATGACTGGATGAAGGAGCCGTGCCGCTCCTGCGATGAAAAGCACAAGGACCTGGGCGGCTGCCGCTGCCAGGCATTCATGCTGACCGGCGACGCCGCCAACGCGGACCCGGTGTGCAGCAAGTCACCGCACCACGGTGTGATTCTCAAGGCCCGCGAGGAAGCCGAGGCACCGGGGCTGGGCATGGAACACCTGACGTTGCGTAACGAGAAGGCTTCGCGACTGATCTACCGCGGGTAAATCGGGAGGTGCGTCCGACGCAAATCCCCTGTGGGAGCGAGCTTGCTCGCGATAGCGGAGTGTCAGGCAACATCAACATCAACATCAATGTCGACTGGAAGACAGTCATCGCGAGCAAGCTCGCTCCCACAGGGAATCTCTAGTGAATTCAAGATTTGAGTACGCCCCTGTCTGCTACCCATTGGTCTGATTGCATTCACCGACGGATGCTTTAGTGTGGACATTACCTTCCAAAACAATAAAAACAGGCTTTCCAATGAGCCAGAGTCTCAGCCAGCTGCGTAAATTCGTTTCGCCTGAAATCATCTTTGGTGCCGGCTGCCGGCACAACGTCGGCAATTGCGCCAAAACCTTTGGTGCCCGCAAGGTGCTGTTGGTCAGCGATCCCGGTGTGATTGCCGCCGGTTGGGTCGCCGATGTCGAGGCCAGCCTGCAAGCCCAGGGCATCGAGTACGTCCTGTACAGCGCGGTCTCGCCCAACCCTCGGGTCGAAGAAGTGATGCTCGGCGCGGACCTGTACCGGGAAAACCATTGCGATGTGATCGTGGCCGTCGGTGGCGGCAGCCCGATGGATTGCGGCAAAGGCATCGGCATTGTCGTCGCCCATGGGCGCAGCATCCTCGAGTTCGAAGGCGTGGACACCATCCGTGTCCCGAGCCCGCCGTTGATCCTGATTCCGACCACCGCCGGGACCTCGGCCGATGTCTCGCAATTCGTGATCATCTCCAACCAGCAAGAACGCATGAAGTTCTCCATCGTCAGTAAGGCGGTGGTGCCGGACGTGTCGCTGATCGACCCGGAAACCACGTTGAGCATGGACCCGTTCCTGTCGGCCTGTACCGGCATTGATGCGTTGGTGCATGCCATCGAAGCGTTTGTTTCCACCGGTCACGGGCCGTTGACCGATCCCCATGCGCTGGAGGCGATGCGCCTGATCAACGGCAACCTGGTGCAGATGATCGCCAACCCGAACGACATCGCCCTGCGCGAGAAAATCATGCTCGGCAGCATGCAGGCCGGGCTGGCGTTCTCCAACGCGATCCTCGGCGCGGTGCACGCCATGTCTCACAGCCTGGGTGGCTTTCTCGACTTGCCTCATGGGCTGTGCAACGCGGTGCTGGTGGAACACGTGGTGGCGTTCAACTACAGCTCCGCACCGGAGCGCTTCAAGGTGATCGCCGAGACCTTTGGCATCGATTGCCGTGGCTTGAATCACCGGCAGATTTGCGGGCGTCTGGTCGAACACCTGATCGCCCTGAAGCACGCCATCGGCTTCCACGAAACCCTCGGACTGCACGGGGTCAGCACCGCGGACATTCCGTTCCTGTCGCAACACGCCATGCACGACCCGTGCATCCTGACCAACCCGCGCGAGTCCAGTCAGCGTGATGTCGAGGTCGTCTATGGCGAAGCCCTCTGACGAACAGCAACGGGCGCTGGCGGGGTTACTGGGATTAGGCAGCCACTCGGCGCGCAAGAGTCATTACCCGGAACTGGCCGCGCGCCTCGACGAACTGGAAGCCGAGCGCAATCGCTATAAATGGCTGTTCGAAAACGCCGTCCACGGGATCTTCCAGGCCAGCCTCCTGGAAGGCATGCGCGCCGCCAACCCGGCACTGGCGCGGATGCTCGGCTATCAGGACCCTCAGGAGGTACTGTTTTCGCTGGCCGATCTGGCGAGCAATCTGTTTGTCGGCGGCGCTCAAGAGCTGGAAAACATCGGTGAACTGCTCAAGCGCGAGCGCAGCCTGCTTGGTTACGAAACCCAATTGCGACGCAAGGATGGCAGCAGCCTCGACGTGCTGATGAACCTGTTGCTCAAGCCCGATCAGGAAGGGCTGGTAGAGGGTTTTGTCGCCGACATCACCGAGCGCAAACTCGCCCAGCAGCGCCTGCAGCAACTCAACGACGAACTGGAGCAGCGCGTCACCGCGCGCACCGACGAGTTGCTGGAAGCCAACCGCAACCTGCAACAGCAGATCACCCAGCGTAAACAGATTGCCCAGGCCTTGCGCGATGCCCGGGACGCCGCCGAGGCCGCCAATCGCAGCAAGGACAAATACCTCGCCGCCGCCAGTCATGACCTGCTGCAACCGCTGAATGCCGCGCGTTTGCTGATCTCCACCTTGCGCGAGCGCAAGCTGCCCGATGTCGAGCAAGTGCTGGTGGAGCGCACGCACCAGGCGCTGGAAGGGGCGGAGGATTTGCTCACCGATTTGCTGGATATTTCCCGGCTCGATCAGGCGGCGGTCAAACCGGACATTGCGCTGTACCGCCTCGACGAATTGCTCGCGCCGCTGGTGTCGGAGTTCCAGTCAGTGGCCCAAGCCGCAGGGTTGAACCTGCGGGTGCACATGGGCGATTACGCCATCAGCACCGACTTGCGCCTGATGACGCGGATTCTGCGCAACTTCCTCAGTAACGCCTGCCGCTACACCGACGAGGGCAGCATCCTGCTGGGTGCCCGACGCCGGGGTGAGATGCTGCGCCTGGAAGTCTGGGACACCGGGCGCGGGATTGCGGCGGATCGACTGGATTCGATTTTCCTCGAGTTCAACCAACTGGACGTCGGACGCGCCGCCGACCGCAAGGGTGTGGGCCTGGGGTTGGCCATCGTTGAACGCATCGCCAAGATCCTCGGCTATAAAGTCGGGGTTCATTCGCTGCCGGGACGCGGTTCGATGTTCAGCATCGAGGTGCCGATTTCCCATGAGGTTCCGCTACCGATCAGTCAGGCCGCACCACTGCCGGGCACCGGAAATCCATTGCCGGGCCGGCGTTTGCTGGTGCTGGACAACGAAGTGAGCATCCTCGAAAGCATGAGCGCGCTGCTCGGGCAATGGGGCTGCGAAGTGGTGACGGCCACCGATGAATTCTCCGCACTGGCGGCCTTGCAGGGGCGACCGCCGGAACTGATTCTGGCGGACTACCACCTCGATCACGGGGTGGTGGGTTGTGATGTGGTCAGGCATTTGCGCGAGCATTACCACCAGGCGATTCCGGCGGTCATCATCACCGCAGACCGCACGGATCAATGTCGGCGCTCATTGCTGAAACTCGACGCACCGCTGCTGAACAAACCGGTAAAACCCGGCAAGTTGCGTGCGGTGCTGAGTCAGTTGCTGGGGGAGCGATAGTGCAGGCTGAAACCGAGCTCGGCTGACTCGCCTTGCTCCAGCAATCGCAACCCCGGACGACCGGGCAGGTGATGCGCGTTGACAGGGTGGCTCACCGGCTCGATACAGAAAAAATCCAGGCCCACCGGACAGTAGAGCAGGAAGTAATCGCTGCCGGTGGCGCGGCATTCCAGCTCATAGCCCAACGCTGGCTGACGGATCAGGCAGTGACCGTCCCATTCGCAGAAGCCGTTGTCGACCAATGTCTCGGGTAACACTTTGCTTGACTGGAAATCCCATTCGGCCGGCAACGCACTGAGGTGTGTCGGCAGTTTGCTCCCGTCACACAACCAGACTTGCCGGGCTTGCGCCAGCAACTGGGTGCCCGTGGTACGCGGAAAGTAAGGATGCAAACCCAGCCCATGCCAGGCAGGACGTTTGGCCAGATGGGTGACCTTAAGATCAATGCTCAGCTTGCCGTCGCTCAGGTGGAATCGTTGCCGGGCGCGATAGGCGAAGGGCGTGGTGCTGTCGAGTTGCAGGATGACTTCATCGTGCGTCTGCGAAACCACCTGCCACGGCTGTTGCCAGGCGCTGCCGTGAATCGGCAGGGGATCGGTGAGGCTGTTGGGTGTCAGCGCCAGCCAGCCATCGGGGCATTCAAAGCCGCCTTCGGCAATGCGGTTTGACCACGGCGCCAAGGGGAAACACCCGAGCTTGCCCGGCAGGCCAGTGTTCAGCGCGTGAGCATCGCTGTGGCGCAGCAGCGGCAAACCCGTGCCGCGCACGCTCCAGTTGACGATGCTGCCGCCGAGTTGCGGGGCGAGGGTGAGGTGGGTGAATTCGTCTTCAAGGTTCAGCAACATTGGCGTCATTTCAATTGAACTCTGATGTAAGAACACCGCTGAGCCCTGTAGCAGCTGGCGAAGCCTGCGTTCGGCTGCGCAGCAGTCGTGAATCCGGTGAATGCGATTTTCCTGATACACCGCGCCGTATGGTTTTACGACTGCTGCGCAGCCGAACGCAGGCTTCGCCAGCTGCTATATGGGTTCATCCTTGAACAATGGCTCCGGCAAACCTTTCACCCCGGGATTGAGGGCGAACACACCGCCGGCCAGCGACTGTTCGTCATGGTCGTCGCCGGGGCGGATCGAGGTCACGAACAGTGTGTCCAGACGACTGCCGCCGAAGGCGCACATGCTCGGTTTTTTCACAGGTACGGCGAGGGAACGGTCCAGTCGGCCGTCGGGAGTGAAACGGTGAATCAGCCCGGCGTCGTTGCCGCAGATCCAGTAGCAACCGTCGGCATCGACCGCCGCGCCATCGGGGCGGCCGGGGAACTGAGTCATGTCGACGAACAGTCGGCGGTTGGACGGCGTGCCGCTGTCGATGTCGTAATCAAAGGCCCAGATTTGCTGGACCAGGGGATGAGAGTCAGACAGGTACATCGTTCGCCCGTCCGGGCTGAAACCCAAGCCGTTGGGCACGATAAACCCACTGAGTTGCGCTTCGAGTGGCCCGCGTTGACCGGCGCTGTAGCGATACAGCGTGCCGTCGGCAGCGTTGGCGCCCATGTTCAGCACCATGCTGCCGGCCCAGAAGCGCCCCTGACGATCGCAGCGACCATCGTTGAGGCGCATATCCGGGCGGGCGTGTTCGACCGGAGCCAGGAGGTTGCTGTCGAGGCTGCCATCGTTATGCGGGTGCAGATGAAAGAACCCGCTTTCCATCCCGGCAACCCAGCCACCGTTGCTGTGACGTGCAATGCAGGCGAGCATCTGCGGTGCTGTCCAGGCATGGACATGGCCGGTTTCGGCGCTCCAGCGCTGAAGTCCGCCGGCAGGAATATCAACCCAATACAGGGCGTTTTCCTCGGGGACCCAGACCGGGCATTCACCGACTGCGTTGCGGGCATCGACAATCAATTCGGCTTGCATGACAACTCATCCCCTCGGGTTTTTGTTGTTGGGATCAAGTGAGGTACGCGGGTTCAGTCGCCAAACGGGCCGGACGCGACAAACGCACCCCCCTGGTAGACCCGAGCCGGGTCATCAGCGGCCGGCATCGGTTGGGCTTCGACTTTTTCGCGGAACTCTTCGGAGCTGTCCTGGGGCTTGTAACCCAGGCTGGCCGCGAAACGGTTGTCCCACCAGACGTTCTTGTTATCGGACACGCCGTAGACCACGGTATGGCCGACGTTCGGCGCGTATAACGCGCATTCGAGCAGTTGGGTCAGGTCACCGAAGCTCAGCCAGGTGCTCATCATCCGGCGGTTTTGCGGTTCCGGGAACGAAGAGCCGATGCGCACGCTGACGGTCTCGATGCCGTAGCGATCGAAGTAGAAACTGGCCATGTCTTCGCCGTAGGACTTGGACAAGCCGTAGTAGCTGTCCGGGCGGCGAGGGGAGTGAGCGTCGATGACTTCATCCTGCTTATAGAAGCCGATCACGTGGTTGGAACTGGCGAAAATCACCCGTTTCACGCCATGGCGGCGAGCGGCTTCGTAGATGTGGAACACACCGCAGATGTTGGCGCCGAGGATGTCTTCGAACGAGTGTTCCGTCGACACGCCACCGAAGTGCAGGATCGCGTCCACACCTTCAACCAGCTGATGGACTGCTTGTTTGTCTGCCAGGTCGCAAGGCACGACTTCTTCACGGTCATCGATGGCCGGGGCAATGTCGGCGATGTCCGACAGGCGAATCACGTTGGCGTAGGGGCGCAGGCGTTCGCGCAGGACTTTGCCGAGGCCACCGGCGGCACCGGTCAGGAGGAGACGATTGAAAGGAGCGCGGGCTTGGGTAGTGATGGTCATGGAAGTCCCTGAACAAGCAGTCATTGTTATTGAATTTGTTGTGGGTTGTCGTACGACTGGGTCGAAGTATCGTTAGCCTTTCTGGTGGTTGTCAACGACACATCAATTGAAATTGACAAAGGGTCAGGCAGCCCCACGATCGATGTAGCAGCTGGCGAAGCCTGCGTTCGGCTGCGGAGCAGTCGTAAAATCAGCTGACGCGGTGAATCAGGAAAATCACGTGCGCAGGGTTTACGACTGCTCCGTCCGAACGCGGCCCGAACCGAACGCAGGCTTCGCCAGCTGCTACAAGGAGTGAGTTGTGGCACAAATCTGGGATTCAACCTTGTCGTAATACCCGTCTTACAGCAACGAGATCGGGTAGTTGATGATAATGCGGTTTTCGTCGAATTCATTGGTGCTGAAGTCCTTGCGGATCGACGCATTTCGCCATTTGACGTTGAGGTTCTTCAGCACGCCGCTCTGTACGGTGTAAGCCAGTTCTGATTCGCGGCCCCATTCCTTGCCGTCGGTGATGGTGCCTGTGTGCACGTTATCGCCGCTGATGTAGCGGTTCATCATCGTCAGGCCGGGAATGCCGAGCGCCACAAAGTTGTAGTCGTGGCGCAGTTGCCAGGATCTTTCCTTGGCGTTGTCATAGCTGGAGTTGTAGCTGTCGTTGGCCAGGGTGCCGCCGCTGGTGCCGTTGACCCGCATCCAGACATCGTCGCCGGTGAGTTTTTGCAGGCCGACAAAGAAGGTGTTGCCGCCGTATTTGGCCGAGAGCATGGCGAACGCGGTTTTGTTGTCGAGGTCGCCGGCCAGGGCGCTGCCGTCTTCCTTGCCGATGAAGTAGCCAAGGTTGGCGCCGAGGGTCCAGTCGCCGATGGGCTGGCTGTGGCTCAGGTTGAAATACTGCTGCTGATAAATATCGCTGAGTTGCGCGTACCACACGCCGACCTGGGTGCGCTTTTCGTTGAACGCATATTCACCGCCGCCAAAGTTGAAACGGTCCGAGGTGAAGGCCGCCGATTTGCCGTTCATGAACATGTCTTCCATGCTCGCATCATTGCGCGGGCTGTTGGCGCGGAACTGGCCGCCGTAGAGCGTCAGGCCACTGATCTCGGTGGACGTCACCTGACCACCCCGGAAGGTTTGCGGCAGCGAGCGGCCGTCGTCGGAGCGCAGGATCGGCAACACAGGCATCCATTCGCCGACCTTCAATTCGGTTTTCGAGACTTTCCCTTTCAGCGCCACACCCAGGCGCCCGAAATTGTCGGCCGGGCGGCCGTCGTCATGAATCGGCAGCAACGAAGTGCCGCCGGTGCCTTTGCCTCCGTCGAGCTTTTCCGAGTACAGGCCCAGCACATCCATGCCGAAACCGACGGGGCCCTGGGTGAATCCGGATTTGGCGTCGAGGATGAAGCTTTGCGTCCACTCTTCAGCCTTGCCCTGCGGGTAGGCCGGGTTCGTGAAGTTGCGGTTGATGTAGAAGTTGCGCAGGTTCAGCGTGGCTTTGGCGTCATCGACGAAACCTTCGGCATGACTGGTCATGGGCAGGGCGAGGACCAGGCTGCTGCAACCGATCAGGCTCAGGGCATGACGGCGTGCGAAGGTTGGGCGAGGGGTGCAGACGGAGGAATTGCGGACGAGCTTGCTCACAGTGACGCTCCCGTGTTTCTTGTTGTTTTTATTTTTTGTTATACGTCGTCGTACAACATCGGGGCGGATTATTTGCAAGTGTTACGGGGAATGTCAATCGGAAGTTGTACGATGACTTGGCGCGATTGATGGTATGTCGCAGAACCCCTGTGGGAGCGAGCTTGCTCGCGATGACGGTAGAACAGACACCACAGCAGTGACTGTCAGACCGCTATCGCGAGCAAGCTCGCTCCCACAGGGTTCTGTGTTTTAGCTCACGATCATCGGCGGCAGGGTGCCCAGCAATGAAACGGCTGCCACTGCGCCCGTCCCCAGCAGCCATTCCAGGATCACGCTGGTTTTCAGAATGGTCGGACGCTGCTCGCAGTCGTTGATCCGCAGCCGATTGAACAACGCCAGCCCCAGCATCGCGGCGACCAGCACCACCTTGATCAACAGAATCAGCGCAAACCCGGACAGCAATGGCGTCGGCCAGAATTGCCCCGTGAGTACCCGCACGTTGATCAAACCGGTCATCACCAACCCCGCCACCAAGACGTAACCAACGCCGCTGAAGCGTTGCAAGGTCGCCTTGATTAAATGCTCTGCCGGCTGCCGCAGAATCATCACCAATAACATCAAACCGCCGAGCCAGGCGCCGACGCAGGTCAGGTGAATGATTTGATTGAGGATCAGCAATTGGCCATTGAGGCCGTCGAGCATGGCCCCGTGGCCGACCGGGGCGAGGGTGGCCAGCAGGAGGCTGGCGAGGCCGATTCGCAGGGGCAGGTTTGAACGCAAGGGCGTCATCAGCAGCGCGACCAACAACGCATTGAGCAGCAAGTGCCAGCGCCAGACCTGGCCGAAAAACGTCTTGCTCAGCACGAGTTGCAGGGTCGACGGATCGAATGCCGCGTCCCACGAACCGGCCATGCTGGCGGTGATCAACAGCAACCAGCTAACGCCAGTGACCAACGCCACCGCCGCCAGCCAGCGGCTTGTCTTCGTCAGTCGCTGATCCAGATGTCCAGCGTCGCCATTGACCAGCAGAGGCCTGAACACCCAGGCCCCGAACAGCATCAGCACAACGGTGAAATGCAGAAAGCGGCACAGCACCATCGCGCTCGTCATGAATTACTGACCAACCTTGAAGCTATAGGCGCCTTCGCTTTTGTGGGTATCGACCGACACCGCGTGCCATTCGACTTTGTAGGCACCCGTTGCCAACGGTGCGGCCGGGGTAACGATCAGGGTTTTCTTGTCGCTGCCTTCGGTGGCGAGGCTCTTCACCGGCACGTCGCTGCCGTCCTTGCTGATCGTGACCCTGGAAAAGGTCGCTTCAACGCCTTCGGAAAACACCAGGCGCAGTTCCGACGGCGCGCTCACCGTACTGTCGGCGGCCGGGGCCTGGCTTTTCAGATGGGCGTGGGCAAACACCGATGAAGCGGCGAACAACGAGCCGAGCAGGGCGACGGTGGTCAGGGTTTTCTTGAGCAGCATCGTGGAATACCTCTGAGGCGGGTTCGAAAAGGCGGCCAGTTTACCTGCGAGACGCTGGGTGTACGAAGTTTCGTTTTCCCTTGTCGCCGCGAGGTAGAGCGGATGCTAGTCTTGACCAACGCTGTTGTCAGGGAGCCCTCATGGGCAATCACAAGATCGAGATTCGTCGCAGTAACGTCGAGAAAATTCTGTTGGGGGCCGAAAAGGTTTTCGCCGAAAAAGGTTTCGGCGGCACCGCCATGGCCGACATCGCCGCCGAAGTGCAACTGCCGCGCTCCAACCTGCATTACTACTTCAGCACCAAGAGTGAGTTGTACAGCGCCGTGCTGCTGGGTTTGCTGGAAGTGTGGAAACAGGACGCCCTGTGCTTCGAGATGTTCGACGACCCGCGTGTGGTGCTCAGCAGCTACATCCGCGCCAAGATGAACCACTCCCGCAGCCGGCCTTATGGCTCCAAGGTCTGGGCCAACGAAATCATCCATGGTGCGCCGACCCTGGGTGAGAAGCTGGACGTCAGTCTGTACGACTGGGCCAAGATGAAAGAAGCGAAAATTCGCCAGTGGGTGGACGACAAACGCATCCTGCCGGTGGAGCCTTCGAGCCTGCTGTACATGATCTGGGCCTCGACCCAGCACTACGCGGATTTTGATCATCAGGTGAATATTCTGAATGACCATCAGCCGCTGTCGGACATGCAGTTCGAGCGGGCGGTGCAGACGGTGACGAGTGTGATCTTGCGGGGGATTGGGTTGGAGCCTTGAGAGTTCAGGCGTTGTTGACGGCCTCATCGCGAGCAGGCTCACTCCCACATTGGATTGTTGTTGCACACAAATGCTGTGTACACCAGAGATCAATGTGGGAGTGAGCCTGCTCGCGATGGCGTCAGTTCAGACCGCTACATGGTACGGATTCCTCGGATCATGATTCCAATCCAGAAACGGCTTGCCCGTATCCATCGGCACCATCTCAATACAATCCTGCACCGGGCACGTGATCTGACACAGGTTGCACCCCACGCACTCATCATCAATCACTTCATACTTGTGCGTCCCGTCCGCCTGCTTAAGGCTGGCAATCGCTTGGTGCGAAGTGTCTTCGCAAGCAATGTGGCAACGACCGCAACCAATGCACGCCTCCTGGTCAATCTTGGCAATCACCTGATAGTTAATGTCCAGGTACTTCCAGTCCGTGGTGTTGCCCACCGCACGCCCGGAAAACTCTGACACGCTGGCGTAACCCTGACTGTCCATCCAGCGTGACAACCCGTCCTTCATCTCCTCCACAATCCGGAAGCCATGCAACATCGCCGCCGTGCACACCTGCACCGAGCCGCTGCCCAGCGCAATGAACTCCGCCGCGTCGCGCCAGCTGCCAATGCCGCCAATGCCGGAGATCGGCAGGCCTTGCGTCTGTGGATCGCGGGCGATTTCGGCGACCATGTTCAGCGCAATCGGCTTCACCGCCGAACCGCAATAACCCCCATGAGTGCTTTGGTTGCCCACGGCGGGATTGGCGACCATGCGCTCCAGGTTGACGCTGGTGATCGAGTTGATCGTGTTGATCAGCGACACCGCATCCGCACCACCCCGATGAGCTGCGCGGGCGGCGACGCGAATGTCGGTGATGTTCGGCGTGAGCTTGACGATCACCGGCAGCGAGCAGTACGTCTTGCACCAACGGGTGACCTGTTCGACGTACTCCGGCACCTGGCCGACCGCCGCGCCCATGCCGCGTTCCGGCATCCCGTGCGGGCAACCGAAGTTCAGCTCGATGCCATCGGCGCCGGTGGCTTCCACCAGCGGCAGGATGTGTTTCCAGGATTCTTCGACGCAGGGCACCATCAGCGACACAATCAGCGCACGGTCCGGCCAGTCCTTTTTGACCTGAGTGATTTCCCGCAGGTTGATCTCCAGCGAGCGATCGGTGATCAGCTCGATGTTGTTGAAACCCACCACTTCACGGTTGGCACCGAAGTGTGCCGAGTAGCGGGACGACACGTTGACCGCCGCCGGGTCTTCACCCAGGGTTTTCCAGACCACGCCACCCCAACCGGCCTCGAAGGCGCGAACCACGTTGTAGGCCTTGTCGGTCGGTGGCGCGGAGGCCAGCCAGAACGGATTGGGGGCTTTGATGCCGGCGAATACAATCGAGAGATCGGCCATTTACGCAGCCTCCACGTTGAGCATGAGTTGGGCGTTGATCGCCTCGGCGGCCCGTTTGCCGTGCTGCACGGCCTGCACGGTGAGGTCCTGATCGAGGTTGGTGCAGTCGCCGCCGGCGTACACGCCGGGGATGCTGGTGCGCAGGTTTTCGTCCACTTGAATCCGCTCGCCCTGGCGCTTGAGTTCACGGGCCAGCGGGTCGGCGAGGGCGCTGGCGTCGAAGGCCTGACCGATGGCTTTGAAGATGGCATCGGCGGCCAGTTCGAACGTTTCGCCAGTGGTTTGCAGACGACCTTCGACTAACCAGGTCCGAGCGAAGCGCATGCCGCGTACTTGGCCTTGAGCATCGAGCAGGACTTCTTCGGGTTGTGCCCAGGTCAGCAAACGCACTTGATTGGCTTTGGCGATGTCCTGTTCGTGGCCGGTGGCGCCCATTTCCTCGACTCCGCGGCGGTACACCAGGTTGACGTCGCGTGCCCCGAGGCGAGCCATTTGCACGGCCATGTCGATGGCGGTGTTGCCGGCGCCCAAAACGATGCAACGGTCAGCGAGGGGGAGTTGGGTAAGGTCGTCGGCCTGACGCAGTTCGCGGATGTAATCGGTTGCGGCCAGCAGACCGGGTGCCTCTTCATGAGCAAGCCCCAGCTGTTTGCTGGCGGCCAGACCTAGGCCGAGGAACACCGCGTCGAACTGCTGATGCAGATCGCTGAGGGTCAGGTTCTCTCCAAGTTTTTGCCCGTGGCGGATTTCGATTCCGCCGATTTCCAATAGGAATTCAAGTTCCTTCTGCGCGTAGTCGTCCACCAGTTTGTACTTGGCGATCCCGTATTCGTTGAGGCCGCCAGCTTTTTCCCGCGCCTCGAAAATCACCACGTCATGACCGTGCATGGCACTGCGGTGAGCGCAGGACAATCCGGCCGGTCCGGCGCCGACCACGGCGATGCGTTTGCCGGTTGATGCCGCACGCGTGAAGGGGTGTTCGCTGAAGTGTGCGTTGTCGACGGCGTAACGTTGCAACAGACCGATCAGCACCGGTGCACATTCATGGTCGTTGTTGCGCACGCAGGCTTGCTGGCAAAGCACTTCCGTCGGGCACACCCGGGCACAACTGCCGCCGAGGATGTTCGCCGAGAGGATTTTCTGCGCGGCACCCTGAACGTTTTCCTGATGGATATTGCGGATGAACGACGGAATGTCGATCTCGCTCGGGCAGGCATTCACGCAGGGCGCGTCGTAGCAGTACAGGCAACGCGAGGCTTCCAGATGGGCCTGACGGTCGTTGAGCGGTGGCGCCAGATCGGTGAAATGGCCGGCGAGGGCGGCCGCATTCTCGTGCGGATGGGGGAGGTGGTTCAGGGTCTTGATCACGGTGTTGGCCTCACGGTTAATTGAGGTGATGCCTCTATCGGGCATTGGATTTTTTTTGTTGTCTGGACTGGCCCTATCGCGAGCAAGCTCGCTCCCACAGGGATCTCGGGCGTTCGCAAAACCTGTGGGAGCGAGCTTGCTCGCGATAGGCCGAAGGCCGCTCTCAGCGTTTCACAGCCGTCGGCTTATTCTGCTCAGCCCGCTTGCTCAGCAAATCAAACACCGCCGGATACGCCGGCCGCTCGACATACCGCCCGGCACCACGCTCGGCGCGCAAATCACCATCGGCCCATACCACCCGACCCTGGCTGACGGTGTGGCTCGGCACACCGCGCACGGTCTTGCCTTCGAAGATGTTGAAGTCCACTTGCTGATGGTGAGTCTTCGCCGAAATCGTGCGCGTACCTTCCGGATCCCACAGCACCAGATCCGCGTCCGCACCCACGCGAATCGCGCCTTTGCGCGGGTAGAGGTTGAAGATTTTCGCGGTGTTGGTGGAGGTCAGTGCCACGAAGTGCTGCATCGACAAACGCCCGGTGTTCACCCCTTCATCCCAGAGCACCGCCATGCGGTCTTCGATACCGGCCGTGCCATTGGGGATCTTGCTGAAGTCGTCACGACCGGCGGCTTTTTGCTCGGCACAGAAGCAGCAATGGTCGGTGGCGGTGGTGTGCAGGTTGCCCGATTGCAGGCCGTGCCAAAGTGCTTCTTGATGGCCGCGTGGGCGGAAGGGCGGGCTCATCACGTAACCGGCGGCGGTCTGCCAGTCCGGGTGTTGGTAGACGCTGTCGTCCAGCAGCAGATGCCCGGCCAGGACCTCGCCGTAGACTTGTTGGCCCTTGCTGCGGGCGTAGGTGATTTCGTCGAGGGCTTCCTTGGTCGAGACATGCACCAGGTACAGCGGCGTGCCCAGGGTTTCGGCGATGCGGATCGCCCGACTGGCCGCTTCACCTTCCACCTGCGAAGGGCGCGACAACGGATGCGCTTCCGGGCCGGTCATGCCCTGGGCCATCAGCTTGCGTTGCAGGTGATAGACCAGCTCTCCGTTTTCTGCATGCACGGTCGGCACTGCACCCAGCTCCAGGCAGCGCTCGAAACTCGCCACCAGGGTGTCGTCGGCGGCCATGATCGCGTTCTTGTAGGCCATGAAGTGCTTGAAGCTGTTGACCCCGTGCTGGCTGACCAGCTCGGCCATTTCTTCGCGGACCTGTTCGCTCCACCAGGTAATCGCGACGTGGAAACCGTAATCCGACGCCGACTTCTCCGCCCAGCCGCGCCACTGATGAAAGGCTTCCATCAAGGATTGCTGCGGATTGGGAATCACAAAGTCGATGATCGACGTTGTGCCACCGGCAAGTCCCGCCGCGGTGCCGCTGAAGAAGTCTTCACTGGCCACCGTGCCCATGAAGGGCAGTTGCATGTGCGTGTGCGGATCGATGCCGCCGGGCATCAGGTATTGGCCACTGCCGTCGAGCACTTCGGCATCGGCGGGAACATCAAGGTTTTCACCGATGGCTTTGATCACGCCATCGGCGCAATAGACGTCGGCGCGATAACTTTCATCATGGGTAATAACGGTGGCGCCACGGATCAACAGAGACATTCCGAGTTCCTCGCAGGCTATGACCGACTTGTGCCGGTTCTAAATGTTTTAGATGAAGCTGGCGCAAACAGGCGTATTCCTGTCAGCGCTGTCAGGAATAAACGCTAGTCTGAGTTTAAGAATTGAGCAAGAATATTTTTTATAAGCTTATATCTGTTTTAACTTATTGATAATTAACAATTAAAACTGAAAATCACCAAAATGGTGAGGCCTCTCACCATTTTGACGCACTTGACAGGTTGTAAAAATAGACGAGATTTCTTATGTGAAATCAGCCGCTTGAGGATGGTCTATGGTTGATGCGCAACGCTGAAAAAAAGCGGTACGCACCAGATTGAGTCCTGACTGTTCGGACAACTTGCCTGGCATTTGGCCTGAGTGAACAAGCAAGTAACCGATGGCTCATCGGCTATGTAAATAAAACTGATAAACATCAGTTGGTTACAAAGTTTTTATGGAACTGCCCGATGCGCAAACGGGGTGCCCGGCACGTTTATTGATGCCGCCAGCCCCTGATGAGCAAAAAATAATTCAAAGAACAGTGGAGCGGCCATGCAACAGATCAGATCGCAAGTGACCGAGCGCGATGGCTTGTTTGAGCTCGAAGCCGGCAGTGATGTCCTCGACAGTCCCCGTTACAACCACGACATGGCACCAACCAAGGTGCGCGAACGAACGTGGAACAAATGGCACATCACCGCATTGTGGGTCGGCATGGCGATCTGCGTGCCGACCTACACCCTCGGCGGCGTGCTCACCGCGTACTTCGGCCTGAGCGTCGGCGAAGCGCTGCTGGCGATTCTGTTCGCCAACATCATCGTACTGATCCCCCTGACCCTGAACGCCTTTCCCGGCACCAAGTACGGCATTCCGTTTCCGGTGTTGCTGCGTTCGTCCTTCGGCATCCTCGGCTCCAACATTCCGTGCCTGATCCGGGCGCTGGTGGCGTGTGGCTGGTTCGGCATTCAGACGATGTTTGGCGGACTGGCCATTCACCTGTTTCTGGGATCGGTGTTCGACGGTTGGAAAGCCCTCGGCGGTACCGGTGAAGTGATCGGGTTCATGATTTTCTGGGCCTTGAACCTGTGGGTGGTGATTCGCGGTGCGGACTCGATCAAATGGCTCGAAACCCTCTCTGCACCGTTGTTGGTGCTGGTGGGCGTGGGGCTGCTGGTATGGGCGATGCCGAACGTGTCGATGACCGAGTTGCTGGCGATCCCGGCCAAACGTCCGGAAGGCGCGAGCGTGGTCAGTTACTTTGCCGCCGGGCTGACCGCCATGGTCGGGTTCTGGGCCACCTTGTCGCTGAACATTCCGGATTTCAGCCGCTATGCAAAAAGTCAGAAGGATCAGATCGTCGGGCAGATCATCGGCTTGCCCCTGACCATGTTCCTGTTCGCTTCCCTCGGCGTCGTAATGACGGCCGCCTCGGTAAAACTGGTGGGCGTCACCGTCTCCGATCCGGTCACCCTGATCGGTCACATCCAGAGCCCGGTCTGGGTCGCAGTGGCCATGGCGCTGATCATCATCGCCACGCTGTCGACCAACACAGCGGCCAACATTGTTTCGCCGACCAACGACTTCCAGAACGTCGCCCCCAAGTTCATCAACCGCACCAAAGCGGTGATGCTCACCGGTCTGGTCGGCTTGGCGCTGATGGCCCATGAGCTGTTGAAGAAGCTCGGTTTGATCGTCTCGGATTTAAGCCTGGAGACGGTGTATTCCAACTGGTTGCTGGGCTATTCGAGCCTCTTGGGGCCGATTGCCGGGATCATGGTGGTGGATTATTTCCTGATCAAGAAACAGCAACTGGACCTGGCTGGCCTCTATCGCGATGACGTTTATCCGGCGTGGAACTGGTTCGGGTTTATCGCGTTCGGTGTGCCGGTGGCGCTGACGCTGCTGTCGCTCGGTAGCAATGCATTCAGCTGGTTCTACGACTATGGCTGGTTCACCGGCTCGGCGCTGGGTGGGCTGATTTACTACGGGTTGTGCTCGATGCGCCCGAGTCCGTCTGTTGCGAAATCTGCGGTGTGATTGATGGCCTCATCGCGAGCAAGCTCGCTCCCACAGGGTTTTGTGAATGCTGAAGATCCCTTGTGGGAGCCGAGCTTGCTCGCGATGACGGCCTCATTTTCACCAATGCATTGCCTGAAGAAACCTATAACAACTGCCTGAGGAGATCATCATGAACGCTGCCGTAGACGTTCTGCAGTCCAGCCATCAGCACATCAATCGCGACCGCTTGTGGCAGTCGCTCATGGACCTGGCCAAGCTCGGCGCCACGGTCAAGGGCGGCGTCTGTCGCCTGGCCCTGACCGACCTCGACCGTCAGGCCCGGGACATTTTCGTCAACTGGTGCGAGGAGGCCGGTTGCACCGTCAGCATCGACGCCGTCGGCAACATCTTCGCCCGCCGCCCCGGCCGCAACCCGAACCTGCCACCGGTGATGACCGGCAGCCACATCGACACCCAACCCACCGGCGGCAAGTTCGACGGCTGCTTCGGCGTACTGGCCGGTGTCGAAGTGCTGCGCACCCTCAATGACCTGGGCGTGGAAACCGAAGCACCGCTGGAAGTCGTGGTCTGGACCAACGAGGAAGGTTCACGCTTCGCTCCGTGCATGATGGGCTCCGGCGTATTCGCAGAAAAATTCACCCTCGAAGAAACCCTGGCCAAGGTCGATGCCGAGGGCGTCACCGTCGGCGAAGCGTTGAACGCCATCGGCTACGCCGGCCCACGCGAGGTCATCGGCCATGCTGTCGGCGCCTATTTCGAGGCCCATATCGAACAAGGCCCGATCCTTGAAGACGAACACAAAACCATCGGTGTGGTGATGGGCGCACTCGGGCAGAAATGGTTCGACCTGAAACTGCGTGGCGTCGAAGCCCACGCCGGCCCGACGCCGATGCACCTGCGCAAGGATGCTCTGGTCGGCGCTTCGGTGATCGTCGGTGCGGTCAACCGCGCTGCTCTCGGTCATCAACCGCACGCCTGCGGCACCGTTGGCTGCCTGCAAGCCTATCCCGGCTCACGCAACGTCATCCCCGGCGAAGTGCGCATGACCCTGGACTTCCGTCATCTGGAACCGGCGCGCCTGGACTCGATGATCGCCGAAGTCCGCGAAGTCATCGAAACCACCTGCGAGGAACACGGCCTGACCTTCGAACTGACACCCACCGCGGATTTCCCGCCGCTGTACTTCGACAACGGTTGTGTCGAGGCGGTACGCGGCGCCGCCCAAGGGCTGGGCCTGTCGCACATGGACATCGTCAGCGGAGCAGGGCACGACGCAATCTTCCTCGCCGAACTCGGCCCGGCCGGGATGATCTTCGTACCGTGCGAAGGCGGCATCAGCCACAACGAAATCGAAAACGCCGCACCGGATGACCTGGCGGCCGGGTGCGCGGTGTTGTTGCGGGCGATGCTGGCGGCTTCGGCGGCGATTGCCAGTGGTCAATTGGCGGCCTGAAGATCAAAAGATCGCAGGCTGCGCCAGCTCCTACAGGGGCACGCATTCCCGTGTAGGAGCTGGCGCAGCCTGCGATTTTTTGATCTTTGCCTTTCAAAGCCAAATGGCATCCCACAGTGGGTAATCGCCAATCCGCTTGACCAGTCCCGCACGCAACGGATTCATGACGATGTAACGTGCTGCATCCTTGATGTCTTCATCACGACGCAAAGCGCGATCGTAATACCCTGGTTGCCATAATCTGCCCTGTTTCTGCCGTGCAAGATTGATCGACCGGCTACTTCGGGATTTTATGCGGCACATAAGTTCGGCCAAGGTGCCGTGATGCAACTCCAGCAACCAATGCAGATGGTCTGGCATCACCACCCAGGCCATTGACGTCACGGCCGAGGTTTCATCGGCACAACGCAACTGATCAACCACCAGCCTGCCCAACCGCCAATCTGTGAACACCGGCTCTCGCTGATGAACCACAGCGGTCAGCAGATAAATACGACCATATTCAGAAAATCGAGCTTTGCGAAGACGACATCCATTTGCAGCGACAGGCATTCCTTGCCCTCCTTGAAATATGTTGGCAAACGAACGTTAGCTGAAGGTGATTCTGTCGTTGGCCAAAGCATTTTCGTAATATTTCGAGTACGCCGAAAAGATCGCAGCCTGCAGCAGCTCCTACAGAGGGTTGCGTACACATGCAAATTCCACGGATGTACGCGATCAATGTAGGAGCTGCCGCAGGCTGCGATCCTTTGATCTTCAGCCACTCAACTGGCGTCGAAAATCAAAAGATCGCAGGCTTCGGTAGCTCCTGCATCGTATTCCCCGGCATATCTGCACGATCATGATTGCCTGCGGTCGTAATCTTCACAGGGTGGCGCATGAATGCGCCGCCGCACGCGTGGAGATCCAATGAGCCAGGACGTCCTGATCACCGAAACCAATCGCCGTCAGTTGCAGCAGATCATCGCCGGTCTGTCCGATGGGGTGATTCTGCTGGAACTCGACCAGACCCTCCTCTGGGCCAATGACGCCGCGCTGGCCATGCACGGCGTCGGGCAGCTCAGCGAGCTGGGGGCGAATGCCAGGGAGTACGCCGAGCGCTTCGCCTTGCGTTATCGCAATAATCATCCGGTTCAGGTCGACAATTATCCGATCAGCCGCGTTGCACGAGGCGAGTCCTTCAGTGATGTGTTGGTTGAAGTGACACCGGCGGACGACGAAGAGCGCACCTGGGTCCACAGCGTGCGCAGCATGGTATTGGCCGACAGCGCTGGCGAGCCGGAGTCGTTGGTGCTGATCATGAACGATGTTACGGAGTGGGCCAGCGCCGAGCAGCGTTTCGAAAAAACCTTCAATGCCAACCCGGCCCCGGCGGTGATCTGTCGCCTCAGCGATTTGCGCTACATCAAAGTCAACCCGGGCTTCCTGGAGATGACCGGCCATGCCCGTGATCAGGTGATCGGCCGTTCGACCTATGAACTGGACGTGCTGGAGGGCGCCGAAAACAAAGACCTGGCCAAGCAGCGGTTGCTCGAAGGGGCAACCATTCCGCAAATGCAGGCTCAGTTGAGGTTACACGACGGTGGCAGCAAACAGGTGATCGTCGCCGGCCAGCCCCTTGAGCTGCACGACGAAGCCTGCATGCTGTTTTCCTTTGTGGACATGGAGCCTCGGCATAAGGCCGAACTCGCCTTGCGTCAGAGCGAGGAACGCTTCGCCAAGGCTTTTCGACTGACCCCGGTGCCGATCCTGGTGTGCAACGCCGGCGATCAGGTGGTGATGGACGTCAATGAAGCCTTCCTTGATACGCTTGCGTATTCCAGTGAAGAAGTGCTCGGCAAATCGGTGGCGCAGATCGATTTCATCGATGACACAGGCGCCCGCACGCGACTGTTTACGGCGCTGGAAAAAACCGGAAGCGTGGATCGTGTCGATGTCCAGGTACGCAAGAAAGACGCTGGATTGATCGATTGCGCGGTCTCGGCCGACACCGTGAACATTCAGGACAGTCCCTGCTACCTGCTGGTGTTCATGGACATCACCGAGCGTAAACGCACGGAGCTGGAGTTGGTGTCGGCGATCGAAGAGGTCATGAAGGATGCATCCTGGTTCAGCCGCACGCTCATCGAGAAGCTCGCTAACGTCAAAAACGTCAACTCGCCGCGGTTGCCTAGCGTGTCTTTCACCGACCTGACCGCCCGCGAGCGCGATGTGCTCGGCCTGATCTGCGAAGGCTTGGCCGACAAGGAAATCGCCGCGCGACTGAAGCTCGCGCCGAATACGGTGCGCAATCATGTCTCGACGGTGTATTCCAAGCTCGACGTTCACAGTCGTAGCGAGGCAATTGTCTGGGCTCGCGAGCGCGGTTTGTTCTCCAGCGAGTGGCGGCCCAAGGCCCCACGGTAGGTGCAAATGCACTACTTTAGGGGGTGCAAATTCATGTTCTGGCCGGGTGCGGCAGTTATTAGTCTGCAAGGGTGCGATACAGGTCTTCGGGTATCGCGTCCCTTTCGAAACAGCTACAGGAACTGCCGGATGATTTATGTGGCGCAATTGCGTATGCAGCTGGAGCGGAGTTTTTCGCCGTTGGCCTGTGACTGCACGGTTACGGGTGATCATTCTTTGACGGTGAAACTCTACCATCCGGTGTCGGGGCAGGTGGATCTGGTGGTCAGTGGGTTGAGCGTGACCAACCTCAAAACGCCGGAAGCGGTGGCAGCGTTGATCGAAGAGCTGCGTTATGAACTCGAGAGCAACACGTTGCATCGTCGCGAGACGTCCTAGGAACTGTCGGGTTTTGCCGGCGGTCGTATAAAGAATACGAGAGTATTTTTTCTGTGACCGGTCCGCGAGTTCGCGGTGAGGCAGTTGGGTCGCGGAAATATGTCGATCACTTACCGCGGGTCAACCTATGAAAAGTCTTGGGAAACGCATTTTTGCAACACTGTCGTTCGCACTCTGGATAGCGATTCTGGGTGGTTGTGCGAGTCCTCCACCGCCACCTCCCGCAGCGCCGCCTCCACCCCCTGTGCGCACCTGCCAGACCACTGAAAACACCGATGTGCAAGGCGATGTGAGGGCTGAGGGGCAGGTGACCCGGGAAACGACGCTGACTCGTTGCGTCACTCAGTAAGCGTCCATCTGCTCACGTTGAACCGCCAGTGGCGCTGTGCTGCTGGCGGGTATTCGTGCGTTTCGCTCAGACCTCCTCGATTCTGATCCACCGCGATTCCTGTGCTGCCAGTCGAATGGCCGTCGCCAGGCGTTCGACTTCCCATGCCTGTTCGAAATCTGTTCCACCCTGAGATAAGCCTGCCAGCGCCATCACCAGATCATGGACTTCCAGCGTCTTGAGTTCGTTGTAACCGAGCTGATGCCCTGCTGCCGGGCTGAACGCCGCATAGCCCGGCAGATTCGGCCCAGCCAGCAAGCGTTGGAAACCGTCCTGACCGGCACGAAACAGTCGCAGTTCATTCAGGCGTTCCTGATCGAACACCAAAGTCCCTCGAGTGCCGCTGATTTCGAAACTCAGGTGATTCTTGTAGCCGTGCTTGAGCCAACTGCTGCTGAACGTGCCCCGTGCGCCATTCGCAAACCGCAACAAGGCGTGGACCTGATCGTCGACCGCGATATTGCGTTGTTCCGGGCTGCCAGCCGTGGCGGGACGTTGCCGGTGCACGGTCTGGGTGTCGGCGCTTACTGCCTCGACATCGCCCACCAGATAGCGGGCCATGGCCAACAAGTGACTGCCCAGATCGGCCAGTGCACCACCGGCATGATCGGTATCGCAACGCCACGACCAGGGTGACGCGGGATCGGCCATGAAGTCTTCGCTGAATTCACCCTGGAAACTGATGATCTGACCCAAGTCGCCGTTTTCAATGAGCTGCCGGGCGAGCCCGATCATCGGGTTGTGTTGATAGTTGTAACCCACCCGCGTCACCACGCCCGCCGCTTTGGCCGCCAGGCGCATGGCGTCGGCCTGCTCCAGATTCACCGCCAACGGCTTCTCGCAATACACCGGTTTGCCGGCGGCGAGGGCGGCCATGGCCATGGGGTAGTGCAGATGATTGGGCGTGGTGATGGCGATCAGATTGACCTGGGGGTCATCGATCAGTTGCTGCCAGTCGCTATGAGCGGTGTCGAAACCCCAGGCATCGGCGCAGTGGCGGGCACGCTGCGGATCGGCGTCGGCCAGGGCGACGAGTTTGAGCTTGAGGGGCAGTTCGAAAACCGCACTGACGTTGCGAAACGCCAAGGCATGGGCGCGGCCCATGAAACCTGTGCCGATGAGTCCGATACCGAGTTCGCGCATAGCCGGGGTCCTTTTGGATTTTATTATCAGGAGGGCTATTTATGGAATATTTATTCCTTATTTGCAAATAGTAGAATTAAAATTCTCCGATGTGATCGTTCCCATGCTCTGCGTGGGAATGCAGCCCGGGACGCTCCGCGTGCCAAAGCGAACGCAGAGCGTCCATTGGGGCATTCCCACGCAGAGCGTGGGAACGATCAGTCAGGGCAAAAAAAGGCAGCCCTAAGCAGACTGTGTGAAAACCT
>NZ_LACH01000041.1 GCF_000968015.1 Pseudomonas fluorescens
TCCGTGAAGAACCTTTTTTTTTGCCTGTTCCCCAATTCAACACAAATCCCCTTGTGGGAGCGAGCTTGCTCGCGATAGCGATCTGTCAGCCGACATCAATGTTGAATGTTAAGCCGCCATCGCGAGCAAGCTCGCTCCCACAGGGGGTTAGCGGTGTTCTTGAGTCTCGTGGCTTTCCAGGACTGTGACGGTGGCCGTGGTCCCGGCACGCAGTCGGTTTTTGGCCGCGTAATCGGGGTCGATCTGTATCCGCACCGGTACCCGTTGCGCCAGTTTGACCCAGGTGTAACTGGGGTTGATGTTGGCCAGCAGGCGACCGCCGGGCAGGTTCTCCCGGTCGGAAATGGCGAAGGCAATGCTTTGCACGGTACCGCCGAAGGTTTCGCCACTCATCAATTCGATCCTGACCCGGTCGCCCTCCTCGATTCGCGGCAGCTTGGTTTCTTCAAAGTAGCCACTGACATAGAACGAGTCGCTGTCCACCAGTGCCAATAGCGCGCCACCGGCCGCGGCATAGTCACCCTGACGGGTCAGCAGATTCGTGACGTAACCCGTCACGGGCGCTTCGACCCGCGTGCGCTGCAAGTCCAGTTCGGCCTGGGTCAATGCGGCGATGGCCAATTGCACGTTGGCCTGGGCCAAACCGAGGTTGGCCTGGTTGCGTAGCAACTCGGCCTGCGCCACCGCCACTTCCGTGCTGGATTTCTCCCATTCTTCGCCAGAAATCGCAAACCGCTGCTTGAGCGTGCGCCGTCGGCGCTCTTCACTCTGACGCTGGCGGAGCAGCGCTTCACTGGCGACAATCGTTGCCTCGGACTGGCCAAGGGTGGCTTTCGCCACTTCCACCGAGCGCTTGGCATGCTCCACCGCCAAGACATAGCGTGCCGGGTCGATCTCCAGCAACAACTGGCCTTTCTCCACATGCTGGTTGTCCTGCACGCCCAGGCCGACGATGCGCCCCGAGACATCGGCGGACAAGGTCACCACATCGGCACGCACCCGTGCATCGCGGGTCCAGGGGGCGCGGGTGTAATGTTCCCAGGCAAACCAGCCGAGAACAAAGGCCAGCAACACCACCGCCACCGTCGCAAGTCGGGCAAGGATCTTCTTCAAAGCATCAAGCTCCCATTACCAGAATCAGCGTTGCGCAAACGCAGGCGTACAACGCGCCTTCGAACAAGGCTTCATGCCAGACGAACCGCAGCACGCCAATGCGGCGCAAGATCCAGTCCAGCACCAGGTAAATCGGTAGCGCCAGCAATAACGCCTGGGCAATCGGCGGCAAGTAGACGCCACCCAATTCAAAATCAATGGGCAAGGGCCGGCACTCCTTCCGTTTCTGCGGGTTGAAAATATTTGCGATGTCGCTCCAGAAACGACACCACGATCAACAACGCCACGCGCATCCGGAATACCGACCACAGGTGTTGATGAACGTCTAAATGGAGGTCGTCCATTTCATCGCCCAAGACACGCAGGTTTCCGAGCAGTTGCTCAAGGTCAATCCCGGGCCGCCCGGCGATCAATCGTCCTGTCTCACGGACGGCAACCAGCAAACGATTTTGTTGCTCAGTACTGAGCAACGTGTTGCTTTGCCCCTGTTGCCTGAGCTGGTTCAGCGCCACACCTAGCGCCATGCATCCGAGGCTGACTTCGAACAGCTCGCTGGATGGCTTGTCGTTGGTGGCCGGCAGCAGCCCCAACATCATGGTCAGGCGATCGACCATGCGACTTTCAAACGCAAATTGCTGCTCATCGGTGGCCGGCGTCTTCAGCAAAGCGTAGACCTGCTCACAGTTCTCATTGAACAGTCGGCGCATCCGTAAAACGGGCCTGAACGGGAAGATCAAGGCATAGACACTGAGCGCCAGCGAGGCTGCGCAGATATAGGAACCGGCAAACTCGAACCACTGAATGGCACTGTTTTGGCCGATTTCCGTGTTTTGCGGGCCCAACAACAGCATTGTCGTTAGTCCAAGACCAATGCCTGTGCCCGTGGTTGGCGGACTGGACAACCCCACCGCGACGGCATACAGCAATGGGGTCAACAACAAGGCGAGTAACTCGAAGTCACTGATCATCGGTATCAGCAGGAACAGATACAGCGCCGATACCACCAAGGCCAGCCCCAGCCCCCTGGCAAAGCTTTGGCTGGCCAGCAACGGCCGCGGAAAAGTCGCCATCAGCGAACAGAGAATTCCCGCCACGATCATCCCGCCACGCGCCCCGTCCCAAGCGGTTTCGATCCAGATCAGACCGGCCACCACCAATGCGGTAAATGCGCGGATCGCGTTCATTGCCGCCAGAGTGAAGTCCAGATGCAAGGGGTTGTCCTGGCCGCGAAACATGCTACTGGCCGCACGCCCGTCCTGGATTGCGTCGCTCAGTTCGAGAATCTGGCCGAGCTGCTCCAGCATCCGCGCCTGCTCCCAGCGCAGTGCCCAGGCCAGTGAACGCAGGGTGGCTGGCATCGTCTCGGTGAGTTGTTCGGCCTTGTAGGCCTGGTCATCGAAACGCTGTTGCAGCGCCGAGAAACGCTGCCGGGCTTTGGTCGACAATGATCGCCCTTGCAGGGCCAATTCATCGAGAAAGACCAATTCTTCGGCGCGTAGTCGCTGTATCTCCTCCGGCAAGGCACCTTTCCAGCGCTCGGCAAGCAGCTCCCGTTGGTGACGCAAAGCCGTCAGCCGCGACGTCAACAACACCAGCTGATTGCCCAGCAACTGCACCAACTCATTGGAGCTGCGCAACCGTGGCGCATCGAAATACAAATGCCGACGTACCCCCTCCAGGGCACTGATCGCGCCGAGCAGCTGCATTTGCCGTCGATGGAAGTCGGCCTCGCTTTCTTCGGTTCGGATGACAGCTGCAGCGTGGGTCGCAAGCAGCTTGATGACCTGATCGATCTTGGCGAAGTAATCCCGGGCCACAGCTTCCGGTCGCGCGGTAAGCAGGCTGACCACGCACACGCAAGCCACCGCCAATAGCGTCTCGGTCACGCGGGTGACGGCGAGAAGGAACGTACCGTCCTGATCGGGCACCGCCAGCAATGCCACTACCACCGCCGTGTATCCGCTCAACACAAACGCCTGGGAACTGGTGTAGCGCAACAAGGTGCCGCCGGCGGTACACAGCGCCAGCCACAAGGCCAGGGTGAGGATGAAAGGCAGGGGCGCCTGGGGAAAGATCGCCATGATCAACACCGCTACGACCGCCCCGAGCGTGGTGCCAATGACCTGGCCGAAGCTTCGGGCCAGGGCCATGCCGCCCAATGGCTGGCTGACGATGACCACCGCCATGATCGACCACTTGGGTTGTTCAAGGTCGAACAGGAACGCCAGATACAACGTCAGCAGCCCGGCCACGATGGTCCGCAGGGCGAACAACGCCACTCCGGGGCCGGGGTTGAGTATCGCTTTGAAGTACTGAAGCAGCGGTTGCATGGGAACGCTCATCGAGTCATCTCCAGCAAGCGTAGTCACTGCCAAGGCGCCTCGACGGATTGCAATGTCGACGCAACCTGTAGGCAAAATCCTTGAAAAGCCAGACTGCCTTGAATCGACTGACTCACGTAATGAACTAAGTCTTGGTTTGACTCACAGCCTTGCCTGACCGAAGCTGGCAACTTTGCAACAGCTTGCCAGCTCCCGGATTCCTGCATGCCCCAGTCCCGTCGCTATCTGATCATCAGCCTCTGCGTCCTGTTTGCCATGGGCCTTGCCTGGTTTTTCCTGCGCAGCACAACCCCTGCCGTGCCGGAGGCGATCAAACGTGGCTACAGCGAGGCGCTGAACCAGGCGCGGGCGGGCCAACCGGGTGCAGCGCGGGTCCTCTACCAGCAATTGGGCCGCCCTGATATATCGCCAAAACGCCGCGTCTGGTTGCATGCCGAGCTGCCCAACTACCCCAGCTCCGTGGCCCTGAAACTGGCGGATGCGGACTTGCAGCACGAATCGCCGGACGTGCGTATCGCGGCGATCAAAAGCATCAGCGGTCTGGTGCCCAGCGGTCAGCGCAGCCTGCTGCTGGGCCCGTTACTCGATGACGGCGAGCAGCGCGTCCGCTATGCCGCCGTGAACGCCTTGCTGGGGCTGTCGCCGGACGATCTCGGTTTGTACTTCGGGCCGCTGGAGCAAGCCATCGATGCCTGGGAACAGGACCTGAAGAGTCAACCGGAAAGCGCCGACAACCAATATCAACTGGCTCGGCTGCATCTGCACAATGCCGAATTGAAAGAGGCGCAGCAGGCACTGGAGAACACCTTGCGTCTTGCGCCCGGCAACCTGCCCGCGCTGGTGATGCAAATCGACGTGCTGGATCGCCTGGGCCAAAACGATGCTGCCCGGCAACTGTTGGCCAAGCAGCTGAAGGCTCAGCCCGACTCGGCCTACCTGCAACATGCCTTGGGACTCTGGCTGCTGCATCACGGGCAAAGTGAGTTCGCCCTGCTCGGCCTTTCCAAAGCCGTGGAGCTGGAGCCGGACAACAAGGATTACCGCTACGACCTGGCAACCACGCTTCACGATGAACAGGAGCTGGAAGCGGCCCAGAAACAGTTGCAGGAGATCGTCCAGCGCCACCCGTCCGACCGTAGAGCCCGGGTATTGTTGATCAATTACTGGAAAGAAAGCGGCCAGCTGCAGAACGTACAGATTCTGCTGGCGCAACTTGAACAACTCAATCCCGACGACCCTGCCTTGCAGCAAGGGCTTTAACAACAGCAAAATTTCGTTGAACTCGTCGGCTCGGCCAAGGGTCAAGAGAACAGGCAGTCCATTCAGGCACTCACGGCCTGCTGCCTCGCTTCCCCTAGTCATGAGAGGGCATTTTTTGTCTACATCAAACGAGTTCATCAGTGCAAAAGCCGCCACCGGCATCGAAGGTCTGGATGACATCCTGGCTGGTGGTTTGTCCCGCGGGCATGTGTTTTTACTGGAGGGTGAACCCGGAACCGGCAAAACCACCGTCGCTTTGCATTTCCTGTTGGCCGGCGCTCGTGCCGGCGAGCGCTCGTTGTACATCACCCTGTCCGAAACCGAACGCGAATTGCGCCAAGGGGCCTTGTCCCACGGTTGGGAGCTGGATGAGAACATCCACATCTTTGAGCTGACGCCCCCGGAAAGCCTGCTCAATGCCGAGCATCAGCAGAGCTTGTTGTATTCCTCGGACCTTGAGCTGGGCGAAGCCACCAAGCAGATTTTCGAAGTGGTCGAACGGATCAAGCCGACCCGTGTAGTGCTCGACAGTCTTTCCGAGATCCGTCTGCTGGCCCAAAGCTCATTGCGCTACCGTCGCCAGATCCTCGCGATCAAACATTACTTCGTGCGCTATGACGCCACGGTGGTGTTGCTGGACGACCTGACCACCGAATCCCTCGATAAAACCGTGCACAGTGTCGCCCACGGCGTCATTCGCCTTGAGGAACTGACCCCCAACTATGGCGCCGAGCGGCGGCGGATCCGGGTGGTGAAATACCGTGGTCAGAAGTACCGTGGCGGGTTTCACGACTTCACCATCATGGGCGATGGCGTGCATGTTTTTCCGCGTCTGGTGGCCGCCGAGCATCGCGGTCGCTATGTCCGCCAGCAGCTGTCCAGCGGCATCAAGGCCATGGACGCCCTGCTCGGCGGCGGTATCGAGACCGGGTCCAGTACGCTGATCCTTGGCCCGGCCGGTACCGGCAAATCGCTGATCTCGATGATCTTCGCCGCCGCCGCCGTGGCCCGTGGCGAAAAAGCCGCACTGTTCATTTTCGATGAAGAGCTCGGGTTGCTGTTCGAGCGCATGAAGAACATCGGCATCGACCTCAAGGCGCTGCAAGACACTGGCAACCTGCTGATCGAGCAAGTGGACGCGGCTGAGTTGTCCCCCGGCGAGTTTTCCTACCGGGTTCGTCGCTGCGTCGACGAGGGCAATATCAAGACCGTGGTGATCGACAGCATCAATGGCTATCAGGCGGCGATGCCCGAAGAAAACGCCCTTGTACTGCACATGCACGAGTTGCTGCTGTACCTCAATCGCCAAGGTGCCGCGACCTTCATGACGGTCGCCCAGCATGGACTGGTCGGTGACATGCAAGCCCCTGTCGACATTACCTATCTGGCCGATACGGTCATCCTGCTGCGTTACTTCGAGGCATTGGGCAAGGTTCGCCGGGCGATCTCGATCATCAAGAAACGCACCGGCAGCCATGAATCGACCATTCGGGAATACCGCATCAGCGCTCGGGGCATGACCATTGGTGAACCGCTGGATGCCTTTCAGGGGGTATTGCGGGGTGTCCCGACCTATCTGGGTGCCAGCAATCCTTTGCTTGAGGAACAAAACCCGTGATTGCGCAGGAAGCGATGTCCGAGCGCGCGATCATTCTCGCGCCGCTGGGTCGCGACAGCCAGATTGCGCTGATGATGCTCAACGAAGCGGGTTATGACGGGGTGATTACTCGGGACCTGGTGGCGTTATGCAGCGAACTGAAGCAAGGGGCAGGCTTGCTGTTGATTTCCTCTGAGGCTTTGTTGGGCAGTGATCTTGAACCGCTGTTCGGGCTGATCGAGCAACAGCCTGCCTGGTCGGACCTGCCGATTGTATTGATGACCTACCATGGCGGCCCGGAACAAAACCCGGCGTCGCGCTACGGCCCACAACTGGGGAACGTGACCTTTCTTGAGCGTCCCTTTCACCCGGTCACATTGATCAGCCTGGTGACCACCGCATTGCGCGGACGTCGACGACAGTACGAAGCCAGGGACCGGCTGATGGATCTGAGTCAAAGCGAACTGCGGTTGCAAAACACCCTCGAAACCCTCGAACAGCAGGTCGAGGAACGCACCGCCCAGCTGCGCCACAATGAAGAAGCCCTGCGCCAATCGCAGAAGATGGAAGCGGTCGGCCAGCTCACTGGCGGTATTGCCCACGACTTCAACAACATGCTGACCGGCATCATCGGCAGCCTGGAGCTGCTGCGTCGACGTCTGGCCCGTGGGCGCACCGACGATCTGGACAGTCTTATCGACCTGGGCGTGACCTCAGCCAACCGCGCGGCAGGCCTGACCCACCGTCTGCTGGCGTTCTCCCGGCGTCAGTCACTGGACTCCAAACCCGTGCAAATGAACACCCTGGTGGTGTCCATGGGCGAGTTGCTTGAGCGCAGCATCAACGAAACCATTGAGTTGGACATGCAACTGAATGAGCAACTCTGGGTGGCCGAAGCCGATCCCAACCAATTGGAAAGCGCCCTGCTCAATCTGGTGATCAATGCTCGGGATGCGATGCCCGATGGTGGCAAACTGGTGGTGAAAACCAGCAATCAGCATCTGGACATTGGCTTCACCCAGGCCCAGAGCAACCTTCAACCGGGTGATTACGTGGTGCTGAGCGTCTCGGACACTGGGTGCGGCATGCCGCAAAGCACCATCAGCCGAGCCTTTGACCCGTTCTTTACCACCAAGCCAATCGGTCAGGGCACAGGCCTTGGATTGTCGATGATCTATGGCTTCAGCAAGCAATCGCGCGGCCACGTCGCCATTCACAGTGAAGTGGGCGAAGGCACCACGGTGAGCCTGTTTCTGCCGCGATTCGGCGGCGACGTGCCTCAGGACAGCCCGGCGGACGTCCAGCACGCTCCATTCGCACAGAATGGCGAAACGGTGCTGATCGTCGAGGACGATCCGGCGGTGCGGGTGTTGGTCAGTACGGTGTTGAGCGATCTGGGCTATGCCTTTGTCGAGGCTGGCAATGCCGACAGCGCGGTGCCGATTCTGGATTCCGGGCAGCGTATCGATCTGTTGATCAGTGACGTTGGATTGCCCGGCATGAATGGCCGGCAACTGGCGGAAATCGGCCGGCAATACCGGCCTGATCTGAAGGTGTTGTTCATTACCGGCTACGCCGAACATGCGGCGGTGCGCGGTGGCTTCCTTGATCCCGGCATGCAGATGATCACCAAGCCGTTCACCTTCGACCTGCTGACGGCGAAGGTGCGGGAGATGATCCGGCAGTAATCAGCACAACCCCCTGTTTCATTGAGCGTCATCACACGACAGCCAAGACTAGACCTCGTTTTGAAGCCTGTCACCTGTCAACTCTGACAGCTATTCGCGGTATGTTTTTCTGGGTTCAATCCCCCCTGAAGTACGCAGCGCGCCTGCTCGAAGGCGACTCTGCGCTCGCCTGCCACGGGCAGGTCATTACTCAAGGGATGAACCCTCATGAAGAAGATAATCGCACTTGTACTGACGGTTGCCCTCGCGGGCTGCCAGGTCCACGAACAACAAGAACCAGCACCGCCAGTCGAACCGCCCCCCATAGGAACCCTGGAATCGGGTTCAAGTGCAGAAACGTATTCATCCGCTGCAACGGCCAGTGGTGCAGCGGTCGCAGCCAACCTGACCAGTCGTTACAACGACACTCGCCAAAGTTGTGGCAAGGCTTCGATGCCCGCGTTTCTGTGCGCAGGCATAATGCTGCGCGCAACAGTGCCCTCGACCCAGTTTTCGAGCTGGAACCCTAGCCCACGCTCACAAACCAGCGGAGGTGTTTCTTTTTCATATTTGAGGAAGGACGCCAAGTTCGCCAGCATGGTGTACCTGTACAAAAATGGCTTCGTATTGGCCCCGGTACTGGCAAGACCCACCGGTACGCGGCAGATCGAAGTGTTATGTTCGTTTCCTATAGACGGTGCAACGGACCAACGAGAGGATCCAGGCTGCGGTCTTTACAAACCCAGGCCCGCTCGCAGCAATCGCTGCCAATCACAAGGCATAACTACCGGCGACCAATGGCTGGCCAACTTTAGAACAAACAATGCGCTGTGCAGTTTTGATGTGCGCGACTCGATGAACAATCTGGGGGCCGACTCGTTTTATCAAACCATTCGAGCCCATAACCTGGGTAATTTCATGGCAGGCCGGCATGAGTACATCGAATTGATCCTTGCCACCTGGCCGCAAAATATCCCACGCGAACTTCCCATCGAAGCGTTTTTCTACATCTCGGGTGGGCTGCCTGGCGCACAGCATGATCAGACAGACTACTTCGCCAAAACCGGTGGAGCGGTGGTTCCGATCATAAAACTTACGATGCCCACCGCAACGACGGATGCTGTATTTACCTACATTGCAGCGGATCAGGTAAAACGTTGAGCCACTGAAAGGGCACCGGTCGACGAACGGTGTCCTGCATCAGGAAAGCATTTCCTGCATAAGCTCTTGCAGTACATCCAGATCGAATGGCTTGGCCAGGATCGGCGCCTTACGGGTGATCGGGCTGTCCGTCTCGCGGATCTCCTGCGGATAACCGCTGATAAAGATCACCTTGAGTTCCGGTCGCAGCTTCACGGCAGGTTCGGCAATCTGGACGCCAGAGATTCCGCCCGGCAGGCGGAAATCGGTGATCATCATGTCCAGGTGCGGTTTGCTCGACAGAATTTCGAAGGCCTGCTCGCCGTTTTCGGCCTGCAATACCCGGTAGCCCTCACCCGACAGATAGGCCGACAGCACCATCAAAATCGAGGGGTCATCTTCGACGATCAATACGACGTCTTGTGCATCTTCACTCATGGGAAGCCTTTGTTCGATCAATAGCTGCTGATACGACCGTGGGGTCGATCAGAGGTTGCGTTTATCCGGCTATTTTCCTACAGCGGCAGACAAACGCGAAACAAGGCGCCTTCGCCAATCCGGCTTTCGACGGTAATGGAACCGCCATGGGCGGCCACAATCTGCTCAGAAATAAATAAGCCCAGGCCCAACCCCGCGACAGCGTGTTTGGCCGTGACGCGTTCGAACTGCTGGAAAATACGCTTCTGGTTCTCTTCGCCGATGCCGATCCCGAGATCGCGCACTTCCACCCGAGCCTGACCGCTCTCACTGTACACCTTAACGGTGATCGGACTCTTGGCGCCATAGCGCAAAGCATTGGTCAGCAGGTTGGAAATCACCTGTTCAATGCGGAATTCGTCCCAGCTGCCCACCACCGGTTGCCCGGCCTCCAGGGTGATCGAGGACTCGGCAGCATCGACCTGCGGGGCAAAGTTCTGCAATAAGCTGCGAACCAGCGCCGACAGATCGAAGCGCGTCGGTCGGATCGACAACTTGCCAGTACGAATGCGCGATACATCGAGCATGTCTTCGATCAGTCGGATCAGGCTTTTGATCTGCCGCTCGTCGCGATCGACCATCGCGTGCATCTTGTCCAGGGTGAACGCCGCGGCGTTATCCCGGGCCAGGTGCATCTTGCGCAACTGGGTTTCGAGGATCAGGCCATTGAGCGGCGTGCGGACTTCGTGGGCAACGATGGACATGAAGTCATCACGCATGCGCACCGCTTGCTCCAGTTCCAGCTGGGTACTCTGTAATTGTTTGAGCAGCGCTTCCTGCTCGCGGCGGCTTTGCTCCAGCTCTTCGACCTGCTGTTTCATCGCCTTGCTTTGGCGATACAGTTCGACGAACACGTTGACCTTGCTCTTGACCGCATGAATATCCAGCGGCTTGTAGAGGAAATCCACGGCGCCGCTCTCATAGCCCTTGAACGCGTAGTTCAGCTCACGACCGGCCGCACTGACGAACACGATCGGGATGTTCTTGGTCTTTTCCGTGCCGCGCATCAGCTCGGCCAGCTCGAAGCCGTTCATGCCGGGCATCTGCACGTCGAGAATGGCCATGGCAAATTCGTGTTGCAGCAACAGAGACAAGGCTTCGTCGGCGGACAACGCTTTATAGACGATACGGTCTTCGCGCCTGATCAGCGCTTCAAGCGCCAACAAGTTCTCCGGCAGATCATCGACGATCAGCAATTTGGCCTGGGTAGTACTTAGCATGCGATTCGTTCCAGCTCGACAAGCAGACGGCCGATGCCGCGTATAGGGAGGATGTGGTCTGGCTGGTGTAAATCAAGTGCAGCCTGGGGCATGGTTGCGACCTGGGCTTCATCCGGGTCCTGGACGATGGTCATGCCGCCACGGCGCTTGACCTGGGTCAGGCCGTGGGCGCCATCACGGTTGGCGCCAGTCAACAACACGGCGGCCAAGGCTGAACCGTAGGCATCGGCGGCCGACTCGAACAGGTAATCAATGGCCGGTCGCGAATAATGCACGCGGGCTTCCAGGCTCAAGGAAAAACTGCGGTCCTGCTCCACCGACAAGTGATAACCCGGTGTCGCGAAATACAGCGTTCCGGCTTCGACCAGCGTCTTGTCGCGGGCTTCCAGCACAGGCATGGATACTCGCCGTGCGAACACCTCGGCCAGATGGCTGCGACGTTCGTCCGGCAGGTGCAACACCACGATGATCGGCAGCTTGAAGCCTTCTCGCAATGGGCTGAGGATACTCAGCAACGCTTCCACGCCACCGGCCGAGGCGCCGATCACGATAGCCTCTATAGAAGGCAAATCCGCTGCACTGTTCATGATTTGCGGTAAATCCGTTCTTGTTTGACCAACGGTTCGAACTGGTTGCCGTAGGCCGAAAAATCCGGAGTTTCTTTGCTGCCCAGCACCAAAAATCCTCGATGGCAAAGGGACTCATGAAACAAACCGAACGCACGATCTTGAAGCTTTTTGTTGAAATAAATCAAAACATTACGGCACGAAATTAATTGAGTTTCTGAAAAGACACTGTCGGTTGCCAGGCTGTGATCGGCGAAGGTCACGTTCTCACACAGCGTCTTGTCGAAAATGGCGTAACCGTAAGCCGCCGTGTAGTAGTCGGCGAACGAACGCTGGCCACCTGCCTGCTGGTAGTTATGAGTGTAGGCGCGGACATTCTCCATGGAGAAAATCCCCTGCTTGGCTTTATCCAGTGAGCGCGGATTGATGTCGGTGGCGTAGATGATCGTGCGATCGAGCAAACCTTCTTCGCGCAGCAGAATGGCCATCGAATAGACCTCTTCACCCGTGCTGCAACCGGCGATCCAGATCTTGATCGAGGGGTAGGTCTTGAGCAGCGGCACCACTTCCTGACGGATCGCGAGGAAATGCGAAGGGTCGCGGAACATCTCGCTGACCGGGATCGTCAGCAGTTGCAGCAACTGCATGAACGCCGTCGGGTCGTGCAGCACCTTTTCCTGCAACGCTGAAATGGTCGTGCACTCGAACTGGATCAACGCGTGACTGACCCGGCGCTTGATCGAAGCACCAGAGTAGTCGCGAAAGTCATAGCTGTATTTGAGGTAGATCGCCTCGATCAACAAGCGAATTTCGATTTCGCTATTTGGCTCCACTGAAAAATTGCGTTCCACTAAATGCGTTCCATTTTTGGTAACCACACGCGAATCAGCGAGAACAGGCGATCCAGGTCGATGGGCTTGGCCAGGTAATCGTTGGAGCCCGCTTGCAAGCAGCGCTCCTGATCGTCCTTCATGGCCTTGGCCGTCACCGCAATGATCGGCAGCTTGCGCCAGCGCGGGTCCTTGCGGATCTCGATGGTGGCTTCGTAACCGTCCATCTCCGGCATCATCACGTCCATCAACACCAGATCGATGTCCTCGACCTCATTCAGTCTTTCAATCGCCTCACGGCCGTTTCGGCCGATGACCACGACTGCACCCTTTTGCTCCAGGGCACTGGTGAGGGCGAAGATATTGCGTACATCGTCGTCCACCAGCAGCACCTTGCGACCCTCGAAGACTTTGTCGCGACTGCGCGCGGTCTTGAGCATCCTCTGGCGTTCATGGGACAACCTGGATTCGACTTTGTGCAGAAAGAGTGTGACCTCATCCAGCAAACGCTCTGGCGAGCGGGCCCCTTTGATGATGATCGAGCGCGAATACTTGCGCAGCTCGGCCTCTTCGTCCCGGGTCAGGTTGCGCCCGGTGTAGACGATCACGGGCGGAAACGAGCAGATATCTTCGGTGGACATGCGCTTTAGCAGGTCGTTGCCGAGCATGTCCGGCAGCTTCAGGTCGATGATCATGCAATCGAAAATCGTCGTGCGCAGCAGGTTCAGCGCGTCCTGCGCCAGGCCAACGGCAGTGATCTCGATGTCATCGTCTCCGATCAGCCGGGCAATGCTGTCGCGCTGCAGATCATCGTCTTCGACCAGCAGGACGCGTTTGACCTTCTGGGTCAGCTTGGCCTCAAGGCGGGCAAACACGTCCTTGAGTTCTTCGCGGGTAGTCGGTTTGACCGCATAACCGATGGCGCCCATGTGCATCGCGGCTTCGGCCCGGTCTTCCGCCGAAATCACATGCACCGGAATGTGCCGGGTTTCAGCGTGCTCCTTCAGGCGTTGCAACACACTCAACCCGGAATGATCCGGCAGACGTATGTCCAGCAGAATGGCGTCCGGGATGAATTCCCTGGCCAGGTCGTACCCCTCGTCCCCGCCGTGCGCCACCAGGCACTGATAACCCAGCTCATGCGCCAGGTCGTAAAGGATATTGGCGAAGTTCGGCTCGTCCTCCACCACCAGAATGCAACGAGTGGCGAATGGCGCCTTGGTGCGATCGTCGTCGAAACGCGGGATATCGACTTCGGCGATCAGCGGTGCCGGCGCGGCGGGCGTCCCTCTCGGCGTAATGGCAACCGGCGTGGCTCTCATCGGCTCGACAGGCTCCTCGCCCGGTTCAACGTATTGCTGCGGCAAAACCAGCGTGAACACACTGCCCTGCCCCGGCTCGCTGGTGACACTGATGGATCCGCCGAGCAAGGCGGCCAGGTCACGGGAAATCGACAAGCCCAGGCCTGTGCCGCCGTAACGGCGATTGGTGGTGCCATCGGCCTGGCGGAAGGCTTCGAAAATGCTGTCCTGCTGATCCGCGGCAATGCCAATCCCCGAATCGCGAATGATAAAGGCGATACCATCGCCTGGCTGGCTGGCGACCGTCAGGCTGACCGTGCCTTTTTCGGTGAATTTCACCGCGTTGGACAGCAGGTTCTTGATGACCTGCTCCAGACGTTGGCGGTCGGTGAAGATCATCATCGGCGCACCGGCCTGCACCTCGACCTGGAAATCCAGTTTCTTGTCGGTCGCCAAGGGCTCAAACATCCCGCGCAAGCCATCCACCAGACGCGCGACGCTGGTGTTCTCCGGTCGCATCTCAAGCTTGCCGGCCTCGACCTTGGAAATGTCGAGAATGTCGTTGATCAAGTTGAGCAAATCATTGCCGGCGGAGTAAATCGACTCGGCAAACTTGACCTGCTCGGCGCTGAGATTTTCCTGGGGGTTTTCCGCCAGCAACTTGGCCAGGATCAACGAGCTGTTCAGTGGCGTGCGCAACTCGTGGGACATGTTGGCGAGGAATTCAGACTTGTACTTGCTCGAACGCTGCAACTCTTCGGCGCGTTCTTGGAGCTGAGTCTGGGCCTGATTGAGCTCGGTGTTCTTCAGATCCACTTCGTCGCGCTGGTCGGCGAGGATCTGCGCTTGTTCGGCGAGTTGCTCATTGGTTTGTTCAAGCTCGACCTGCTGGGTTTCCAGGTGTGCCTGAGATTCCTTGAGAATCCGCGACTGCTCTTCCAGCTCTTCGTTGGCGGTCTTGAGCTCTTCTTGCTGAACCTGCAGCTCTTCGTTGAGCTGTTGGGTTTCGGCCAGCACTTCCTGCAAGCGCTGGCGATAGCGAGCGGCCTCGATGGACGTGCCGATGTTGCCGGCAATCAGTTCAAGCAATTCGATATCGCGGTCCGCCAGCGGGCGCAGGAAGCCCAGCTCGATCACACCGTTGACCCGATCGTCGTCACTGGTCGGCACGACCAGCACGCTATGGGGCAGACCTTCGCCCAGGCCAGAGCTGACCTTGAAGTAATCGCTCGGTACGTCATCAAGACGAATCAAGCGAGCCTGGTTCGCTACCTGGCCGACAATGCCTTCATCGCTGTAAATCTGCTGCTCGCGCTCTGCCTGCTCGCGGGAGAAACCGTAAGAGGCAATGCGCTTGAGTCCACCGTGCTCTTCACGAACATAAATAGCCGCCACGGCCGTGCCCAGATACTGCGCGCAGAACTGCAGAATGTTGCGGCCCAGCAGATTAAGCGACAGTTGCCCCAGCACTTGTTCGGCCAGTTCGGTCTGGCCATTGCGCAGCCAGGCTTGCTGCTCCAGGCGATGAGCGCTGGTCTGTTGCGCGGCGAGGGTGGCGCTGTAGCGTTGCGAAAGATTGAGTAGATCCCGACGGCCAATGTAGGCCAGCAATGCGCTGATGCCGGCGATGAACAACAGATAAAGGCTGATGCTCCAGATCGTGGTGCGGCGCACGTCCTCGTTGCGCGTGGCGCGCAACTGCTGCTCCATGTCGATCACGTCTTCGAATTGTTTGCGGATCTCATCGGTCAGCCGCTTGCCGCGCCCGGCCTTGACCACGCTGCGGTAATCGCCGCTGGCGCGCTGCAATTCAATGAGTGTCTGCGCGTAAGTGCCCCACTCATTCTGCAAGGCCTGGAGACGGTGCAGACGGTCGGTTTGCACCGGGTTGTCCGCGGTCAGTTCGAGCAAGGTATTGAGGGCGACAGCGATTCGTGGCTTGGCCGTTTCGTAGGGTTCGAGGAAGTGCTCGTCGCCAGTGAGCAGGAAGCCGCGCATACCGGTTTCCAGATCGACGGTCAGCTTGATCGATTCATTGGCGTTATTGATCACCCGGTCGGTGTGTTCGACCCATTGGATCATCGACAACAGATAAGTAATCAGCGAAACAAAGAACACTGCGCTGAGCACACCGACACCCAACGGCAGGCTGACGTTGCGGCTCAGGAGTTTACGGAATCGTTGCTCATCAACCGAAGACGCGGATGTCATGGGGGGAAACCTTGTCGAACTGTTGAAAACCAAGGAGTTTGCCCCAAAAGCGTCGTATTGATCCAATTTTCTGACACCTTTCGCGCAAAATCCCACATTCCACTGCTCCAGCGCAAAGGAGCGGTTATCCTTGCCAGCACTTGTGCGGCTAATCTTTTTTCTACCGCGGGGGAACTTGTCGGGTTCCGTCACTTACTCAAGCAAGAGCCCGGCGATTTCGATCGACCGACAACTGCGAATTCAACCTCTGAGAACCCCACTATGTCCGCCACCGCGTCCATCATCCTTGTAGTCGAAGACGACGCTATCGTGCGCATGCTGATTGTCGATGTGCTGGAGGAACTCGAGTTCAAGGTGCTCGAGGCCGATGGCAGTGAAAAGGCGCTGGAATTCCTCAATGATGAAGACCAGTACATCGACTTGATGATGACCGATGTCGGTTTACCGGTGATGGATGGGCGTGAACTGGCCACCCAGGCCCGGATGCTGCGCCCCGAACTGCCCATCCTGTTTGCCAGCGGCTATGCCGAAAGCATTGATGTGCCCGCAGGCATGTCAGTGATCGGCAAGCCGTTTTCGATTGACCAGCTGCGCGACAAGGTCAAAGGCATGCTGGCCTGAGACAGTTGACTGGGCATCTGCATAAACCAACGTAAGGCTGCATTTTTCGGCGTTTTTGGGCTCTGACCTGTCAAGTTTGACAGTAGAAAAGACCACCCGCCTGGCGTTTGATTGGACCGGTGATCCCACTCATAAGGAACCGAGTCCATGCCACGCTTGCTGTGGTTTAATTGCGCCCCTGCTCGATTACCCGTCTCAAGGAATACCGATGACCCAGCCCCACGCAACCAAAGTCCTGGTCATTGGTTACGTCTGGCCCGAGCCCCGCTCTTCGGCGGCCAGCGGGCACATGATGCAAATTCTCGAGACCTTCTTGCAGCAAGGCTGGGACATTACTTTCAGTAGCCCGGCCGGCACCGGTGAACACCGGGCAGACTTGACGGTCTTGGGCATTCGCGAAGTCGCGATCGAATTGAACAACAGCAGTTTCGACACGTTCATCAGCGAACTGGCCCCGGATATCGTTCTGTTCGATCAGTTCATGATGGAAGAACAATTCGGCTGGCGAGTTGAAAAACACTGCCCCGATGCCTTGCGCGTGCTTGAGACCTCCGACCTGCGAAGCCTGCGGGATGCCCGCCATCAACGCCTCAAAGAGCGATTGAAGGCCAGTGACGACGCCAATGACTTCAATGAACTGTTCGCGCCGGCGTTACGTGAAGAGTTTGAGCTCATGGCCGAGACCGATCTGGCCAAACGGGAAATCGCAGCGATTTATCGTTGCGACTTGAATCTGATGATTTCCGAAGTAGAGATCGAGTTGCTGGTCGAGCAATTCAAGGTGCCACGAAACTTGCTGCACTGGTGTCCGCTGATGGTCGATCTACCGAGCGTGCCACCGGTTTCTTTTGAAGACCGTGCGCACTTTCTCAGCATCGGCAACTTCCGTCATGCGCCCAACTGGGATGCGGTGCTCTGGATGAAAACCACTATCTGGCCGCTGATCCGCGAACAACTGCCAAAGGCTCAATTGCACATTTACGGTGCTTACACACCGCCCAAAGCGACTGCGTTGCACAACCCGGGCCAGGGTTTTCATGTAATGAACTGGGCGGAAGATGCGTTGGAAGTCATGTCTGGCGCACGGATTTGTCTGGCCCCCCTACGCTTCGGTGCCGGTATTAAAGGCAAAATTGTCGACGCCATGTTGTGTGGCACGCCCACCATCACTACGCCAATCGGCGCAGAAGCGATGCATGGCGAACATCTCTGGCCGGGGGCTGTGACCCGAACAGCACAGGCGTTCGCCGATTGCGCGGTTCAGTTGTACAAGGACCAGGCTCTGTGGACGGACGCCCAATCCCAAGGAAAGACATTGTTGGCCGATCGTTATCGACAATCGGAACATGGTCCGGCGCTGATCGAAAAGTTGTTGTATTGCCAACAACATCTGGTACAACTTAGAAGCGATAACTTCACGGGTAGCATGCTACGTCATCACCACCATAAAAGTACGCAATACATGGCCCAATGGATTGAAGCGAAAAATCGAAATCCATTATAAATCTCTCACCAACAGCAAACAATTTGCATTATCACTATTATTGACCAGGCCTGGCTTCGCCTTTATAAACACTCAGCTTAACTTATTTAAGTTCAGCACTATCAACCCTTCTTATAAATTAATGCAAGGATGCATTAAATGAGCAACTACGCCAATAATAACTGGATGGCCGCCACGCCGACCATTGACACTTTATCGCTCTGCGAACTGACTCTGCCTGGCACTCATAATGCTGGCTGCGACTGGAAAGCGCCCTGGCCGTTTATCGGCCCTCCCGCCCACTGGGTGGCCTGTCAGCATGAATCGTTCTACCACCAACTGTGTCATGGGTCCCGAGCACTTGATGCCCGTTTGATTTATGACGCCACGGCCCCAGGGTTATGAAAATTCATATTTTTACATGACCGCCACCGTTCTAACCGCACGTTGGGAAACCTGGTGACCGATCTAAATAGATTCCTGATGGAAAACCCTGACGAGTTTGTCATTCTGGATTTTCACCAACTCAAGGACGGCGAGCATCCATTTGACTTCAGATACTTCAACGACATGATGTTGAGGTTTATCGGCCATCGGATGATTCCTGCCCAAAACCAGGGCCTGAGCCTTAATAGCCTCAAGCACATCAGCTCACTGCAAAGGGTACTGGTCGCGGCCCCATGGCACAGTGCACTTGATCGAAATGTATTTCACGAGCAGATCGGGCACAAATGGTCTGGCAGCGGTATCACCAATGCCGCGGATTTGGAAAAGCACATTATTAATGTGCTGAAAAACCCGCCTGGTCCATGGGCACCGTGGTCACTTTCCGCCACCAGTTACAGCGCTCTCGGTGGCCCCGTAGATATTCATGACAAGCTTAATTCCTGGTTCGATCCGAAGAAAAGCGACTGGGCGTCAAAGTGCAACATCATCAATGTCGATTTTATTGAAGAATCCAACATTGTCTCTTATTGCCGAACTGTAAACTTGACGAAAGCGAGCAAGCGAAATTAACCATTTTCGCGCTATCAAATAGCTATTCTTGTGTAAGTGTTTCCGACGCTGGCAATACTGCCACGCACTTCTATGCTGGGTCATGAAAGCCTTTTGTCTCAGGCGAACGATACGGATGTGGCACCCAGCCACATCCGACATATGAACTTCTTCTCCCCACGGATGGGGGGAATCAATGACAAGGAACTGTCATGACCCGCAATACAGCAACCACACTCGACAAACAGAAATGGATGAGCAACGTACTGGATATCGGCCAGTTGAAGCTGACTGAAATTGTCTGGCCCTGCACGCACAACGCTGGCATGGACAAAAAAGCGCCCAACTACGAGGTGGTGGTAGGCAACTGGACGACGTGCCAGAACGACTCATTTGCCTGGCAACTGGCCAACGGCGCACGGGCGTTCGATATCCGGCTTGGCTGTACCGCCGGCCCGGTAGTACCGGTGTTCTACTTCCATCACAACGGCTATCAGTCCCACCGCATTGTTGATGAACTGATCGACGCGGTGACGACATTCCTCGACCGAAACCCGAACGAATTCATCGTCCTCGACTTCCACCAGTTAGAGGATGCGGCGAAGCCTTTCGGCTACCAACAACTCAATGATCTTCTGATGCGCGGCCTGGGCTCGCGCTTGATCCGTCCTTCGGACGCGCGCAGTACCGTGGAACAGCTCAAGCGCGCCAGTTCGCAGCGCCGAATTGTCATGGCCGCACAGGCGAAACCCGGACTCGACAGTGAGTATTTCTGGCCGAAAATACCTCACAAATGGAGCGGCAAGGTATTCACCGACACCCTCGATCTGCAATCGCATATCCAGACCACCCTTGTGGGGGCGCCTTACGATACATTTCTATGGTCGTTGCCTGCGACCTGCTATTCGTTGCTGGGTGGCCCGCAGCACATCAAAAACCAAATCAACGATTGGTTCCACACCTCCCGCGATTGGGTCACCCGTTGCAGCATCATCAGCACCGATTTTTTTGACGAGGCAGACATTGTCCGCTACTGCTGGAGCGCCACCAGCATGAAAGCGGTTTACGGGGACAGGTTGCATGCATAGGCGAAAGCCAAAGCAGGCTGGCACAGCAGGCGCCAAAAGAGGCATGATCCGATAGCGATAATAAGAAAAGCGTCCTGACATGACCCGAACAGCCCGCGTGACAGACCCCTCCTACGAACTGATGGACGACCACAACGGGTTGTCCATCATCTACCGCCAGCACGGATTCCCCTGCCCGTTGGTGCGCTGGCATTTCCACAAGGAATACGAACTGCACCTGATCGTCGCCAGCTCCGGCAAAGTGTTCATCGGTGACTACATCGGCAACTTCTATCCGGAATCGCTGTTTCTCACCGGCCCCAACCTGCCCCACAACTGGATCAGCCAGGTGGCCGAAGACGAAGTGGTGGCCAAGCGCGACATGCTGGTCAATTTCACGGACGAGTTGTTCGACAGCGGCCACGTGGTGTTTGCCGAGCTCAAGGCGCTGGCGCCGCTATTGGAGCGCGCCCAGTACGGCATCGAGTTTCGCTGCAAGCGCATCATCCGCCAGGCCATGACGTTGATGCAGCGCATCGCCGACACCAAAGGCGTGACGCGCCTCGGGCACTTTTTCATTCTGCTGGAGTTGCTGGCGACCTCTGACGACTATCAGCTGCTGTCCGGGGCCACGACACCGCAATTGGCCGACGAGCACAATATCGATCGCACCAACCGGGCGGTGGATTACATCTTCGCGCATTACGCCCGTGAACTGCCGCTGGAGGAAGTCGCCGAGCACTTGGGCATGAAGCCGACTTATTTCAGTCGAGTGTTCAAGCAAGCCACTGGCCGCTGCTTCATCGAATTCGTCAATCGACTGCGCATCAGCAAGTCCTGTGAGCTGTTGGCCGACGGTGACAAACCGGTAACCGATGTGTGTTTCGAATCGGGCTTCAACAATATTTCCAATTTCAATCGGCGCTTTCAGCAACTCAAGGGCATGACGCCGTCGCATTACCGGCGGTTGGCGGTGCAGCGGTTGACTGAGCAAAATCTCGGGTAAAGAAAGATCAAAAGATCGCAGGCTTCGCCAGCTCCTACAGGGGATCGCATTCCAGCGTAGGCGCTGGCGAAGCCTGCGATCTTTGATCTTGGGGCCCAAAACCTGTACAGAATCCATAGGGTTTAACCGCTAAAAAGCCGCTCCCTGCACCTCTCCCTCAAAACCCCAGTGCAAAATAGTATCGATTCAAGTGCGATGGATGATTTGTCTCGCCATCAATAGAAGGCTGTAATCAGCGCACATTCTTCCCTCCGCAGGAAGACACAAAAACAATAACTGTCCTTCTGCAACCCGCCGGGTGCAGAAAAGGAGTGCACGATGCAACCTTCTGTAAAAGCTCTGCTTGCCCTCACCTGCATGACCCTCAGCAGCGTCAGCCTCGGCGCCCAGACCCTGACCATCGCCACCGTCAACAACAGCGACATGATCCGCATGCAAAAACTCTCGAAAGCCTTCGAGGCCGAGCATCCGGACATCAAGCTCAATTGGGTGGTGCTGGAAGAAAACGTCCTGCGCCAACGCCTGACCACCGACATCGCCACTCAGGGCGGACAGTTCGATGTACTGACCATTGGCATGTACGAAGCCGCACTCTGGGGCGCCAAAGGTTGGCTGGAGCCGATGAAGGACTTGCCGGCCAGTTACGCCCTCGACGACGTGTTCCCATCGGTGCGTGAAGGCCTGTCGGTCAAGGGTTCGCTGTATGCCTTGCCCTTTTACGCCGAAAGCTCCATCACCTATTACCGTACCGATCTGTTCAAGGAAGCCGGGCTGACCATGCCCGAGCACCCGACCTGGACCCAGATCAGCGAATTCGCCGGCAAGCTCACCAATAAGGATAAAGAACAGTACGGCATTTGCCTGCGCGGCAAGGCCGGTTGGGGCGAGAACATGGCGCTGATCACCACCGTCGCCAATGCCTATGGTGCGCGCTGGTTCGATGAGCAGTGGAAGCCGGAATTCACCGGCCCCGAGTGGAAAAACGCGCTGAATTTCTACGTCGACACCATGAAGAAATCCGGCCCGCCGGGTGCATCGAGCAACGGTTTCAACGAAAACCTGGCGCTGTTCAACAGCGGCAAATGCGCGATCTGGGTCGATGCCAGCGTCGCCGGTTCCTTCGTCACCGACAAGACCCAAAGCAAGGTCAGCGACCACGTCGGCTTCACCTACGCGCCGCACGAGACCACCGACAAGGGCTCGGCCTGGCTGTATTCCTGGGCGCTGGCCATTCCGACCAGCTCCAAGGCCAAGGACGCCGCGAAAACCTTCAGCGCCTGGGCCACTTCCAAGGAGTATGGCGCTTTGGTTGCCGAGAAAGACGGCATTGCCAATGTACCGCCAGGTACCCGCGCTTCCACGTACAGCGATGAGTACATGAAGGCGGCGCCGTTCGCCAAGGTGACCCTTGAATCGCTGAAAGCCGCGGACCCGAGCAAGCCGACCCTCAAGCCCGTGCCGTATATCGGCATCCAGTTGGTGACCATTCCTGAATTCCAGGCCGTGGGCACCCAGGTCGGCAAGCTGTTCTCGGCGGCACTGATCGGCCAGACCACGGTTGACCAGGCCCTGACCGCTGCCCAGTCAACCACCGAACGTGAAATGAAGCGCGCCGGTTACCCCAAGTAACCCGCGTACCCCTGTGGGAGCGAGCTTGCTCGCGATGAGGCTATGACATTCACCATCTATATCGGCTGAAAGATCGCCATCGCGAGCAAGCTCGCTCCCACAGTTGATCTTCATATGTCTGTTCCTTATCGGTTCTATCGCCATGAATATTTCAACTGCCAAAGCTCACATGGACATTCCCCAACCGGTGCGTAAAAGCCGGTTGGCCAACCCCGGCTGGTTCCTGGTCAGCCCCTCGGTGGCGCTGTTGCTGCTGTGGATGATCGTGCCGCTGGGCATGACTGTTTACTTCTCGCTGATCCGCTACAACCTGCTCTATCCCGGCGAGAACGAGTTCGTCGGGCTGGAGAACTTCAGCTACTTCCTCAGCGACTCGGGTTTCCTGCCCGGCGCCACCAACACCTTGTTGCTGGTCGGCAGCGTGCTGCTGATCAGCGTGGTGTTCGGCGTGTTGATCAGTGCGCTGTTGGAGGCCAGTGAGTTTCTCGGTCGCGGCATCGTGCGGGTGATGCTGATCTCGCCGTTTTTCATCATGCCAACCGTCGGTGCGCTGATCTGGAAGAACCTGATTTTCCACCCGGTCTCGGGGATCCTCGCCTACGTCTGGAAGTTGTTCGGCGCGCAGCCGGTGGACTGGCTGGCGCACTACCCGCTGCTGTCGATCATCATCATTGTGTCCTGGCAATGGCTGCCGTTCGCGATCCTGATCCTGATGACCGCCATGCAGTCCCTCGACCAGGAGCAGAAGGAAGCCGCGCGCCTCGACGGTGCCGGGCCGATCGCGATTTTCTGGCATCTGACCTTGCCGCACCTGGCACGGCCGATTGCCGTCGTGGTGATGATCGAAACCATCTTCCTGCTCTCGGTGTTCGCCGAAATATTCACCACCACCAACGGCGGCCCCGGCTACGCCTCGACCAACCTCGCCTACCTGATCTACAACCAGGCGCTGGTGCAGTTCGACGTCGGCATGGCGTCCGCGGGTGGCTTGATCGCGGTGGTGATCGCCAACATCGCGGCCATCGTGCTGGTGCGCATGATCGGCAAAAACCTGACAGACAAAGCCTGAGGCCTGCGCCATGACCCTTCAACAATCCCGCCGCCTGCAAAGCCTGCTGCTCGGCACCCTGGCCTGGGCCATCGCGATCCTGATCTTCTTCCCGATCTTCTGGATGGTGATGACCAGTTTCAAAACCGAAATCGATGCGTTCGCCACGCCGCCGCAGTTCATCTTCACGCCCACGCTGGAGAACTACCTGCACATCAACGAGCGCAGCGATTACTTCAGCTTCGCCTGGAACTCGGTGGTGATTTCCTTCAGCGCTACGGCTCTGTGCCTGCTGATCGCGGTGCCGGCGGCCTACTCGATGGCGTTCTACGAAACCAAACGCACCAAAGGCACGCTGCTGTGGATGCTCTCCACCAAGATGCTGCCACCGGTGGGCGTGCTGATGCCGATCTACCTGTTGGCCAAGAGTTTCGGCCTGCTGGATACGCGCATCGCCCTGATTGTGATCTACACACTGATCAACCTGCCGATCGTGGTCTGGATGATTTACACCTACTTCAAAGACATCCCCAAGGACATCCTCGAAGCCGCTCGCCTCGACGGTGCCACGCTGTGGCAGGAAATGGTCCGGGTGCTGCTGCCGATTGCCAAGGGTGGCCTGGCGTCCACGGTGTTGCTGTCGCTGATCCTGTGCTGGAACGAGGCGTTCTGGTCCTTGAACCTGACCTCGTCGAAAGCCGCACCGCTGACCGCGTTGATCGCCTCGTACTCAAGCCCCGAAGGTCTGTTCTGGGCCAAGTTGTCGGCGGTGTCGACGCTGGCCTGCGCGCCGATCCTGATCTTCGGCTGGATCAGCCAGAAACAATTGGTCCGCGGCCTGTCGTTCGGCGCCGTGAAATGAATATCCCTGTAGGAGTGAGCCTGCTCGCGATAGCGATGTGTCAGGCACCGATGATGTCGACTGACACGGCCCCATCGCGAGCAGGCTCACTCCTACAAAAAGCCTGTTCGGCTTAATCGAATAACAACATGCGGAGGCCCATCACCATGGCCAACCTGAAAATCAAGAATCTGCAAAAAGGCTTCGAAGGCTTTTCCATCATCAAAGGCATCGACCTGGAAGTGAACGACCGCGAGTTCGTGGTGTTCGTCGGCCCGTCGGGCTGCGGCAAATCCACCCTGCTGCGCCTGATCGCCGGCCTGGAAGAAGTCAGCGGCGGCACCATCGAACTCGATGGCCGCGACATCACCGAAGTCAGCCCGGCCAAGCGCGACCTGGCGATGGTGTTCCAGACCTACGCCCTGTACCCGCACATGAGCGTGCGCAAAAACATGTCGTTTGCCCTCGACCTGGCCGGCGTACCGAAAGCCGAAGTCGAGAAGAAGGTCGGCGAAGCGGCGCGCATCCTTGAGCTCGGGCCGATGCTCGAACGTAAACCGAAACAGTTGTCCGGCGGCCAGCGTCAACGCGTCGCCATCGGCCGGGCCATCGTGCGCAATCCGAAAATTTTCCTGTTCGACGAACCGCTGTCCAACCTCGACGCCGCGCTGCGGGTGCAGATGCGCCTGGAACTGTTGCGCCTGCACAAAGAACTCAAAGCCACGATGATCTACGTGACCCACGACCAGGTCGAAGCCATGACCATGGCCGACAAGGTTGTCGTACTCAATGGCGGTAAGGTTGAACAAGTCGGCTCGCCGCTGGATCTGTATCACCAGCCGGCCAACCTGTTTGTCGCCGGGTTCCTGGGCACGCCGAAAATGGGTTTCCTCAAGGGCAAAGTCACCCGCATTGAGCGCCAAAGCTGCGAAGTGCTGCTGGATGCCGGTACCCGCATCACGCTGCCTCTGAGCGGCGCCAACCTGAGTGTCGGTGGCGCGGTCACCCTGGGCATTCGCCCGGAGCATCTGAATCTCGCGCAAAGCGGCGACTGCACCTTGCAGGTCACCGCCGACGTCAGCGAACGCCTGGGTAGCGACACCTTCTGCCACGTGGTGACCTCGTCCGGTGAAGCCTTGACCATGCGCGTTCGCGGCGACCTGGCCAGCCGCTATGGCGAGTCGCTGAGCCTGCATCTGGACGCCGAGCACTGCCATTTATTCGATGCCGACGGTGTCGCGCTGACCCGCCCACTACGCGCTGCGGCCTGATTTCGAGACCTTGTGATGAAACTCAATAAACAGAACCTCAACCGCCTCGCCCCCGAAGTGGTCCTGCCCGCCTACGCCCTGAGCGACACCCGCCAAGGCATCGCGCACATCGGCGTCGGTGGTTTTCACCGGGCGCATCAGGCGTATTACACCGATGCGTTGATGAATACCGGCGAAGGCCTGGACTGGGCGATTTGCGGTGTCGGCCTGCGCGCCGAGGACCGCCGCGCCCGGGACGATCTCAAAGAGCAGGATTACCTCTTCACCCTGTTCGAGCTGGGCGATACCGACGACACCGAAGTCCGGGTGATCGGCGCGATTCGCGACATGCTGCTGGCCGAAGACGGCGCTGCAGCGCTGATCGACAAACTCGCCAGCCCCGAGATCCGTATCGTTTCGCTGACCATTACCGAAGGCGGCTACTGCATCGACGACAGCAACGGCGAGTTCATGGCCCAACTGCCGCAGATCCAGCACGACCTGGCACACCCGAACGCACCGAAAACCGTGTTCGGTTTTCTCTGCGCCGCACTGGCTAAACGCCGTGCAGCCAGCACGCCCGCGTTCACCTTGATGTCCTGCGATAACCTGCCGCACAACGGCGCGGTCACTCGCAAAGCGTTACTGGCTTTCGCCACCCTGCGCGATGTCGAGTTGCGGGACTGGATCGCCACCCACGTGAGTTTCCCCAACGCGATGGTCGACCGCATCACACCGATGACCAGCACCGAACACAAGCTGCAACTGCACGATAAACACGCTATCGACGACGCTTGGCCGGTGGTCTGCGAACCGTTTGTGCAGTGGGTGCTGGAAGACAAGTTCGTCAATGGCCGACCGGCCTGGGAAAAGGTCGGCGTGCAGTTCACCGACGACGTCACGCCCTATGAAGAGATGAAAATCAAACTGCTCAACGGCAGTCACCTGGCGCTCACTTATCTAGGGTTTTTGAAGGGTTACCGCTTCGTTCACGAAACCATGAACGACCCGCTGTTCGTGCGCTACATGCGTGCCTACATGGACCTGGACGTGACCCCGCAACTGTCACCCGTGCCGGGGATTGACCTGACCGAGTACAAGAACACCCTGGAGGCGCGCTTCTCCAACCAGGCGATTGCCGATCAGCTGGAGCGCGTGTGTTCGGACGGCTCGTCGAAGTTTCCGAAGTTCACTGTGCCGACGATCACTCGATTGATTGCTGATGGGCAGGAGACCAAACGAGCGGCATTAGTCGTGGCGGCTTGGGCGCTGTATTTGAAGGGCGTGGATGAGAATGGCGATACCTACAGCATTCCTGATCCGCGGGCGGCGTTCTGTCAGGCGTTGGTGGCGGATGATGCGTTGATCACGCAGCGGTTGCTGGCGGTCGAGGAGATTTTTGGTACGGCGATTGCGCATTCGCCGGAGTTTGTGGCGGCGTTTGAGTGGTGCTGTAACAGCTTGCGTGACGTCGGAGTGACGCGGACGCTGGAACGGGTGTTGGCCTAGATTAGTTGGGTGTCAGGTGGAACCGCCCCTCACCCTAGCCCTCTCCCCAAGGGGTAGAGGGGACTGACCGAGTTGCTCTTGGAGCTACATCGACCTGAATAATCGAGTCGAACTCAGGTTTGAAAAGCACAAAGATCGGGCCCCTTTCCCCCTCTCCCCTCTGGGGAGAGGGCTGGGGTGAGGGGTGGTTTTCAGATGAACGTTACAAACCAGCAGGATCGCCCATGGCAAACCAACAACTATTCCTCGGCATCGACTGTGGCACCCAAGGCACCAAAGCCATCATTCTCGACGCCGTCAGCGGTCAGGTGCTGGGCCAGGGTGCTGCCGCGCACAGACTGATCAGTGGCGCCAATGGCCGCCACGAGCAAGACACCTCGCAATGGCTCGAGGCCTTCGCGCTTGCCACCCGCCGCGCATTGCTCGCGGCGAAGGTCGACGGCCAGGACATCCTCGGCATCGGCGTTTCCGGCCAGCAACACGGGCTGGTGCTGCTCGACGATCAGGGCCAGGTGCTGCGTCCGGCCAAACTCTGGTGTGACACCGAATCCACCCCGGAAAACGACCGTCTGCTTGCCCATCTGGGTGGCGAAAAAGGCTCCCTGGAACGCCTCGGCGTTGTGATCGCGCCGGGCTACACCGTCTCCAAACTGCTCTGGACCCAAGAACAACACCCGCAGATTTTCGCGCGCATCGCGCGCATCCTGCTGCCCCATGACTACCTCAACTATTGGCTCACCGGCCGCAGTTGCAGCGAGTATGGCGACGCCTCGGGCACCGGCTATTTCAATGTGCGAACTCGTCAGTGGGATTTGCAGCTGCTGCGTGACATCGATCCCACCGGGCGACTACAAGCCGCGCTGCCGGAGCTGATCGACGCTCATCAAGCCGTCGGCACGATCCTGCCGAGCATCGCCGAACACCTGGGCATCAACCCACAGGCGCTGGTCTCCAGCGGCGGTGGCGACAACATGATGGGCGCCATCGGCACCGGTAATATCAAGCCCGGCGCTATCACCATGAGCCTCGGTTCTTCGGGGACGGTCTACGCCTATGCGGATCAACCGAAGGTCAGCCCGGACGCTTCAGTCGCAACGTTCTGCTCCTCCAGTGGTGGCTGGCTGCCGCTGATTTGCACCATGAACCTGACCAACGCGACCGGGGTAATTCGCGAGCTGTTCGAGCTGGATATCGAACAGTTCAACGAACTCGTCGCACAAGCCCCCATCGGTGCCGAAGGCGTGTGCATGCTGCCGTTCCTCAACGGCGAGCGCGTCCCCGCCCTGCCCCATGCCACCGGCAGCTTGCTGGGGTTGACGATGACTAACCTGACGCAGGCCAACCTGTGCCGAGCGGTGGTCGAAGGCACGACCTTCGGTTTGCGTTATGGGCTGGACCTGCTGCGCCAGAATGGCTTACAAAGCCGCAGCATCTGCCTGATTGGCGGCGGCTCGAAAAGCCCGGTGTGGCGGCAGATCGTCGCTGACATCATGAACACCCCGGTGATCTGCACCGAACAAAGCGAAGCCGCGGCCCTTGGCGCCGCGATTCAGGCGGCGTGGTGCAAGTCCAGGGAAAACGGGCATGAAGACAGCCTGGAGGATCTATGCGAGCGTTGTGTGAAGCTCGATCCGGCCAGCGAAACCTTGCCGATCGCAGACAATGTGACGGCCTGTCAGCAGGCCTACGAACGCTATCAACAGCATGTCGCAACCCTTTAAAGAGTGAACAACTATGTACCTGGTGTGTGGCGAAGCGCTGTTCGATTTCTTCAGTGAAGACGATGCCAGCGGCCTGGCTTCAAAAGTGAATTTCAAGGCGATTGCCGGCGGTTCGCCGTTCAACGTCGCGGTGGGTTTGCGTCGTTTGGGGGTGGATGCGGCGCTGTTTGCCGGCCTGTCCACCGACTACCTCGGTCGGCGCTTGCAGCAGGTCCTGCAGGATGAAGGCGTGCGCCCGGATTATCTGGTGGATTTCGCTGCGCCTACCACCCTGGCGATGGTGGCCGTCGGTGCCAATGGTTCGCCGCATTACAGCTTCCGGGGCGAAGGCTGCGCGGATCGTCAGCTGAAAGCCGAGCATCTGCCGGAACTGGGCCCTGAGGTACGCGGCCTGCACATCGGCTCTTTTTCGCTTGTAGTGCAACCGATTGCCGACACGCTGCTGGCATTGGTGCAGCGGGAAAGCGGCAAACGCTTGATCAGCCTTGATCCCAACGTGCGGCTCAATCCTGAGCCGAATATCGATTTGTGGCGTTCGCGGATTGCGACCTTGGTTGAGCTGGCCGACCTGATCAAAGTCAGCGATGAGGATTTGAGCCTGTTGTACCCCGAGCAGGATCCGCAACGGGTGATTGAAGGCTGGCTGCAGCATCGCTGTCAGTTGGTGTTTCTGACCCGTGGTGGCGAGGGGGCGACAGTGTTCAGCCGTCTGCATGGCGCCTGGTCGGTGCCGGCGAGTTCAGTGAAAATCGCCGACACCGTGGGCGCGGGCGATACATTCCAGGCGGCGGTGATTACCTGGCTGACGGAGCAGCAGCTGGATTCGGTTGAGGGCGTGCAATCGCTCGGCCGCGAGCAGATCGACGGGATGTTGAAGTTTGCGGTGCAAGCCGCGGCACTGACGTGCAGCAAGACCGGGCCGGACTTGCCGTATCGCCAGCAACTCACCTGACACACCTGGCACACCCGATACACCTCCTGTAGGAGCTGCCGCAGGCTGCGATCTTTTAATTTTGGCCATTAAAAGCAAGATCAACAGATCGTCCGAACGCGGCCCGAGCCTTCGGCAGCTCCTACCGGTCAGAGCACCGAAAAGTTGTAACTCACAATCAACCGGGTCTCATCGACATCCCGGGCAAACTTCTCGTAGTTGGTCCGGTACGTCGCATTACGCAATCGCAGGCTGACATCTTTGAACGTCCCGCTCTGCACCACGTACTTGAGCTCGCTGTCGCGCTCCCACTCCTTCCCTTCCTGATCACTGCCCAGCACCTTAATGTGATCACCGTTCACGTAGCGGGTCAGGAAGCTAAGGCCATTGATGCCAATCGCCTTGAAGTCATAGTCATACCGCAACTGCCACGAGCGCTCCTGCGCAGCGGCGAAGTCGTTGACCTGTACATAGTTGACCAGGTACGGATTGGTCCCATCCAGATACGGCATCGAATTGTCGCCGTTCATGCGCTGCCAACCGGCGCTGAAAGTGTGACCGCTGATAGTGTAAGCAAGCATGCCGCTCAGGGCACGGTTGTCGATGGAGCCTGCACGCGCAGCGCCGCTGTCGGCACTCTTGAGCAATCGAAGGTCAGCCTTGAGCACGCCGTCGCCCAACGGCTGGTTGGCCAGCAAACCGATGAAGTGCTGACGGTAAATGTCCTCCAGTTCGGCGTAGTGATATTGGCCGGTCAGGCGCTCGTTGACCTTGTAGTCAAAGCCGTACATGTCGAAATGATCGGCGGTGACGTTGCAGGCATAACGCTTGTTCTTGCAGTGCACGCGGATGTCCTGGGAATCGGTGGAATCCCGGGCGGTGTACTTGTCCAGCCGCGCCGCCATAAAGGTCAGGTCCTTGACCTCTTTGGAGGTGAGCATTGCGCCGTTGAACATCGTCGGCAGCAACCGACCATCGTTGTACTTGAGCAGCGGCACGTCGGGCAGCAGTGCGCCGTACTTCAATACACTTTGCGAGAATCGCACTTTGGCGGTCAGACCGAGTTTCGCGTATTCGTCTTTCGACCCGCGCGGATCCTGCCCCGTGGACGGCAGCAAACCACTGTTGCTGCTGTCGGCGCTGGAATCGAGCTTGAGCCCCAGCATGCCCAAGGCATCGATGCCGAAACCGACGGTGCCTTCGGTGTAACCCGATTGCAGATTGAGAATAAAACCTTGAGCCGACTCTTCACGCTTCGAAGCGCCCTGCTCGTTGGGCGTGTGCCCATCCCGGAAGTCGCGATTGAAATACACCGTGCGCGACTCGATTTTCGCCGTGGTGTCGTCGATAAAACCGCTCGCGAAAGCCGACCCGGTAAAACCGGCGCACAGGACTAAAGCGCCGAAGCCGAGTGACTGGCGCGCGGTGATGAGAGTAAAGGGGGGACGCATGAAAAAAAGCTCCAACAGTGCAGCGTTTGCGCAAGGCGCAATAAGCCAAAGAAATAGCCTTCGCCCCGGACAAGTAACTTGCCAGGATGAAGTGGATACACAGAAGTGAGCGGCGATGATGGCAGAAGGCTGTTACGGGCTACAGACGACTTTAGTCGGTAAATGACGGTTCGCTTCCTTGAACGAGGCGCTTTAATCCTGCACCATCCGCCCCAGCTTATTCAAAGGACGGAATTAAAGGCATGCTGGACGCGAACGCAACCCATATTTCCCTGACGCTGGAAGGCGTTTCCGTTGACCTTCAGGTACTTAGCTTCGTCGGTCGCGAAACCCTCAATCAGCCGTTCTGTTTCGACATCGAACTGGTCAGCGCACGCCCCGACCTGAAACTCGAAGAGTTGCTGCACAAGCCCGGCTGCCTGACCTTCGGCGCCACCGGCAAAGGCATCATCCACGGTCTGGTGTACCGCATCGAGCAAGGCGACTCCGGCAAAAGCCTGACCCGTTACAGCATCAGCCTGGTGCCGCAACTCGCCTACCTGCGCCACAACCATGACCAGCAGATTTTCCAGCATTTAAGCGTGCCGAAGATCATCGCTCAGGTCCTCGAAGCCCGCGGCATCCTGGCCGACGCCTACAGCTTCCAACTCGGCGCGATCTACCCGGAACGCGATTACTGCGTGCAGTACGACGAATCCGACCTGCATTTCATCCAGCGCCTGTGCGAAGAAGAAGGCATTCACTTCCACTTCCAGCACTCGTCCAGCGGTCACAAACTGGTGTTCGGCGATGACCAGACGGTGTTCCGCAAACTCGCGCCCGTGGCCTATCAGCAAGATTCCGGCATGGCCGCCGAGAAACCGGTGATCAAACGCTTCAACCTGCGCCTGGAAACCCGCACCACCCGCGTCAGCCGCCGCGACTACGACTTCGAGAAACCGCGCATCCTGCCCGAGGGCTCCGCCAAAAGCGCGTTCGCCCCGGACCTGGAAGACTACGACTACCCCGGCCGATTCACCGACCGCGAACGCGGCAAGCAACTGGCCACCCGCGCCCTGGAACGTCACCGTAGCGACTACAAGCTTGCCGAAGGCAAAAGCGACGAGCCAACCCTGGTCAGCGGCCACTTCCTGGCCCTGAGCGAACACCCGCGCGCCGAGTGGAACGACCTCTGGCTGCTGCTGGAAGTGGTGCACGAAGGCAAACAGCCGCAAGTGCTCGGCGCAAACGTCACCAGCGACGTCACCCAGAACAAAGACGATTTCCACCAGGGCTACCGCAACCGCTTCCTCGCCACCCCGTGGGACGCGCACTTCCGCCCTGCCCTCGAACACCCGAAACCCAAAGTCCTCGGCAGCCAGACCGCCATCGTCACCGGCCCCAAGGGCGAAGAAATCCACTGCGATGAATACGGCCGCGTCAAAGTCCAGTTCCACTGGGACCGCGAAGGCCAGGCCGACGACAACACCAGCTGCTGGCTGCGCGTCGCCACCGGCTGGGCCGGCAATGCCTACGGCGGCATCGCCATCCCGCGCATCGGCATGGAAGTGCTGGTGTCATTTATGGAAGGCGACCCCGACCAACCGCTGATCACCGGCTGCCTGTACCACAAGGAAAACGTCGTCCCGTACGACCTGCCGGCGAACAAGACCCGCAGCACCTTCAAGACCCTGAGCTCACCGGGCGGCAACGGTTACAACGAGTTTCGGATTGAAGACAAGAAAGGCGCAGAACAGATTTATCTGCACGCCCAGCGCGATTGGGATGAAAACATTGAGCACGACCAGAAGATTCGCATCGGCAACGAGCGGCACGACACGGTCGAGGCCAATGTTTTCAGCGAATTCAAGGTTGAAGAACATCGGATTACCCACCTCGATCGCAAGACTGAGACCCGGGCTAATGACCACTTGACGGTTGCCGTGACTCAGCATGTAAAGGTGGGGACGGCGCAGTTTGTCGAGGCGGGTCAGGAGATTCACTACAACGCCGGGGAAAAGGTTGTGGTTGAGGGTGGCATGGAGCTGACGGCCAAGGCTGGCGGGAGCTTTGTGAAGATAGATGCCGGGGGCGTGACGATCAGTGGTGCGCAGGTAAAAGTTAACTCCGGCGGTGGTCCCGGCGCGGGGACAGGGATTCAGATTCTCCCTCCTGTTATTCCATGGGCCGCCGCCCAGGACAAAGCAGGTGCCCTGCTCGTCCCGGCGGCCGTGCAAATGGCCATGGCCAAAGCCGCCCGTGCGGCTGGCGACATCCGCTGCCCGATCTGCGAAGCCTGCCGTGAAGGCAAGTGCGACCTGGGGACTGCGGCATGAGCGACGCACTGAACAACTGGCTCGGCGAACAAACCCGGCTCAATCGAGTCCTGATCCTCGCCCTCGACAGCCTCGCCGAACCCAACCCGGTCACCTCGCTGTACAGCGCCGGCCTGATGCAGCGCTCGGTGCAACTCTATCGAGGCACCCAGTACGCCGAGTTCGCCCCCATCAGCCCATGGCTGACCGAACTGACCAACCCAAGCGCCGACGCCTTCCGCAAACTGCTGGACGACCCACAGCGAAACTGGGGCTGGATCGGCAGCATGGACAAGGCCGACCTCGACAGCCTGACCCAACACTGGCGAGCACGGATGGTCATTGACGAAGACGGCGAGCGCTCGTTGTTCCGATTCCAGGACAACCGCGTGATTGCTCGTTGCCTCGCCAACCTGAGCGAGACCGAACGACCCGTGTTATTGGGCCCGATCAGCAGCGTGCTGTATTGGGACGAGGAACAATGGAAAAGCGCAGATAACGCCCGCCCCGGCATGTACCCCGTGCCAAACCCGGCGCCATGGCTGCGCATCCCCAACTCGCCGGACCGCAGCCGCAGCATCCTGCGCGAAAACATCAAGCGCTGGCTCTTGGTGCACCACGTCGAAGCCGCCGCCAAACTCTCCGAAACCCGCAACGTTCGCGAGTGGCTGGAAGAACAGATGGACTTGCTCGAAACCTGGCAATGGAACAAGCCGGAACAACGCGAGTTCATGCTCAGCCTCAGACTTGATCCCAAATGTGCAGACGACGTGGCTTGGCAGCCATTGCCGGGTGAGACGCCAGAGCAACATTTTGCAAGGTGTCAGCGGGTGTTTGATGCGAGCTTGGGTAAGTCAGAGCGTGAGTGAGGCAAAGGCGTTTCGCGCGCCTAGACATGTGCTTTGTTTTTTTGCTGTGGCGGGTGTGATGGCGGCTTCTGGTTGTTCGGTCATCAAGCCTACTGACAGTTTTACGTTACTGACGGAACTGCCACCGGGGTTCAGCATTAAAGGCGAAGCGTCTTATGTGCCTCGTATGGGGGAGACGTGTTCGGTGCCTGCGAAGAAAGGCAGGAACTATCCGGGTTTAAAATTCTTTGAGCAAAAGCTAAATAACGCAGCTCAGACAGCACATTTCGAAGTGCCACTGACCAGTAATGAAGGTGGCTGCCCGCTGGTAATTGATACCTTCTCATATGAGGTTGACGCCAAATATGGTGCTGACTTTCGAAATGTAGGTAGGGCCCACACAGGGGTTTCGTTTCGGGATGGAAGTGCAGAAAGTCCGAGACCTCCTCCAGTCCTAGTCTTGCAGAAACAGTGCGAATGGTTCTTTCGCACCGCAGGACCAAAACGCTACATCGTAAAACTTCTGAAATGTAGATCTGTAGAAACTCCGGATCAGGCAACCGACCCAGATGTTAAAGGTCCCATGCAACGTGCTCTGTTCGCAGGAAAGACAATAAAAGTAGTTTTCGCCATTTCAAGCGAGGAAAGTCCAGCCGTAGGCGATAACTGGGTAAAGTTCCCCGCTGGGTGGAAACGCTGCATGGGTAAGAGCCTGGAGGACCCTTATGCGTTTTGTAATGGGAACACCACCAGTTTCAAACCCTTCAAAATGCCGGATGGACGCGATTGCACCGTCTACCCAACTTGCACCGAACAAGGAAAATAAAATGCTTTCACCAGATTTTTTTACTGGACTTGTTCGAGTAGCGGCCATCGGATTAGGGACGCTTGGGGCTACAGGATGTTCTATCGCACAACAGGATAGCTTCACGCTGATCACTGAACTACCCCCCGGATTCAAATTTAAAGGAGAAGCCTCCTACGTACCTCGCACGGGGGAAAGCTGCACAGTCCCGATTCGCGAAGGAAGAAACTACCCAGGCAAAAAGTTTTTTAAACAAGAGCTTAGTAACGAAGCGCAAACAGCATACTTTGAAGTCCCGCTGACCAGTTACGAAGGTGGCTGCCCCTTGGTACTTGATAACTTCGGATATCAGGTTGACGCGAAGTACGGTGCTGCCCGGCTCGATTTAGGTAGGGCCTTCACGGGTGTTTCGTTCCGGGATGGAACCGCAGACGGTCCAATTCCTCCGCCAGTCTTGGTATTGCAAAAGCAATGTGAATGGTTGTTTCGAACTGATGGACCTGATCGTTACATCGTAAAGATTCTAAAATGTAAATCTGTGGCCACGCCCGAATTGGCAAGCGATCCAGTAGCAAAAGGTCCAATGCCTCGTGCTCAGTTTGCGGAAAAGACGATAAAAGTAGTATTCGACATTTCAAGCGAGGAAAGACCTGCAGTAGGTGATAACTGGGTGAAGTTCCCGGCTGGCTGGAAGCGTTGTATGGGAAAGAGCCTCACAGACCCTTATGCGTTTTGTCGCGGTAACACTACCGATTTCAAACCTTTCAAAATGCCGGATGGACGTGATTGCACCGTCTACCCCAACTGCACCGAATAAGGACAATAGAATGTTTTCTCGAGACTTTTTCACTAGACTTGTTCAAGCAGCAGCCGTCGGCCTAGGGACGCTTGGAGCTACAGGCTGCTCCGTCGCACAACAGGATAGCTTCACGCTAATCACTGAACTGCCACCAGGATTCAGCATTAAAGGCGAAGCATCATATGTGCCTCGTATGGGAGAGACTTGCACTGTCCCGCCTCGCGAAGGAAAAAACCACCCAGGCAAAAAGTTTTTCAAACAAGATCTTAACAACGAAGCGCAAACAGCGCACTTTGAAGTCCCACTTATTAGCGACGAAGGAGGCTGCCCTTTAGTGCTTAAAAGTTTTGGTTATGAAGTAGACGCAAAGTATGGCGCAGCCCGACTAAATATAGGGAGAGACTACACTGGGATTTCCTTTGAAGACAAAATAAGTAACGCCTCTCCAACAACGTTTCCAAAAACACTTCAAAAAGAATGCCAATGGCTGTTTCGAACCGTCGGCCCAAAAAACAATATAAGCAAGATACTTAGTTGCAAGGCAGTCGCCACCCCTACTACCCCCGAAGTATTACAACGTGATGAGCTTTCGGGAAAGTCTTTAACCGTCGTATTTTCACTGACACAAGAAGAGCTTCCTTACATGGGAGACACATGGATCAAATTCCCCGAAGGTTGGAAACGATGCCTGGGAAAAAGCATCGAGGATCCGTACGGATTCTGTAACGGAAATACGACTAATTTCAAACCATTTAAGATGCCGGATGGACGTGACTGCACTGTTTATCCGAACTGTACTGAATAAGGATATTTACTATGGAGCCGAAGGCATCATGCAAGCCTTTACTGGGTGAAAAATCACAAACCTGCCCACTTAGAGGCGATTGGATCAGTTTCCAAGTAGTAGACGAGACAGGCAGCGGCAAGCCCTATGCTGGTCTTGCCTATGTATTGCTGGACAGTGCGCGTCAAGAGTACCCAGGTGTATTGGATGGTAATGGATCGGCCAAGGTCTTCAATCATTATCAAGGGCCAGTGGTTCTGACTCTGAATACGCCCTATTCAGGAACAGACGAATATTACAAAGCTCTTTCACAACGAAAAAAATATCCATTACCCATCACTCAGTTCCAAGTCAACGCAGAACAAACCCGTTTTGTTCGAAAAGATGGTTTACGTGTTGAAAACAACCCTGCAAAGGTCGGCGCTGATCAGTTTTTTCACGTTGAAGTTCAGGACCTAGTAAAAAAATCTGCTCATCTTCCTCCCGGATCCAAAAGAAAGTATCCACCAAACTTCAACTTGCTAAAAACCTTGGGAGACATCGGTTTCGGCCCAGAGGAGTCTGGGCTATTTGGCGTTGCGTTATTACCTAATAAACACACAGTACTTGAGGTCCGCCCACTGCGTGCTTTCCGCCCAATGCTTTCGAAAGACAAAGAATTTAGTGCTTTGAACTTGTATCAACTTTCTTTGTTTGCCAGCTTGAGCTACGCTAATTTTGGTCAGGAGCCACCTGAACAGCCAACTGACACTATCAAGTTCCCTCTCGACCCTAGCGTTGGAAATCTTTTTGGAAGTGAACTAGCTAGTTTTCGAGAGGCTTGGAAAGTGAACGCCGCCCAAACCACCCCTTACTACCCGCTTTATGAGGATGTACCTTACTCAAAACGTTTCGAGATTCTGCCGTTCGATCCAACACTCTATGATCAAAACAAACCTGGATTGGGTTTGGCGCAGGAGCACCCCGCAAAATGGCATTTCTTCGATGATAGTGAAATAGAAGGTGGTACTAATACACAGGCGTTCATAACTCACCATGACGAAGTCATCCTAATCTCAGTCCGTGGAACTCTAGAACTCGTGGACTTTGTGCGAGACACCGATGCAGAGCAAGTTCCATTTGAAGAAGGTGTAGGTAAAACTCACCAAGGCTTCTACGAAGCCTATAAGGCAATGAGCAACTTTGTTCAAGTCTATCTCGAGCAGTTTTATACTGGACAAAAAGTCATTATTTGCGGACATAGCCTGGGCGGAGCAATCGCAACATTGCTCGCAGAGGCGTTACGACGCAATTCAAATGCGTACGACATATTGCTTTACACCTACGGCTCCCCACGAGCCGGCGACGCAGACTTCGTCAACGGCGCTGCAGGGCTGGCCCATCACCGCATGGCCAATAACAACGACCCGATCCCAAGTGTTCCCGCCCCCTGGATGAACACTCGCAAAAGTATCTGGGTGCCCGGCGTAATCATCAGTTTTATCACCGCCCCGTTAGGCGCACTGATTTTTGCTATAGGCCTGTCGCGAACTGGCGGCGCGCCATACGAGCACCACGGTAATTTGCACCATTTCATGCCCGTCCACTTCAAAGGGCGTGAGCAATCCGCTGTACTCTGGGATCCGGGTTGCGACTCCATCGAAGAAGCGGCTTGCACCAAAGCTATAAAAAAGTTCGGAGACATGCCTGACCGCGACGCTTTTGTGCTGCAACTGTTCCAGATGGGCGATCACTTCATGGTGCCCTCCTACATTCCTTACGCTTGGGCAACATTGCGCCGTTGTCAGCAAACCCAGGAAAGCGGAACGACGGTGGTGACCAAAACAGAGTACGACCAGATTTACTACCAACTGCAAGAGATGCAGGACCGTCTTAAGTCGAAAGAATCCGAACTGAGGTTCGCTTCCCAATCTGACCGTCGGCAATCCCAGCAAGAGGCGAATTTGTTGAGAGCGGAAATAGGACGACTGGATACGTCCCGACAACGGATTCATACCATGAGCTTCCTTAAACTGACGCCCGAGGACGTTTACGGCTCAGCCACTCAGGCACCGGAACATAAAATCAACGTAGATCGCTGGATGGCGAAAAAAGAAAACAAAGTCGAGGTCCAGCTCGCGATGATTCCTGATGTACGCAGCAGTGACCTGAGAACAGCGTAGTTCTCAGGAAACATTTACTCGGTGCGCCCCGCAAAACAAGCCAGTTCCACAGGAGACTGGCTTGTTTAGTACTGCGGTACCGTCAGACCGGAGCCTTCCACCCCATCATCTGCTGCTGCGCAACCAGCAGCAAATCGCTCCCATCCTGCGTCAGCAGATAAAGCGCGTGAGTAATGTGCGGAATATCTTGAACATCACCGTTCTTGAAACACTGGCAATGGAGCGTTTCAAGTAACTGGCTGGCGGCTCGGACACGCTGTAAAGCGGCTTCGAGGATGTCTTGGGGATTGGCCTGTGTATCGATGACCATTGGGTTTGAGTCGGTAACGCTGCTTTTGATTGAGCGATAGCGATCGGGAAATGGATTTAGCGTTGGCATAGTAATTACTCGAGCATTAATTAGTAATCGCCAGCACCGTGACCAAACGATGGAGGCGGCTGTGTACAGGCTTGGTCAACCGCTAACACTCAAAACGGCTCGCCCGAAAGCGTCCTGCACACAGCCACCATTGCAACGCACTACGAGACGTAGAAGTCCGCAGCGCGAATGATGGCACATATGTGCAGTGTTAATCAGGTGACCAAACCTGTTCGCTGATTTTGCAGCGACGCCAAACAGTAAGCGTTAGTGACCGGCAGGCGAAAGACGACAAAGAGTCCGAGCGTGTAGGAACTCGCCGAAGCTCCCTCAGTTTTTTTACCTACATGAAACCTCTGACAGAAACCTCCTTACGACAGGCGGCATTCAGTCGGGTTAACCATCGCTTAACCCCGCGGTCCAAAACTTTACTGGACCGCACGCCCTCAGAGTTCTCTGACGCCCAGTGCGGCAGGTTCGACGCCTAAATGTCGAGCTGACTTTAGCCTGCATCGGAGATCGTTCATGAACATGCGCACCTTGCTGATCACCACCGCCCTCGCCTGCACCGCGTTTGCCGGACTGGCTCAGGCCAATGACACTTCCAGCTCCCAGGCGGTGCCGTACCACTACGGTATGCCGCTTCACGTGGGCAAGGTCATTACCTTGACCGAACCGCAGACGCTGGACTGCAAAGTGGTCACAGCCGACATGAAGTACATCGATAGCACCTCGGGCAAGCCTGCGGAAATCTCCTACCGTAAACTTTCCGACGCCTGCAGTTATCAGAACTGACTGAAAGGTCTGATTCAACACGTTGCGGTATTCCTGTGAGGGGTTCTGGCGCTATGCTCTAGCGCCTCCCCTCCACTGCCGCAAGGATTCGCCATGCAGTTATCGTTTCGTGCCTTGTCGACTTTTACCGCCGCGCTGTGTTTTCTGTTGGCCCTGGTCTGGGGTTTGATGCCCGACTGGTTGCTGTCGATCTGGAGCATCGAATATTCGTTGGCGGTGGGCGTTGTTGCGCGGCGCAGTGCAATGCTGTTCGCGGCATTGGGCGTGATGTTTTATCTGGTTCGAAACGAGGCACCTTCGATCACCCGCCATGCGCTGACCAATGGTTTCATGGTCGGCTGCTGGGGGCTGGCAGCACTGGGCTTCGGCGAATGGCTCAATGGCCATGCCGGCCCGGGCATATTGCTTGCAGTGGTGGTCGAACTGGCGCTCGGCCTGGCGTTTCTCCAGACCAAGCGCGTGTCGATGGAACTCGAAACCGTGGGTTAAAGCGCTTTTCTGTCTGGATGCAGGGTCTGGGCAATGGTTTGGTGCTGCATGTCAGAACGCAGCCCAGCGATCAGGTCATTGATTTCCCGGCAACCATTTAGCTGTTTGGCATTTATTCCTGTCTTCACCAGATCGAGATGATCGGTTTCACGATCGGAATACACCTTAACGGTCATCGACAGGTCCGGCGACAGCGTGCATTGACAACGTTTCGGCAAAAAACTGCTTTCAATGATATTGCGAAGTTCCAAGGCAGAAAGAAACATGTCGACCCTCTCCTTTATGTGAGACTTCCAAGCAACGATCGATACTGACGCAATGAAATCCCCGGTCAGCTTAAGACCAGCTACAGCATAAAACATGCCTAGGATTTCGCACTGCAGCTCATCGGCAAATCAACGATTTAGCGAAACTGCGCGTAAATAGCCCATGCAATACGCAAGAAAGGCGTTGTGGTGCCCCTGCAATTTGCATACATCCAGCGTCAAGTTTGCATTGGCCGACGACGCCAGTAAGAATGCGGCCAATCAAATCAGTATCCGCTGACCCCACTCGCACGCAAGGAGGCACCATGGGTTCTTTGACCTGTATCACTACCGTCGGGCTGATTTTTGCCGGGCTGTCGACCATCGCTCACGCCTCGAAACTCGAAGAAGTTGCGCCGTTTCCGAAGCCCGAGAGCGGTTTCACCCGCCAGGTCATTCACGTTGCCCAACAGACTCAGGAAGACAGCTTCCAGGTCGAAGTGCTCGCTGGCAAAACCCTGACCGTCGACTGCAATCGCCAACGCCTGGGAGGCATTCTCGAGGAGAAAAACCTCGAAGGCTGGGGCTACCCGTTCTACCGACTGGAAAAAGTCATCGGCCCGATGAGTACGCAAATGGCCTGCCCGGACGGTAAAAGTAAAAAGGACTTTGTGCCGGTGGTTGGTGACGGTTTCATGCTGCGCTACAACAGCAAACTGCCTATCGTGCTCTACGTGCCCAAAGACATCGAAGTCCGCTACCGGATCTGGTCAGCGTCGAGCAAGGTCGAGAAAGCCGTTCAGGAATAACCGTTCTATCCCGTTACAGGAGCGCCATTTTGATTACCTGCCACGTCAAATATGTGATCGATCCGTATCAACTCAGCGAATTCGAAGCCTACGCCAAGGCGTGGCTCGGCATCGTCGAGCGTTTGGGCGGTACGCACCACGGGTACTTCCTGCCTTCCGAGGGCGCGAGCAATATCGCCTACTGCCTGTTCAGCTTTCCTTCGCTGGCGGACTACGAAAGCTACCGGCATATCGCGATGACTGACGCCGAAAGCACCGCGCTTGTAGCTTCGCTGGTCGAGAAGAAGTTTATCGTCAGTTACGAGCGGACCTTCTTGCGCCCGCTGCTGGCCTGACACCGCTCACGCCGGGGCGCCGCTCAATGCGGCGCGCTCGGCCACATGGCGCAAACTGTCGAAATTGATATTGGCGCCCGAGTCGATGGCTACCAGTGTCTGGCCACGGGCACCGGTCTGCGCCACGTACTTCTTGATTCCGGCCACCGCCAAGGCACCGGAAGGTTCGGTGATCGAGCGGGTATCGTCGTAGATATTCTTGATGGCGGCGCAGAGTTCGTCGTTGCTGACGGTCAACACCTCATCGACGCAAAACCGGCAGACGTCGAAACCATAAGCACCGATCTGTGCGACGGCCACACCGTCGGCGAAAGTGCCTACAGTCGGCAGGACAACTCGCTCGCCGGCCTGTAATGCCGCATATAAACAGGCGGAATGCTCCGACTCGACGCCAATGATGCGGACTTCAGGTCGCAAGTATTTGACGTACGCCGCGATGCCGGCGATCAGGCCGCCACCCCCCACCGGGACGAAGATCGCGTCCAGTGGACCTTGATGCTGACGCAGGATTTCCATGGCCACCGTGCCCTGCCCCGCGATCACGTCCGGGTCGTCGAAGGGCGAAACAAAAGTGCGACCGGTTTGCCGCGCCAGGTTCAAGGCATAGTCCAGCGCAAACGGAAAACTCTCACCGTGCAGCACTGCATCGGCGCCCCGGCTGCGCACACCCAGCACCTTCAGTTCCGGCGTCGTACACGGCATGACGATGGTCGCCGCAACGCCCAGTTCACGGGCCGCTAATGCCACGCCTTGAGCATGATTACCGGCGGAAGCGGTGATGACCCCGCGAGCCTTTTGCTCATCGCTCAACTGCACCAGTTTGTTGTAAGCGCCGCGGATCTTGAAGGAAAAGGTCGGTTGCAGGTCTTCGCGTTTGAGCAGGATTTGATTACCGAGCGCCTCGGACAACGCGGGTGCCGGTTGCAGCGGCGTACGCACGGCGAGTTCGTACACGGGCGCGGCGAGGATCTTTTTCACGTAGTGCTCTAGCAAGGTCTGCTGGGCGGTGGTGCTGCTCATGGTTGTCTCCTGTCATGCACCGACTGTGTGTAGGAGCTGCCGAAGGCTGCGATCTTTTGATCTTGGCGTCCGCAAGAAAGATCAAAAGATCGCAGACTTCGGCAGCTCCTACGCCGGTCGGCGTTGGTTCAAGACCCAGGAGGTAGAAAGTAAAAACCCGCCTCTAGGGCGGGTTGGGTGCTGCAGTCGTGAGCTAGCCCGCCAAATAAGGAATGGCGGTAATAATGCTTGGCTGGCAGCGCAATACAGTGGAAGTCATGCCCGAAAATTAACCGGACGCTGATGGCAAGTCAATGGCCAATTTTCCTCGGCCTCTGTAGGCTGACGACTCTGCTCATTGTCCCAAGGAAGGAAACCATGAAGTCTGTCGCCCTGCCCCTCATTGCCCTGCTCGCGTTCGCCGGCTACACCGTTTCGGTGATGCTTCAGGCCGAACAGTCATTGATCGACTTCGGCCTCAGCCTGATGTCGCGCCCCGACACGGCGCAGGTGGTGATTGATTTGTACCTGCTGGCGACGCTAGCAGGCATCTGGATGTATACGGACGCGCGCAAGCGGGGGCAGTCGGGATGGTCGGTGGCTCCCTACCTTTTGATCACCGCTATTTTCGTCTCCATCGGGCCGCTGTTGTACCTCGTGGTCCGTGGCCTGCAGGATCGGAGAAAGTCTGGTCAGGCACCTCAAGAGGTCTGATCCAGGAGTTGTTGTACCGTTGAGATTGCCTGCTCGCGAAGGCAATCCGACAGCCGCCAAAGCTACTTCGCCAACCGCCTGAGCCCGAGCACCATCACTCCAGCTCCCATTAGCAGGCTTCGCCAGTTGCTACAGGTGTCGGCTACTTCAGTCCGATCTTGTACAACGCCCCGTCATCCTCATCGGTCAGCACATATAAATACCCGTCCGGGCCTTGCCGCACATCGCGAATGCGCTTGTTGAGTTCGCCCAGCAATCGCTCTTCGTGAACGACCTTGTCGCCGTCGAACTGCAAGCGGATCAACTCCTGGCTCACTAACGCGCCGATAAACACGTTGTGCTGCCAGGCCTTGAAGCGGTCAGCATCGTAGAACGCCATGCCGCTGAGGCCGGGGGACTTTTCCCAGACATGGTGCGGGGCGACGGTGCCTTCGGCGGTCTTGCCCTTGGCTTCCGGAATCGGCTGGCCGGAATAGTTGATGCCATGGGTTGCCATCGGCCAGCCGTAGTTCTTGCCACGCTCGATGATGTTGATTTCATCGCCACCCTGAGGGCCGTGTTCGTTTTCCCATAGAGTGCCGGTCCAGGGATTGAGCGCCGCGCCTTGCGGATTGCGCTGGCCGTAGGACCAGATTTCCGGGCGTACGCCGGCCTGACCGACAAAGGGGTTGTCATCCGGCACCTTGCCGTCCGGGTAGATCCGCACGACCTTGCCTTGCAGCTTGTCGAGGTCTTGGGCGGTCGGCCGGTCATTGTTCTCGCCAAGGGTGATGAACAGATAGCCGTCGCGATCGAATACCAGGCGCGAGCCAAAGTGGTTACCGAGCGAAAGCTTGGGCTCCTGGCGAAAGATCACTTTGAAATCCTTGATGGCTGTCAGGTCGTCAGACAGACGTCCGCGACCAACCGCCGTCCCGGCCTTGTCGCCCTCACCGCCACCTTCGGCATAAGACAAGTAGACCGTGCGGTCCTGCTTGAAGTCGGGCGACAACGCTACATCCAGCAAGCCGCCCTGCCCCTTGGCCCAAACCTTTGGCACACCACTGAGCGGAGCGGAAAGTTTACCGTCGGCGCTGACGACCCGCAGGTTGCCGGGCCGTTCGGTCACCAGCATCCCTTGGCGATCGGGAAGAAACGCCAAGGCCCAGGGATGTTCGAGCCCCTGGGTCATTGTCGTCACCTCAAGGGTGCCCTGTTCGCTTTTAAAATTCTGGGTTGGCGCTGCGAAAACGGGCGCCGTGACGGTGATCAGTGCGCTGGCACACAGTGTGGCCTGAAGGGTTTTACGCAACATGGACGATTCCTTTTGTCGTTCGAATGGCTGGCAAGAACGCTGTCGTGCCGTTCAACGGTTGCTGGTGTCTGCGTCTCGATGAGGCGGATTGGGAATGAATTTCGGTGGAGTGACGGAAGGCGAGCGATCCTGGGGATAGCGGTTGCCGATGCCACCGTTATCAAGCGTCGGTGGCCGCGGCACGGGCACTGTGTTTGGGCCACGGATGGCCGGCGCGCTGGGTTGCGTGCCTTGCATGCTGTTGGGGTTGGCCCGGCGAATCGGGCTGTTGTAAGGATTGCTGGTGTGGCCCGTCGGGCTCTGGGCCAACAGCAATGAAGAAGGTAGCGACGCAGTATCAGCCTGGGCCAGATGGCTCAGCACGCCACTCAACGCCAACGCGGTGCAGCCGAGCACAAATCTGTTCATGGGGAGCCTCGCGACATCAGCGTGGATAGGAACTTCGATATCACGCTACGCCCGGGGTTCGGATTTGTTAACTAAAACCTCCTTCACAAGATGTAACACGAGTTGACGCGACCGCCGATACGCCCGCAGGACCGGGCCGCAGCCCGCTGAAACTTTTGCACAGCGTCACAGGTCACCTGAACATCACTCGCGAGAAGACGACCATGGCACGGGCAATCTGGAAAGGCGCGATCAGTTTCGGTCTGGTGCATATCCCTGTGGCGCTGGTCTCGGCGACGTCCTCGCAAGGAGTGGATTTCGACTGGCTCGACAGCCGCAGCATGGACCCGGTGGGCTACAAGCGCGTCAATAAGGTCACCGGCAAGGAAGTGACCAAGGAACACATCGTTAAAGGTGTGCAGTATGAAAAGGGTCGGTATGTGGTCCTCAGTGAAGAGGAAATCAAGTCGGCGCACCCGCTGTCCACTCAGACCATCGACATCTTTTCCTTTGTCGACAGCGACCAGATTCCCCTGCAAAACATCGATACGCCCTACTACCTCGCGCCGGATAAACGCGGTGGCAAGGTCTATGCGCTGTTACGCGAAACGCTAAGCAAGACCAATAAAGTCGCCCTCGCTCATGTTGTGCTGCACACGCGTCAGCACCTCGCCGCGCTGATGCCGCTGGAATCGGCAATGGTATTGGTGATGCTGCGCTGGCCCGCCGAAGTGCGAAGTCTGGATACGCTGGAGTTGGGCAGTGAAGTGACCAAACCGGAACTGGCCAAGGGCGAACTCGAGATGGCCAAGCGTCTGGTTCAGGACATGAGCGCCGACTGGAAACCAGACGACTATCGCGACAGTTTTGAAGACAAGATCATGGCGCTGGTCGAGAAGAAGGCTAATGAAGGCAAGATTGAGGATGTCGAGACGGCGACGGGTGAAGAGGAACGGAAAACCGCGGATGTTATTGATTTGACCGAACTGCTTAAACGCAGTCTTGGGGGCAAGAGTGCGGGTAAAACGAAACCCGCCGCAAACAAAAAAGCCACGAAGACTTCTCGTGGCTGATTGATAAATTTGCGGTGAATGTTATGGCCCCATCGCGAGCAAGCTCGCTCCCACAGGGGATCGCGGTTAACTGTGGGAGCGAGCTTGCTCGCGATGGCTTTATCTGCCGCGACACTACATTCAGATCAGCACGAGAATCGCCAGCAAACCACCAAAAATCGCCCACTTCTCCAGGTAATAGAGCTTGCGATTACGCTTCTTCAGCGCTTTGCCGCGAAGGCGGATCTTGTAGATTTTGGCGAACAAGCGGTTGATAGCACCGGTCTTGTCACTCGCATCGTTCGGTGCGCCCGCCGCCGACATCACGTTACGGCTGAACCAGCCATTGAACGCCGCCGCCCAGCGGTACTTCATCGGCCGCTCAACGTCGCAGAACAGAATGATGCGGTTCTGTTGGGTGGTGTTTTCGGCGTAATGAATGAAGGTCTCGTCGAACATGACCGCTTCACCGTCGCGCCAATGGTAGTTCTCACCATCGACGTTGATGTAGCAACCAGCATCGTTCGGCGTTTCCAGGCCCAGGTGATAGCGGTAGGAACCGGCATACGGATCGCGGTGACGGACCAGTTTGGAACCCGCTGGCAACTCGGCGAACATCGCAGCCTTGATCGAGCCGATGCTTTGCACCAGTTCGGTGGTGCGCGGGCAGAGTTTCATGGCCGAAGGATGGCTGTCGCCGTACCACTTCAGGTAAAAACGTTTCCAGCCAGTCTTGAAAAACGAGTTGAAGCCGACGTCGTCGTATTGATTCGAGCGCTTGATCTCCCCGGCCCTGAGCAGGTTCTGGCCCTCGGCGCGAATTTCTTCCCAGTGGTCTTGCAGCGGACTCAGATCAGGGAAATCGGCTGGATTGAGATAAGGCTTGTTGGGGATTTTCGAGAACAGATAAAGGAAGCAGTTAATCGGCGCCAGAAATGTCGAATGGTCGCTCAGTTGGCGGCCGAGCTTGTGACGCACACGTCCGCGCAAGTGAACATACGCAATGGAAACAACGTAAATAGCGGCAATGATCAATTTCACAAAAAATCGTCACACGTCAGAAGTGAACATACTGCGCCCCTTGCCGGCCAATCGGCCCAAGGGTCTTGTGCAGCGTCTGAATATGAAACAACGGTCCCGAAGGACGCGTCCTTGAGCCTATGCCGCCTGTCGGCATCAGGTGATAGATGGCATTTTAGCCGCAGTTTGTAACCAATAGTTAACCTTCAGATGTGAAAATCTGTCCACTGATGCTGCCAAAGTGGCCGTGCGGCCTTAACGCCCTATCGTTTAAAGAGCCAGACCAGTACAATCGCCGCCAAACATTACGCGCCCCCCTTGGTTGATGACGGGAATGAACCCCGTCTCAGCGCACTTCGACTCGGGCCAAGCGCTCCATATGCTGCTGTCCACTTATTGCCAGATGGACCTTCCGCTTCTGACCGGGATGCATTTCCTGTGGTTCGAAAACCGGAAACGGGTACTGAATCGGTACTGCCGCAACCCTAGCTACTCTGAATGCTTCGCAGGAAAAACCTTTGATCTCTACAGCTAACATCACGATGCAGTTCGGCGCCAAGCCGCTATTCGAAAACGTTTCGGTCAAATTCGCCGCGGGCAACCGCTACGGCCTGATCGGCGCCAACGGTTGCGGCAAGTCGACTTTCATGAAAATCCTCGGCGGCGACCTCGAGCCGTCCGGCGGCCAGGTCATGCTCGAGCCGAACGTGCGTCTGGGTAAATTGCGCCAGGACCAGTTCGCGTACGAAGAATTCACCGTGATCGATACCGTGATCATGGGTCACGAAGAGCTGTGGAAGGTCAAGGCCGAGCGCGACCGTATCTACTCGCTGCCGGAAATGACTGAAGAAGACGGCATGGCCGTGGCCGAGCTGGAAACCGAGTTCGCCGAAATGGACGGCTACACTGCCGAATCCCGCGCCGGCGAACTGCTGCTGGGCCTGGGTATCGGCATCGAGCAGCATTTCGGCCCGATGAGCGAAGTGTCCCCGGGCTGGAAACTGCGCGTATTGCTGGCTCAGGCGCTGTTCTCCGATCCTGAAGTGCTGTTGCTCGACGAACCGACCAACCACCTGGACATCAACACCATCCGCTGGCTGGAAAACATCCTGACCCAGCGCTCCAGCCTGATGATCATCATCTCTCACGACCGTCACTTCCTGAACAGCGTGTGCACCCACATGGCTGACCTGGATTACGGCGAGCTGCGCCTGTTCCCGGGCAACTACGACGAGTACATGACCGTGGCGACCCAGTCCCGCGAGCAACTGCTGTCGGACAACGCCAAGAAGAAAGCGCAGATTTCCGAGCTGCAATCGTTCGTCAGCCGCTTCTCGGCCAACGCCTCGAAAGCCAAGCAGGCCACTTCCCGCGCGAAGGCGATCGACAAGATCCAACTGGCTGAAGTCAAGCCTTCGAGCCGTGTGAGCCCGTTCATCCGTTTCGAACAAACCAAGAAGTTGCACCGTCAGGCGGTCATCGTCGAGCGCATGGCCAAAGGCTTCGACGGCAAGACATTGTTCAAAGACTTCAGCTTCCAGGTTGAAGCCGGGGAGCGCGTGGCAATCATCGGCCCGAACGGTATCGGTAAAACCACCCTGCTGCGCACCCTGGTCAACGAACTGACCCCGGATGCCGGTACCGTGAAGTGGACCGACGCCGCGGAACTGGGCTACTACGCCCAGGACCACGCGCACGACTTCGAAGACGACTGCAACCTGTTCGACTGGATGGGCCAATGGACCCAGGGCGGCGAGCAAATCGTTCGCGGCACCCTCGGCCGGATGTTGTTCTCCAACGATGAGATCCTCAAGTCGGTCAAGGTCATCTCCGGTGGTGAGCAAGGTCGCATGCTGTTCGGCAAACTGATCCTGCAAAAGCCGAACGTGCTGATCATGGACGAACCAACCAACCACTTGGACATGGAATCCATCGAGGCGCTGAACCTGGCGCTGGAGAACTATCCGGGCACGCTGATCTTCGTCAGCCACGACCGTGAGTTCGTATCGTCCCTGGCCACCCGCATCATCGAGTTGAGCCCAAGCGGCGTGATCGACTTCAGCGGCACGTATGACGACTACCTGCGTAGCCAGGGTGTTGTGTTCTAAGCGTTCGCTATAAATGAAAAGCCCTGTCCTGGTGACGGGGCTTTTTTTTTAAGATCACAAGATCGCAGCCTCGTTTCACTCGACAGCTCCTACAGAGAGCGCATTCCAATGTAGGAGCTGTCGAGTGAAACGAGGCTGCGATCTTGTGATTTTCGTTAGCCTGCTTCCTTTTATTTCATGACCGCGCCATGATGCAGTTCTCCTACCGCCGCCCGCGAACGAGTCCTCATGTCTGCGCAGCAACTGCCCCCACAAAGCTCCGTGGCGATCACTCTGCAGATCGTCTCCATCGTCTTTTATACCTTTATTGCCTTCCTCTGCATCGGCCTGCCCATTGCGGTGTTGCCGGGGTATGTCCACGAACAGCTGGGTTTCAGCGCGATCATCGCGGGGCTGACCATCGGCTCGCAATACCTGGCCACCTTGCTCAGCCGCCCGATGGCCGGGCGCATGTCGGACAACATCGGTACCAAACGAGCGATTGTTTACGGCTTATCGGGGATTGTGTTGAGCGGCGTGCTGACGCTGATCTCAACGCTGCTGCAAAGCTTTCCGTTGCTGAGCCTGGTGATCCTGATCGCTGGCCGCTTGTTGCTGGGCGTTGCCCAAGGCTTGATCGGGGTCGGCACCATCAGTTGGTGCATGGGTCAGGTGGGCGCTGAACATACCGCGCGCTCGATCTCCTGGAACGGCATCGCCTCCTACGGCGCCATCGCCATTGGTGCGCCGCTGGGCGTGGTGATGGTCGGCGAGCTGGGGTTCACCAGTCTTGGGATCGCGCTGTCGGTGCTGGCGCTGGCGGCGCTGTTGCTAATCCGAAACAAACCCTCGGTGCCGGTGATTCGCGGCGAGCGCCTGCCGTTCTGGGCGGTGTTCGGGCGTATTGCGCCGTTCGGCGCGAGCCTGAGCCTCGCCTCCATTGGCTACGGCACCTTGACCACCTTTATTACCCTGTATTACGTCAGCCGTGGCTGGACCGGCGCAGCTTATTGCCTGACGGTGTTCGGTGTGTGTTTCATTCTGGCTCGACTGTTGTTCATCTCCAGCATCAGCCGTTTCGGTGGATTCACTTCGGCCATTGCCTGTATGTGCATTGAAACGGTGGGCCTGGTGTTGCTGTGGCTCGCGCCTTCGACTGGTTATGCACTGATCGGCGCAGGCCTGACCGGATTCGGTCTGTCACTGGTGTATCCGGCGCTGGGGGTCGAAGCGATCAAGCAAGTGCCCAACTCCAGTCGCGGGGCGGGACTGAGTGCTTACGCGGTGTTTTTCGATCTGGCGCTGGCGATTGCCGGGCCGTTGATGGGCGCGGTGGCGTTGAACCTGGGGTACACGTGGATTTTCTTCAGCGCGGCGCTGTTGTCGGTGACCGGACTCGGTTTGACCCTGTTACTGAAGCGCCGCGCAATGGCCTGATCGGCCGCGATCCTTGTAGGAGCTGTCGAGTGAAACGAGGCTGCGATCTTTTGATCTTGTTTTTTAAAAAATCAAAGTCAAAAGATCGCAGCCTCGTTTCACTCGACAGCTCCTACAGGAATGGTGTGAATTTCACTGGTCGGCGGTCTGCATTCCGGCCCGGGTCGGTTTGCCAAGCGCATGAGAGAAGAAACGCCCGGCTTCGGACACCATGTTGCGATGGATGTCTTTGCGATCGACGCCATCGGCATCGGTGCACAGTGCCGGCATGGCGAGGATTTGCTCTTCATTGCACGGCGCCAGGAATACAAAGTGCCCTGCCCCGGCCAGCAACTTGAAGTCCGGTGCAATCGGCAGTTTGCGCGCCAGGGCGGCGGCATTCTTGTCGAACGCCACCAGTTTGTCGCCGTCGCCACTGTATAGCAGCACCGGCACATGCACGTCGGCCAGGGTATGGCGGCCAAACTTCAGGCTCAGCGGTGCCATGAGCAGCAAGGCGCGAACCCGGGGATCAGCCACCGGCTGCAAGTCATCACGGTCGACAATCAATTCACCTTGGGTGTTGCAAGCATCGCGGTCGTCCGGGCGCTCCTGACAATAACGGCGCAGACGGTCCAGGTCTGGCGTGGCGCCGGACAGAATCAGCGCTGTCTCCCCACCCGCCGAATAACCGATCACACCGACCTGATCGGCATTGACGAAGGGCGCGAGCATACGATCGCCCAGCGTCGCGGTAATGGCTTCGGAAATCTGGATGGGCCGACCGTAAAGGTTACTTAAAGTACCGAGGCGGCTGTGGTCTTTGGAGTTGTCACCGGGATGGATTACCGCCACCACCACAAACCCTTTGCGTGCCAGCGACGTGGCAAGGTCGTGCAAGGCCAGCGGGGTTCCGGTGTTGCCGTGGGACAACATCAGCATCGGGAAACGACCGATGGCGACTCGGGTGTCTTCGCCCGCTTCAACCGTGTAGCCCTCGAGGATGCTGGAGTGCTCCTTGTCACTGGAGGGGTAGAAGGCGATGGCGCGCATCGGCTGCAAGTCCAGAGGGTCGAGAAAGCTCATCTCATGGAAGCCGACGCTCCAGCGAGGCTGCGGCACAGGCGCGGCGTGCACTGAATTCAGGCTGCTGAGCAGGCAAATCAGTAAAGCTGCACAAAGACGCACCATGGGAGGCTCCACCTGGCTACTGACCGGGGACGTTAACCCTCGACTGCATAACTCGGGCCACTATTAATGAAAATCTGAAACAGCCAGAAACAAAAAACTCCGTATCTGACACTTGCGTGATCAGAATACAGAGTTTTTTGGATGTTGCTCGGGCTGTTTGATTTTCTTTACAGAAGCCTTACGCAGCGGCGAACAACTGCTCGCTGATTTGCGTGTGAGCGTCGCTCATGGCTTTGGTGCGGACTTCGTCACCGTAGGCAAGACCATGGGCGCGGACGAACTCGATGTCAGTGATGCCGATGAAGCCGAACAGCACCTTCAAGTACTCTTCGTGAGCAACACCAGTCGCCTGACCCGCATGCAGACCGCCGGAAGTCGATACGATCACGACTTTCTTGCCGCCGCACAGGCCTTCAGGGCCGGCTTCGGTGTAACGGAAGGTCTGACCGGCAACGGCGATGCGGTCGATCCAGGCCTTGAGTTGGGTCGGGATGGTGAAGTTGTACATCGGAGCTGCAATTACCACGGCATCGGCGGCGAGGAATTCGGCCAAGGTAGTGGCGCTCAGCTCGGCTTCGTGTTGCTGCGCAGCGTTGCGCAGTTCAGCAGTGGTACCGGCGGCAACCAGGGTGGTGGCGGAGAAATGGCTGATGGCATCGGCGGCCAGGTCGCGGTAGGTCACCACGGCAGTCGGCTCGGCGGTTTGCCAGGCTTTAACGACTTCGCTGCTCAGCTGACGGGAAGCCGAGTTGTCACCAAGAATGCTCGAATCGATATGCAGCAGTTTCATGTGGGATCTCCAGGTGAGGATCGCTACAAGGCGATCTGATGGAGAGAATCCTACAGGCGAAACCAATAGCTGATTAGACTGCAACAATGCGATAGTTCGTCCCACTGATAGAACAATCGAGCTCACACCATGCAAGACCTTAATGATCTCTACTATTTCGCCAAGGTGGTTGAAGCCGGTGGCTTCGCGGCGGCCGGGCGTTTGCTCGGGATTCCCAAGTCGCGGTTGTCGCGGCGCATCGCCGAGCTGGAAGAGCGTCTCGGCGCGCGCCTGCTGCAACGCACGACCCGACAATTGAAGTTGACCGCCGTGGGTGAACGCTACCTGCGGCACTGTCAGGCGATGCTGCTGGAAGCCGAGATGGCGGACGAAGCCGTCGCCAGCATGTCCAGTGAACCTCGCGGACGTTTGCGGGTGTCCTGCCCCGTCGGGCTGGCCCACGAAATTCTGCCGACAGTGATCAGCGATTTCCTTGAGAAGTATCCTCAGGTTCAACTGGAGGTCATGTTGCTCAACCGCCGCGTCGACCTGGTGACCGAGGGTGTCGATGTCGCGCTGCGGGTGCGTGAGTTGGGCGATGAGGATCCGCTGCTGGTCACCCGGCGTTTGCGCCAGGCGCAGATGGCAATGGTCGCCAGCCCCGCGTTTTTGCACGGACGTGAAATCAACCACCCCGAAGACCTGAAAAACCTGCCCGTGCTCGGCGCCCTGGAAGCTGACCGCCTGGTGCATATCCGCATGCTCGACCAACAGGGCAAAAGCTGCGATCTCACCCTCGAAGCGCGATTGGGCATCGACGATTTTATCGTGCGCAAGGCCTGCACCCTCGCCGGCCAGGGTTTTACCATGCTGCCGATGATGTATTGCGAGCAGGAACTGGAAAACGGCTCGTTGGTGCAGTTGCTGCCTGACTGGTCGTTGCCGGGCGGCTGGCTGCAAGCGGTCTACCCTCATCGGCGCGGGGTGATGCCGGCCGTACGCGCCTGGCTCGACCATTTGATTGAATCATTCAATGCCTGTGGGGACCGACTGATATGAAGGCAGGGCGTATGAGCGAAGAGGATGTCGCGCAATTCTGTCTCGCGCTGCCGGGTGCGCGGGAAGACTACAAATGGGGTGGCGTACGGGTGTTTTCGATTGCGGGGAACAAGATGTTCGCCTTGCAGAATCTGCGGGGCGAATCCCTGGCCTTCAAGGTCGACAAGGATTTGTTTCTCGGTCATTGCGACCGCCCGGGAATCCGCCCGGCGCCGTATCTGGCACGGGCTCAGTGGATCATCATGGAAACGCCCTACCCGTTGGGCCCTGAAGAGCTCCAAGGCTTGTTGCAGCGTTCCCATCAATTGGTGGTCAGCAAGTTGCCCAAGCGCACCCAGGTCGGACTGCTGCTTTAAAGCAGCGCGAACAGGTGGGCGCCGAGAAACAGCTGGTCGATCCAGAACACCTGATGCATCAGCACGATGATCCAGAACACCAACTGAAACGAGAGCTTTCGCGTCTTGTGCCGAAACACCTGTTGGGCCAGTAAGGCACCGGGCCAGCCGCCGGCGAGTTCCACCGCATGCAGCACGTTCTCGGGTGTGCGCCAATGGTCGGCGCGCGCCTTGCGCTTGTCGCTCCAGTACAGCAAGAACGCCAGCACGCTGACAATCCCGTACGCCCCAAGGGGGATCACCGAAACCCCGCGCAGCCACAACGACATCGAGCCGAACAGCGGCAGCACGCACAGGACCGCGAACACCAGCAGTTTCAGCCGTGGTTGCTGGATCTCTCCACCAGGCTTGCGTCCGGCCTTATTGCGCGCGCTGCCATCATTCATGGCTTGACCGCGGTCCAGTCGACCCAGCCGAACTGCCAGGTGGCCAGGATGACCAGGCCGAACGCGATGCGATACCAGGCAAACGCTGCGTAGCTGTGGCTGGCGATGAACTTGAGCAAGCCCTTGACGGCGATCATTGCAAAGATGAACGCAGTGACGAAGCCGATTGCGAACACCGGAAAATCCGACGGGACGAACAGGTGGCGGTATTTGTAGCCCGAGTAAACCGCCGCAGCGACCATGGTTGGCATCGCCAGAAAGAACGAAAACTCGGTAGCGGTCTTGCGCGACAGCCCGAACAACAAGCCACCAATGATCGTCGAGCCGGAGCGTGACGTCCCGGGAATCATCGCCAGACACTGGGCGAAGCCGACTTTCAGGGCGTCTTTCCACGTGATGTCATCAACGGTTTCGGCATGCACTTCATGCTGACGCTTTTCGGCCCACAACATGATGATCCCGCCCACAACCAACGCCGTCGCGACGGTGATCGGGTTGAACAGGTATTGGTGGATCAGGTCGGAAAAAATCACCCCCAGTACCACGGCCGGCATGAACGCAATCAGCAAGTTTGCAGTAAAACGGCGAGCGCCGGGCTGCGTTGGCAAACCGGTCACCACATCGATGATCTTGCGGCGGAACTCCCACACCACCGCCAGAATTGCCCCCAGCTGAATAATAATGTTGAAAGCGATGGCCCGCTCGCCACCGAAGTTGAGCAAGTCCGCGACAATGATCTGGTGCCCGGTACTGGAAATCGGCAAAAACTCCGTCAGCCCTTCTACAACCCCAAGAATCAATGCCGAAAAGGCAGTCCAAAGATCCATCAATCCCCCAAGAAGCCATGCGCCACGGCATGCCCCGTTAATAGTTTTTCAGAACGTTTACTGCGATCAGCCTAGCTGAAGTCCCGCGCGCACAGGATCCAGACGGAACCATAAAAATTCCGTGAAAAATCAACTTGGATTCAGGTTTTTCCGCGCGGGGCCGAAATCCTATCAGACAAGTCTCATTAACGCTGCCGCGTTATTGGACTTGGGTCGGATATGACCGATCGGCAAAGTGTGGTTGGATGCTGGCGATCATTTATTACAAGAAAAAGAAACCGGAGTGACAGCGTTATGAACAGCTTGCGCAGTATGTCGATCAGCCGGCGATTGTGGCTCATCTTGATCGTGGCAGTCCTGATGCTATTGACGTTGGGCGTCTTGATGCTCAAGCAGATTCACGATGACCTGTACCACGCCAAGGCTCAGAAAACCCAGCATGTGGTGCAAACCGCCAGTGGCATTCTGACCTATTACCACGACCTCGAAACTGCCGGCACCCTCACCCGCGAGGCTGCGCAGAAGCAGGCACTGAGCGCCGTTCGCGGTTTGCGCTATGACCAGAACGACTACTTCTGGATCAATGACCTGACGCCGGTGATGATCATGCACCCGGCCAACCCGAAACTCGATGGCCAGAACCTCTCGGCGATTCGCGACCCGGACGGTTTTGCCCTGTTTAACGAAATGGTCGCCGTCGCCAAGTCCAAGGGTGCCGGCACCGTCAACTATCGCTGGCCAAAACCGGGCGCCAGTGCACCGGTAGAAAAAACCTCCTACGTCAAACTGTTCGAACCCTGGGGCTGGGTGATCGGTTCGGGCGTGTACATCGATGACATGCAGGCCGAGTTCTATGGCCAGGTCTGGAAGGCCTCGTTCGTGGGGCTGGTGATCGCCCTGATCATGGCGCTGCTGGTCATCCTGATTGCCCGCAGCATCGTGCGTCCACTGCAGGAAACCGTGAACGCCATGGCCAACATCGCCAGCGGCGAGAGCGATCTGACCCGCAGCCTCGACACTCATGGCCAGGATGAAGTCACGCAACTGGCTCGCCACTTCAACGCCTTCACCGCCAAGCTGCGACTGGTGATCAGGGAACTGCAAGTCTCCGCCAGTGCCCTGGGACAGTCTTCCAGCGAACTGGGCAACGACGCCGCCCAGGCCCAGCAACGCAGTCAGCAACAGTCCCAGCAAATGGAACTGGTGGCCACGGCAATCAATGAAGTGACCTATGGCGTGCACGACGTTGCGAAAAACGCCGAGCACGCCGCCAGCGAAATGCGCGATGCCGAGTCTCAGGCGCAGCAAGGTCAGGTCAATATCGATGGCAGCCTGCAACAGATCGACAAGCTGTCGTCGACCATCGATCAGGCGGTGGAAGTGATTCGTACCCTGGCCGCCGAAAGCACGCAAATCGGCAGCGTCCTCGAAGTGATCCGCTCCATCGCCGAGCAAACCAACCTGCTGGCCCTCAACGCGGCCATCGAAGCCGCCCGGGCCGGCGAGCAAGGTCGGGGGTTTGCGGTGGTGGCCGATGAAGTGCGACTGCTGGCCCAGCGTACCCAGAAGTCCACGGCCGAGATCCAGTCGATGATCGAGCGCCTGCAAAGCCACTCCGAAGCGGCGGTCAAAGTGATCAGCGACAGCAGCCGTGCATCGCAGTTGACCATCGAGCAGGCCGGCCTGGCCGGTGCAAGCCTGAATGCCATTGCCCAGGCGCTGCGCAACCTCAACGGGTTGAACGCCTCCATCGCCAGCGCAACCTTGCAACAGGCGCATGTGGTCGAGGACATTAACCAGAACGTCACCCAGGCGGCCGGTTTGTCCCACAGCACGGCGCTGGCGGCCGAACAGTCGAGCGTGGCGAGCGTTCACCTGAAGGAATTGAGTGAGCAATTGAACGGGCTGCTCAAGCAGTTCCGGGTGTAACCCTTTTAAAAGACAAACAGAGGCCCCCTGTGGTGAGGGGATAAATCCCCTCGCCTCAGGGGGCCTCTATTCACAACAAGCCCTGCCTGCGCAATTAGGTACAATCGCCCCCTCTTCGACTTCCCCCAAGGAACCTCCATGTCCGGGCTTGAACTGTTTGCCGCTGCCCTCGGTGTCATTGCCGTCTGGTTGACGGTCAAACAGAACCCCTGGTGCTGGCCGATCGGTCTGGTCATGGTGCTGCTTTATAGCTGGATCTTTTTTGAGGTGAAGCTCTACTCAGACATGCTCCTGCAGGTGATCTACGCCGCATTGCAGCTCTATGGGTGGTGGCAGTGGACGCACGCGGGGTGCGCGCGCCATGGTCGGCAGGTCAGCCTGCTCGACGGCAAATCGGTCACTATCAGTCTGGTCATTGGAGCGGTCGGCAGTCTGTTGCTGGGCGCTGCCATGGCGAACTGGACCGATGCCGCACAACCCTGGCTCGATGCGGCACTGACTGGCTTCAGCCTGGTAGCGCAGGTATGGATGGCGCAAAAACGCGTTCAATGCTGGCCGCTGTGGTTCACCCTGGATGTGATTTTCGTCGGGCTGTTTATCTACAAAGACCTGTACCTGACCGCCGGGCTCTACGCGCTGTTCGCCCTGATTGCCGTGCAAGGCTGGCGGGAATGGCGGGCCGATCCGGCGTTGCGCACATGAAAGTCCTGGTACTCACAGGCCCCGAATCCAGCGGCAAGAGTTGGCTGGCAGCCGAGCTGCAACAGCATTTCGGCGGGGTCCTGGTAGACGAATATGTACGCTGGTTCATCGAACAAAACCCACGAGACACCTGCCTGGCCGACATTCCGGAAATCGCCCGAGGGCAGCTGAAATGGGAGGACGAGGCACGCGCCCGGCAGCCGCATTTGCTGATTCTCGACACTCACTTGCTGAGCAACATCCTCTGGAGCCAGACTTTGTTTGGCGCTTGCCCGACGTGGATCGAGCAAGCATTGCTGGCACGGCACTACGACCTGCATTTGCTGCTGAGCCCCGAAACAGTGGCCTGGCATGACGACGGGCAGCGTTGCCAGCCGCAACTGGCAGAGCGCCAGGCGTTTTTCCAGGCCAGCCGCCATTGGCTTGACCTGCACCGCCAGCCTTACCAGGTGTTGCAAGGTGATTGGCAACAACGCAAGAATGCAGCATTCGAGGCCGTGACGCGCTTGCTCAAGACCTGACAGCGGTACCGCGCCCTGCCGCAAACGTCCATTCCTGAAACACCCTCCCCTGCGCAAACCCGCGTGCTAAAGCGGCTCAAGCACTCCAGCAAGAAAATGTTAAGCCACTGATACAACCTGCCTTCAGCGCCCTTTAGCGAGCAATGCCGCCAGCATGAACGGCACTTTTGCGTGGCTCTGTCTCAGTGGCGTTACAAAATTTTTTTCCCGACCTCAACAATTAAAGCCAACCAACTGTTTTTAAAAGAAAAACGAAAACCGGCACACCTTCTGCTCTCTCCCTCCCAACGCTATAAGGGCCAGCGTTCCACTTACAGAAGGAATTGCCGCCGTGGGGAAACTTGAAAACAACTTCTATTGCCTCCTGCTGATCGGATGCGCACTGGGCTCAAGTGTTTGCCTGCCTGTACAAGCTGACAACGGCATCATCATTATCAAACGTGATGTCCAACCACGCATGGCAACCCGTGCGCCGGTGATTCCCGATCCTAGCCCCACGACTGCCAATGCCAACCCGTCCAAACAAATCCTCAGTCAAACGAACGAGTTGAGCGACGGCGACTTTGCCGGTGTCGCCAGTGGTGCAGGCATCTCCGGCATGATCACTCAAAACACCAACAACCTGGGCGGCAATATCAGCAACCAGACCCAGCTTTCCAACCTCCCCGCTGGACGTTCGGGAAATGCCGGCAACGGTATTGCCAACATGGTCAATTCAAGTGTCCAGCAAGGCCTGGGTGCTCTGAAAGTCATAACGGGAGACCGTTAAGATGAATCGTACGCTGCTGATTATCGCCATGTTTTGCAGTGCATCGACCTTTGCCCAATCTCCCGTCATCAACAACGCCGAAATCGACGGTTCGGGCACGCAGTACCAGGGCAACCTCGGGGTCAACCAGGCTGCCGGCGACCTACAGCAACAGGCTAACGCCCGGGCTATCGCCGTGGGCCATGGAGCCAGCGCGAACACACAGATTCGCCAACGGCTGCGTACGGTGGTCGACCCCAGGATCGATGCTCGATCCAGCATTCAAGGCAACTCCTTCAGCAACGGCACCGGCGTACTGGGCGTCAACCAGAGCGCGGGCGCCAGCAACCAGCAAGCCAATGCCCTGCGGATAAGCGTCAGCACACAGCCGCAAAGCATCGACGACAGCGTCCTCAGGCAACAGAACGTGACGCTGATCATCAACTCCGATCCAACTGACTCTGCACCAGGCTATCGCCAGGTCGCTACCAGCGATCAGGCCTTCACCGGTAGCCGTGGGGTGATCCAGTTGAACCAGAGCGCCGGGGTGGGAAACCGAACGGCCAATACCCTGAGCGTACGGGTCACGGATTGACCCAAACAGGTAGGTACAACACTTAACCTAAAATAAGTACGGAGAACCACCATGAAACCTTCGATGGCAATAAAACCTCTGGTTTTTGCAATCGCTGCGGTCTTGGCTGTTGCTGCACAAGCTGGACAGAACGATCGGCGTGGCCACCATAACGGTAGCCACCACACCCCTCCTCCAACAAGGATCTATACCGACGCGACCGCCACTGCGCACGACAGGCAGACCAGTACCGGCAACCGCATCTACAACGAAGGGACTGAAAACTCTGCCGAGATGAGCAGCTCTGCCTCAGGCGCGAGCGGCAACGTCGGCGTCAACGTGGCGGCAGGCGCCGGCAACCAACAAGACAACGCGGCCGCCATCGCAAACGCTGGTTCCACCTCCAGCCTCGATAACAGCTTCGTGTTCGGCAATGCCGACGCGAGCGCTCGAGTCACGCAATACAGCAACAACAACAAGGTGTGGAACTACGGCACCCAAAACTCTGCAGTTATGAGCGGATCGGCCGATGGCAGCAGCGGCAATATGGGGGTCAACATTGCTGGTGGCGACCTTAACCAACAGAAAAACACCATGGCAATTGCCAACTCCAACTCCCCGTTGGGTAACGCATCAGCCAGCGCTTCCGCCAATCAAAGCGGTCCTGGCCTGACAGTGAATAACAACGCTGATCGGACCTACCGCGTAGATACGATTACGGTTACCAAAACGGCCAGCGGTAGTTTCTCTAAAGATAAGTCGTTCGAAGTTAGCGGCAGTGAAAGCGCTTCGTCGAGCTGGGCCGCCGCCGGTGCCAAGAGCTCCAATTCCAGCGGTTCCCTTAGCGTTGATATAAGCGGTTCGAAGAGCAGCAATGCGAGCGGTTCCAACAGCAGTTCTGCGAGCGGTTCTAACAGCAGTTCTGCAAGCGGTTCCAACAGCAGCAGTGCAAGCGGTTCTTCGAGTGCGTCCTTGGATGCTTCCTTGAGCGCTACGTTGGACGCTGCTGCGGCGGCTTCCCATTCCACTACCGTCAATAATGGCAATGGCGATCGCACCCGCAGCAGGAGTTCCGATGCATCGCTTACCGCATCACTTGACGCAACGCTTAACGTATCGGTAGACAAATCGTTCGACAAATCGCGCGAATCCTCGTTCGACAGATCTCGTGACTCCTCGTACGACAGATCTCACGAATCCTCGTACGACAAATCGCGCGATTCCTCGTTCGAAAAATCGTTCGATAAGTCGTTCGAGAAATCGAACGCCTCCTCGTTCGAAAAATCGGGCAGCAAATCGTCCGAATCCGAGTTCGCTAAAGCGGGAAGCTTCAGTGAGAGCAGTTCATTTGATTTGAGCAACACCTATTCCTATCAAGTGCTGACTCCAACTGGCTGGGCCAACCCTGTGACCAACACTGCAACCCTGAGCGGTTCGGTGAATGGCGGCAGTGGCAACCTGGGCGTCAACGTGGCTGCCGGTGTGGGTAACCAACAAAGCAACTCGCTGTCCATTGCCAACCAGTCGTTCTAATTGTTGTCTCTTGAGGCCCCCTTATGGGGGCCTTTTTCAACACAACCAGAAGGCGTCCCACTATGCGCATTATCGCCTTGGCATTTTTGCTTTGCGTGGCCAGTGTGATCGAGGCTGCACAACTGCCGCTTTCCGTCCTGCCGGGTGGCGCGGTGGTGTATAAGCCGATCCAGAGCATACGCGAGCGTAAATTTGCCGACCTGGTGCAACAGAAAACCGACTTCAGTTGCGGCGCAGCTGCGCTGGCGACCGTATTGCGCCAAGCCTATTGGCTGGACGTGAACGAAGAACAAATCATCGAAGGCATGCTGGCACACTCCGATCAGGATCTTGTCCGCGTCCAGGGCTTTTCCATGCTCGACATGAAGCGCTATGTGGAAAGTATCGGCATGCGGGCCCGTGGCTACCGGGTAGCGACGGAAACGTTGAGCCAGATCAGAATTCCGGTGGTGGTACTCATGGATATCCGTGGCTACAAACATTTTGTGGTCATGCAAAGAGTCCATGAGGGCTGGGTCTATATCGGAGATCCGGTACTCGGTCATAAACGTTACAAAGTCGACGACTTTGTTAAAGGCTGGAACGGCATCATCTTTGCCGTCATCGGCCAGGGCTACGACAAAACCAATGCGTTGCTCACCCCCCCGCTACCACTGACCGCCAAGAACCGCATCAACACCTTCAGCCCGGTGCAAGACGCAGAGTTGATGGATTTCGGATTCATCCAAAGCGACTTCTTCTAATAACAAGGGAGCACGACGCTCCGGGAGCATTCCAATGAAGACTCCAATCTGGCTGGCCTTGGTTTGCCTGGCCGCCAGCCTGCCGACCCAGGCACAGACGTTCAAACCCATTGAACTGAATGATCAGGAACTGTCGATCCTGCGAGGCCGCTATGTCATGCCGGGACGGATCGTCAGTTTCGGCATTGTCATGACCAGCACTTGGCAAAATGCCAACGGTGAAGTGATCGGGGCAACTTCCTCGATGCAAATTCAACAATCGACCCTCCAGCCACAGTTCTATGTATCGATGATCGACGAAAAAGGTAATGGTTCGTCTAGTTCGCAAGGCACCGGTACCGTCACTGGCGGCAACGGCCTCAACAGTACCGAAGGCGTCACTCAAGTCGTGCGCGCCGCCGGCGACCATAACACTGCCTACAACAACGTTGATATCAACGTCACAAAAGCTAACCAGGCACCCACAACGCAACAGCAGGGCCAGGCACTGGCCGCAGGTCAGACGCTGGTCGGCGCCAATGGCGCGGGCTCGCTGAGCATTTCCTCGACCGGTACCGGTGTGCAACTCAACATCGTGGCCAACAACAACCAGGGCAGCACCGTACAACGCCTGGCCCAAGGTGGGCTGATGCAGAATACGACGTTGCTCGGCGGTGGTAACCAGGTCCGCAACCTCACGTCCCTCAATGTCGTACTGCGTGACAACGTTGCGACAACCGGGTCGCTGAACGGCAACCTGGACCAGCTTAAAGGTCTTCGCACTCAAGGATTCTGATCTACGCTCAGTCTCATCAGATGTACTCAGAAGGGACGGCTAACCCATGCACCGATCGTTAACGTTCAGAGCTATCGTTTGTTTGAGCAGCCTGGCCCCGGCAACACTGCTGTACGCAGCACCGGACCCCCAGGTCGAGATACTAAAACAAGAACTCATGGAGTTGAAACAGCGTTACGAAGCACAACAGAACGCGTTGATGGTACTCGAGCAACGCGTTCGCCAAGTCGAAGAAACACCGGCGCCACCGCCACCCAAACGCCTGACCAAATCCCCTGCCGAACCGACCAGGGGTGGCCAGACAGTGGCCGCCGGTGCGCCGGGAACCACAGGCAGTTCATATGGCCAATCGCTCAAGGATGATTCCGAACCTGCGCAAAGCGTTTCCAACCTGTATGACGAAGCCAGCGGCTTCTTCGGTGGCGGCAAGTTCAGTTTCGAAACCGGCCTGACCTACACGCACTACGATACCCGTGCGTTGGTACTTAACGGGTTCCTGGCACTGGACTCGATTTTCCTCGGCAACATCAACCTCGACCGCATCAAGGCCGACAACTGGACACTGGACCTGACCGCCCGCTACAACACGGGACAACGCTGGCAGTTCGACATTAACGTCCCCGTGGTTTATCGCGAATCAACGTACTCCTCCGGTGGCGCTGGTGGCGCAGGCCCGGTGACGTCGGACGCAACCGTTACTCGCGACCCGACCATCGGCGATGTGAACGTTGGCGTTGCTTACAAGTTCCTGGATGAGTCAGCCAATCTGCCCGACGCGGTCGTTACACTGCGCGTCAAGGCGCCGACCGGTGATGACCCTTACGGCATCAAGCTGGTCAATGATCCGTCCAACGATAACCTCTCGGTACCCGAGGACTTGCCTACGGGCAATGGTGTCTGGTCGATCACCCCGGGTATCTCGCTGGTCAAGACCTTCGACCCGGCCGTGCTGTTCGGCAGCCTGGCCTACACCTACAACATGCAAGACTCTTTCAGCGACATCAGCCCTCAGGTCAACTCAAAGGTGCCCGGGGACGTGAAACTGGGCGATTCCTGGCAGGTCGGCGCCGGCATTGCATTCGCCTTGAACGAGAAGATGAGTATGTCGTTCTCGTTCACCGATCAGTTCGCCCGCAAGAGCAAGATCAAGCCGGACGGCGGTGATTGGCAATCGATTACCAACAGCGATTACAACTCGGCCAACTTCAACATCGGCATGACCCTGGCAGCAACCAATAACCTGACAATCGTTCCCAACCTGTCCATCGGTCTGACCGACGACTCGCCAGACTTTTCCTTCAGCCTGAAATTCCCGTACTACTTCTAATCCACAACAACAAAGCCCCGCTGCGACTTCAATCCCGGCGGGGCTTTTTTTTGGTTCT
>NZ_LACH01000042.1 GCF_000968015.1 Pseudomonas fluorescens
TTGTTTTGTCCGCAGGAAAGTGGTGTGACGAAAAGGGACAGCCCAACGGCTATCCCGGGTTCCAACAGCATCGTTAGTGAAACTTCGGCAGAACGTATTCAGCGATCTCTTCAATAACCTCGGCAACCGGTCGCTCGCTACGACGCAGATGCAAGCCAACGTGCTGTACACCTGCTTCACGCAAAGCCTGAAGCTCATCGATCAATGCCAGCCTCCCGCAACTGCCGCCAAAACGCACGCGTCGTATCGGTGCATGAGGATTGGCCGCCAGATCCAGGTGAACGAAGCTGATGTAGGGTTTGTCACTCCCGACTTCCCGCCACAATCCCACTCGACGCCGATGCTCATCCGGAGTGCCGGGGTAGGCGAGCCAGCCGTCCATGTGTTGGCCGATCCACGCTGGGGATTGCTGACCAAGACCTGCGACCAACAATGGTACTGGCTGATCTCGCTCCGGTAACAGACGAGCCCCCTCCGGCAAGCGTCCTTCACCTTGGCTGCGCAACAGCTCGACCGTATCGCGAAAGATCTCTCCCCGCTGATCGTAGTCCACACCAAACAACGGATACTCCATTGGTCGGTCGCCACTGGCCACACCCAGTAGCAGACGTCCATCACTCAGTTCATCAACACTGTTGGCGGCCTTGAGCGTTAACCAAGGTTGACGTAGCGGTAATACAACCGCCGCCGTACCCAGCATGATGTTGTCGGTGATCCCTGCCAGGTAGCCAAGGTAGGAAAAGGTTTCGAACACCTGTGCCGCATCACCAAAATCGGGGTCATAAACCGGCACATCGCGTACCCACAGAGCGCCGAACCCCGCCTTGTCGGCGAGGCGCGCCATAGCGGCGTGTTGCTTCAGGTCCGGAACACCAAACGGCCGCTCTTCGGCAATCCGCAGCCGCTGTCCATCGCTGGACCAATCATTATCCAGCGGCAGTTCAAGACCAATGGAAAATCCATTGGAGCCCAATAAGCGTTGAAATCGTGGATGCATGAAAAGACTCCAAAAAAACCAAACGGAATGACATGCACCCAGTATCTACAGGCCCTCTTTCAAGAAAAATGCATGAATGGGAATATCAATCTTGAGCAAAACGCACGAGTCATAAAAAAACCGACCGTCGTTTTGGCTCTCAAGGACAACCGTTAGAGGAAATCGCACTAAAGTGACCGTCCGGTTTTTGGTATGGTGCAGCTCGTTTTTTAACGGACTGATTTCAAGCCTACGGATCGGCACCCCCTTTTATAGTCAAAGAGCTGCTGCAGAAATGCCCCAACCGATACCGATCAAGGACCACGAAAAAGAGACGCGCCTGGTCAACAAAAGACTGATGGCTTGCGCCCTGTTCGTTGTCGCCATTACCTGTGCACTGGTAGTGCGCATGTATGTCTTGCAGGTGGTCGAATTTGACTATCACTCGACGATCTCAGAAAACAATCGTGTCCATGTCCTGCCGATCACCCCCACGCGCGGATTGATCTATGACCGCAACGGTGTAGTTCTGGCGGACAACCGGCCCAGCTTCAACCTGACCATCACCCGCGAACGCGCCGCTGATGTCAAAGAGGAACTGGATGAAGTAGTTACCCTCCTGCACCTGCCGATAGAAGATCGAGCTCTGTTCGACAAGGCGATGAAGCAGGCTCGACATCCCTTCGTGCCGGTCACCTTGTTCTACGAGCTCAGCGAAGAGCAAATCGCGGTGTTGGCGGTCAACGAGTTCCGGCTGCCTGGGATCGACGTAGAGCCACAGTTCGTTCGCCACTACCCGATGGGCGCGCACTTTGCGCACTCCATTGGCTACGTCGGTCGTATCAACGAGAAAGAGTCCAAAGTCCTGGACACTGTTGAATACCGCGGCACTCAATCCATCGGCAAGACTGGCATCGAAAAATTCTACGAGTCGCAGTTGCATGGCCAAGTGGGTTACGAAGAAGTCGAAACCAACGCTCAGGGCCGGGTCCTGCGAGTGCTCAAGCACACCGATCCGATCCCGGGCAAAAACATCGTACTGAGCCTCGACGTCAAACTTCAGGAAGCCGCCGAGGAAGCCTTGGGCGATCGTCGCGGTTCGGTGGTTGCTCTCGATCCGTCGACCGGCGAAGTGCTCGCGATGGTCAGCAAGCCGAGCTTCGACCCGAACCTGTTCGTCACCGGAATCAGCTTCAAGGAATACGCAGCGCTCCACGACTCGATCGACCGGCCGCTTTTCAACCGCGTACTGCGCGGCCTCTACGCACCGGGTTCGACCATCAAGCCGGAAGTGGCCATTGCCGGTCTGGACGCGGGCGTCGTTACCCCGCAGACCCGCGTCTTTGACCCTGGTTACTACCAACTCCCGGACTTCGATCACAAATACCGTAACTGGAACCACAGCGGCGATGGCTGGGTAGACATGGACGCGGCGATCATGCGCTCCAACGACACCTACTTCTACGACCTGGCCCACAAGCTGGGCATCGATCGCCTGCATGACTACATGGCCATGTTCGGTCTCGGCGAGAAAGTCTCGCTGGACATGTTTGAAGAGTCCGCCGGTTTGATGCCATCGCAAGCCTGGAAGCGCGCCACGCGTCGTCAGGCATGGTTCCCGGGTGAGACCGTGATCCTCGGCATCGGCCAGGGCTACATGCAGGTCACGCCGCTGCAGCTCGCCCAGGCCACTGCGCTGATCGCCAACAAAGGTGTGTGGAATCGCCCGCACCTGGCCAGGACCGTGGATGGTGTTGCGCCAGTGGATGAGCATCCAATGCCAAACATCCTGTTGAAGGACCCGCGTGACTGGGAGCAGGTCAACCACGGCATGCAAATGGTAATGCACGACGCTCGCGGGATTGCCCGAGCGGCAGCGCAGGGCGCTCAGTATCGTATCGCCGGCAAGAGTGGTACCGCGCAAGTGGTGGCGATCAAGCAGGGTGAGCGTTACAACCGGGCGAAAACACTGGAGCGTAACCGCGACAACGCCTTGTTCGTCGGTTTTGCCCCGGCCGAACATCCGAAAATTGTCATCTCGGTGATGATCGAAAACGGCGAGGCCGGCGGTCGAGTCGCAGGACCTGTGGTGCGGCAGATCATGGATGCCTGGCTACTCGATCAGGACGGTCACTTGAAGCCGCAATACGCCACACCTAGCAAAGCACCGGGTGATCCTCACGTCTAAGCGATCAAGGCTTCACAGCACAGGCTCTCGAATACTGAGCATGTGCTGGAAGCTTTCGAGGAATACGGTTTCGGCCTGACTCATCTTCTGTTCGCGATTCCACAGCAGCTGGATATCGAAATCCACCACCCCATCTTCCGGCGGCAAACGCCAGAGCAAACCTTGCTCGACATCCCTTCGTACCAGGTGCGTCGGCAGGCAGCCAATGCCGAACCCTGAACAGATCAAGCGATAAATCTCTTCGAAACTCGTCGATGAAGCGACGATCTTGCCGGTAAAGCCTTGCTGGTCGCGGAACAATGTCAGGGGCGAAAGATTACCCCCGAGTTGGTCACTGGTGAAGCTGACAAAGTTCTCCGCCGCGAGCTGTTCCAGGGTGAGATTCTCTTGCCCGAACAGTCGATGACGCTGCCCACAAAAGTACGCATAAGTTTCACGAAACAGTACTCGCTGCTCCAGCCGCGGCTGCGGTAAACGGCACAGGCCGACGCCAATGGTCGCCGTCTTTTGCAGCAGTGAGCTGATGATGTTCGAGCTGCCCATCACCTCGACTTCAAACTCGATTTTCGGATGGGTTTCGTGGAAATCGGCGAGGAAGTCGTCGTAATGTCGTGCTTGCACGCCACTGACGGTAAGGATGCGGATCTTGCCGACCACGTCGTCGTTACGACTCTCCACCACTGTGCCTAGTCGTGAAATATCGCCGTAAATGTCCGCCGCAATGCGCAGGACTTCCTCCCCGGTCTCCGTCAGATCAAACCGTCGCCCACTGCGGGCAATCAACACACATTCCAATTGTTCCTCGAGCCGTTTCAGTGCCTGGCTGACGGCTGACTGTGTGATGTGCAATCGCGCGGCAGCCCGGCTCATGCTGCCTTCCTGGCCGATCACCAAATAGGTGCGTAACAGGTTCCAGTCGAGGCGGTCATTCAGAAAGCGGCGACCGACCCAAGGGTTAGAAGTGGAGGGCATAAAATTCCTGGTAGTAGCAAGGCTAATAGTAAAGATAAGAATTTGAAAATTGACTAATCCTGGCACGGAAGCGATAAAGCTAACAAGCGCCACAGAGTGCAACCCGTAAACAGCCTTCAGTACCTGCCCAAAACTATAAATACACAGGGTCCTTGCATGCACACTACCCCTCAACCGCGTCGAGCGGCGGCGGCAGCCTTCATTGGCACGACCATCGAGTTCTACGACTTCTACATCTATGCCACCGCGGCGGCGCTGGTGCTCGGGCAAGTGTTCTTTCCCAGCCACGACCCGGTGATGAGCACCTTGGCAGCGTTCGGCAGTTTCGCCGTCGGCTTCATCGCTCGCCCAATGGCCGGCATGGTTTTCGGTCACCTGGGTGATCGTCTCGGTCGTAAGAAAATGCTGCTGGTGACCATGGCCCTGATGGGGTTGGCGACTGCCGGTATCGGTCTGTTGCCCAGCTACGCCAGTGTCGGCATCTGGGCGCCGGTCGGTCTGATTGTGCTGCGTTTGATCCAGGGCATTTCCGTCGGTGGCGAGTGGGGCGGGGCGGTGCTGATGGCCAGCGAGCACGCACCGGCCAAGCGCAAGACTTTCTATGCATCGTTCGCCCAACTCGGCAGCCCGGCCGGTTTGCTGCTGGCGTTGATCGCCTTTCGCCTGGTCACCTCCCTTGAGCCCGAGGACTTCCTCGCCTGGGGCTGGCGTCTGCCGTTTCTCGCCAGCGGTGTGCTGATGATGGTTGGCCTGATGATCCGTTCCGGTGTCCACGAGTCGCCAGAGTTCGCCAAGGCCCGGGACAACAACGAGACGTCCAAGTACCCGGTTAAGGACGTGATCCGCACCTGCTGGCGGCAGATCCTGTTTGCTGCCGCCGCCGTGACCATTGGTTCGGCCGGGTTCTTCTTTACCAACACTTTCATGATCACCTACGTCACCCAGTATCAGGGCATTGCGCGCTCGACGATTCTCGATTGCCTGTTCCTGGTAACCGTCATTCAGTTGCTCTCGCAACCGCTCTCCGCGTTGCTGGCCGAGCGCATCGGCGAAGGCCGCTTCCTCAAACTGGTCGCGCTGCTGTGCATGGTCACGCCGTACCCGATGTTCATGCTGGTGAGCACACAGAACATTGTGCTGATGACGGTCGGCATCGCTCTGGCGGTGGTGATTCTCTCGGCGCTGTATGCGGTGATCGCCGGTTACATGACCCAGGCGTTCCCGGTGCACCTGCGCTACTCGGGCATTTCTATCGCCTACCAACTCAGCTGCGCGCTGGCCGGCGGCACCACCCCGCTGATCGGCACGCTGCTGGCGAGCAAGTTTTCCGGACAATGGTTGCCGTTGGCGGTGTTCTTCACCTTGCTCTCGGCCCTGTCCTTGATCGGTGTTTGCGGCCTGGCCCGCCTGCGCGCCAACCCGGTCGTCACCCACGCTGCTAAAGAGGTGTATTCGTGAGTAAACCTGAACACATCGGCCCGGTTGAATGGCAAGCCCGTTGCGAACTGGCTGCGCTGTATCGCCTGGTCGCGCACTTTCGCATGACCGACCTGATCGACACCCACATCACCCTGCGTATTCCGGGGCCTGAGCATCACTTTCTGATCAACCGCTACGGGGTGATTTTCGACCGCATGCGCGCTTCGGACCTGGTGCGTATCGATCAGGACGGGCGAGTCGTTGACCCGGAATATGCAGGTCATCGGGTCAACGCCGCCGGCTTCGTCATTCACTCGGCGATCCACATGGCCCGCCCGGACCTCAACTGCGTGATTCACACCCACACGGCCGCCGGCATGGCGGTCGCCGCACAGAAGCACGGCTTGCTGCCGATCAGTCAGCACGCGCTGAAGTTCTACGGCAAGTTGGCGTATCACACCTATGAAGGCATCGCGCTGTCGCTGGATGAGCGCGAGCGTTTGATTGCCGACCTGGGCCCGCACCGGGCGATGATCCTGCGCAATCATGGACTGTTGGTCGGTGGTTCTGGTGTAGCCCAGGCGTTCCAGGAAATACACTTTCTGGAGCGTGCCTGTCAGGCGCAAGTTGCGGCGCTGGCCGGTGGTTCGGCGTTGCATTACCCGTCCCCGGAAGTCTGTGCACACACTGCCGAGCAGTTTGACCGAGATGAGCAGGACAACATCATCGACCTGGCCTGGGAGGCCGCCCTCACCCTGATCGAATCCCAGCGCGAGTCCTATTTATCGTGAAAACCGTCACCAACACCGTGGTCTTGCTGTCCCGCGACACCTTGCTGCTCAAGCAACTGCAGGCAGCCTTTGCCCGCAGTGCGCCGCAGCTCAGGACCGTGCTGGCGGATGATCCGCTGGCCAGGAATGCACAGATTGCCGCGTGCTGGTTTCCCTTGCCGGGCAGCCTCGCCGCATTGCCGAACCTGCAAGTCATTCACTCGGTGGCCGCTGGCATCGATCACCTCGATCACGACCCGTCGTGCCCGGATCTGCCGATCTGCCGAGTGGTCGATCCCGGCCACCGCCAAGGCATGACCGAGTACGTGCGCTGGGCGGCGATTCACTATCACCGCGGCTTCGATCAAGTGTTGTTGCAGCAACAGGACCAGCGCTGGGAGCGGCCGCTGCAACGGGCGGCGGGGCAGTTCAAGGTCGGGGTGATGGGGCTTGGGTCGTTGGGCAGCGCGATTGCCCAGGATTTGGCCGCCGCCGGTTACAACGTTCGTGGTTGGGCGCGTCGCAGTAAGGACTTGCCGGGCGTACAGACGTTCGCCGGTGCGGAACAACTGAACCCGTTTCTCGATGGATTGGAGTTGCTGATCAACCTGTTGCCGCTGACCAGCGAAACCCGCGGCATCCTCGGTAGCGCAACATTCGAGCGGCTCGCCAATGGCGCCGCGCTGGTCAATTGTGGTCGCGGCGGTCATCTGAATATCGACGACCTTGAACACGCCCTGGCCCGAGGAAAACTGCGCGGCGCGTTGCTGGATGTTTTCGAACAAGAACCGCTGCCGGTCGATCACCGTCTCTGGACAATGCCCGGCGTCACCATCACCCCACACATGGCATCTGCGGCCTCTCACGACTGTATCGCCGAACAAATAGCAGAGAACTTTCGCCGTTTAAATGCCGGTGAATCGTTATTGAATTGTGCGGACCGAATACTCGGTTATTAATAAGAAAGCGCCTTGCAAACTCGCCCAATTAGTTGGGCGCTATATAACAACAATCCCTCAGTTCGACCGTTTTACTGCCAGTTAAAACAATTAAATACGAGTTCTCGATGAACTCCTGGAGACAGTAATGAGCGATCTATCGCCTGTAGAAAAGTCCGGCGCACCTCCGGAAGTTGCAATCAGTATGAAAAAAGTTGCCGTGGCCAGTGTGATTGGCACCACGGTGGAATGGTACGACCTGTTTGTTTTCGCCACGGCTTCGGCGCTGGTATTCAACAAAGTGTTCTTTCCGGATTTTGATCCGTTGATCGGTACATTACTGGCGTTCGGTACGTTTGCTTCGGCGTATCTGGCCCGGATTGTCGGCGCGGCACTGTTCGGTCATTTCGGTGACCGTTTGGGACGCAAGTCGATGTTGTTGATTTCGCTGTTGACCATGGGGGCCGCTACTTTTGCCATCGGGTTATTACCTAACTACGCGGCGATTGGTATCTGGGCGCCGATCCTGTTGTTGCTGCTGAGGGTAATTCAAGGTCTGGCGTTGGGCGGCGAGTGGGGCGGTGCGGTGCTGATGGCGGTGGAACACGCACCCGCCAATAAACGCGGCTTGTACGGCTCGTGGGTACAGATCGGCGTTCCGGCCGGGACCATGATTGCCAACCTGGCCTTCCTGCTGATTGCCGCGTGGCTGTCCCCTGAAGACCTGTTGGCCTGGGGCTGGCGCATTCCGTTCCTGGCCAGCGTGCTGCTGATCGCCGTGGGCTTGTACATCCGTTTGAACATCTCTGAAACCCCGGCCTTCAACAAGGTCAAGGAAGCCGAGGTGCAGGTGAAAATGCCGCTGGCGGAAGTGTTTCGCAAGTACTGGAAACAAGTCGTGCTGGGCGGGATCGCGACCATGTCGACCGGGGCGTCGTTCAACATCATCGTGGCCTTCGGCCTGACGTACGGCACGCAGAATCTGGGGTTCAGCCGCAGCGTGATGCTCGGCGTGGTGTTGCTGTCCTGCGCCTGGTGCATCGTCATGTTGCCGGTGTTCGGCGCGCTGTCGGACCGTTACGGACGCAAGCCGATCATCGTCGCCGGCATCGTCGCCGAAGCGTTGGTCGCGTTCCCGATGTTCTGGTTGATGGACACCAAAGAGTTGCCCTGTGTGATCTTCGGCTACCTGCTGTTGATGACTGCCTTCGCGGCCAATTACGGGCCGATCGCGACCTTCCTCGCCGAACTGTTCGGCACTCGGGTGCGCTATTCCGGGTTGTCGATCAGCTACATGTTGTCCGGTCTGCTCGGCAGCGCCGCGACCCCCATCGTCACCACCGCATTGCTGGCAGCGACCGGCAAAGGCTCTTCGGTGGCCTGGTACATGATCGGCGCGGCGTTGATTTCGTTGGTGGCGCTGTTGTTGCTGACCGAGACCTTCAAGCGAGACATCAGTGACGTCCAGGCGGCAGTTCCGGATGCCGATCCAGCCCTCGGCAAACCGATCAAATCGGCCGCCGCCTGATTAATGGAGTTCAACAACATGCGCAGAATTCAGTCAGCCCCGGGCTTCATCGGCCCGGTCGGGCCTTACTCCCAAGCGGTGGTCAGCGGCCACCTGGTGTTCACCGCCGGGCAGATCCCGGCCCAGAGCGGGCTTGATCACCAGCCCGCCCATTTCACCGAACAAGTGCGACAAACCTTGCGCAATCTGGAGGCGATCCTGATTGAAGCCGGGTCCGACTTCAGCCACGTGATCAAGGTCAATGCGTACCTCACCGATCCCGCGCAGCTGGAGCCGTTCAACGCGGTGTATCGCGAGTTCCTCGGCCATGCGCCTCCGGCGCGTACCACGGTGTGTGTGGCGTTGTGGGGCGTGTCGCTGGAAATCGACTGTGTCGCCGAGTTGATTGCCAGGGAGACGCAACATGGATGAATCGCAGCTGATCGAGCAGCTCAACGCGGTGAGCTTTCCGACCCTCGGGCATTTTCTCGAGGAAGGCTTTGCCGACTCGCAACTGCGAGCCATGGTGCCCAATGTGAAACTGGTCGGCCGCGCGCTGACCCTGAAACTGGTGGGCGCCGATGCCATCGCGGTCAACCAGGCCCTGGCGCTCATCCAGCCCGGCGATGTGTTGGTGATCGACACCGACGGCGACTGGCAACACGCACCCGTCGGCGCCGTCACCAGTTGCGCGGCGCGTTGCGCGGGGGCGGTGGGCATTGTGGTGGACGGCGCGGTGACCGACTTGCTCGAACTGCGCGAGGCCGGGTTGCCGGTCTTCGCTCGCGGCACCAGCCTACTGACCACCAAGTTGCATGGCCGTGGCGACAGTCAGATCAATCAGCCGATCCGCTGTGCCGGCGTCACGGTGCATCCCGGGGATTTTGTGCTGGCGGATGACAACGGCGTGCTGTTTCTCGATCCGGTCACTGCGCAAAACGTCATCGAGCGTGCGCTGGCATCGGACCGGGCAGAGCCGCAACTGCTGACCCGGTTAATGGCGGGCGAGCCGGTGTCCAGTGTCTTGAGTATCAAACTCTCTTAATAGCCGGCAGCCAGCCTGAAAACTGGCTGCTCAGGAACTTCAAAATCAATGAACAAACAACCGTTGGCTCTTATTGCGATCGGCAGTGCTCTATTCAGTTCGTTAAGCATGGCGGACTTTATTAAAGACAGTAAAGCGACCCTCGGGATGCGTAACTATTACTTCAATAACGATAATCGCGATGGCGCCGCGAACCCTTCCAGAACCGAAGAATGGGCGCAGGGTTTCATGCTCAACTATCAATCCGGATTCACCGAAGGCCCTGTCGGCTTTGGTGTCGATGCGTTAGGCCTGCTGGGTATTCGCCTGGACAGCGGTGACGGTCGCCATGTCGGCAGTTCGATGATCCCCAACGATGGCAACGGCGCAGCCGAGCAATGGTCGCGTTTCGGTGCGACGGCGAAGATGCGCTTTGCCCAGACTGAAATGCGTTACGGCACCCTGACACCGAAGTTGCCGATTCTGCAGGCCAACGACGGCCGGCTGCTGCCGCAGACATTCGAGGGTGGGCAGATCGTCTCCAATGACTTCGAGCACCTGACCCTGACCGGTGGTCATCTCGAACACGCCACGGGTCGTGGTTCCAGCGACCGCACTGGCCTGGCCGTGGCCGGCGGCACCCGGGAAAGCAACGCGTTCAATTTTGCCGGTGCCGATTACAAAGTCACCGATGCGCTTCTGGCGCAGTACTACTACGCCAATCTCGAAGACTATTACCAACAGCATTTCGCCGGTCTGGTTCACACCCTGACACTGGGGGATTTCGGCGCGCTGAAAACCGATCTGCGCTACTTCAAGACCTCCGCCGACGGTGCCAATGACTCGGCCAGCGGTCGGGCCAGTGGCTACCGCACCAGTGGCTTTACGCAGAACGGCGACGGCAAGATCGACAACAACACCTGGAGCCTGGCATTCACCTGGAGCATCGGTGCTCACGCGCTGATGGCCGGCTATCAGCAGGTGTCCAGTGACAGCGGATTCGTGCAGCTCAACCAGGGTGGTTTACCGGACAAAGGCGCTGGCGGCGCTAGCGTCTACCTGCTGACCGACCGTTACATTCAGAACTTCACCCGCGCCGGTGAACGTACCGGTTTCGCCCAGTACAGCTACGATTTTGCCGCCCTTGGCGTGCCGGGGCTCAAGGCTTCGGCGATGTACCTCTCAGGCAGCGGAATCAAAACGGTAGCCGGGCCCGAGCAAGAGGAATGGGAGCGGGACCTGAGCCTCGATTACGTGATCCAGAGCGGGCCGTTGAAAAACGTCGCACTGGGTTGGCGCAATGGCATGTCGCGCAGTGAAGCGTCGCGCCATGCGGACCAGAACCGCTTGGTGGTCAGCTACAGTCTGCCGTTGTTCTGATCGGGCCACTCAGTCCAGCAAGCACTGTTGCAGGCTCTCGAGAAAGATCGTCTCGGCCCGGCTCATGCGCTGTTCGCGGTTCCACAACAAATGAATGTCCACATCGGCAATCCCTTCGTGGGGCGGCAGGCGCCAGAGCAATCCGGCGTCGACGTCCGCCGCCACCACGTGCTCGGGCAAACAGCCAATCCCGTACCCGGCGATCACCAGTCGCCGGACTTCTTCCAGGCTCGGTGATGAGGCGACGATCCGTCCGCTGAAACCTTGCTGATCACGAAAAATCGTCAGCGGCGAGAGCATGCCGCCGATCTGGTCGCTGGTGAAACTGACGAAGTTCTCCCGCTGCAAATCCCCTTCGGCAACGTTCTGTTGGCCGAACAGTGCATGGTGTTTGCCGCAGAAAAACGCATAGCGCTGACGCAGGAACAGCCGTTGTTCCAGGCGCGGTTGCGGGCGGCGATTGAGGCTCAGGCCGAGGGTCGCGGTTTTTTCCTGGAGGGCGCTGACAATGTCGGAGCTGCGCATCACGTCGACCTCCAGATCTACTCGCGGGTGCTGGCGATGAAAGTCCGCGAGGAAGTCATCGAAGCGCTCCGAAAAGATCCGGCTGATGATCAGCAAGCGAACCTTGCCGATCACTTCGTCGGCCGGTTGCTCCAGTACGCTGCTGACCTGGGACATCTGCCCATAGATTTCCCCGGCCAGTCCGAAGATCTGCTCGCCGACTTCGGTCAGGGCAAACCGTGGCCCGCGACGGGCGATCAGTTGTCGGCCCAGTTGCTCCTCCAGACGCTTGAGCGCCTGGCTCACCGCCGGTTGCGTCAGGTGCAGGCGGGCGGCGGCGCGGCTGATGCTCAGCTCCTGGCCGATCACCCGGAAGGTGCGCAGCAGGTTCCAGTCCAGACGGTCATTGAGCAGGCGTTGTACATCGCGTTCGGCCATGGCGGCTCTCGATTATAAGCTGTCGTAATAGTCCGCATAATAAATAGAAAATTGACTAATCATAGCCCCGAGACGATAAATCATCTCCAGACAGGCGCCGTCAGAGCGCCCTGATTTTGCTGTTTCACTCCTGCCAAAAAAATAACCAAAGGAGACCGACCCATGAAGCCCCACGCTTCTCCTCAACCGCGCCGTGCGGCAGCCGCAGCCTTTATCGGCACCATGATCGAGTGGTACGACTTTTACATTTATGCCACCGCCGCCGCGCTGGTATTCGGCGCGCTGTTCTTCCCCTCCGACGACAAACTGTTCAGCACCATGGCCGCCTTCGGCACCTTCGCCGTGGGCTTCTTTGCGCGGCCGTTGGGCGGGATAATCTTCGGCCATATCGGCGACCGCATTGGCCGTAAGAAGTCGCTGATCATCACCTTGTTGATGATGGGCGTGGTCACGGTCTGCATCGGCTTGCTGCCGACCTACGCACAAATCGGCGCAGCGGCGCCGGTGCTGCTGATTCTGCTGCGCATCGTCCAGGGCATCGCCGTCGGTGGCGAGTGGGGCGGGGCGGTGTTGATGGCGGGTGAACATGCGCCGAAAGGTCGACGCAACTTCTTCGCATCCTTTGCGCAACTCGGCAGCCCGGCCGGTTTGATCCTGTCGCTGCTGGCCTTCAGCGCCGTCACCCGTCTGCCGGAAGAAGACCTGATGAGCTGGGGCTGGCGCCTGCCGTTCCTCGCCAGTTCGTTGTTGCTGCTGGTGGGCCTGGCGATTCGCCTGGGCGTGAATGAGTCGCCGGAGTTCCTCGCCAGCCGTGAACTGGCGCGCAAAAGCACACGCAAGGAGCAGGCACCGGTCATGGAGGTGCTGCGCACCGCGTGGCGCCCGCTGTTGCTGTGCATCGGCGCCAACACCCTCGGGATCGCCGGGGTGTATTTCACCAACACCTTCATGATCGCCTACACCACCCAGCAACTCGAACTGCCGCGCTCGCTGATCCTTGAGTGCCTGTTTGTGGTGGCGATCATTCAGTTCTGCATTCAGCCGTTGGCCGCGTGGGTCGCCGAGAAAATGGGCGCAACACGATTCCTGTGCCTGGTGTCGTTGTTGGCCATCGCCTCGCCGTACCCGATGTTCGTGCTGGTCAGCTCGGCCCAGGCGCCGCTGATCATCCTCGGCATCGCCCTGGCGGTGGTGTGCATGGCGTCGTTCTACGCGGTGATCGCCGGTTACGTCAGCGGCATGTTCGAGACCCGTGTGCGCTACACCGCGATTTCGCTGGCCTATCAGATTTGCGGCGCCGTGGCCGGTGGCCTGACGCCGCTGATCGGCACCTTGCTGGCGCACAAGTTCGCCGGCCAATGGTGGCCGATGGCGGTGTTCTACAGCTTGATTGCCGCGACTTCGCTGATCTGTGTCCTGTCCCTTGCCCGTCGCCATGCCAGCGCTGAACGCCTCGAAATGGCCAACGCTTGATTAACGTATTTCCAGGAGTAACTCATGTTGAAAATTAACGGTGAACGCCTCTGGGCGAGTCTGATGGACATGGCCGAAATCGGCGCCACCGTCCGTGGCGGCAGCTGCCGCCTGGCCCTGAGCGATGAAGACAAGGCCGGTCGCGAACTGTTTTCCCACTGGTGCCGCGAAGCCGGCATGACCCTGAGCGTGGATGCCATCGGCAACCTGTTCGCCCGCCGCGCCGGCACCGACCCCGATGCCGCGCCCGTGATGATGGGCAGCCACCTCGACACCCAACCTGAAGGCGGGCGTTTCGATGGCGTCTACGGCGTACTCGCCGGCCTGGAAGTGGTGCGTTGCCTGAATGACCTCGGCATCCAGACTCGTAAGCCGCTGGAAGTGGCGGTGTGGACCAACGAAGAAGGCGCACGCTTCACCCCGGCGATGTTCGGCTCGGCGGTGTTCACCGGAATCATGCCACTGGACGCCGCGCTGGCGGTGCGTGACATCGACGGCATCAGCGTTGCCGAGGCGTTGCAACGCACCGGTTACGCCGGCGAGCGCCCGTTTGGCGGCGCGGTGGATGCGTACTTTGAAGCGCACATCGAACAAGGGCCGATCCTCGAAGACAACGCCAAAAGCATTGGCGTGGTCAGCGGCGGGCAGGCAATTCGCTGGCTCGACGTGCGGGTCGAAGGCATGGCCGCCCACGCTGGCACCACGCCGATGCCGCTGCGCAGAGACGCCTTGTATGGCGTGGCACAAATGATCCAGGCCATCGAAAGTCTGGCCACCGATTTTGCCCCTGAAGGCCTGACCACTGTCGGCGAGTTGAGCATCAACAAATCCTCGCGCAACACCATTCCGGGCTTGGTGAATTTCACCGTCGACCTGCGTCATCACCGCGATGAAGCCATCGAGGCCATGGAGCAGCAGGTCCGCGAGCGGCTTCAGGCGATCGCCGATAGCCGAGGCTTGAACCTGACGATTACGCCTCACTGGATCAGCCCGGCCACACCGTTCGATGCCGATTGCGTGGCGGCGGTGCAGCAGGCGGTGGACGCGCTGGGCTACGCTCAGCAGTCGATTGTCAGCGGCGCCGGGCATGACGCGATTCATCTGGCGCGGTACTGCCCGACGGCGATGGTGTTCATTCCTTGTGTGGGCGGTTTGAGCCATAACGAGGCCGAAGACGTATTGCCCGAAGACGTGCGTCAGGGCACCGATGTGCTGCTCAATGCTGTGCTGGCCCGCGCCGAAATAACTGAATAAACCCAATCCCTGTGGGAGTGAGCCTGCTCGCGATGAGGGAGTGTCAGTCGACATCATTGCTGAATGACACGCCGCTATCGCGAGCAGGCTCACTCCCACAGGAGGGTGCGCCCGGTTTCAAGATTTAAGTTAACTGACAGGTATTCATCCCATGCGCAGTTTTTTCCACCCCGAACAATTGCTTCACCATCCACGCAGCTACTACTCCCGTGGGCAGATGCGCACACCACAGGAGGTGCCGGAGCGGGCTCAGCGGTTGGTCCAGGCGTCGCACTCGCTGGGCTTTACGGTTGAGCAACCGGTCGATGCCGGGCTCGATCCGCTACTGGCAGTCCACGGTTTGTCGTACCTGACGTTTTTGCAGGAAGCGCATCAGCGCTGGAAAGAGATCCCTGAGGATTGGGGCGACGAGGTGATGTCGAACATCTTCGTGCGCGAGCCCAATGCCCTGCGCGGGATTCTCGCCCAGGCCGCCCGCTATCTGGCGGATGGCAGTTGCCCAGTGGGTGAGCAGACCTGGCGTTCGGCCTATTGGTCGGCGCAAAGCGCGATTGCTGGCGCCCAAGCCTTGCTCGATGGCGAGCCGGCGGCTTACGCCTTGTGTCGTCCACCAGGGCACCATGCCCGGGCCGAAGCGGCGGGCGGTTTCTGTTATGTGAACAACGCAGCGGTGGCGGCGCAGGTTCTGCGTGGCGGGTTTGCGAGAGTCGCAGTGCTCGACACCGACATGCACCACGGTCAGGGGATTCAGGAAATTTTCTACGACCGCGATGACGTGCTCTACGTCTCGGTGCATGGCGATCCGACCAACTTCTACCCAGGGGTTGCCGGGTTCGCTGATGAGCGCGGCGTCGGGAAGGGGGAGGGCTTCAACCTCAACTTGCCGATGGCGCATGGCGCCAGCGAGGCGGACTTCCTGGGTCAAGTGGACGTGGCATTGGCGGCGGTGAAAGACTTCGGCGCCGAGGTGCTGGTGCTGTCCCTGGGGTTCGATATTTTCGAGCTGGATCCGCAGAGCAAAGTGGCGGTGACCCGTGAAGGGTTTGCGCTATTGGGCGAGCGGATTCGCAGCCTTGGGTTGCCGTGTCTGATTGTGCAGGAGGGCGGGTATCACCTGGAAAGTCTGGAGGATAATGCGCGGGCATTTTTTGTGAATGCCGAGGTGTGGCAGCTCTGAGTTTATGGTTGTCCGGGAAATAGCTATCGCGAGCAAGCTCGCTCCCACAGTTGACCGAAGTGAACAGAAGATTTGTGCTCAACACCGACCACTGTGGGAGCGAGCTTGCTCGCGATGAACGATAACGCGGTCCACTTGATGAAACACAAGCGCTGTAAGGCACTTGCCATCGCCCTGACGTTAACGTAAAGATTGCGGCAGGGCGCTGATCTTAAAAAAGCGCAGGGCGGACCGATCCGGAGCGCTTGATGACGCTAATAAAAACAACTCCTCCCAAACTGCACCGCGAAGCCCGGCTGGCCCGGGAAAAACTCCATCTCGAGGGCGAAGTCCCGGATGGCGTGTTGCGGGCGGAAATCGATGCGTCGTGGCGGCGTAGCCTCAGCCATGGCGTGCATTTCAATGCCAAGCACGAGCTGGCGCTGGAATCGAGCGCAAGCCTCGACGTGCTGTTGGCGAGCAATCGGCTGCTGATCGACGCGGCATTGCCGGCCATCGATTACCTGGCCGAACGCCAGGGCAAGGAAGGGCTGATCATCCTCGCCAATTCCGACGCCACCATCCTCGCTGTCGAAGGACGCGCCGATCGCCTCAAGGGCAGCGGCCTGCAAGACATCACCCTTGGCGCCTGCTGGAGCGAAGCCGTTCGCGGCACCAACGCGCTGGGCACCGCACTGGTGGAAGCCCGGCCAACGATGATCGATTGCGGTGAACATTACCTCGATCGCCTGACCGATTTCTCCTGCACCTCGGTGCCGATCCATTGCCCCCAAGGCGACATCCTCGGCGTACTCGACTTGACCCGCGAAGGCCCGCTCGGCCGTGTCCACGACAGTACCGCGTTGCTGGCCATGGCTGTCAGCCAGATCGAAAGCCGCGTCTTTAACTCAAGCTATCCGGACGAGATCGTCCTGGCCTTCCACAGTCGTCGGCAGTACCTCGAATCCCCTTGGCAAGGTCTGTTGGCGGTGAGCCTCGGCGGGCAGATTCTCGCGGTCAGCGCCCAGGCCTGTCAGTTGCTCCACGCCGAGCGCTCGGCGCTGGTCGGTCGACGCTGTGAAGAGTTTCTGGGCGTTGATGGCCTGCAACTGCTGTCGCGTCTGCATCAGGGCGGTGTCGGCAGTTTGCAAACGGCCAAAGGCGAGTTCTTCTACAAAACCCTGCGTGCGCCGCAGCGTTCAATCAACGTCAGTACGCCGCCGCGCAGCACAGCAAAAACCGCCAAAGCACAACCGGATCTGGAATCCCTGGCCGGCAGCAATGTCCGTTATGCCCGAGCCTTGCGCATGGCCCGTCAAGGCCTGGCCAATGAGCTGCCGGTGTTGCTGCTGGGTGAAACCGGTACCGGTAAGGAAGTCATCGCCCGCGCCCTGCACATGGCCGGCACCCGCTGCGACAAACCCTTCGTCGCGGTGAACTGCGCGGCGATCCCCGAAGGCCTGATCGAGTCGGAATTGTTCGGCTACCGCGAAGGCGCGTTCACCGGCTCGCGTCGTGGCGGCATGATCGGTCGTCTGCAACAGGCCCATGGCGGCACCTTGTTTCTCGATGAAATCGGCGACATGCCGCTGGCCTTGCAGGCCCGTCTGTTGCGGGTGTTGCAGGACCGCAAAGTGGCACCGTTAGGCGCCGGTGAAGAGCAAGACATCGACGTCGCACTGATCTGCGCCACGCACCGCGACCTCAAGCGACTGGTCGAAGAAAAACACTTCCGCGAGGACCTGTTCTACCGCGTCAACGGCATCAGCGTGATGCTCCCGGCCTTGCGCGAACGTGAGGATTTCAGCGGTCTGGTCGCTCGCCTGCTGGCCAAGCTGGATGCGCCGACGATGGTCCTGCATGACGATTTGAACCGCTTGCTCGGCGGCTATCACTGGCCGGGCAACATCCGCCAACTGGAAATGGTTTTACGCACGGCGCTGGCCATGCGCGAGCCGGGGGACACCGTACTCACCCTCGACCACTTGCCCGACAGCATGCTCGACGAGTTGAGCGCCACCGAACGCCCTCAAGCCGGCAGCATTCGCGAAAACGAACTGGAGCTGATTCGCCAGTCCCTGGACACTCACCAGGGCAACGTCTCGGCCGCCGCCGACGCCTTGGGCATCAGCCGTGCGACCTTGTATCGCAAGCTCAAACAGTTGCGCTCGTGATGCAGCGCTTGATCGTTCGGCTGATCGACAGCCAGAACCCCGTAGCCCTGGAAGGGGCATTGCGCTGGCTCTACAGCTTCGTGCGGCCGCATCGTCTGGCGATTGCCGGGCTGCTCGGGTTATCGGTTTGCGCCTCGTTGCTGGTGTTGGTCCAGCCTTGGCTGACCAAACTGCTGATTGACGATGGCCTGCTGGCACGCAACTTTCCGATGCTGGTGCTGATCGCCGGGCTGATGATCGTCGCCGGGTTGTTGGGCACTGCGCTGTCGGGGATCAACCGTTACCTGCACACGCGACTGTCTGGACGGATTCTGTTTGCCCTGCGCGACGACCTCTATCGACACCTGCAAACGCTCTCGCCGAGTTTCTACGGCCAGCGCCGCATTGGTGACCTGATGTCGCGCCTCGATGGCGACGTCGCAGAGATCCAGCGCTTTGCCGTGGATTCCTTGTTCTCGGCGGTGTCGAGCGTGATCGGTCTGGTCTGCGCGGTGGCGATGCTGCTGACCCTGTCGTGGAAACTCTCGTTGCTGGCGCTGGTGCTGATTCCCCTCGATGTGCTCTGGCTGCGCTGGATGCGGCGCAAGGTCGAACGCGATGTGCGGCAATTGCGCGAGCGTTCGGCGGACATGTCCTCGTTCATGGTCGAGACCTTGCCAGTGATGAAGTTCATCCAGTCTGCCGGCCAACAACAGCGTGAATCACGGCGCCTGGAGACGCTGGGCCAAGGCTACATGAACCAACTGCTGCGCCTGCAAGTCACCGAGTTTTTCACTCAGGCGGTGCCGGGCACACTGACGTCTCTGTCCCGCGCCTGCGCGTTCCTGATCGGCGGATATTGGGTGGTGCAGGGGACCTGGCAACTGGGCGCGCTGATCGCGTTTTCCACCTATCTGGGCATGGCCGTCGGACCGGTGCAGAGTCTGCTGGGCCTGTATGTCGCGATTCAGCGAATGACCGTCAGCCTCGGGCGCGTGATGGAATTGCGCGGCGAAGAACCGACCGTTCTCACGCCTGTCACACCCCAACCGATGCCGACCTCCGGCGAGCTGCGTTTCGAGGACGTGCATTTCAGCCATCCCGGTCGCCCGACAACCCTGCGCGGCATCGAAGCGCGAATTCCCTACGGTTTGAAAGTCGCCCTGAGCGGCGGATCCGGGGTCGGCAAATCGACCCTGATCGACCTGCTGCAACGGCACCACGATCCACAGTCGGGCCGGGTGTTGCTGGGAGAGGTCGATCTGCGCGAACTGGACCTGTTCCAGCTGCGTCGACGGATTGCCGTGGTCAGTCAGGATATCGTGCTGTTTCGCGGCAGCCTCGCCGATAACCTCGCCTACGCAGTGCCAGACGCCAGCCGTGAAGCGATTGCCGAAGTGGCGCGGCTGGCGCAACTCGACAGCCTGATCGAGTCGTTGCCCGAAGGCCTCGACAGCCCGTTGGGTGAGCGCGGTCAGCAGCTGTCCGGCGGGCAGAAACAGCGCATCGCCATCGCCCGGGCGCTGTTGCAGGATCCATTGATTCTGGTACTGGACGAAGCGACTTCGGCGGTGGATGAAGCCACCGAGCGCGAAGTCATCGAAGCCATCGATCGACTGTTTGCCGGGCGCACGCGGATCCTCATCAGCCACCGTCCTTCAACCTTGGCGGATGCCGATTTGCGCTTTGAATTGCTCGACGGCGTACTCACTTCAAAAACGGTGCTGCATGAAGTCTGAGCTGCGGATTGGCGTGGTGGACAGCGGTCACTCGGCGGCACAGCGGGTGCAAGTGATCGCCGGGCGGCGCTTCTCGTTGCTGGAGGATGGCCTGGCCGAAAGCGACTTGCGCGACGATCCGCTGGGCCACGGCAGTGCGGTGGTCGAGGCCATCGGTCGACGGGCGCCGTCGGCGGTATTTTGCATCGCTCAGGTGTTCGACCAGCGTGGGGTCACCAGCGCGTTGCAGATCGCCACGGCGATTGATTGGCTGGTGGCGCAGGACGTTCGGCTGATCAATTTGAGCCTCGGTCTGCGTCAGGATCGCAGCCTGTTGCGTGAAGCCTGTGCGGCGGCGGTGGCGCGAGGAGTTTTGCTCTGTGCGTCCAGCCCAGCGCAGGGCGAGGGCGTGTTTCCGGCGAATTATCCACAGGTGCTGCGAGTGACTGGCGATGCGCGTTGCGCCGAACAGGAATGGTCGTGGCTCAACAGCGCTCAGGCGGATTTCGCCGCGTGTGTGCATGGCACCTATCCGGGGCAGTCTGGCGCCAGTCTTGGGTGTGCGGCGTTGAGCGGGCACATTGCGGGCTTCCTGGTGGCACATCCCGAGGCGAGCAATGAACACGTCATCGAATGGCTACGGGAGAATGCCCGTTATCGCGGCCCTGAACGGCGTTTCGGGCCATGATTTTGATTCTTGGCGCAGGGCCAGCGGGAGCGGCGGTTGCCTTGGGTTTGCGTCGGCTCGGTTATCCCGTGACGCTGGTCAGCGAATGGCGGCGGTTTTCGGCGCTGGAAGGCGTTTCCATTCGGGTGCTGGAGGCCTTGCGTGGCTCGGGGCTTCATCAGGCACTCGCGGATGCGGCGTTGCCGTCCCAACGACAGGTGTCATGGAACGGTCAGCAGCATGCGCAAAACATCGAGTTTTTACTTGATCGCCCAAGCTTTGATCGAGGCTTGCGCGAGGACCTGCGCCTGGCGGGCGTTGAACTGATCGAAGGCCGGGTGCTGACCGTTCAGACATCGGCTTCGGGGCATCGGATCGAGGTTGAAGGGCGCGAGGCGCTGCTGGCGGATTTTCTGGTTGAGGCGCGTGGGCGTCAGGCACCTGCGCTGGGCAAAGGCCTGCGCGGGCCGGAGACGGTCAGCCTGCTCAATCGCTGGCAAGGCACGCCGGGCAGCACCGCCAGTGCGGTGGAAAGTCTTGAGGACGGCTGGGCCTGGATGGCCCGGCGGGCCGACGGTCAGTGTTACTGGCAATGGACCGTGGACGTGGCCAGTGCTGAATTGCCGGGCAAGGCGCAGTTGCTCGATTACTGTCGTCAACGGCGCCAAGGCTCGGCATTGGCGCGGGCGTTTTTCGGTGCCGGGCCGGAAACTGACCTGCAATTGCATGCCCGCAGCAGTACCGCGATTTTGTGCCCGCAGGTGTGTGGCGATAACTGGATTCGGGTAGGGGATGCGGCGATGGCGGTGGATCCGCTGTCGGGCAACGGGATTTTCCAGTCCTTGTCTTCGGCGTTACAGGCGCCGACGGTGATCAATACGTTGTTGCGTAAACCCGAGCGAGCGGCGCTGGCTCAGCGCTTTCATCAGCAACGGGTGGAACAGTTGTTTTTGCGTTTTGCGCGGATCGGGCGGGATTTTTATGCCGATGAGCAGCGTTGGTTGCAGCAGCCATTCTGGCAGGCGCGGCGGCAGTGGCCGGATGCTGAGGTGGCGCATGCCGAGGCGGATTTTTCCTCGCTGAGGATTGAGCGCGCGCCGGTGTTGCGCGAGGGGTTTGTGGATGAGGCCGAGGTGGTGATCACGGCGGATCAGCCGTTGGGGATCTGGCATGTGCAAGGGGTTGAGTTGGCGCCGTTGGTGCGGCGGTTGCGGACCGAACCGGCCGAGCAGGCGTTGGCTGGGTTGACGGTGGAGCAGGGAAGGGTGGTTCGGAGTTGGTTGTTGGCTCAGGGGTTCAAACCCTGATGTTTGGGTTGGCCGGGCTGGCCTCATCGCGAGCAAGCTCGCTCCCACAGGGAATTGTTGGTGTGACATAGATAGTGTTCACACCACAAAACTACTGTGGGAGCGAGCTTGCTCGCGATGGCGCCCGTGAGGGCGCCGCAGATCAGAGCTTGATCAACACCGACTTCAACTCGGTGTAATGCTCAATCGCCGCATACCCCATCTCGCGCCCAACCCCGGACATCTTGTACCCACCAAACGGCAACGCCGGATCAAGGGCACTGTGGCAGTTGACCCACACCGAACCCGACTTGATCCGCGGAATCATCCGGTGCACCGCCGCCAGATCGTTCGACCAGATACTCGCCCCAAGCCCGTACGGACTGTCATTGGCCATGCGCAACGCATCGGCTTCATCATCGAACGGAATCGCCACCAGCACCGGCCCGAAGATCTCCTCCTGCACCAGTGAGTGCTTCTGATCGACATCCACAATCACCGTCGGTTTGACGAAGAACCCCGGCCCGAACTGCTCACCACCACAGGCGATGGTCGCGCCACTTTCCCGTCCCTTTTCGATGTACCCGTAAACCCGTTCCTGCTGACGCGCCGAGATCAGTGGCCCCATCTCGACACTTGGGTCCAGGCCATTGCCCAGTTTCATGGCATTGGCGATGTCGGCGATGTCCGCCACTACATTGTCGAAATGCTTGCGCTGCACATATAGCCTGGAGCCTGCGCAGCACACTTGGCCCTGATTGAAGAAAATCGCGCTGGCGGCGCCGGCAGCGGCGCTCTTCAGGTCGGCGTCGGCCATGACGATGGTCGGCGATTTGCCGCCCAGTTCCAGGGTCACCCGGGTCATGGAATCCATGGCGATCTTGCCGATCTGCTTGCCCACGGCGGTAGAGCCGGTGAAGGTCAGCTTGTCCACCAGCGGATTGTGGGTCAGGGCCGAACCCGCGGTGATGCCGGTGCCTGTGACCACGTTGAACACGCCTTCGGGGTAACCGGCCTCCAGCACCAGTTCGGCAAGTTTCAGCGCGGTCATCGGGGTTTCGTCGGCGGGTTTGAGCACCACGGTGCAACCGGTGGCCAGGGCCGGGCCGAGTTTCCAGCAGGCCAGCAGCAGCGGGAAGTTCCAGGCGACTATGGCGCCGACCACGCCCACCGCTTCGCGGCGGATGAAACTGTGGAATTGATCGTTGGGCATCAACGGCAACGACACTTCAACGCTGGAGCCTTCAATCTTGGTCGCCCAACCGGCCATGTAGCGCAGGAAGTCGATGGACAGTTGCACGTCCATCACCTGGGCCACCGCCGCACTTTTGCCGTTGTTCAGGCATTCCAGTTGCGCCAGCAGTTCGGCGTCGCGTTCCATCAGGTCGGCAAGTTTCCACAGCAGGTTCTGCCGCTCCCGAGGTCGGGTGCGGGTCCAGGCCGAATCATCGAAGGCCTGGCGGGCGGCGAGCACGGCGCGGTCGACATCCTCAGGCGTGGCCCGTGGCACGACGCACAGCACTTCGCCGGTGGCCGGGTTGTGCAAGGGCATGGTCTGGCCGTCGGCGGCCTCGACCCAATCGCCGCCGATGAGCATGCGCGGGGCGCGCTGGATGAACGCCGAAGTGGCGGAAAGCAGGTAAGGGAGGGGCATGGCGAGACCTCTTGTTGTTTGTGAGAACAGAGGTTTCGCAATGGCTGTGCCAAGTTGCCTGAAAGGCAAGACAGCCCTTGGTCGGCGGGGGGGTGAGGCACTTAAGGGAATCGCGAACGCTGTGAGATTGTTGCAAATTGCGACAGCCATGAGACGACGAGCAACCGGGTTGCGACCTTGAGGTACCCGTTATTGAGGACTAAAATTTTCAGGCTCGGTGGGTGAAGTGACGGACCGTTCATCCGGCAATCATCTGGCGTGAGGGAGGTAACGATGTTCCTTTCAACCCTGGAAATTCAAAACATCATTGAACACAGTTTTCTGCCCTCCGTGTGCACCTGCACCATGGCGGCGGACCAGTCCCTGACGATTCGGGTCTGCGACTGCATGACCGGCAAAGTGGATATAGTGGCCACCCACGTTCCCCTGTGGACACTGGACAGTCCCCATGCGATCGCGTCTTTGGTGGCGGACATGCAGCACGAGATCGACGTACACAAAAGCGTTTCCCCCACCTATGACATCTAAACCGGCGTCACGCCGCACCGTCGGAAGGCGGTGCGGCCTGCGCCGATTATTCAGGCTGCAAACTTCTGGGAAATTTCGTCGAACGTGCTGCCATCCACAGCAACCAACAGCTTTCTGTCGTCCTTGAGCGTTGCCAGAAAGGTCACTTCGGTTTCCTTGCCGGCCAGCATGAATCCGGCGATTGCGCCGATGGGCCCCAACAGCATGGCCCCGGCCACGCCAAAGCCGATGGCATCCTTGATGTTGTTGATCGAATCCTCGTTGGCCACTTCCACGCGCTTGAACGATGAGAGCGGGAGGGTAATGCCGGGCCATGGGTGAAGCGACGTTCTGAGGGTGAAGACGCCGTCTGTGTACTCTCCATCACCCTGCAGAAAGTCCCCCGCCAGGACAGTGATGCTTGCCATTTTTTTATCCCCTGGTGGCAATCGGTGAACACCCATTTCGCGCTTGCAGGGGGGCGTCGTCAATCGTCGGCCGATGAGCTGTTCCGGTCAGGCCATCTATGCTTGTCTCAGACTGCAACAACTGTCGCGATATTAGACGCAGGCGATCTCGTTCAGCGATGGCGAAAAGCACTCATCTTTACGCAACGTATTGATTTAAAAGCCAATCGGCAAGCTGGCACGCTCCGTGTATTGCTCATCGCAGACGTTTCTCTTGCCTCCGTCAGCGGTGCGCCGCCGACGGCAGAAACCATAAAAACGATAAGCCACAAAAATAAGAAAGCACCGTGCGAGGTTCGACGTTGATGAAGAGAAAACTCCGATCAGGCCTGAGTGCCAGTCTGCTGGCCGTGGCCGCTTGTGTGGCGCTGCATTCGCCTTACAGCCTGGCAGCCCGCGACGCTCAGACCATCCTCAAGGAAACCTGTCAGGGCTGTCATACCCCCGAAGCCGATAACGCCCTGAGCCGCATCAGCCACCAGCGCAAAACCCCTGAAGGCTGGCTGATGAGCATCGCCCGCATGCAAACCATGCACGGTTTGCAGATCAGCGATGACGACCGCCGAACCCTGGTCAAATACCTGGCCGACACTCAAGGCCTGGCCCCAAGCGAGACCGACGGCGTGCGTTATGCGCTGGAGCGTCGACTCAATACTGTCGAGAAATTCGACGACCAGACCAGCCAGATGTGCGGCCGCTGTCACTCCGGTGCGCGGGTCGCCCTGCAACGGCGTCCGGCCCAGGAATGGGAGCGTCTGGTGAACTTCCACCTCGGCCAATGGCCGTCGCTGGAATACCAGGCGCTGGCCCGTGACCGTGACTGGTTCGACCTGGCCCGCAAAGACATGGTGCCGCTGTTGGCCAAGCGTTATCCGCTGGACAACCCGGCCTGGAAAAAATGGTTGAGTGCTGCGCCGAAAGCCGAAGCGCTGGTGGGCGACTGGAGTTTCAGCGGCCACTTGCCGGGCAAGGGTGAATTGGCCGGCGTGATGAGCGTCACGGCCGATGGCCGCGACACGTTCAAGGTCAGCGTCAAAGGCCAATACGCCGATGGCAGCCCGTTCAACGGCGATGGCAGCGCGATTCTCTACACCGGCTACGAATGGCGCGGCAACGTGACCATCGACGGCGTAACCATGCGCCAGGTGTTCGCTGCCCAAGGCAACGCGATGCAGGGTCGGATGTTCGAAGCCGAGCATGATGAGCGAGGTCTGGACTTCGTCGCTGCCAAGCAGGGCAGTAGTCGTTTGCTGGCGGTGCAGCCGGGTTACCTGAAGGCTGGCGCCGAAACTGAAGTGACCCTTGTCGGCAGCGGTCTCACCGGCAAACCGAACTTCGGCAAAGGCGTGGAAGTGGTCGAAGTACTGGAGCAAAGTCCAGAGCGCATGCGCGTCAAGCTTAAGGCCGCAGCCAATGCCCAGCCTGGTTTACGCGCAGTCACCGTCGGCACGCTGAAAGGCCCGACCCTGTCGGTCTACAGCAAGATCAACGAAGTCAAAGTCGTGCCTGAATTCTCGGTGGCGCGGATCGGCGAGGGCGGTGGGTCGACGCCGAAAGTCCAGGGCCGTTTCGATGCCGAAGCCTGGGGCAGGGGCACCGACGGCAAGCCATATCGCATCGGCGTGTTCCCGGCGCAGTGGTCGGTCGAAGCCTTCGACGACCGCGCCAAGGAAGACGAAGACGTCAAGTTCGCCGGCACCATGCAGGCTGACAGTGGCGTGTTCACACCGGGCGATGCCGGGCCGAACCCGCAGCGCAAAATGTCCACCAACAATGCCGGCAACCTCAAGGTGATTGCCGCCGTCGACGACGCAGGGAAGTCCCTGACCGGCGAAGGCCACATGATCGTCACCGTGCAACGCTGGAACAATCCACCCATTCCATGAGTTGACTGATTTCAAACGATTCAGACACTTTTTCGGAATGATCGCAGGCCCCGCCAAGCGGGGTTTGCACAGGAGGTTGCAATGGGCGCTATTTTGAATCTGGTCGAACGGAACCTGCACGAAGTGCACGTCGATGCCGACCGCATGCTGTTTCACATCCCCAGCAGTTCGCTGTTCGCCAGCGATGAGCTGACGGGCACCATCATCGATACCTTGCGCGGTCCCGGTTGCTCGTCGGAAGACCTGATCCAGCGTCTGGCTTCGCGTTTCAACGGCGAGGAAATCACCGAAACGCTGCGTGAGTTGATGTCCCTGGAACTGGTCAGCGACGGCTCGCCGCTGACCCCCGACATCGGTACCAAACGGGTCGAGCGCACGGCGATCAATACCGTGGTGCTCAACGTCAACACCGGCTGCAATCTGAGCTGCACCTACTGCTACAAGGAAGACCTGGACAAGCCGTCGGCCGGCAAGAAAATGGACGTCGAAACGGCGGTCGCGTCGGTGGAGATGCTGCTGCGCGAATCCCCGGACGAAGAGCGTTTCACTGTGGTGTTTTTCGGTGGTGAGCCGCTGAGCAATCGCAAGCTGATCGAGTACATGGTCGACTATTGCGAGAAGCGTTTCCGCGAGGCGGGCAAGTTCGTCGAGTTCGTCATGACCACCAACGCGACGCTGCTCACCGAAGAGACCGTGGACTATCTGAATGCCCACCGTTTCGGCCTGTCAGTCAGTATCGACGGACCGAAAACCGTGCACGACCGCAACCGCATCACCGTGGGCGGGCAGGGCACGTACGACGTGGTGCGACGCAAGGCTGAAATGCTGCTGTCGCGCTACAACAGTCGTCCGGTCGGTGCCCGCGTCACCTTGACCACCGGCGTCACCGACGTCGAAACCATCTGGGATCACCTGTTCAACGAACTGGGTTTTGCCGAAGTCGGCTTTGCCCCGGTGACCTCCGGCGACATCAGCACCTTCAACCTGTCCAGCGACGAGCTGATCGAAGTCTTCGCCAACATGAAGAAACTCGGCCGGCGTTATCTGGAAGCGGCGCTGGAGCACCGCAACATCGGTTTCTCCAACCTGCACCAGTTGATCACCGACATCCACGAAGGCCACAAAAAAGCCCTGCCTTGCGGCGCGGGCCTGAAGATGCTGGCGGTGGATCACAAGGGCGAATTGAATCTGTGCCACCGCTTTACCGGTTCGAGCCTGCCGACCTTCGGCAACGTCCACAGCGGTGTGAAGCAGGTCGAGTTGAACGACTTCCTGTCCCAGCGCCTGGACCGCACCAACACCGGTTGCGAGGACTGCCAGATCCGTAATCTCTGCTCCGGCGGCTGCTACCACGAGAGCTATGCCCGTTACGGCGACCCGACGCACCCGACCTATCACTACTGCGAACTGATGCGTGACTGGGTCGACTTCGGCATCGAGGTCTACACCCGGATCATGGCCCACAACCCTGCGTTTATCAGCAGCTACATCACTCCGCGCAAGGCTCACTGATATGAAACATCTCAAGGCAATCAATAATAAAGCGCTGAAACTGGATGAGGCCGCGGCCGAAAACCGCATTGAAGAAGTGGTGGCGATGAGTTCCGTCGCCGGCTGCGCCTCGACCACCGACCCGGGTTGGGAAATCGACGCCTTTGGCGGTGTGTCGTCGCTGTGCCAGCCGATGGAAGCCGACCTTTACGGTTGTTCCGACCCTTGCTGGTGGCCGGCCCAGGTGCCCGACATGATGAGCACCTACCCGGACTGGAACAAGGATGCCCAGGCGTCCAACGACAACTGGCGCAACCTTGGCACTGTCTTCCCTAAAGACAAGTGATCGGACAGAGAAGAAGGATTCCAGCATGCCTAGCATCAAAGCCTGCGGCCTGACCGCATTCGCCGTCCTGAGCGCCTGTTCGCTCAACGTTCTGGCCGATGAAAACACCGCTCTCGAAACCGGTCACGAGTACATGTTGACCACCAATTACCCGAACAACCTGCACGTCATTGACGTGGTCACCGACACCTTGTTCAAGACCTGCAAAATGCCGGATGCCTTCGGCCCCGGCACCGTCCAATTGTCGCCGGACCGCAAGACCGCTTACGTGCTGAACAATCACTACGCGGATGTCTACGGCGTTGAGCTCGACAGCTGCAAGCAGGTGTTCCACGCCAGCATCACCCAGAAACCGGGGGAGAAAGCGAGGTCCATGTTCGCCTTCACCCTCAGCCACGACGGCAAGGAACTGTTCACCATTGCCAACCCGACGTTGATGCTCAACGACCACTACGAAGTGCAGCAACCGCGGCTCGATGTATACGCCACCGACGCCGGCATGGACGCCAAACCCGTACGCAGTTTCCCGGCGCCACGACAGCTGACCATCATGCAGAGTGGTGACGACGGCACGCTGTACGTGGCGGGGGCGGATGTCTACAAGGTCGATGTGAAGACCGGCAAGTTCGACGTGCTGATCCCCAGCCGCCACTGGAAGCGCCCGGGCTATAGCGCGCCAGACGTGCTCTACGTGTGGAACCAGCAGACCTATCGCCATGACTTCTCGCTGCTCTACACCGCGGCGAAATTCAAGGACAAGAAGCAGGACCCGCTGACCGCCGAGTACCTTTACGGGCTGTTCAGCATCGACCTGAAAACCGGCAAGACCGAAACCACCGACTTCGGCCCTCTGACGGAAATATACTTCAGCGGCATGCGCTCACCGAAGGATCCGAACCTGATGTTCGGCGTGCTCAACCGTTTGGCGAAGTACGACATCAAGGAGAAGAAAATGCTCCAGGCAGCGACGCTGGATCATTCCTACTACTGTATTTCGTTCAACAAGGACGGCAGCAAGATTTATCTGGCGGGGACGTTTAACGATGTGGCGATCTTTGATCCCGAGAGCATGAAGCAGATTGGCAGCATCAAGTTGCCGGGTGGGGATATGGCGATTACGACCGCGCAGGTATTTGTGCGGTAATTGCGGCGCCTGAGCGGCCGCCATCGTCGGATCGCCGCCCGGAGCAAGCTCGCTCCCACAGTGGATCTTCAGTGTGATCGCTATTGTGTGAACATTGCTGAACCCTGTAGGAGCGAGCCTGCTCGCGATGAGGCCCTTACAAGCACCGAATCATCAAGCCCCAGGCACCGGACAACTCAAATCCCCCTCCTGACACTTCAAATAATTCTTGAAAGTCTCAACCCGCGCCTTGGTCAACTCAGTCACACAATTGCTGTAGATCAGCGGATACACACTCCCACCTTCCACCCCGGCGCTCGAGAACTTGCACTCGGCATCCCGAAACGCAACCCACGACCGCTGCGCCTCGATCAGCAGCTTTTTGCTTTCGGGGGTACTCTTCAAACGCTCGTTGATCTGCTGGTAAAGCGCATTCAACTCCTTGTCCGCCGTCTTGTGCTGCTGCGCCGCGCACTGATTCATCGTCGCCTGGTCGGCGGCGTTGTCGCAGTTCACCGCATAAGCAACGGTGGTGAACAGCAGAGGCGACAGTGCCAGGAGAAAGCGTGGGGGCATGGGGATTCTCGCTGTGACAGAAAAGTTGGGATGCAGTGTAGTGCCGTGTTAGACCCTTTATGTTTGCCATTCAGGGCATTTTTTAATCGATTCATAGGCAAGCCACGGCACGTCATGTGTCGTCCAGATATGTGCCTGAGGCGTCATCTTCGGGTCATCGTCCAGTGTCGCCACACGAACGATAACGTGAGGTTGGGCCAAGCGCTCAGCCATCAAGTGTGAACCGCAGACCGAACAGAAATGCCGCAGCTTGCCCGGCGACGATTCGTAGCTGCTCAGGCGGTCCTGGCCTTTGGTCCAGCGAAAATGTTCGCGCATGACCCCGGCTGTCGAGGCAAATGCCGCCGCGTGTGCCTTGCGACAGGTTTGGCAGTGGCAATGACTGATGGGCATGTCGAGGCTATCGACTTGGTACTCGATGGCTTTACACAAACAGCTGCCATGCAGGCTATTCATTGCGTGCTCCTGATTGCGTGAGGGTGGCGCAAGCCAGGCCCAGCAGGGCTCCGCGATAACGCTCCGTCAGTGAAAGCTGCATGAATCGTCCTTGTCTGAGTCAATTTCGTTTTTAACGTTAGCAGTTTCGGTCTACTCGTTTGGTTTTCAAACCAGCAGTTACACTTGGAAATGCAGCTGAATATTTCGTACAGGGTTGATTGCGATACCCGATTGATACAACTTTAGGGTTGGTCTTGTGGTCTTACAGGCCTACTGTTCAGTACAGGAGGTGACTTATGAATCCAGCATCAGATCGCATCGAAAGGAAGATCCTGCTCAAAACGCCACGCTCGCAGGTCTGGCGCGTGCTGGCCAATGCCGAAGCCTTCGGACAGTGGTTTGGCGTGGCGCTGGAGGGCAAGCGTTTTGTCGCCGGTGAGTGGACCCAGGGGCAGATTACGTACCCGGGTTATGAGCACTTGCTGTGGAATGTACTGGTGGAACGGGTCGAGCCCGAGCGGGTGTTTTCGTTTCGCTGGCACCCGTATGCCGTGGAGCCGGAGCTCGATTACTCCCAGGAACCCACCACGCTGGTGAAGTTCGAGCTCGAAGACATGGATGAAGGCACGTTACTCAAGGTCACCGAGTCCGGTTTCGATCACATCCCCCAGACTCGCCGGCTCAAGGCGTTCCGCATGGACAGCCGCGGTTGGGATGAACAGATGAACAATATCGAAGAGTTTCTCAAAGTCAGTGCCAAGCAACGCGAGCGTGAGGAAGAGTGATGGCTGCATGTTCGAACCTTGGCTGAAACGCTGGGCGTTTATCGACGACGATACCCTGGCGGCAGCCAGGTCAGCTGCAGGCCGCCAAACTCGCGGGTTTAATGCTAAATACCTGAGCCGTCTAAGGGTTTACGGAAGGGTGGGTATAGCGAATGTCTTACACGCGATGGTAGCTATGTCGTCTATTGCACATTGGATCCGAAGCGTAATCTGGCTTCATCAACCGAAGCACAGGAAGTGCTCGGGATCATGGATGATCGACCATAAGCAAGGAATCGCTGCCGACAGGGAGTCGTAATGGTCTTGGGAAACCCGCTTCGGCGGGTTTTTTTTGGGTGCGCCCAGCATGGGCGCAA
>NZ_LACH01000043.1 GCF_000968015.1 Pseudomonas fluorescens
GCCGGCTCACTCCTACAGGGACTGTGTCAACGGAGCAAATAAGGGATTTCGACTTTCACGGCCCCGGTCGGGCAGTCCTTTTCACACGGCATGCAGTACCAGCATTCGTCGAAGGCCATGTAGGCCTTTTGCGTGGCCGGGTTGATCGCCAACAGGTCCATCGGGCAGACGTCGACGCACACGGTGCAGCCTTTGTGGGCAATGCAAAGGTCCTCATCGACCGTGACGGGCGCGTTGGAGCGAAAGAAGATTTCCTGGGGTTGATAGGCCATTTCGCGGTCTCTCTTTTTGTGATGCTCAGGCAGCAAAGGCACCGACACGCAGCCGGTCGTAGGCCTGCATTTCATCGGCGTCCAGCGGGATGATGTAAGGCTCGACGGCTTTCTTGAAACTGGTCATCTGGCCGTTTTCATCCTTTTTCAGGTGGCAATGGCAGAACCAGTCGCTGTCGTTGCGTTGCGGGTGGTCGACCCGATAGTGGTAAAGCCCCCAGCGACTTTCGGCGCGGAACAGCGAAGCGCGGGCGGCCATTTCGGCGCAGTCGCGGATCATGCTGACTTCCATCGCGCGCATCAGTTCGTGGGCGTTGTGGGCCTTGATCTGATCGAGATCGCGCTGGATATCGCTGAAGCGTTGCAGGCCGATTTGCATTTTCTTGGTCACTTTCGGCGGTTGCAGGTAGTCGTTGACGAAGCGTCGCAGCTTGTACTCGACCTGAGCCGGCGGCAGGCCGTGTTCGCGGTCCAGCGGCGCGTAGACCCGGGCCTTTTCTGTTTCGATCTGCTGGGCATCGACCGTCGAAAACTCGCGTCCGACGACAAAATCCGCCGCGTTGGTGCCGGCAAACCAACCATAGGTGAACGCGCCGAGCATGTAGTTGTGCGGCACCGCGGCCATGTCACCGGCCGAGTACAAACCCATGACCGAGGTTTCGGCCTTCTCGTTGACCCACACGCCGGACGCCGAATGCCCACTGCAAAAACCGATTTCCGAGATGTGCATCTCGACCATCTGCGTGCGGTAGTCGGTGCCGCGATTGGCGTGAAACTGGCCGCGACTCGGACGTTCGTTGCTGTGCAGGATCTCCTCGATGTTCTGGATGGTTTCCTCGGCCAGGTGATCGAGTTTGAGGAACACCGGACCGTTGCCGCTTTCGAGTTCCTGGTGGAACTCCCACATCATCTGGCCGCTCCAGTAATCGCACTCGATGAAGCGTTCGCCCTTGTTGTTCGCGGTGTAGCCGCCTAACGGACCGGTGACGTAGGCGCAGGCCGGGCCGTTGTAATCCTTGATCAGCGGGTTGATCTGGAAGCATTCCAGGTTCGCCAGTTCGGCCCCGGCGTGATAGGCCATGGCGTAACCGTCGCCAGCGTTGGTCGGGTTTTCGTAGGTGCCCATCAGGTAACCCGAGGACGGCAAACCCAGACGCCCGGCGGCGCCGCAGCAGAGGATCACGGCTTTGGCCTTGATCACATGGAAATCGGCAGTGCGGCAGTCAAAACCCATCACACCGCTGACCGCGCCCTCTTCGTCCGTCAGCAATCGCGTGCAGACCAGCCGATTGGTGATGCTCACCCGCGCCCGTTTCAACTGGCGATACAGGACTTTTTTGATGTCGTGCCCTTCCGGCATTGGCAGCACGTAGGCGCCCATGTGGTGGACCTTTTTTACCGCGTAGTCGCCGGTCTCGTCCTTCTCGAACTTCACACCCCAGCGATCCAGTTGCTCGATGGTTTCGAAGCTATGGGTCGCGTACGCATACACCGCCGCCTGATTGACGATACCGTCATTGGCGATGGTGATTTCCTTGGTGTATTGCTCGGGCGTCGAGTGGCCGGGAATGATCGCGTTGTTCAGGCCGTCCATGCCCATGCTGATCGCGCCACTGCGTTTGACGTTGGCCTTGTCGATCAGCAGCACGCGCAAATCGCGGTTGCGTTCCTTGGCCTTGATCGCCGCCATCGGTCCTGCGGTGCCGCCGCCGATCACGACGATGTCGTATTCCTGTTCGAGCGTCTTTCTAGTCATTGAGCCGTGAGTCATGCCTGCGCCCCTTTTTGCCGGTCGATCCGCAGGCGGTACTGGAAGGCATCGCCGCGGTAGTAAAGGTGTTCGAAGTCCACGGGCTGGCCGCTGGCGTCGTGGGTCAGGCGCTCGATGCGCATGATCGGCGAGCCGGGCTCGACATTCAGCGCCTGGGTCAGATCGCTGTCGGCCAGCACTGCGTCGATGGCCAGATCGGCGTGACCGAGGGCCAGGCCGCAGTCGTTTTCCAGGATCAGGAAAATGTCGCGAGTGACCAGGTCGGCCTTCTCCAGACGCTCGCCGATGGCCTTGGGCAGGTAGGTGATTTCGAGGGAAATCGGCTCGCGGTTGATCAGGCGAACCCGCTTGATCTGCGCCACGGTCTCGCCTTCGGCGACCTGCAAGCGCTCGGCAACGAGTTTGTCGGCGGGAATGAATTTGAAACTGCGCAGGCGGTTGATCACCTCGTAGCCGCGACCGGTCATGGACTCGGCGAGGCCTTGCAGGGTGCTGACGTTCTGGAAGGTTTTCGGCTTGGCGACGAAGGTGCCCTTGCCGTGGATCTTGAAGATCAGCCCTTCTTTCTGCAGATCCCCCAAGGCCTGGCGCACGGTGATGCGGCTGACGTTGAACAGCGCGCCGAGTTCGCTTTCGGAAGGCATCTGGCTGTCTTGCGGGTATTCGCCGTCGAGGATGCGAGCGCGAAGCACATCCCGCAGCTGGGTGTGCAGCGGAACGCTACTGAGGGAGAGAACGTTATCGGTCATGGAAGATCACTTGTTATAACGAGTTATGACGTGATCTTAAAGTTCTAATGGCGGGCTTGAGAAATACTGTTTGAGCATAAGGTTAGAGCGGTCTGTCAGACGGGCACAAACCATTGTGGCGAGGGGGCTTGCCCCCGCTCGGCTGCGCAGCAGTCGCTAAACCTGCTGACATGGTATGACTGAAAGAATGCAGGGGAGCGCTTCGCACTCCAACGGGGGCAAGCCCCCTCGCCACAGGGAACCACTCACCGAGGAAGTGGGGAGTAATCAAAACTCAACAGCGCTTGAGGATCTGGTCCATCACCCAATCGGTTTTCAATGCCTGCTCGGCCACGGCTGGATGCTGCGCTTCTCCACGGATATGGGCGTTCATGCCCAGCACGTGATGCCACTGGATGTGCTCGTGATTGTCGATGTGCAGGCTGAGGTTTTCATCGGCTTCAAGCTGAACCGGATGTTCATCGAATACGGAAAAGCTGATCCGGCCTTTGCTGCCGATCAGCTCGACCCGATCTTCGCGGCGGTCCGCAACGAAGTTCCAGCAGCCCATGCCCAGGGCGCCCGACGCAAACCGCCAACTGGCGCTGACGGCATCCTCGGCGGCATACAAACCGGCCTGGTGCGCGGTAAACCCGGCGACTTCGACGATGTCACCGAGCAGGTACTGGAACAGATCGAAGCCATGACTGGCCAGGTCGGCGAAATAACCACCGCCAGCAATTGTCGGGTCGGTGCGCCAGTTATCTGTACCGCCAAGATCGGTCGGAGATGGCGCTTTGGTCAGGGTCCAGGTCAGGTGCCGGACCTCGCCGATCCGCCCCTCTTCCAGCCATTGCCGCACTTGCTGGAAGCGCGGCAGCGAACGCCGGTAGTAGGAAACAAACAGGTGCAGCCCGGCATCGGCAAAGACCTTTTGCATCTCACGGCTTTGCCCGGCATTCAACGACATCGGTTTTTCGACGCAGCAATGTTTGCCAGCGGCGGCCACCCTCAAGGCGTAAGCGTGATGACTGTCAGGCGGCGTGGCGATGTACACCGCGTCGACCTCGGGATCATTGATCAGCGCGTCGACTTCGGTGTAGACCCGAGCGATGCCGTGGCGCGCGGCATAATCCGTCACCGCGTCCAGACGCCGGCCCATCACCGCCACCAGCGCCGAACCGGGCGCCTTGTAGAAGGCCGGCCCGCTCTTGCGTTCAGCGACGCTGCCACACCCGATCATGCCCCAACGCACCACGTTCATACTCACTCCCTGATGGTTAACCGATGCACAGTGCGCGCAGGTCCAGATGACCGTCCTTGAGCGGCGGGCACCAGTAGTAGCCGCCAGTGATCGGCCGGCTGATGCGGTACAAACCGTCGGTGATGCCGTCTTCCAGACCGCTCATGCGACGCAGTTGGGCTTCGAAGGCATCGAGGGAGAAACCGAAGGCCAGGAACATCAGGCCGGCGCGGTCGCCTTCGATCCAAGGCATGGAACGGCGCACCACAAAGGCCTCGGGGGCGAAGCTTTCCTGGGCGGTGCGTTTGACGTGAGCGGAAATCGGCGCGTCGTCGATCTCTTCGTTGTCGCTCAAACGACGGCCCATGATGTTGTCCTTCTCATGGGACGGCATCGCGTGGAAGCCCTTTAGATCATGCTGCCACTGCTGGATCGCGGCGAAGCTGCCGCCGACCATTCCGTCAGCGCCGTCACTCACCAGCGCAGCGGCAACGGCGGCTTCGTCGTGAGGGTTTTCGGTGCCGTCTTCGTAACCGGTCAGGTCATGGCCGGTGAGGTGGCGGAAGGTTTCGTTCATCTGCACCAGACGCAGGGCCGGGGCCAGCGCGGCTTCGATGGCGCTGCTGCGATTGAGCAATTCGCCACGGTCGACACCGTGCAACCAGCACCAGAGCGCGTGCTGGGTCGACGGGTTGTCGACGCCGACACCGGTCAATGCTGGAAAGGCGCGCAGGCCTTCGATTTGCCCTTTGAGGGCCTTGACCAGGGATTCACCGAAACCGACTACTGCCGACTTCCCGTCGACCAGCCCTTTCAGATTTTCCAGCGCGGCCGGCAAGGCAGCGGCGGATTCGAGTGCGAAGAACATATGACGGGCTTGAGGCGGAACTGGGGTGGCGAGAATGCCCGGCTGGTAGTAACTCATATGAACTCCTTTAGAAAGAGCGCGAAGTTTAACCGCAGCATCGGCCGTTGTGTGTTTTCAGCTCAAAAACCGCCACTGTCATCCCTCTTCCAACCGGTCAAGACAGCCTGTGTGCTGTGGGTCATGACAATCCGTGTTGCCATCTGGTAAAACGATTCAGCTATGCTGATCTAGCCACCACTTTCGACAGCCGCGTTGTGATCAGGCCTTGACCTGATGGCAGTGCGTAGCGATAACAGACCTTATCCGCATCACCCAATCCAGACGGGGTAGCGACATGACCACAGCACACATCCTAGGCAACCTGTTTCCCGACGCCAGCGACATCCCGGAAAAATACCGCCTCGACGGCCAGACCGAGCAGCGTGAGTACCTGGTCGACGGCGAGCTGAAAACCTGGTCCGGGCCCCTCGCCCAAGTCCGCAGCCCGGTGTACCTGGCGGGTGAGAATGGCGACGAACAAGTGATCCTCGGCAGCACGCCACTGCTCGATGCCGACACCGCATTGACCGCTCTCGACGCCGCCGTCCGTGCCTATGACCGGGGCCAGGGTCTGTGGCCGACAATGCGCGTAGCCGAACGTATCCAGCACGTCGAGACCTTCCTCGGACGCATGCGGGAACAACGCGAAGCCGTGGTCAAGTTGCTGATGTGGGAAATCGGCAAGAACCTCAAGGACTCGGAGAAAGAATTCGACCGCACCTGCGATTACATCGTTGACACCATCAACGCGCTCAAGGAACTCGATCGCCGCTCCAGCCGCTTCGAACTGGAACAGGACACCCTCGGCCAGATCCGCCGCGTACCGCTGGGTGTGGCGTTGTGCATGGGACCTTATAACTACCCGCTGAACGAAACCTTCACCACGCTGATTCCGGCGCTGATCATGGGCAACACCGTGGTGTTCAAACCGGCCAAGCTCGGTGTGCTGCTGATTCGTCCGTTGCTGGAAGCATTCCGCGACAGCTTCCCGGCCGGGGTGATCAACGTGATCTACGGCAGCGGCCGCGAGACGGTCAGTGCGCTGATGGCCAGCGGCAAGATCGACATCTTCGCGTTTATCGGCACCAACAAGGCTGCCAGCGACCTGAAAAAACTCCATCCAAAACCACACCGCTTGCGCGCAGCGTTGGGCCTGGATGCGAAGAACCCCGGCATCGTGCTGCCTGAAGTGGATCTGGACAACGCGGTCAGCGAAGCGCTTACCGGTTCCTTGTCCTTCAATGGCCAGCGCTGCACCGCGCTGAAAATCCTCTTCGTCCATGAAGACGTGGTCGACGCTTTCATCGAGAAATTCAACGCCAAACTCGCCAACCTCAAACCCGGCATGCCGTGGGACAGCGGCGTGGCGCTGACGCCGTTGCCGGAAGCGAGCAAGGTCGATTACCTGCACTCGCTGGTGGCGGATGCCGTGAGCAAAGGCGCCACCGTGGTCAACCCCAACGGCGGTGAAGCCCGCGCCTCATTCTTCTACCCCGCCGTGCTGTATCCGGTGACGCCGCAGATGCGCGTCTATCAGGAAGAACAATTCGGCCCGGTCGTGCCGATCGTGCCTTACCGGCATCTGGACACGGTGATCGATTACGTCCTGGAGTCGGACTTCGGCCAGCAGCTGAGTATCTTCGGCACCAACCCGGTGGCGGTCGGTCGGCTGGTGGACACCTTCGCCAACCAGGTCGGCCGGATCAACCTCAACGCCCAGTGCCAGCGCGGCCCGGACACCTTCCCGTTCAACGGCCGCAAGAACTCCGCCGAAGGCACGCTGTCGGTGCATGATGCGCTGCGGGTGTTTTCGATCCGGACACTGGTGGCAACCAAGTTCCAGGAAACCAACAAAGAACTCATCAGCGAGATCATCAGCGGACGCAGTTCGAGTTTCCTGACCACCGATTACATCTTCTGAGGAGACCGAGCCTGAGCACATTCAGAGCCAATCGACTGCCACCGCTAATGCGCCGACTGCTGCGTCCGTTGCTGGACCCGTATCGGCGCTATCGCCACGCCAGGGTGATCCACGCGGTGCGTGTGTCGTTGGGGTTGCTGGCAACGATCCTGCTGACCACCGGCATCCATCTGCCCCACGGTGAGTGGGCGTCGGTGACGATGCTGGTGGTGATCGGCGGTTTGCAGCACCACGGCAACATCGGCAAAAAAGCCGCCGAGCGCGCCATCGGCACCTTGATCGGCGCCGGCGTCGGCTTGCTGCTCGTGGCGCAACAGGCCTGGCTCGGGATGCCGTGGCTGACCTATTTCGCGATGGCCGTGGTTTGCGGATTCTTCTCGTACCACGCCATCGGCAAGGGCGGTTACACCGCGTTACTCTCGGCGATTACCGTGTTTATCGTCGCGGGGCATGGCGACAATCCGATCACCGACGGGTTGTGGCGTGGGGTGGACATCCTGATCGGCATCGCCCTGGCCCTGGCATTTTCTTTCGCCCTGCCGCTCTACGCGGTTTATTCCTGGCGCTACAACCTGGCCGATGCCTTGCGCGACTGCGCGACGATCTACGGGCGCATCATCAATGGCCAATCGGTCACCGATGACGAGCACCATAAACTCGTGGGCCGCCTGAACACCGTGATGGTGCAACTGCGCTCGTTGATGCCCTCGGTGTCCAAGGAAGTGCGGATATCCATGACCGAACTCGATGCCATTCAGCGCCACTTGCGGATGTGCGTCAGCACCCTGGAAATCCTCGGCAATACCCGACCTGACGCCAGTGACCCCGATGCCATGGCCCATCTGCAATCGGCCTTGAAAGCCGAGCATCGGCTGATTCGGGTCCAACTGATCGGTATGGCCCGGGCGCTGAAATCCGGTGCATCCCAGCGGCTGAGTCGGCCCGTCGAACTGCCGTTGGATTCAAGCCTGGCCGCACCGGTTTACAACCCGCTGGATGGCTACCGGTTATTGGTCCGGCAATTAGCCGCCAACATCGGCGAGATGCGCCAGCGCCTGGCCAAGACGGCACCGCGCTGGAACATCTGACGTTTCTTGACGGCTTATTGCGTCGTCACCGTCCGACGAAACTTAAGGCTCCAGCCCTGTTGCATGCCGGCAGCGGCCAACAGAATCGCGGCGACACCGATCCATTGCAGCGGCTCCAGGCGATGGCCGAAAGCGAACCAGTCAACGAAAATCGCCGCAATCGGGTAGATGAAGGACAGCGCACCGGTCAGTGCCGTCGGCAGTTTTTGGATCGCGCCGTAGAGCAGCACATACATCACGCCGGTGTGGACAATGCCCAGGGTGACCAGACTGGCCCACGCGCTCGGCGCTTGCGGCAGTGCCGAAAAGTGCGCGAATGGCGCGAGTAACAGCACACCGGTGGTGACCTGAATCAGCGCGATCAGATGCGGCGGTGTGCCGGTCAGGCGTTTGATGATCAACGCGGCAATCGCGTAAAGAAATGCCGCCCCCAGCGCCAGAGCGATGCCCATCAGGTAATCATTACCGCTCTCGCCCTGCCCGCCATGTGCGCTAACAATCGCCAGCATCCCGAGAAACGAAATACCCAGCCAGAACAGTTTCTGCAGGGTGATTTTCTCGTTGAGAAACAACGCGGCCAACCCCACCAGCATAAACGGCTGAACGTTATAGACCGCCGTACCGATGGCAATCGAGGCGCGGGAGTAAGAAGCAAACAACAGCACCCAGTTGCCGACAATCGCCACGCCGCTGAGCACGGCCAACAGGAACGTGGTGCGGGTCAGAATGCCGGGGCGCAGGAAGCCGAATGCCGCGCAGATCAGCAACAACGTGCCGGCGCCGAACACGCAACGCCAGAACACTACGTCCAGCACCGGCTGCCCGGACACCAGAACGAACCAGCCGATGGTCCCGGAAATCAGCATGGCGGCGGTCATTTCAAATGACCCGTGACGTATTGTTTTGTCCATCATCAGACTCCTGTGTTTGAGCCCAAAGTATGCCAATCCGCCGAAGGGCTTCTCCAGAGCAAAAAGCAGGCTAAACTCGATTTCTGCCTTTTTTATCAAGGCATTTTGAATTTATTGCCTAATAGGGGTTTCGCCATGACCGACGATATCGACCAAGTGCTGATCACGGCATTGATGGAAGACTCACGCCGCTCGCTCAAGGCTCTGGCGCAGATCAGCGGCCTGTCCTCGCCGAGCGTCGCCGAGCGATTGCGTCGCCTCGAAGAGCGTGGCGTGCTCAAGGGTTACACCGTCGAGATCGACCCCAAATGCTTTGGCTATCAACTCCAGGCCATCGTCCGTATTCGTCCGCTGCCAGGCCAGTTGCAGGAAGTGGAACGGCAGATACAGGCCATTCCCGAATTTACCGAGTGCGACAAAGTCACTGGCGATGACTGTTTCATCGCACGCCTGCATGTGCGTTCGATGGAGCAACTGGACACCCTGCTCGACCGCCTGAACACCCACGCCGAAACCAACACTGCCATCGTCAAGAAAACCCCGGTCAAGCGCCGCTTGCCACCGATGGCGTGACCCTTTACTCAAATCGCAGGCAAGAAAAAACCCGCCGAAGCGGGTTTTTTCCTCAAGGCTGACGATTAGTCATCGCGGCTCATGATGCCGAACAGCTGCAACAAGCTGATGAACAGGTTGTAGATCGATACATACAGGCTGATGGTCGCCATGATGTAGTTGCGCTCGCCGCCATGAATGATGGCGCTGGTCTGGAACAGAATGCAGACCGAGGAGAACAGCACGAAACCTGCGCTGATCGCCAGTTGCAGACCGCTGATCTGGAAGAACAGGCTCGCCAGCGTCGCACCCAGCAGCACGAAGAAGCCTGCAGTGATGAAACCACCCAGGAAGCTCATGTCCTTGCGGGTAATCAGCACATAAGCCGACAGACCGCCGAACACCAGCGCTGTCATCGCGAAGGCCGAACTGACCACCTCGGCGCCGCCCTGCATGCCCAGGTAACGGTTGAGGATCGGGCCGAGCAGGAAACCCATGAAACCGGTCAGGGCAAATGCCGACACCAGGCCCCAGGCCGAATCACGGAGTTTGTTGGTGAGGAAGAAAAGGCCGTAGAAACCGATCAGCACCACGAAAACGTTCGGGTAGCCGACACGCATCTGCTGAGCGACAAACGCCATCACGCCGCTGAATGCGAGGGTGAGAGCGAGTAAGCCGTAAGTGTTGCGCAGGACGCGGCTAACCTCTAGCTGCTCAGCCTGCACGCTGTTATTAACTGCGTAATCCTGTTCGCGCATGGCGACACTCCTGTTGGTTTGAAACGTTCAGTCGCAAAGATCATAACAGACGCTCTGTAACAAGCTACGTAGAGAGTTTGACAGTGTGTTTCATTCAGGTATTATGGCGCCCGCAACGCAAACGGAGGTGTGGCCGAGTGGTTTAAGGCAACGGTCTTGAAAACCGTCGACTGTAACAGGTCCATGAGTTCGAATCCCATCGCCTCCGCCATATTTGTACCGACAAAGCCCTGATTATTCAGGGCTTTGTCGTTTCTGGGGTTTGTGAATCAGGTTCGCCCATTCCTTGGTCGTTTCCGCATCTTTCCGGCTATTTCCGCCAAGATGCGCTGTACGCTGTATCGATGAGTGGTTTCGTTCAAATAGTTGGGCGATCTGCTGGAGAGAGTCGCCTTTCTACCAGTGATCCCACATTTCTGGCTTTCGGTGTAATAGATCCCAGGTCTCTGCTTCATCTGCAACACTCCTTCTGCTTACACAGGATCTAGTTGTGTTGCATCGACCGGTTGAATCCACAGCCAAAAGCTGCCTTCCGGCCTTCGCCTTCCATACCTATCTACCAGACTCGTTCGAGACGTGTGTCAGCCTGCCTCGGCAAAGAATTCATCGGCGAGAGGTTTTTTTGATGGCTACTGCTTCGAACCTGAAGGATATTTTTGACCGCTGGGAACGAGTTTGGCACGAGGGCGAATACGATTTAATTCCCCAATGTATGGCGCAAGCTTATATCCGGCACGATGAACTCGGAGACCGCACCGTAACGCCAGAGGATTACGTCAAGGAAATTGCTAAGGCACGAGAGGCACGTCCCAATACCCGTTTCGTTATCTACGAACACAGTTTCGTCGGCGACCGCGCTTGGTTCCGCTTCAATTTGAAATGGACTGACCCGAGCACGGGTGGCACTCAAACCCGGGCGGGCATACAGCTTTATCGAATCGAGGCCGACAAGCTCGCAGAAACTTGGCTGACTCTGCTGCCTCTAGGTTCAGCGTGGCCGGATACTGTTGCTCAGGATCATTGGACGAGCTAAACGCTGACTCGCAACCAATTTTGACCGCTGCCTGGCTGAAACAACAGTCAGCTTTGGATCCAGAGTGTGTAAAAACGCAGACACCGTTTGGAGATCTGCGTTGCTACGTAAAATCTGCCAGCGCTTGGCTAGTCAGCAAGACCTGAAATTTGCGTAGGAACGCAATTTTCGTTCGGGTTCTGACCGTCATACCTGCTCTAAAACGTTTTTACACAGCCTAGGTCGATTACAGCCCTTCGCGACAAGCAGCAATCGGCCAGCAGCAGTCATTCAAATGTGCCGAGTCGCGTTGTGCGGGTCGACGCAACTGCCATCAACTGAGTTGATCGATGACCTTGATCTGCGTCAACCCTGCCAGTTCAGCCTGCTTTAATACCTCCTCTGACGTCGCGTCCGCGGGCTTCTGTTCTCTCCATCCCCACCATGCAGCTGGTGCAGGTGCATACCCGCCTCAGGAATGGGCAACCGAGCCTACTTGAGTTCGAACACGCCGTTGGATAAATTTTGCAGCTCTATACAGACCTACTGCGCAGTGTGCCTCACACGTTAGTACCGATAGGTAGCCTGCACTGAAACCCCATTCGCACTATTGTCGTAGTTGGCGCTGTATCCAGGTTGAACACCGGAGTTGTTCGCCTGCTTTACCGAGACTTTGGAATCCCAGAGATAACCATAAGCAAAGTCTATCGTCAGATCGGAATTCGGCGAATAAGCGCCACCCAAGGTCACGGCTTGGCGATTCCCGACCGGAATGCGCACGCTGCGATCAGCATTCCTGATTGGCGACGGATCATAGGCGTAGCCTGCGCGCAGCAGCCATTGTTGGTTCAATTGATAGGAGGCGCCAACTGCGGTGCTCCAAGTGTCGCGCCAGTTCATTTCTTCGATCACACTTCCCAAGCCAGCCGCCTGACCCACAGGGGAAAGACCGCTATTGACTGCCTCGACCTTCTGGATCCGGCTCCAACGTTTCCAGGTGGTCCCCAGGTAGCCCGTCCAGCGACTGTTGAAATGATGGGTGATAGAGGTGTCCACGGATTCGGGCATCGTGAGGTCTATCTTGTTGTCATACTTTCCGTCCAGCGGGATAACGCTCGGGGAGCCAGAAACCTCAGTATGCCCTTTGAGTTCATAGTCCACCTTCGAGTGATAGTTAATCCCCCAACGGGTTGCCTCAGTAAAGTCAACCAAGATGCCTACGTTATAACCAAGTGCCGTGTCATCGCCTTTGATGGTGACCAGTGTGTCCTCGCCATTGTTCAGGGCGCCGGTGGCCAGGTAATTCTGAAGCTTTGCATTGAAACGGTTTATGGTCGGTCCGCCACCAATGGACACGTAATCATTGATCCGATAGGCAATGGTGGGCTGCAAGGTTATTTCCTTGGTCGTGCTGTAGGAGCCATGGTAGCGACCCTGAAAAGTGCTCTCGTAATCATTGATCAGGCCACTCGGAGCGTAGAGACCCAGGCCAATCGAAAAACGATCATCAAGTGGCGTCGACATATAAGCGAAGGGCACAACCCCCAACGGTACCGAATCCCCTTTATTCGTTCCTGAGGCACTGCTCTGCGCATCACTGATGTCATCGCTCACCGAGACGACCGCAGCTCCACCGGAAATCTCAGTGCGTTTGAGTTTGGTCAAGCCCGCAGGGTTGCCAAAGATAGTGCTGGCGTCCAGCGCGGATGACGATCTTCCCGCATAAGCAGTTCCCGCACTACTTGCACTTTGCTCGTTCAAGGCAATGCCATTGGCGCCCGCGGTTGTTGAAGCGCTGAGTATGGCTACGGCGCCGGTTAACTTGATCCAGGAAGCAAATGCTTGCTGAACAGAGACACACGGGATCGCACGGTTATTCACTTTCATTGTCCACCCCTTATTCTTTTTGTTGGTTGCACGCAGGCAAGGCTTGGCCTTCCCGTGCACATGTCAGTGCCGGTTGGAGTTGATCGAAGTTGTGAAAAGGGCCCTGGCTGATTAGCACCAGGGCATGTTTGTTTAACTTATGAAAGCGAACTCGCACTCATTTAAGCCACTCCACTTGAAAGCTATAGCGCCCTAGAAGAAGGGCCAGGGACTCCTGATTGCCTCCCGCCCGGATGCATGCGACTAGCCCGCGTCGTCCATCCTGTACCACCTCTACCTCAACTTCCTGCAGACACATACGTTCCACTTCCTGCTGGACTACTCTGGCAATCTCCCGCTGCTGCAAAGTGGGCTTGAATATCTTGCCCACGGCAGTCAGAGGCAACGCTTCGAGGATTTCAATGCGCTTGGGAACGGCTGCCCGCTCGCTGATGTTGAGATGAGCGAATGCCTCAAGTTCTTCGGCGCTGCACACTTGCCCGGGGCGCAGTTGAACGTAGGCGACCGGCACCTCGCCCGAGTAGGCATCGGGACTGCCGATGGCAGCGGCCAAGGCGACGGCGGGATGTGCCTGCAGAGCCTCCTCGATTTGCTTGGGATCGATGTTGTGACCGCCACGAATGATCAACTCCTTCTTGCGTCCGGTCAGCCAGAAATAACCCTGCGCATCCTGACGACCCAAGTCGCCCGTATTCAGCCAGCGCTGACCGTCGATATCGATCCAAAGGCCCTGGTTATGACGCTCCTCCAGATAGCCTTCGAAAAGGTTCGGTCCACTGATCGTGATGAGGCCGATCTCATCCTCGCTGGCGTCGCGCAGGTACTCTCCCGAATCGTTGAGCAAGACCGCGCGCATAGTCTGGTAGGCGATCCGTATCCCGATGGAGCCGATATGGCGCTCGCCATGGGGCGGATTGATTGAGGAGACGCAGGCGCCCTCAGTAAGGCCGTAACCTTCAAGGATTTTCACCCCGGTACGGTTCTCGAACTCTCGGAAAAGCTCAGCCGGCATGGGTGCGGCGCCACACATGGCAAAGCGAAGACTGGAGAGGTCGCGGCCCCGCCATTCATTTTGCAGAAGTGCAGCATAGACAGTGGGCACGCCGGAAAAGAGGTTGATACCGAAGTGCTCGACCATCTCCCAGAATCGTGGGATCACTCCCTCGCCACGATACCCCTGAGGCGTCCCGAGGATCACATGGTCGCCTTGAGTCCAAGGCATCAGTCCAGTCACCAACTGGCCATTGACGTGAAACAGCGGCAACCCACAAAAGATAACCTGGCCACCACTGCGCGGCTGCAAGTGAGCGGCCACGGCCCATGCATTGAATACTTCAGAGCCATGGGTTCGGGCGGCGATCTTGGGGAGCCCGGTGGTGCCGCCAGTACAGATATAAGACGAGCATTCATCCTGACGGATTTGCCGACCGCTCTTGAGGTATGTGTGCGGCTGAGTCGCCATCAGCGATCGCCAATCGTGGATCGCGATACCACTGTGTAAGTCTCGCTCCTTCAGTGCCGCGGCTTTCAGAGCCCCACGCACAGGTTCGGCGACATAGGGTTCCATGCTGACCCAAACAACAGACCTGACCGTGGGTATCTGATCCAGCTGCGAAGCCAGTTTGGGCCACAGATCACTGCCCGCAGTCGGCGCAAGCGTTACTACCACGGATGCCTTCGCGGCATTCAGCAAGCCAGCCATCTGCTTGGCCTCGAGCAGAGGATTGATCGCCATGACGATCCCGGCCGCCTCCCCGCCCCATATCGTGAAATGGGTTTCCGGCAGGTTGGGCAGGATGAAGGCAAGCACCTCACCCGGTTTTATGCCCAGGTCATGAAAGGCATTTGCCGCGCGGGTGATATTCGCGAAAAGCTGGGAGTAGTTCCACTCGCAGGTGCGCTTGAAATCGGCGGCATCGGCGAAGAAGCTCAGCGCCGGTGCCTGGGGGGTGCGCTCGGCCGCCACACGCAGCGCTTCATAAGTGCTGCAAGCCAGGCCACGCTCCGACAAGGGGACTCGTTCGAGATGTTCGATGTCGCTCAGGGTCTGCACCACCATCAGGCTTCCCCCACGACTCGGTTGCGTTGCACGCCGAGATCGATCACGCCATCGGCGCTGCGAATACGCGCCTCGACTACGTCACCTGCCTTGAGGTACTGCGTCCGGCCCTCTTGCGCCTTGAGGAAAAGCTTCCACTTGGTGGCTTCTGGCATCAGGGCAGCAATGCGCTGTTTGGCAGGCGAAGGCACCGTTAGAGCACAGCCCGCAGGCGTACCGGTGGCGATCAGGTCTCCAACGTCGAGATCTTGCAAGGCGGAGAGTTCGGTCAGGGTTTCAGCGGGACCGTAAACCAGGTTGGCCGTGCTGTCGTTCTGTCGCACCTGGTCGTTGACCGTCAGGCGCAGCTGCAGGTCTTTCAAGTAATGAATGTTCGAGGCATCCAAAAGGCAGAGGTACGGACCGACCGGACCGAAAGTGCGGTAGCTCTTGCCCTTGTAGAACTGCATCTGGGGAATCTGAATGTCACGCGCCGAGTAGTCATTGACAATGACAACGCCCGCAATGAACTCATGCAGATTGGCGTCGGTGACAGCAACAGCGCCGGTGATCGAGCGCTTCATCACGAGGCCCAGTTCGATCTCGTAGTCAAGAAAGCGCACGTGGCGCGGCTTGATCAGGTCGCTGTCAGCCGCCACCAGGCAACTCGTCGCCTTGGTGAAGATCATGTTGAATTTCTTCGCATCCGGGTCCATGCCCGACTCGATCATGTGCTGACGGTAATTGGCGCCCTGGCAGACGAACTGCTGGTTACGGGTCACCGGCGACAGCAGTTTTACTTCGCCCTCCGCAAGCTCAGCGCCTTTCAGTTGAGCGAGGTTGTCGATACTGTTCTGGCGAATGAAGTCACCGGTGGTTTCAAAAACACCGGGGACAACCGTGATACGGCCCTGGCGAAGCACGCCCCAGTGGATACCGTTCTGAAATTCAAAGCGGACTACGTGTACAGCAGACATTGAAGGTACTCCTGGAGCGGTGTTTGTCCCGCGTTCGGTGGTGCGAGAACTGTGGTGTTGTTCTGAAGGGGGGCTGACAACGGTGTAAACCCACGCACCGCCAGCAATCAAAGCGCCGGCTTTAAGCACGTCCCGCCGGCCAAACCGGGTTGAGTTGTCCGACATGGCGGCAGCTCTACCCGAACATCCGCATGAGTGTTATCAGCTTGCGAATGGTCAGGTCCGGGCTGCGTCGCAGGTTGCGGATCAGCAGAAGCACATTGGTCAGGTTCATCTTGGGTTTGGTAAAACTCTTGGGCATGCGCTGCCCCCACTGCGCCATTGCCTCGGGACTCACCGGATGAATGCCCGTAGGCCGAGTGGCCGTGAAAAGATCCCCGTCGCAGTAATGCTCGTGCTTGTCGCCCCAAGGGTCTTGCCAGTAATCGAAGATCTGACTGCCCAGAATGTGCCGGCCGATGCCCCATGAGTGTTCCCAACCGCGCTCGCGCAGGACGCGCTGCCCCATACCCACGGCGTCTGCATCAACGACTTCATAGGCGCTATGGCTGTAGGTCGCCATGAACCCTTGCGCAATCGCGAGCGTATGGTGAGGCGCCGGCATATCACCGAGATCAAGGCGCATGAAAGTGACGATGGGCGTGCCGTCGGGGAGTACCTGCACATCGCTGGGAATAAACCCGAAGTACTGCGTATACCAGGCACAGGTTGCTTGATAGTCGGCCACCTCAATGACGATGTGACCCAGTTTGAGAACTTCAGGGGGAGCAATCGGCGGGCGCTGCGTCGCGTTGATTCGCGGTTGTTCCTGCGCCAGATTCCAGTGCAATGGAGCTCTATGCACCAGAGGCTTGCCCGGCGTCTGGTCACAGACGGCTTCCACAATGAAACCGGAAGGATCCGTCAGTCTGACGTAATACCCTTTACCCGGATGTTCCGATTTCTCGACCGATGACGCACCCGGGATTCGAGTGAGCTTTTCCAGATCTTCCAGGGACTGCACGGCAAGTCCGAACCCGATAAAACGTGCCTGTTCGCCACGTTGGACACGGTAACAATAGGCAGTGGCTTCGGTGGCCCGCAGATAGAGCGTATCGGCCTCCTGCCGACTTACCGTCAGACCGAAGTCAGTCAGGAAACGCGCCGCCTCATTCAAGTCCGGGCGCTGGAAGATCAGGTGAGTCAGATCCTGGGCCTTTACCGACGGCTGCGGATGCCGCGCGGGGTGTGGTGTCGCCAACCGGTGCAATTCGTTTTTGTTGTTCATTGTTGTTGTTTTCCGGGTTTTTAGGGCAAAGCTGTCCCGAACCCCTGAAAACTCAGGGGTTTATTCAGTCAAATCAATTACGAGCTCAGTCGAGAGACGGAAGTGCCGGCAACTCTTGGGTCGCCAACGCACGAGCCTCTTCTGGCGGCACACCCAATGCCCGCAATACCAGCTCGGCGGTATCAGAGCCCGACTCGCGCCACGTTCGGTGACCTTCCAGTACCAGGAAAATCGAGCCAAGCACGCTGCTCGATATCAGCGTCAGTACCGAGAGCAATTGCTCCTGCGCAAACGTGTAGCGCCCTGTGGCAAGCCCGCTCAGAAGATCCTTGGTCGCCTGGCTGCTGAACATTTCGCGCAACGCCGAATTGCTCATGGCGAATTTATGGATGAACGCGCCCCACTGAGAGTCTTCGTGCGCTCGGCGAATGAAGAATCGAATGCCATTGGCCAAGCGATGAGCGGGATCCGAGAGGGAATTGAAGCTCTTGTTGACGCGCTCATGCATCTCCCTCGCGAGATGACTGGCTACCGCTTCGAACAGGCTTTCCATGCTGTCGATGTTGCTATAGACCGTTCCGCGCGCCACGCCTGCCTCTTGCGCGAGGTCAAGGATGTTCACTTGTGAAGTGCCTCTCTCGGCGAACAGGCGAAAGGCAGCTTGATGGATGCGGCGCTGTGTTGGATTCAGGGATTCCACGGTTCTCTCTCCAGGATTACCTCATGGACCGATTGAACACTCGTGTTCATTTTACGTCAACACTATTTTTTAGCATGTTGGATTTTTCGTCCGAAAAAACGGCCTAAAACCTAACAATCTGAATGCCAGGATCAACCTCGCCTAGTCAATAAATGTACTGAACATTGACATAATTGAACACGCGTGTTCATTTATGTTGGTCGAATTTTTATTAGCTGAAGGACAGAACATGACCGGCTCAAATCTCTTCAAACCGCTTCGATTGCCCAACGGCACGGTGATTCCAAACCGAATCGCCAAGGCTGCCATGGAGGAGAATCTTGCCAACGGGGATCACGCTCCAGGGGAAGCGCTGGTTAAGCTCTACCAGCGTTGGGCGGAGGGTGGTGCCGGTCTGATCATCACTGGCAATGTCATGGTTGACCGCCACGCCTTGACCGGGCCCGCTGGCGTAGTGCTTGAGGACGATCGGAACCTGGGCAAATTCAAGCTATGGGCCGATGCCTGCCGCAGCCATGGAGCCCAGGCCTGGATGCAAATCAATCATCCCGGACGGCAGCTGCTGGCTTCAATGGGGCAATCGGCAAGGGGTCCCTCCGCAGTGGCGGTCGATATCCCCGGCCTTTCAAAAGCGTTTGTGCCACCCAGGGCTTTGGAGGAACAGGAGATCGAAGAGCTGATCGGGCGCTATACCCAAGCGGCGGTGCTGGCCGAGCGTGCCGGATTCACCGGCGTGGAGATTCATGCCGCGCATGGCTACCTGTTCAGCCAATTCCTTTCCCCCCTGACCAATCGGCGTGATGACCGCTGGGGCGGTAGCCTCGAAAATCGTGCGCAAATTCTATTGAAAACCATCGACGCAATTCGCCAGCGAGTGGCACCGATCTTTTGCGTCGCTGTGAAGCTCAACTCCGCAGACTTTCAGCGCGGCGGGTTCGATGCCGCAGATGCGGCTCGTGTAGTGGAAATGCTTAACGCCAAGGCGGTCGACCTGGTCGAGTTGTCGGGCGGCAGCTACGAAAGCCCGGCCATGCAAGGGCAGACCCGCGATGGCAGCAGCCTGGCTCGAGAAGCCTATTTTCTCGAGTTTGCAGAAAAAATAGGCGATATAGCGCGCATGCCGCTGATGGTCACCGGCGGCGTGCGTAGAAAGGAGGTCGCGGAACGCGTGGTGAGCGGCTCGGTGTCGATGGTCGGACTTGCCACTGCATTGGCAATCGAACCAGCCCTGCCAAAACAGTGGCTGGCGGGTCGGGACATCAAAGTGGAGCCCATCGTCGTCCGCTGGAAGAATAAGACGCTGGCATCGCTGGCAGTGGCATCGGTGATCAAGAAGCAGCTCGGCTTGCTGAGCCAAGGGAAACGGACAAAACCCGGGACATCGCCCCTCATGGCATTGATCGCCAATCAACTGAAGGCTCGTCGTCAGGCGAAGAGCTATCGGCAATGGATTGATCAAGCCAGGTAGATCAGCGACGACACCGGATCAGGCCGGTAGCGGCTTGCCGGCGATTTTCCTGGCTCTGGCAGGTGTGACGCCCAGAGCCTGGAGAACCATTTCGGCGACCCTCAGATCGTGCTCCGCCACTGCACGCCCCTCGACAACCGAGCGCATGGCTCCGGTTGTGCACGACAGGACGATGTCCAGGGCGACCCCTTCGTCCTCGTAAGCAAACGTGCCCGCACGCAGTCCTTCACGCAGATCGCCCAGTACATGGTCAGCCAGACGCGAGCGCATGGCCTGGTCGAAATGGATAATGCGCAGCAGCGCATTCGCCCATTGGTGGTCGGCCGCGGCCCGGCACACAAACATGCGCACGCCAATCGAAAGCCGCTGTGCTCCGCACTGCACGTCCCTGCTCATGGCGGAAATGGCATCGGAGAACTCGGCGGCCATGGCGATGCCCACCGCCTCCAGCACTTCGTCGCGAGTTCGAAAATAGTTGTAGATGGTGCCGTTGGATACCTCGGCTTCCGCGGCGACCTCGAGCAGTGCGATCTCCCCCACTTCCTTACGTGCGATAAGGCGCAATGCCGCGTCCACCAGGCCGCGACGGGTGCGCTCACGTTTCTTGTGACCTCTCGTGAGAGGTTCTGGCGCATCAGCTTCTAAAGGAAGAGTGGGGGAATGCATGATCAAGCTCGTAATCTAATGGGCTCGTTGATAGTAATGGAAACGCCGTCAGGAGTGGCGCCATCACTCATCAGCAGACCCCGACAGTCTCGAAGGAGTTTGCTGGCCTCTGCGCCAGGGGCGTGGTGCATGATGATACGGTCAGGACGAACGGCGACGAGTGTTCCTTTAGCAGCCAGTGGCAAGATCTCATGGTTCATGTCTTCGATGAAGTCACAGCTGCCGCCGGAGCGTTGGCCGCGTGCTCTGACCTCTAAGAAGTGGCCGCCCATTTTTTCCCAGGAAACGATCTGATCAGGGGTTAGCAGTGACAACGGGTCAACGCCGAATCCAACCAGGGTCAGGCTATCTCCCAGAGCATCGTCGCTCAGTTTGATCTGCTTTTGCATGTTGCGAGTCCAGGCCTGGGGAAACAGGCTGCCACGTACCAGTTTGTCGCCCCGGCGATGCTGCACGAACAGGCCGTGTTTGAAGGTGTTCTTCGGCTTGATGTCCAACTGCTCGAAGTACCTCCTGGTTGTGGGAGTCAACGCCAGCGTGCGCATCAGACCGTGGACAAAGAAAGCGGCGATCTTGTTCTTGGGCATCACCAGACGGCCCATGAGTTTCGCTAGATTGATCATTGCCTGGGCATGCGGGCGGCGCTCTACGTCATAGGTATCGAGTATTGCAGGCGCGGCATGGCCGCGAAGGACCCAAGCCAGTTTCCAGGCAAGGTTGGCGCCATCTCGAAGTCCCGCAACGAGGCCCTGCCCGACAAAAGGAGGGGTGATGTGCGCGGCGTCGCCGGCGAGAAAGACGCGCCCCTTGCTGAATCTGTTGCAGCACCGCGCGTGGAATCGATACACCGCCTTGCGCTCGATTTCCAGCTCCTGCGGGTTGATCCATGGAGCAATCAGCCGGGCTATGCTTTCCGGGCTTTCCAGCTCTTCCCGGGACTCACCGGGTTGCAGCATGAACTCCCAACGCTCCCTGCCGCCGGGTGCGGGCATGTGCGGCGTTGGGCGCTGCGGATTACAGAGAAACTCAATGTGATCAATCGCTGACTTGTGACGATTCTTGACATCGACAATCAGCCAATCCTCCGCATAGGTCTGCCCTTCGAACTCCTGGCCAATCAGCGCTCTGACCCTGGAGCTAGCGCCATCCGCTCCGATCAGGTACTGGGCGCGAACGGAATGCGACTGCCCATTCTGATCCCGTACGCAAGCGACGACGCAATCTGACTGCTCGACCAGGCTCTCCAGCTCGAAGCCACCCAGGCTGGTCACGGTCTTAAGCCGGGAGACTTGGCTGCGCACTGCGTGTTCGAGGTCGGGTTGATAGAACGTCACGAGTTTCGGATGGCCGTCGACGCACCCTTCGGTATTGGCTCGACCGAACTGCCCGAGTACCGGGGAGTGCATCTTCACTTCAGGGATAACGATCTTCTCGAAAGCGTCTTCCGACAAACCAGCTTGTTGCAGGATGCGCAGCGCCTCGTTGTCCAGTGCAATGGCACGCGGCATCAGTACGACGTCATGGACCTTGTCCAGTACCAGGGTCGTGATCCCATAGCGGCCGAGCAGCGCCGTGATTGTTGCACCTACCGGACCGTTACCGATGACCAGCACGTCGACGGCGGAGGGAGGCAATTCGGAAACTTTCTTGTTGTTGTTCATATTGAGCCCTTGTTGTGATTGAAGTCGTGAGGCGCGCAGGTCTCATCGTCAGGCAAGGTCAAGGTATTCAATATTGAGAGATATTTCAATATTGATGTTCTTGTCATTATTTTTTGAGATCATGCTCAAGCCGCGATGGGGCCAAGGGGCGAGCCGAATTGCGCGGTGTGAAGCGAGTTTGCGCGTGTGCCGGTTTCCGACCGGCGACGCTTGGCTTCAGAGCCGATCAGCGTTGTCATTAGACCAATGGCTCAAGACTGCCGAGGCTGGAGAGCCGTTGATTCAAAAGGTTGGTCGATAGGACCAGGAAGCCGGCCACACCGGTTTTCAGTATCGACCCCCATGTGAAGCTTCGCGGCGCACAACCCTGTTTTAGTCTTTAGGAATCAACCGTGGCACGTCCGCAGCCCCATCCAAACCCAGTCTTGCTCTGCTTCTTCGAATTCGAGCTCGACGAGTCCAACGCCTGCTTGTTGCGTAATGGGGAAACCGTTGCAGTGGCACCCACGCCTTTCACGTTGTTATGCGTGCTGGCACGCCAGCCAGGGTCGCTGGTGACCAAGGATGCCTTGCTTGATGCCGTGTGGGGGCATCGGTTCGTCAGCGATTCGGTGCTGAAAACGGCCATCAGCGATCTGCGCAAGGTGCTGGGCGACGAACCCAGGCAACCTCGCTTCATCGAGACGGTGTCGCGGCGCGGCTATCGCTTCATCGCCCCACCCTCCTCCGCACTTTCGAAGCCGCCTGCATCCGCGACGGTTACAGCGACCGGCACACCTTCGTCACCGTCATTCATCGGTCGCACTGACGAGGTCGCGAGGCTGCAAAGGGCCTGGGAGCGGGCGAATGGCGGCCAGCGCGCCGTGGTGTGGCTCGCCGGAGAACCGGGGATCGGCAAGACCACGTTGATCGAACATTTCCTCGCTGGCCTTGGCGGCATCGCCTGCGCACACGGCCATTGCATGGAACACTTCGGCACCGGCGAACCGTACCTGCCAGTGCTGGAGGCGTTGGCCGATCTGTGCCGCGGCGACCCAACCCTGCCGGCGTTGTTGCGCGAAGTGGCACCAACCTGGCTGCTGCAATTGCCTTGGCTGAGTAGCACGGAGGAACGTGACGCATTGCGGCGCGAGCTGGCCGGCGTCGGCCCGGAACGCATGCTGAGGGAGTTCGGAGAACTATTGGATCGCTACACAGAGCTGCATCCGCTGTTGCTCGTGACCGAAGACCTGCACTGGAGCGACCGGGCGACGGTTCAGCTGATTAACTACATCGCACGACGCCGTGGCCCGGCAAAGCTCATGTGGCTGTCAAGCTTCCGCCTTGCCGAAGTGGTGGCGCTCGACCATCCGCTCAGCTCATTGCGTCACGAACTGCGCCTGCAACGCTTGTGCGAGGAAGTGGTGCTCGACCCGTTTTCCGAAACCGAGGTTGCCGACTATGTGGCGTTGCGTTCAGCTTCACTGGCTCGCGATGAAGCCTTCGTACGCGCCCTGCACGAACGGACCGACGGCGTGCCCTTGTTCGTGTCCTCAATCATCACTGAGGTGATGGATGCAAAAGAAGACGAAACCACCGTCGAAGCTCGACTGGCGGATCTGGCGGTACCCGACAACCTTGCGGCCATCATTGATCACTACATCGCCAAGCTTGGCCCGGAGCAACGTACCCTCCTCTCGGCGGCAGCGGTGTGCGGGGCCGACTTCCGGGTTGAGACGATTACGCTTGCGCTTGAGCTCGACCCCGTCTCAGTAACCAGTGCCTGTGAGGTGCTGGTGCGCGAGCAAATATGGCTCACACAATTGCAGCCCCATGAAGCTGACGACACGATAGAGCTGCCTTACTCATTCCGTCACGCCCTCTTTCGGCAGGTGCTGTACGACCGCACGCCGCGTTCATTGCGCATTAATCTGCATCGGCAGGTCGGCACTGCCCTGGAACGCGAACGCACAGCTGGCGTCCAGGTTGCAGCCTCAGAATTGGCGATGCACTTTGACCGTGCCCGGCTGCCGATGATCGCGCTGCGCTACTACGCCGAGGCCGCAGAAGCCGCGCTACTGCACTTCAGCCCGGACTTGTGCATCAGCCTCACTGAGCGTGCCCTGATCCTGCTTATGCAGGCACCCGAAGGGTCGGAGCGCGATACGCTCGAAATCACCTTGGCCACGTTGCAGGGGGTTTCGGCCTTCCACATGTTCGGTGTCGGCAGCGAAGCCAAGGGCGTTTTCGAACGGGCATACACGCTGCTCGCGAACGTACCCGAGCACCCTATGCGCAGTCGCCTTCTGCACGGATTCGGCTATCTACTCGGTCTGCGCGGCGACTATTCGCAGGCTCTGGAAGTGGCAGAGCGTGCTGAAGCTCTCTCCCTCAACGCAAACGATCAAGAGCTCATGCTGGCGGCGTGCATCGTTCAGGGCGAGGTGCATCACCTCCAGGGCCGCACGAAAATGACACGCAGCTGGTTAGAGAGTGCCCTCGCGATCGCCGAGCCGCTGGACATAGGTACAAACGAGATCTTTGCGGCAGATCCCCAGGTTATGCTGCACGGCATGCTGGCCATCGAGCTGGTGCGGTCTGGCCTGATCGAGCAAGGGCGAACCCATATGCAGCAGGCACGAACCCGCGCGCATACGCTTCGACAACCTATGACATGGCTGGTCGCGACCTGGCAGGAAGTTTTGATCGAGGTACGACTGGGAAACCCTGTGCGGGTGGCAGCGCTGGCTGACGATATGCAGAAGCTCGTCGATGAATATTCGCTCGCGCTCGGGCGCACGGCTTGCCGCTGGTGGCGTGGCTGGGCCGATGCGCGCAACGGTGCTCCCCACGACGGTTACCGGCACATCCGTGAGGCCTACGAGGAACACACCGGACTTGGTATGCGCTCCGGTGCCAGCGAAGTACTTGGCTACGCCGCCGAGGCGCTGCTACTGGCAGGCGATTACGACGCAGCGCACGTTGAATTGCAGGAAGCCCTCCGAGTGGGAGAGGAATTGGGAGAACGGGTGTACCTTCCGCAGCTGTTGTTGCTGGTGGCCGCGATCGCTCGAGCTCAAGATCGGTCGGATGCCAGCAACGCGGCGATACGGGCTGCGATTGAGGAGGCACGCGCCCAAGAAGCATCGTGGCTGGAACTGCTCGCATTGGTCGAGCTGAGTGAGCATCACGACGCAACAATTGAGGAGCACCAAGCATTGGGGATATTGATAGACCAATTGCCAGAAACGCATGGGACTGAATTGGTAAAACGTGCGCGCTCGTTGATTGACGCCGCCAAGCGGGCTTGAAGCGTCAAGGCGGGCCCGAAGCCATCCGCTGTTGGCAACGGCGCAAATTGCACTCCACTTGATCACCCGTTTGCACTCGACCTAACCAGTCATTTGCATTCATTCTGACCACGATTGCATCGGATTTGACCGGCACGCTTTGTAATCATGATTGGCAGATAACGGCCAAAAGCGGACACCTCAAATTGGTGGCGAGGTTTCTCGGTCGTGAAGTTCATTAAACAGTTTTCGCAAAAATCCGTCGCCGGCTGCGCATTCAGAAAGCACGTAATGCCCTGACCAAATGTCCCAACCTGTAGCAAGAGTCAGATCCGAGCGCTGGAAGCTTGGGTAGATTTTTTCGTCCAGGCCGATCACCACCGAGCCCACGCGCCGGAAGCCCCAGACTTCAATCAGTTTGTTTTCCAGCGTTTCCCAATCAGTTTCAGGTAAGTCGCCAAAATCGATTGTCAGATGGCCGTTTGAGGATGCTTGTAGGGTCGCATTCATATGTTCGCGCCTAGCGTGGAAATGTTGACTAGAAGGTGAAGAGTGAGACACGCCGCTGACGTGCTTGGCAGCAATCTTGGTTTGTTCTTAGCCAAAGGCAAGCAGTATTAAGCAGCCGCGATCGTCCAGGAGCTGCCACTCAACGCGACTCGATAATTCCCACCCGACCATGCATCATCATGCTCGCCACAATCCCGTTGTGGGCATCGAAGCTATAAATGCAGAACCTGCCCGCCTGCAAAAATGAGCCTTTTGAAATGGAAGTCATCTCATGTTCGAACGTAACAAACTGGTTCCGGAGTTAATGGTCACCAACCTGGATAGCAGCCTGGCTTTTTGGGTTTCTTGCCTTGGGTTCAACGTAGCTTATCAACGCCCGGAAGACGGATTTGCATACCTTGATTTGAATGGTGCTCAAGTAATGCTTGAGCAGGTTGATTCGGACTCGGGTCAATGGCTGACTGCGCCGTTGACTAAGCCGTTTGGACGAGGCATCAACCTGCAGATTGATATTGAGGCTGTCGCACCCATCATCCAAAAACTTGATCAGGCTGGATTTCCACTCTATCGAGAATGCAAAGACACCTGGTATTGGGCTGAAATTGTAGAAGTAGGCCAGCGTGAATTCATCGTCCAGGATCCCGACGGTTATCTAGTAAGGTTGGTAGAGCGGTTGGGTGAGAGACCGGCTTGCTCAATCTGAATCTGAGCCAAGCCCACCGTCAGCTTTGGGTTGTGGATTGATGCCGATGATGACTGGTAAAGAACGGTCAAAAGTGGACGGTGGACACGGTGATGGCAAATGGGTAGCTTCCTTGCCGTCACCCATGTTGCGTTTCTCCCTGAGCAATGTCGCATTTGCCGTGACAACTTCTAAGCCAACCTTACCGTTACGGAGCATATAAGACATGTCAAACATCGTCGCATGGACCCTGTTCGCCTTGGGCGTCCTCCATGTTCCATTCGGTATTATCAAGTTCAAAACAGCATTCGCCGCCGCTATAGACTCTGGCTTCGTTGACCAATTCAAAGCGCACGAAGACCGGCGTACTGCTCTCTGGTTTACCATGCTGGGGCCGCTTTTTATGCTCGCAGGGCAGACAGCGATTCACGCCGTAGCCGTTGGCGATCTCGCGCTACTTAAAATGGTTGGCCTCTATGTGCTTATGATCTCGATCATTTGCGTCATTGCTGTTCCAAAATCGGGGTTCTGGGCAACGCTGCTGGTTTCTCCGCTAATCATCGCGGCAGGGTATGGCTTGTACGCCTGACAAACGGTTCATCCTTGACAATAGGCAACAATCGGCCAGAAGCAGTCAGTCAAGAGCAGATCAAAATCACTCATTCCGAAGGCAACCTGGCACCTTTACGAATTTGGCGGGCTCTAAATGCTGCATTCGTCGATAAACGCACCTTGAAGATGACATTTTTATTACTATCCAGTGGCAATCCTTTCGGGTCAGAAGATGAAAGTCAGAGCTACAGTCATATGCGAGAGAGATAGGCAAATCTTGCTCGTTCGAAAACTCAAGTCAAAATGGGCCCTGCCTGGTGGCAAGGTAGAAACTGGCGAGTCCATCGCTAGAGCTGCTGCTCGATAACTCCAAGAAGAAACCGGACTGACCATTGATCAGCTCTTGTATATCTTTGAATTCGATGCAGGCAACACACGTCACCATGTTTTTGAAGCCTCTGTTCCAGAGGCAGAAAACGCCACGCCTCAAAACGAGATCACCGAGTGCATTTGGTTTTCTATGGGCAAGCTTCATGACTTGGACACAAGCGATGCTACGAAATCAATTGTCAGGTCATTTCTACGCCGTCTTTAACTCTCCCCGGATCGTTCTGGTTCGCGCAAAGGTAAATCGTCTCTTCGTATCATTGGGTTTCTGCAATGGGGCGGATAGCGACAGCAAACTGCGTGCCTGTGACTTAACCAAGTTGCGAGTACGAGACATAGCCCATGGGGAACATGTATCGTCACGGGCCATCGTGAAGCAGCAGAAAACTCAGCACCCAGTGCAATTTGAAATCACTGAGCAAACCCGAACGGTTCTGGAGGCTTGGATGCATCAGGCCCACCTTCGCAGCGAGGACTTCTTGTTTCCGACCCGGTTGCACGACTCAGACCATCTCTCCACCAGACAATACGCTCGAATAGTCAAAGCGTGGGTGACCGTCATTGGCCTTGACCCAACCATGTACGGTACTCACACACTCCGGCGAACCAAGGCATCGCTGATCTATCGCAGGACGAAGAACCTGAGAGCTGTCCAGCTCCTGCTTGGTCATACGAAGCTTGAAAGCACCGTCAGATACCTGGGAATCGAGGTCGATGATGCTCTGGAAATGGCGGAACAGACGGAAGTCTGACCACCCACCGCGACGGTCTATTTTAGATCGCCGATGTCCGGCCATAAGCGGTCGCCCCAATCACACCACTCATACGGCCGGGAGAGAAATGTCATTTTCTCGGACGAGTCGCTCAACGAAGAACTCCATATGCCCTCTGGGGACAGTCAGCAAAGGCCAAGTGTCGACCTTTAAAGCGATACCCTGAAATGCTTGGGCGCACTTGGAACGCGGAAAGTGTTCGTAGACTGCTCGCTGCTTCTGCACTGCCCTGCGCGCACATTCATCGTACGGAACCGCTCCCACATACTGCAGGGATACGTCGAGGAAGTGATCGGTGATCTTGGTCAGTTTAGCGAACAGGGCGCGACCTTCCTGCGGGCTCTGCGCCATATTGACCAGCACCCGGAAACGGTCCATTCCGTAATCACGATTAAGTAGTTTGATCAGTACATAGGCATCGGTGATCGAGGTCGGTTCATCGCAGACCACCAGCAGGACTTCGTGGGCCGCCCGGACGAGACTGACCACCGACGCGCCGATGCCCGCAGCTGTGTCAATCACCAGCACATCGAGACTGTCACCGATTTCACTGAAGGCCTGGATCAGGCCGGCGTGCTGAGCCGGAGACAAATGCACCATGCTCTGGATGCCTGAAGCCGCGGGGACGATCCGCACCCCACCGGGACCGCGCACAAGTACATCGGATAGCTCACAGCGACCTTCGATTAAATCGGCAAGCGTGTACTGCCGGGAGAGTCCCAACAGAACATCGATATTCGCCAAGCCAAGATCGCCATCAAGCAATACGACTCGCCTTCCAAGTTTCGCCAGCGCCAATGAAAGATTCACCGCCACAGTCGTCTTGCCCACGCCGCCCTTTCCGCCGGTCACAGCGATAACTTGCACAGAACGCACACCATCCATGTTATTGATTCCTTTCCATGTGCAACAGGTGCGAGTAGTCGCTAGCTATTTCTAGATACACAATGGTAGCTGAAAAGTTAGACATGGTCCCTGGCTGTATAACCGGATCACCAGAAACGCTGTAACCCACTACATTGCAATCACGCGAACCAGAACTGCACTGCCACTGCAACGATGCCTTTATCCGCCAAGGTACCGCCTATGCCGGATTCAGACCTACTCCCTTCCTGCTATTCAAAATCAACGAAAATCAACTCGCCCTGGAGGCTGCCATCATATAGCCCCGCTTTGGATCGAGCAGCGCGACGCGACCGAGGTTGTTGGAAATGTGCGCCGCACGCTGCAAACGATCGACAAAAATGAAGAATTCATCAAGATGACGCTCGCGCTGCTCATGACCCCAGAGTGATCGCTCACGGGCAGCAATCGGCCGAGGCTGTGTAAAACCGTTTTAGAGCCAGCTTGACGGTCTGAATCGAAACAAAAATCCCATTCCTACGTTTTCTGCCCCTCATGACAGGCAGAATCGGCCCAAAAGCAGACGCAGGGTGACGTAGTTCTTTTGCTCCCCTACCTGCACTCAATGCAGACTTGTTGAAACCATGCAGAAAAAGAAGGCCAACTCTCATCTATGTGTCCGTTATGCGACCAGTATCGAACAGCGCCAGACTCCGAAATAAGAAAGTAGTCACCGTTATTTTCAATGAAAGGTAACCAATCTCGGGGCACACCTGCATGGCTCCAAGCGGTCTCGGCAATTTCGAATATGTCTAGGTAGCTGCAACCTCTCACTATCAACGCTGCGTCTAGTGCGGCGTTTTCGACATTGCTACCTTCCTTCAAGAACTGGACATATTGGACTGGGAAACGAAACTTGAGCGCGCGCTCTGCTTCTGCGATATCGGCGTCTGTAGGGATTCGAAAAGGATCTTCTGTCATTCACTCGGTCCGAGTCTTGATGGATGGCGCTGAAACCTGTTTATTCGAGCACCATAACTTAATGAGCACGGCAACGCAGAAATTGGTGCAGAGGAGCATTGCGCTCGATTACAGCCGGTACTGACAGGCAGCTTTGGGTCGACTGCAGCTACTGGTGACAGGCAACAATCGACGCACAAAGCGCCGTCGAATATTTCGCTACTCTGTAACCGTCCAACTTTGTGGGGTCAGTTCAATTTAAGGGGACACCATTTCTAGCCTTTTAAGCAGGTCTTTCCATGCAGCCACAACGCCGTTCCTATTCCAAATCCTTCAAGGCCCAGGTTGTACAAGAGTGCGCCCAACCCGGAGCTTCGATTGCCAGCGTTGCGCAGAAGCACAGCCTTACCGCGAACCTCGTCATAAAAGGATTAGGGTACAAACGAGCAAAGCCATGGCGCTGCAACTTGCTTTCATTCCGCTGCCTTTGCAGCTAGCCGGAGGGCGTCCCCTGGCTCCTTCATCGAGTATCTGCGTTGAAATCCAGCACCCGCGTGGCACCGTCAAAGTGAACTGGCCGGCCGAAAGCGCTGCCGCCTGTGCCACCTTTCTGCGAGACCTGTTGCGATGATCCGCATCGACACCATCTGGCTTGCGGCGCGAAGGCTGAACCAACAGCCTTTCGATGGAAGGGTTAGACCTCAGGGAACAGTGCTCTCAGCCTTAGGGGCAGGTAGCCCGAGGCCAACCGACGCGCGCTGCACGCAGGAGGCTGGCCTTAACAACCAAGCGGTGAAATGGGGCAATAATGAAGATGTAGGCCCGGCCTAGACGGTTGTGGCACTGGACCACGGTTGAAAAAACGAGTTGGCGACTGCCTTCTGGCTCTGCCTCTCCAGAACACAGGATCGATATCCGGAAGTCGAGGTGCTTGTCGTCCTCTCCCAACACGATTTCAGTCTGGTTCGAGCTGTAGACCTTGAAGATTTGAATCCGATTAGCAAGTGTTGCCAAATGTTTGGCTGTCTTGAGACCAAAACAGGCAACGATAGTGTCTCGGACTTTCAAGAGCCATCCGATCCAGGATGGCTGGTGGGAAAGGATGAATCGAGCTAGCAAGTCTGGATTGGTGGATGTGCCCGCAGGGAGCCGAATCGCAAAAGCGTCCGCCAGGTTCATCGACTTGTAAAGGTGGGTGATGCCGGACCTCGAGGGGACTGGTACGGACTTAATGAGCTCAAATTCTCGGGGCATCGGGGATCTCTCCTGAGTTCTAACTACCAATTAGACGACATGCCATGTCGCGTTTCTTGTTGCGATGATGTTGTTGAGGCGCCAACTTTTCCTTGTCGGATACTGAGCCCGATCAAGGCATCATAGAGCTCTTGCTGCCCAGCTGGCAAAACAGGGAGCAACGTCGCACGGCGCTTGTCGACACCGAACCAGGATTCAACCAACCATCCCACCAGATAGAGCGCCGAAAGGCATCCGCCAGCGGTTGCAACGCTACCCTGGCATACAAGAGGCTGGTCCACGGGCTCAAGTCCCAGAGCTTGCAAGCCCGATCGTGCATCCGGGTGTGTAGTTGCCTGGCCGCTGAGCAGCCCAAGCCGTTCGAGAATGAAAGCTCCGGCGCATAGGGAGCCGATTCGCTGGCGTCTGGAGTCAAGTTCAAACGACGGCAGGAAATCTGGGGCGACAAGTGCAGCGGGTACCCCTTCCTTGCCGCTGACGAACAATACCGCGTCGGCATTATTGGCCTCGGAAAGCGGACCGTGCACCGAAACAGGCAGGCCGTGCGCAGATCGCACGATAGAGCTAGAACCCAATATTCGGACGTGCCAGTCCTCAGTGTTGCGGCCTAAGATGTCCCACATCAGGAATAGGTCGATATCAGTGAATTGGTCGAAAGCAACCAGAACGATTTTCTTCAAGGCGAGCTCCATGAAAAGTGCTGGCGTGCAAAACGCAACGGCCATCTTTGCTGGTGTTCGCAGCGTATCAATCGGTTGCGCACCATACACAGTCTGTATGGCGCTAAACATGGAGCGAAATAACTGATGAGAAAACTAACTCGTAACCATTGGATCGCGGCTGGTTTTGAGGCCCTCGACCAAATAGGGCATCTTGGCGTTTCGGCCGAGAGTCTATCGCGCCGATTGAATGTGACCCGCGGATCGTTCTATCACCATTTCCGCAATCGCGAAGACTTTGTCCGCACCTTGCTGGCCGCTTGGGAAGAAGACTACACGGAGCGCATGCTCGCTTATGCGGCGCAGGGTCGTAGCGCGGGCGAAACCTTGAAACGCTACTTGAGTATTGCCGCTGAGAAACAACCTGGTCGGGAAGTTTCCATCCGAGCCTGGTCGCTGCTGGATCCGTTGGTAGGCGAGTTTCAGCAGCGTGTTGACGCAAGACGACTGGACTTCGCGATACGGACGTGCCGCCGCTTGGTCCATATGCCAGGCGAAGCAGAAGTGATTGGTCAGGTGGCCCATCTGTGCCTGATTGGTGGTCAACAGGCAGGGCTGCGGCGTGATGCCGCTCGCTTCAACAGTTTCCTGCATCGAGCCTTTTCACTTTTGGAAGGGGCTCTTCCACCGTGGCGGGCCTAAGTCATGAGCTAAATGGGGTAACTGAGTAAATAGAGTTCGCGTGCCACTGCAAATGTGTTTGGGGTAGAGACGTCGCTACCAATCTGCAACGCTTCAAGCCTTTGCGCGCTGTAGCAATGGCGATTAATGGAGAGCGGACTTATGTTTGTTCATGGAGACCCCCCCAAAAGCGGGGGAAGTTTTCCTACATTAAGTCGGAACTCCACCCACAACTACCCGCCTCGCCACAACGCGAACCACGCCTGAAAGAGATCGATCGGAACGAGGAACTCTCCAACAAAACATTCGCGCTCAGGATGGCTCCTGGAGTGACGGCCAGGTGACGACAGTTGTAGCGGCAAACGTTTCCCGACTGAAGTCTGACCTTTCGCTTACGACTTGGCCTCGGGGGCGGCTTACGCTGGCATCGAACTTTCTTGATCCCCAGGTCTGCGATGAGCCTTAACCCCGAATCCAAATACCCGAGCCGCCGTTCATACGTTGTCAAGTTGCGCAGTGATGCCGAGCGAGACGCCCTGAAGGGCCGGCTCGAAAACCTGGTCACCGGGCGTCAGCGCGAGTTCTCGTCCGCCGAAGAGTTGCTGGAATCGATTGGCGCCGATCTGGCGTCAGCAGCCGGTGAGCAGGCAATAGAAAGCGACAGCGAATAATTCTTTCCCGCATCGACATACAGAGCGCATGGCGACCGAACGGTGACGGTTCGCTGACGACTTTGCGCACACAGTCCTCCTACGCTGATGCCACCTCGAACCACACGAGTCCATGTCTAATGCCGCGACTTTCCAGCCTCCAACCGCTGCCCCGCCCTACCGGTGGGATAACCTTGCAACGGACCAAGTGCCCGACTGGGTTCGCCATTGCGGCAGCCCTTTTCACTTCGATTTCCCTCGCCCTTTCTGGTTGCTCCACGCCGGTCGTCAAGCCATCGGTTGACCTGCCTGGCAACTTCGCCGCCTCGGACTCCGAGATGGAGCCCGAGGCGGCCTGGTGGGAGGTCTACCACGACCCATTGCTGACGGATCTGGTGCGCCGAGCCGCGCGTGAGAACCGCGACGTCAAGATTGCTGCCGAGCGCTTGCGTGCCGCGCGTGCCGGAGAGACGGTCAGCCAGTCCTGGCTGCTCCCGAGCGTCGGTGCATCCGTGTCCGGCAGTGACCGCAGCAGCGGTTACAATTCAGCAATAAAACAGGGGTATCCGGATACCAAGACCACCAGTGTGGGTCTGGACGTCTCGTGGGAACTCGACCTGAGCGGCCGACTACGCGCCGGCGCAGCGGCGGCTGACGCCGATGCGCTGGCCGCAGAACACAGCATGCGCGGCGTACGCCTGCTGGTGATGAGCGATGTCGTCAGCAACTATTTCACACTGGTCGGTGCACAGCGCCAAGTCACGACGCTGCGCGCAATCTCGGCGATGCAGGATGAAACGCTGCGCTTGGTTACCGCGCGTCAACAGGTGGGGCTGGCATCCGCGTTCGACGTCGAACGCGCACAAACCGACGCCTTGTCGGCGCGGGCGCAAATTCCGCCACTGGAAACCCAAGTGGCAGTGGCACGTCACCGTATCGCGGTGCTGATCGCCGACCAGTCTTTCAACACTAAGAACATCCAGCCTTCGAGCAGTGATTTTGCCGATGTGCCCGAGGCCAAGCCCGGCCAGCCCGCCGAGTTACTGCAACGCCGACCTGACGTACTGGCGCTGATGGCACAGCTCGACGCCGCCAATGCGCGACGCCAGCAAGCGAAAGCTGAGTGGTTCCCGCAACTCTTCCTCGGCGCGTCCTTCGGCCGCCAGGGTCTCAACCTGAACGGTGCCGATCTCGGCGCTGCGCGCTTCACCAACGTCGCAGGCCTGCTGGCGATGCCGCTCTTCAATGCCGGGCGCACGCAAGCGATCAACGAAGCGGCCGAAAGTGCTCAACAAGAGGCGCTGCTACGCGCCGAGGACGGGATCGTACGGGCGCTCGAGGATGTGGAAAACGCCCTTGTCACGCTTGCGCAGGAACGTCGCCGTTCCGGGTCGCTGCAATTGGCCGCCGCTTCCGCAGAGTCGGCTCAAAACCGTGCCCAGTCGCTCTACAACCGCGGGCAGATTGACCTGTTGCCTCTGCTGGATTCGCAGCGGGCGCGCCTGGCGGCACGCCTGAATTCCAACGAAAGCAACACCCGTCTGCTGCTCGACAGCGTACAGCTCTACAAGGCACTGGGCGGGGGCTGGCAGGTGTTCGAACAACCCTCCAACCCAACCGCATCCGCCAAAGCCGACCGGCCACCACTTTCCTGAGAATCTCTCGTTTTCCAAAGAGGAACCGTCTTGAAGAATTCCCTTACTGCGGCCGGCGCCTTGGCCGTCGCCGTCATGCTGTCCGCGTGTAGCCCCGACCAGCCCACAGTGCCGGCACCCCGACCGGTGCGTACCGCTGAAATCAGCTACGACAATGCTCGCGACATCAGTCGCTACGTGGGCACCGTGCAATCGCGACATGAAGTCGACCAGGCCTTCCGCGTGGGCGGCAAGGTCGCCCAGCGCAAGGTCGAGGTAGGCCAGTTTGTGCGCGAAGGCGACATACTGGCTGTACTGGATGACGCCGACTACCGCCTCGCTGAGGAAGCGTCGCGACAACAGTGGACGGTTGCCGTCGAGCAGACACGCCAAGCCGACTCGGACCGCCAGCGCCTGACCGCACTGAAGGCTGACGGCTCGGTCAGTGCGGCCGACGCCGAGCGCGCGCAGACCAATGCCCAAACCGCGCATGCGACCGCCGAGGCCGAGGCGCGAAAGCTCGAACTCGCGCGCAACCGTCTCAAGTACACCGTGTTGCGCGCCTCGCGTAGCGGCGTCGTCACGGCTGTGCGCTTTGAGGCCGGGCAGGTCGTGCCCGAGGGTCAACCGGTTGTCTCGATCGCGAATCCGGATGAATCCGAGATCGTCATCGACGTACCCGAGGATCAACTGGCTGTCTTCAAGGACGCGCGTTTCAAGGCGTCGCTGGCCAGTGCGCCGAGCGAGGTCTTCGATGTCACGCTGCGCGAGCTGTCGCCGCAGGCCGCAGCACAGACGCGCACCTATCGCGCGCGGCTCCAGCCGTTGCAGGCATTGCCACTGGGCGCCACCGCCACGGTGATGGCCGAGCGAGTCATGACAAGTGCCTCTGTGGCGGCAGTGCCAGCCACTGCATTGACGCAGAGCGGCGGTCAGCCGGCGCTGTGGGTGGTCACGCCCACGGGCAAGGATCCGGTCGGCATCGTCGATCTGGAGCCTGTTGCGGTGTGGGGCTATCGCAACGATGAGGTGCTCGTCTCCGGGCCGCAGGCTGGCGTATTGGTCGTCACCGCCGGCATCCAGAAGATGACGTCCGGACTGAAGGTCGCGCTCCCCGGTGCGGCGATCGTTGACGCCAATACCACGCAGCAGGCCGCCCGATGAACAACTTCAACCTCACCGACTGGGCGCTGCGCCATCGCGCCATCGTTCTGTTCATACTCCTCATTGTCGCGGTGGCTGGCGCCTTCAGCTTCACCCGGCTCGGCCAGCTCGAGGATCCGAACTTTTCCGTGCCGTCCATGACCGCCATGGTCATCTGGCCGGGCGCCACTGCCCAGCAGTTGCAGGACCAGGTCCTCAACCGCATAGAGAAGAAATTCGAGCAGATCGACAACTTCGAGAAGGTGGTCACCTACGCGCGGCAAGGCTATGCAGGCATGACGCTTACCGTGCGCGGCGGCACTTCCAAGGCTGACCAGCGTGAAGCCTGGTATCAGGCGCGCAAGAAACTCAACGACCTGAGCCTCGAGATGCCTGACGGCGTGATCGGCCCGATCCTGAACGACGAGTACGGCGACGTGTATGGCCTGATGTACGCCATCAAGGGCGACGGCGTCGGTCACGCCGACCTGTCGCACGCGGCCGAGGACATCAAGCGCCAGATGCTGAAGGTGCCGATGGTCAAGAAGATCGATCTCATCGGCAAGCAGGCCGAACGTGTCTACGTCGAATTCTCGCATGAGCGCCTGGCCGCGCTGGGCATCACACCACTGGTCATTGCCGAAAGCCTCAAGAGCCAGAACGCCATGGTGCCCGCAGGCCAGATCGACACCCGCGGCGACCGCGTCATGGTGCGCGTGAGCGGCCAGTTCACCAGCGAAGCGGCTATCCGCAACGTGCCCATCGCCGCGGGCGGCCGGCAGATCAAGCTCGGCGACATTGCGACCGTTACACGTGGTTTCGAGGATCCGCCCACCTACACGGTCCGCCACAACGGCGAGCCCGTGCTGATGCTCGGCATCACAATGACCAGCGACGGCAACATCGTGGACCTTGGCAAAGCGATGGACGCGGCCGTCGCCAAGATCCAGTCGGAGCTCCCGCATGGCGTGGAACTTGAACTCGTGGCCGACCAGCCCACCACGGTGAGGGATGCAATCCTGGACTTCGGGCGCGCACTGGCCGAGGCGTTGATCATCGTGATCGCGGTGAGCCTGGCCAGCCTGGGCTGGCGGGCAGGTCTCGTGGTCGCGGCAACGGTGCCGCTGGTGCTGGGCGGCGTGGCGCTGGTGATGCTGGCGATGGGCTGGAACCTCGAACGCATCTCGCTCGGCTCACTGATTATCGCCTTGGGACTTTTGGTGGATGACGCCATCATCGCCATCGAGATGATGGTGGCGAAGATGGAAACCGGCATGGACCGCGTGAAGGCGGCCGCCTTCTCCTATCAGTCCACCGCCATGCCGCGCCTGACCGGCGCACTCATCACGGTCGTGGGCTTCCTGCCGATTGGCCTCTCGAAGTCCACCACTGGCGAGTACGCGGGGGGGATTTTCTGGATCGTTGGCGCCGCGGTTCTGTTCTCGTGGATCTGTTCCGGCATCTTCACACCGTACCTGGCGGTCAAGATGCTGCCCAACGACTTGGGCACGCACCAGCACGCGGATCCGCACGACACCAAGTTCTACCGCAACCTGCGCCGCCTGATCGACGCCGCCATCGAGCGCCGCTGGGTGGTCATCGGTGCGACGGTTGCCGCACTGGTGCTTGCTCTGGCCTGTATCAAGCTGGTGCCGCAGCAATTCTTCCCCAACAGTTCGCGCCCTGAACTGGTCATTGACCTGCGCGTCAAGGAAGGCTCCTCATTCGCCGCGACGACCGAGCAGGTCAAGCACATGGAGGAGATCCTGGCGAAGGACGAGGACGTGCGTTTCTATACCGCCTACACCGGCGCCGGCGCACCGCGTTTCTATCTCTCGCTCAACCCCGAGCTGCCCAATCCGGGATTTGCCCAGCTCGTTGTGATGACCAAAGATCTGGATGCACGCGAGCGAGTACGTGCGCGGCTGGTGGCCTCGGCTGACCAGCAATTCCCCCAGGCATGGGTGCGCGTGACCCGGCTCGAATTGGGGCCACCTGTCGGCTACCCGGTGCAGTTCCGCGTCGTAGGGCCTGATACCCAGAAGGTGCGCCAGATCGCTCGCGAGGTGGAGAACGTGATTGCGTCCAACCCGAAGGTGCGCGACCTCCAGCTCGACTGGAACGACCCGGTGCGCACGCTGAAAGTGGAACTTGATCAGGACAAGGCGAGCGCGCTTGGTCTCACGCCGGCCGACGTGTCGCTGGCGACTCAGACCGTGATGAACGGCGCAACCTTGTCGCAGCTGCGTGAGCACGAGGACCTGATCGACATCGTCGCCCGTGCCGTGCCCGCTGAGCGCCTGAGCCTCGACACACTGAAAGACATCAACCTCTACACGCGCCAGGGCACGGTGGTGCCGCTGTCGCAAGTCGCACAGGTGCGCTCTGAACTGGAAGAGCCAGTGCTTTGGCGCCGCAACCGCGATATGGCAATCACGGTGCGTGCCGACGTGAAGGATGGCGAACAAGGTGTATCGGTGACGCAGGAGATCCAGCCGTTGCTCAAGGACATCGAAGCGAAGCTGCCGTCGGGCTACCGCATCGACACGGGAGGAGCCGTTGAGGAAAGCGACAAGGCCAACAAGGCGCTGATCGCGGTGGCCCCGCTGATGCTGATCACCATCCTGCTGTTGCTCATGCTGCAACTGCAGAACTTCTCCCGCATGTGGATGGTCGTGCTGACCGCACCGCTGGGCCTGATCGGTGTGGTGCCGGCGCTGCTGGTGTTCCAGTCGCCGCTGGGCTTCGTTGCGATCCTGGGCATCATCGCACTGGGTGGCATGATCATGCGCAACGCAGTGATCCTGATCGATCAAGTGCAGATCGAGATCACCGAAGGACGCGACCCATGGAATGCTGTGCTGGACGCCGCCATTCACCGAGCCCGTCCGGTGATGCTGACGGCGCTGGCCACCGTGCTGGCAATGATCCCGCTGACGCGCAGTGTGTTCTGGGGGCCGATGGCAATCGCGATCATGGGCGGCCTTACGGTGGCGACGCTGCTGACGATTTTCTTCGTCCCTGCGTTGTATGCCGCATGGTTCAAGGTGGGTCGCCAGACGGCCGCTAGCACCCAACCGGTGAGGGGTGATGCCGCGCTCGCTTCTGAGTAATGAGGGCCGTAGCGTTGTGCCCCTTGTTCAACGCGTTTATTAAAACAACCGAGGTCAGCCGCGATGTCTTGCGAACGTTACTTTCTTTCACCCCTCGCGGCTAACACCGGGACGAAGCAGGCTGGCGACTGAACATTCGCTCAGACGTCAGGGGCAGGATGGAGCCCACGAAAATATGTCTCCCAGTACACCTCTGCACTATTTTGGATTTCAGTAGGCATTGATTTAATTCGTCGTCAGAGCGTGTTCAAAATCCGCCGAGGACAAGCGTTCTGCGTCTTCCAGCGAGCGACGGATGGCCGCTGTCAGGTGCTTTTCGATTTGCCTGGGGTCGGTCATGATGGCGAGTTCTGGTGCAAGTTGCGGGGGATTTTCGACCTGGTACAAATGCACGCCGAAGCCTCACGGGATCCGGGATCGCGATGATGCCAGGAAAAAAATTCGTGACCGATCTGGCGAACTGTCAGCGTTGCGTACTGCGCAGCGAGACCTCCAGATAATTACCCAAGGAAAGGAGCGACTCATCGAAGACTTACGCCGCCAGTTACACGACAAGGACTCAACGTGACACTGTCCGTACGTATACCTGGCATGCAGCGAGGGCGATCAGTCCTTGGTCGTCGGTGATTGCGATTGCGATTGCGACAACTCGTGGAGCATGCGCCCCCTTCCCCACATCAACACGACTTCGCATCCAGCTCGCCGCCTACCTCGTCCACGCTGCTCTACATATCGCCACCCAGTGATCGCACCAAATTGCCTGACATCGAGCAGCGCGTTGATCGGTTCTGGCCCGATGCCCTCGATCGCATTGGACCTGACAAGCTGGGTCTCTGTAGACTCGCCCACAAAAAATGGGGCGGCGATGAACGATTTCTTGCACTACATCATCCAGGTGTTTCAAGGCAACGCTAAGGAAGTGATGATCGCAGTCATGATGACGGGTGGCGTTTGGTTATTTGAGCGGTGGAGGCCAGCAGTAGCCGACCCCGGCTTAGGCGGTAGGTGGCACAACATCAAAGTCTTCATTTTATTGCTAATCGGCTTAGCTTTTGCAGCCCCGCTATTGAATCGATGCGCGCAACTCTTACCGAGCATATCGCTGCTTGAGCGCATCGTGCCGGACTGGCAATCAAAAGGCATAGTCGGTGGCATCCTTGCCACTCTCATCTATGCATTCATTTGGGACTTTTTCCAATACTGGACCCATCGACTTGAGCACAAATATGCTGCCCTGTGGGCATTCCATAGAGTGCATCACAGCGATGCGCACATGAATGCCTCAACCTCTCTACGCCAGAGCGTAGGAGGTGCATTAATCGGCTTTTTTCTTGCGCACATACCTGCCGCAATAATTTGCGGGGGGAACATGGTTCCCTATCTAGGTTCATTGATATTGTTTAGTGGCTGGGGCTACTTCAATCATGCGAATGTCTGTTTCTCATTGGGCCCCTTCACCCGAATAATCTCAGGCCCGCAATGGCACAGACTGCATCATGGAAAGGAAGCTCAATATCACAACTCAAACTATGCAGCGTTCTTTCCGGTATTAGACCTGGTGTTTGGCACACTACGACTGCCGAAAAAAGAAGAATGGGTGGAAACGGGCCTTCTAAATGATGTCTCCCCTCAGAATCCGCTCAAGCAAGCCTTTTTGTCATGGCGCAATGAAAATGCATCTACCGCAAGCACACCTCACGTACATACTGCTGCAGTGCCCTTAGAGCTGCTTGATCGGCAATGATCCTAGCGCGGATATCGAAAGCAGTTGATCCAGAAGCTGCAGTGAGTTCGACGGTGCCTGCATTGCCCAGACTGGCGGAACTGGCGGGATCGGGCACCTCCCCACTACTGGCACGACAACTTCCCGCAATGCGCAGCCGGCGAGCAGAGTCAGCAGCAGCGCGGCGCAGAGTTTCATTTTCGGCAAGTCCATCGGTCTTTTCCTTCTGGGCTTTCTGGTCGAGGTCTGCGAGCGCCTGTTCGGCAGTCTGCTGCTTTTCGATAGCTCGATTTTTTGTCGGAGACAATCTTTCTGTAGCTATTGGCCTGCCACATCCAGGCACCGGTGGCGCCGATCAGCAGCGCAGATATATAAGGAAGGAGTCGGAGCAGGATCGCGCTCATGCCAGCGCCCTCAGCGCCCTCAGCGCGGTCGCGTAGAACGCTTGGCGCTTGGCCAGGCCATTGCTCCAGCCGTTGATGCGCTTGGTGATGAGGATGAAATCCTCGGCATCGGCCAGGGCATTGAGGTTCCGCGAACTCCAGAACCAGGACGCCGACTTCGCGGCCCAAAACAGACTGATCTGAAATAGATCACCTCGCGACGTCCAGGCAGAGTTCACGTGCCCTCCCACACACCTTTTTCAGCCCAATTCGCTCTCCCTGATGAGCTTCTTGTTAATCTTCCCGACACTCGTTTTAGGGATTTCTGCGACGAACTTGAACTGCTTGGGGATCGCCCATTTGTTGATGCGGCCACGCTCGACAAATCCTTGAAGGTGCGTCTCCAGGATCTTGCGGTCGAGATACTGCCCAGGCTCGCACACCACCAGCGCCATCGGCCGTTCGCCCCATTGCTCATCGGCGATGCCCACGACCGCAACTGACATGACGGCCGAGTGCTCGCTGATCAGGCTCTCCAGTTCCAGGGAGCTGATCCATTCCCCGCCCGTCTTGATCACATCCTTGATGCGATCCTTGATTTCCACTCCACCCAACGCGTCGATAGAGGCCATGTCGCCAGTATGCAGCCAGCCGTTGTGCCACAACTCGGCGCCCTTTTCGGGCTCCTTCAAATAGCCTTGGGTCAGCCATGGGGCGCGCACCACGATCTCGCCCAGGGACTCGCCGTCGTGTGGAACGTCATTGCCACTGGCATCGATGATTTTCAGGTCGACCATCGGCACAGGCGTGCCCGTCTTGATGCGGGTGGCCAGTTGGGCTTGCGTGGATTGATCGAGGTCTTTGTCTCGCAGGTAAGTCAGGCACAGCAGTGGGCAGGTTTCCGACATGCCGTAACCGCTGTGCACCTGAATACCTTTGGCGCTCGCTTCGCTGGCAATACCTAATGTCAGCGCGCTGCCGCCCAGGAGCATTTTCCAGCCATCGAAACGAGTCCGTTGCGCTTCCTCGCAGTTCAGGATCATTTGCAGAATGGTCGGCACACAGTGGGAGAACGTGACCTTCTCCTCTCGATACAGCCTGACCAGGCTGTTGGGCTCGTAGCGGCCGGGGTACACCTGCTTGATTCCCATCAAGGTAGCGACATAGGGCACACCCCAGGCATGCACGTGAAACATCGGCGTGATCGGCATGTAGACATCATCAGAGCGCAGCAGCGGCAACCCCTGATAGACGCCCAAAGTGCCGACAGCATTCAAGGTGTGCAAGACCAATTGGCGGTGGGTGAAATACACGCCTTTGGGGGCGCCAGTGGTGCCCGTGGTGTAGAACAGGGTCGCGACGGAGTTTTCATCGAAATCGGGAAAGTCGTACTGGTCGGCCGACCCGGCCAACAGGTGTTCATATTCCCCCAGCACCGGTAGCGACGTGTGAGTGGCTGTGTCGTCCGTTAACTGCAGGTAACCTTTGACGGTTTTGAGCTGCCCCTGAATCTGTTCAACCAGTGGCAGAAAATCATCATGCACCAGCACCAGGTCGTCCTCGGCATGGTTCATGGTGAAGAGCACCTGATCCGGCGAAAGACGGATGTTCACGGTGTGCAGCACCGCGCCGATCATCGGCACGGCAAAGAAACATTCCAGGTAGCGATGGCTGTCCCAGTCGAGCAGGGCCACGGTGTCCCCGGCCTTGACGCCGGCAGCGGTCAAGGCGTTGGCCAGCCGGCGGATCCGCTGGTTGAGGGTCTGGTAGCTGTAGCGCAGCTTGTCGGCATACACGATTTCCCGGCCCGGCTCGTAGCGCACGCCGGACAGCAACAATTGCTTGATCAGCAAGGGATAGGCGTAGGCGCCGTCGGCGGGCGGAATTATTTTTGTCGCCATCATGGTTGTGGTTCCCGGTCCTTTTTACGTGGGCTCAGAACTGCTCTGCATCCAATTGATAGAGGCATTCGCTGCCAGCCTTGGCCGATGCGCTCAACGAGTGAATGCGTGGCAGCAGACGGGCGAAGTAGAACCGCGCGGTGGCCAGTTTGCTGGCGTAGAAAGCGTCCTTGGAATGCGTGCTCATGGCAGCCTTGGCCATTCGTGCCCACATGTAGGCGTACGCGGTGTAGCCGAACACGTGCAGGTACTCGACCGAAGCCGCGCCGATTTCATTCGGGTTGTTCTGGGCTCGGTCCAACAGCCATGCGGTCAGTTCGTCGAGGGTGTCGACGGCGGCGTTCAACGGTTTGGTGAACTCACCGAGGTCAGCGCAGGCATTGGCGGTGAAATTGCGAATTTCGGCGGCGAACAAACGGTACAGCGCCCCGCCACTGCCGACGATTTTGCGCCCGGCCAGGTCCAGTGACTGGATACCGTTGGTGCCTTCGTAGATCTGGGTGATGCGCACGTCGCGAACCAATTGCTCCTGGCCCCACTCGCGGATGTAACCGTGGCCGCCGAAAATCTGCTGGCCATGCACCGTGGTTTCCAGCCCCATGTCGGTGAGGAATGCCTTGGCCACCGGGGTCAGCAGTGACACCAGTTCCTGGGCGCGGCTGCGGCTTGTCGCGTCATCGCTGTACTTGGCGATATCCAGTTGCAGGGCCACGTAGCTGGAGAACGCCCGCCCGCCCTCGTTCAAGGCTTTCATGGTCAACAGCATGCGCCGCACATCCGGGTGAACGATGATCGGATCGGCGGCTTTGTCCTTGTTCTGCGCGCCCGTCGGCGAACGGCTTTGCAGCCGCTCGCGGGCGTATTCGACGGCGCTCTGGTACGAACGCTCCCCCAGCGCCAGGCCCTGGATGCCCACGCCCAGACGTTCGTAATTCATCATGGTGAACATCGCCGCCAGGCCCTTGTTCGGCGCATCGATGATCCAGCCAGTCGCCCCGTCAAAGTTCATCACGCACGTGGCGGAGGCCTTGATGCCCATCTTGTGCTCGATGGAACCGCAGGACAGAGCGTTGCGCTCGCCCAGCGAGCCATCGGCATTGACCAGCACCTTGGGCACCAGAAACAGCGAAATACCTTTAGGGCCGGCGGGCGCATCCGGTAACCGCGCGAGTACCAGATGAATGATGTTTTCGGTCAGGTCGTGCTCGCCGCCGGTGATGAAAATCTTGCTGCCGCTGATCTTGAAACTGCCGTCGACCTGAGGTTCGGCTCGGGTGCGAATCAGGCCCAGGTCCGTGCCGGCATGCGCCTCGGTCAGGCACATGGAGCCGGTCCAGGTGCCGGCGTACATGTTCGGCAGATAGCGTTCCTTGAGTTCCTGACTGGCGTGGGCATTGATCGACAGGCACGCACCGGCAGTCAGCATCGGGTACAGGCCGAACGACAGACTGGCCGAGTTGACCATCTCCTCGACCTGAGCCGAAATCGCCTTGGGCATGCCCATGCCACCGAACTGCGGATCACCGCCCACGCCGACCCAACCGCCTTCGGCGAATGCTTGGTAGGCCGCGACAAAACCGTCCGGCGCCGTGACTGCGCCGTTGCTCCAGGTGCAGCCCTGCTCGTCGCTGCTGCGGTTCAACGGTGCGATAACTTCGCCACTGATTTTGCCGGCCTCTTCAAGGATCGCGGCGGCCGTTTCTTCATCGATCACCTCGGCCAGGCCAGGCAGTCGGGCCCATAGCCGGGACACCTGGAAGACTTCGTTGAGTACGAAGCGCATATCGCGCAAAGGAGCTTTGTAATCAGACATGGTTGGCTTACTCGGAAGTGGTCAGGGCATGTGGCATACCCTGGCGTTGGGATGTGCCGGTTGCACCGGCGTGCGCCACTTGGTCTTGCGGAACGGGGTGACGCAGCAGGAAATAAGACAGGGCAGGAATCAGGATCAGCGCCCCGAGCATGTTCCACAGGAACATGAAGGTCAGCAGGATGCCCATGTCGGCCTGGAACTTGATCGGCGACCAGACCCAGCACACCACGCCGGCCGCCAGGGTGATGCCCACCAGGCCCACGACCCGGCCGGTAAACGACACGGCGTTGCGGTAAGCCTGAGACAGCGGCAGGCCCTGGCGCTGGTAATGCAGCTGCACGCTGAGCAGGTACAACGCGTAATCCACGCCGATGCCCACGCCCAATGCGATCACCGGCAGGGTCGCGACCTTCACGCCAATGCCCATGGCCACCATCAACGCTTCGCAGAGGATCGACGTCAGCACCAGTGGCAACAGGGCGACCAGGGTCGCGCGCCAACTGCGGAAGGTGATCAGGCAGAACAGCGTCACCGCCGCATAGACGTACAACAGCATCGTGCGATTGGCTTCACGCACCACAATGTTGGTCGCCGCCTCAATCCCGGCCGACCCGGCTGCCAGCAGAAACTGTCGGTCTTCGCTGTTGTTGTCCCGGGCGAATTTTTCGGCGATGCCCACCACCGCATCCAGCGTCTCGGCCTTGTGATCCTTGAGGAAAGTGATCACCGGCATCAGCGAACAATCGGTGTTGAACAACTCCGGGGAGTTGACCGAGGCTTGCTGCGCGGCGTAGTTCAGCACGTCCTGATTGCGCTGGATGCTGTTGAGCTTGGGGTTGCCTTCGTAGGTGCCGGCGGTGATCTGGCGCACCGCGTTGACCAGCGAAGCCGTCGCCTGTACGCCCGGATATTGCTGCAGCTCCCAGGCCAGACGGTCGGCGAGGATCAATGTCTTGTAGTTCAGACAGCCTTCCGGTGCGGTCTTGATCATCACCGCGAACAGGTCGCTGGACAGCGCGTAGTGGCTGGTGATGTAGGCGTTGTCACGGTTATAGCGCGAGTCTGCACGCAACTCCGGCGCGCCACTTTCCAGATCGCCGATCTTCAGTTGCAGGCTGACCATGAAGCCGCCGATGCCCATCAGCACCGCAACCAATACCGCGCCCGTGGCCCACTTGCGCGTGGTGAAGCGGTCGAGCAAGTCCCACAGTTTGCCGAAGCCTTTGTGCCCTTCTGCACGCGTGTCGATTTTCAGCGCACGCTCGGCAGCCTTGGCGCCAACGCCGACATAAGACAGCGCCACCGGCATCAGCAATAGAGAGGTGAAAATCAGCACCGCCACACCAATACTGGCGGTGATCGCCAGGTCGCGGATCACTGGAATATCGATCAGCATCAACACCGCGAATCCGACGGCGTCGGCCAGCAGCGCCGTGACGCCGGCAATGAACAGACGGCGGAAGGTGTAGCGCGCGGCGATCAGCTTGTGGGTGCCACGGGCGATGTCTTGCATGATCCCGTTCATCTTCTGCGCAGCATGGGACACACCGATGGCGAAAATCAGAAAAGGCACCAGCACCGAGTACGGGTCGATGGCATAGCCGAGCCAGGCGACGATGCCGAGTTGCCAGACCACCGCGATCAGCGAGCAGCCGACCACCAGCAAGGTGCTACGAACGCATCGGGTGTAGGCGTAAATGATGATCAGCGAAGTGACGACGGCCAGGCCGAAGAACATCATCACCTGAATCAACCCGTCGATCAGGTCGCCCATCAGTTTGGCGAAACCGATCACCCGGACCTTGTACTGACCCTTACCCTCCTCCCCGGCTTTGCGTGCAGCGCTGTCGCCAGCGAACTCGATCTTGTCGCGCAACTGCTCTTCGAGCATCTGCGAAAAGGCATGGTAGTCGATGCGTTGACCGCTGGCCGTGGCCTTGTCCAGCAGCGGCACGATCAGCATGCTCGATTTGTAGTCGCTGGCCACCAGACTGCCGACGATACCGGCGCGGGAAATGTTCTGGCGCAGCTGTTCTATTTGCTCAGGCTTGCCCTCATACGTATCGGGCATCACCGGACCACCCTGAAAACCTTCCTCGGTGACTTCAGTCCAGCGCACCGCCGGGCTCCACAGCGACTTCATCCAGGCGCGGTCGACGCCTTCGGTGAGGAACAATTTGTCATTGACCTGCTTGAGCACGTCGAGGTATCCGGGGTCGAAAATATCGCCCTGAGTGTTCTCCACCACCACCCGCACCGAGTTGCCCAGACCGCGCAACGACTGGCGGTTTTCCAGGAAGTTCTGGATGTACGGCTGACTCTGCGGAATCATTTTCTCGAAGCTGGGGCGCAGCTCCAGGCGAGTCGCGGCCATGTAGCCCAACACCACGGTGGCGAGCGCCATCAGCAGCATGAACAGCGGACGGTAGTTGAACACCAGCCGCTCCAGCCGATTGCCGGATTGGCGGTCGAAATCCCGCAGATCGCGGATCACCGGCATGGTTTCTTGTTTGATATTGCCCATGTCTGGGTTCTCGCTCTAAAGGTTCGAGGGCTTATCAACGGACAGCGTCCGTGCACCACGGCTGCCAACCACCACCAGCGCACCGTCGGCGGCGCGCGTGACGCCCGTCACCGGGACCGGCTCGGCGTGCTGCACCCAGCGCATTTGCGCACCGGTGCCCTGGCTCACCAGCATCTGCCCGCCCTGAGTGAACAAGCGGTAATCACCTTGCGCATCGACAATGCCGGCGGTGATGCTGACGTGCAGCCCACTGTCCTGCGGGGTCCAGCTGATACCGCCATCGGTGCTGCGCAGCACATTGCCGCGCAAGCCGTAGACGAGCGCTTCCCCGGGCTTGCCGAGCACACCGAAAAAACTGCCCTGATAAGGTGTTTGCACAGCGGCGAACCGCTGTTGGGCGTCATCCCATTTCAGCAACAAGCCCTGCTCGCCGGCGATGTACAGCGCATCGCCGGTGGAAGCGATGGCGTTGAGGTGAAAGCCCTGCGGGTTGTCGGTGCGGTCCTGGAACGGGGTCCAACTCTGACCGCCATCCTCGGTGCGCAGGATCAGGTTAAACACCCCGACCACATAGCCGAGGCGGTCGTTGGCGAACCAGACATCGAGCAAGGGTTTGTCAGCGCCCTGCGCCACCAGGCGCTCACCTTCGGCGACCAGCAGCGGCCATTGTTCGTTGTCAGGTTCTGCAAGGGCCAACGCCTGGTAATGCTTGACCAGCAAGGCACCGATCTCGCGGCCGTCCAGTTGCTTGCGCCAGGTCGCCCCCGCGTCGTTGCTGTGCAACACCACGCCGTCGCCGCCCACCGCCCATCCCTGGGTGGCGGAAGGAAAACTCACGGCATTGAGGTCGGCACTGACCGGCACAGCGGCCTGTTGCCAGTGCTTGCCGGCATCATCGGAAAACAGAATATGGCCACGCTGGCCGACGGCGATCACGCGCTCACCGGCGCGGGCCATGCCGGACAACGGACTGTTGATGGCCAACGCACTGACCCTGGCGGGCAGGTCCAGCACATCGACGTAATCGCCCGCGTGGGTGACACCCTGCAACAGGCCGAGCACAACGCCAAACGCCACCTGCAAATAATTCTTATACGAACACATACCGCGTCCTCTTCGGAAAACCGCGCCGGGACACACATCCGTGTGTCTGACGTTCACACCGGGCGCCCGCGACGATCGGCGTGCACCGACCGCCGCACGGTCCACGCCTTGTAAGCAGTGGACCCTGCGGGCGCTTTATTGCGGTTGGCTTAGCGAATGCCGCTGCCGGCCAGGGATTCCGACGACCATTGCGCCTTGGAGAGCGGATCGATGTACTTGATGCCGCCGTAAGGCCCGACCACGCCGTTGATGTTGTAGGAACCGCCCACCAGGTCGTAGATCATGAAGGGCGTGGAATCCGGGATCTGCTTGTCGTAGCTCTGGCTGAGGAACGCGAAGGAGCCACGGTACAGCTGACCACGGGCGTCGTATTGGTCAGAGGCCAGAGCGGTCCAGCTGTCTTCATCGAGGTAGAAGCGACGCTTCTGATAGATGTGTCGAGCGCCGGCCTTGAGGTTGCCCTCCACCACCCAGACGCGGTGTTTTTCCCAACGCACGTAGTCAGGTGCCAGGTGATTTGCGGTGGTCAGCGACTTGGGATCCTGGGCGTAAGTCAGCTTGTAGGTGTTGTAGGGCACGATCATTTCCTGCTTGCCCGCCAGCTTCCAGTCGTAGCGATCCAGTGCACCGTTGAACACGAAAACATCGTCGTAGGTGCCCGCACCAGCGGTGCCAGGGTTAGGCGTGTCGTAAGCCAGGTTCGGTGCCAGCTTGACCCGACGCTGGCCCGGCAGGTATTGCCAGGCGCGGCGCGGTTGCTGCAATGGGTTGGCCGCGTCCTTGAGCATCACCGCTTCACCGGCCCGGCGTGCGGGACCGGTGTAGGACAGCTTCATCTGGTAGTACACGTCGGCGCTGCTGATCGGCTGCGCGAGGTTCTCGTAGATCGGATAGGAAATGAACGCCTGCCCGGTGGTCGCCAGGCTCGGCACGCCAGCGGAGTCGACGTTCCAGGAGTCGTACTTGGAATTGATGCTCACGCCTTGATAGCGCAGCAGGAAGTTCCACATCGCTTCGTTGCCCGACTGCGGGATCGGGAACGGCACGCCCGGCAGCACGTTATCGATAGCCAAACCGCCTTCAAGGGACTTGGCGCCGCTGGCATTCTTCACGCCGTTATCGAGTATGGCTTTGGGCAGCGAAACGGTGCGGTGGGTCGGGTAGACATTGACGTGGAAGCTCGGGAAACGTTTGGCCAGTTCCGCCGTGGTTGCACTGAGCAAGCCCTTGTACTGATCGGCGTTTTTGCCGTCGATCACCAGCAACGGTTTTTCGTTGGCGAAGGGATCCGGACGCATGCTGTCGCCGGATTTGAAACTGGCCGGCGGCGTGGTCAGGCCACCGTCATAAGCGGGGATGGAACCATCAGCGTTCCCGGCCTTTTCGGCGCCCACCAGGGTCAGGCTGCTGCCCAGTTTGGCAGCGTCCTGGGTTGAAACAGCGGCCTGTGCCTGGGCGGCAAGGACCATGGCCAGCGAAGCGGCCAACACGGTTTTGGCGAATTTCATCTTGTTATTCTCCTGCTTGCATTCAGCAAATCAGTGGTGAATCAAAAAGTGGTTTTCATCGTCAGGTAAACGGCGCCACGGTCCTCAGTCGTTGCACCACCACCGGAAAAGGCTGAGTAGCCACCGGCGTAACAGGCGTAGTTTTCATTGCCGCTGAAGGCATTCGGCGTGGAGCCGTCACCTCCGTTCGGACCGGTACTCACACCACTGACATTGCACTTGTCGGCCTTGCCGAAAGAGTCCACGTACTTCAGGTCGACAAAGTATTTGTTGTACACAACGGCCCCGAGGCCGACGGCGTAGTTACCGGTATCTTTGGCACCGCCACCGGAGACCGGTGACACGCCATCGAGACCGAGGTTGATGGACATCGGCGCATTGAGGTCGACACCGGGAAACACTTGGTACCAGGTCGGTGTGAAGTTGACCGCGATGCCCCAGTTGTCACGGGTCGGCTGGTCGATGCCGTGGTAGGTGCCCTTGCCTTTGTAGAGCGCCTCGTTCTTGCTATCGAGCTTGAGCAAGTTGCTGTAGTACAACTCGGCGAGCAGGGTCGCCGAATCGAACACGGGGGTTTTCGGCAGGGTCATCAGACCGTTGACCGTCCAGTGCAAGGTGTCGCCGGTGGCGGCCATGCTGTCGCCCTTTTGCGGGGTGTCATAGACCACACCGGTGCCGGGCGTGCGCGCCGGCAGCAGGCCAAGACCCTGGCCCAGGCCCAGCGGACTGGTGGTGCTGACGATTGCCGGAATACTGGCCAGCGGCATGTTGTGCCGAACGTTGAGGTCCGAACCCACACTCACCCCGCCCACATCCTTGGACAGGCTCAGGCCAACGATCTTGATGTTGTCGGCATAGGCCATTTGATAGGTGGCCGTGCTCAGCGAGTTGAGCGTGTTGACCACCGCAGGCACTTGCCCTGCCGGCCGGGTGCCATTGGGGTTGGCCGAACTCAGGCCTCTGGCATCCAGCCAGGCTTGTGGCAGGATCTCCGAGGTTTCGCGGTAGTAAACGCCGAGGGTGCCATCCAGCCAGGCCGGCGACCACTTGGCCATAACGCCCCAGTCACCGCGCTTGTCCGGCGTCAGGTCGTGCCCGCGACGGACGTTGGTCAATGCATTGCACGGCGCCAGGCCGCAACCCAGAGGGCTGCCAGGCACGACAGCATTAGTGTTACCCAGCAGGAACGACTGAGCGCCGAAACCGACCAGGTCGGAGCCGCCGTAGTAGGTGCCGGCTTCCGGTAGGCGAGCGGCGTCCCAGTCGAGAAAGTACTGGGCCGCTAGAGTCAACTCTGGGTTGACCGTGAACGACATCGACAGTTGATTACGCGGAACAAACAGTTCCTTCGCTTCAGTGCCCGGCGAGGCGGCCAGTTTGGCCAGGTCCAGGCCCGATTGACCGTAACTGATCGAGTGCACCGGGTTGAGAATGGTCTCGCCCCAGAACACGTTGTGCTGACCGGCCTTGACGCTCAGCAGCGATTCATCGCCCACTTCGGTGCTGTAGAACACGAAGGCATCGAGGATTTCGCCGGACGGACCGGTGTAGTAACGCTGGGCATAGTTGCTCAGGTGCGGGCTGCCGTTGCCGACGTTGTCACCGGTGACCGCGGCCAGACGTGGGTCGTTGGCGACCAGTCCCGACCTTGCGTCGTTGCCGTTGACGAACGGGTTGGAGTTGGAACCGGTGTTCTCGTAGGCCTTGTCGTACCAACTGGCGGCGCTGACGCGAAAACCCATGTGGTTCTGGTAGACCACATCCATCTCGGTCAACAGGTCGATACGGTTAGTGATGTTGGTCCCGGCCTTACGGAAGTTGTAGTCGCCGTCGTTGTTGTTCGGCGTTCCCAGCATGCGTTTATCAGCGCTTTCGGTGCGTACGCCGTAGTTGTACTTCACGGTGTTATCAAGACGTACGGCCCAGTCCGGGTTACCTGTGTCGAACTCGACCGCCTGCGCGACCGGCACGGCGGCGGCCAGAATGGCCGAGGCCAACAAGGTGTAACGCGAGGGTGCGAACCCGTGACTCTTATTGTTGTGCATTGCGTTGTCTCCGCCTTTTTGTATTTGTTTTAAGCGCAGCCGCCCTCGCGCAACCCCTTGTTCCAGGGGTTTACGTTTTCAGGAGTGAGGGCAATTGCCGGATGGCGCGGGCCAACCGGCGCCTGAACTAGCTATCCAGCTCGAGGATGAGTGCTTCGGCGTGTGGCCAGCGCCCATATCCGGCAGCAGGATTGAGATGACCGACTTCGCCGAGATTGAGCAGTTCACTGCCCCAACCTTTCGCCATGCGAGTGGCAGCGTCCAGGCTGGCGAGGTGGTCGTTGGTACTGGCGGCCACCACACTGCGGAATGGCAACCGGCCTTTGGGTAGAGGGTCCCAACCCTGGGTGCGCAGGGTTTCAGCGGATGGGTAGCCTTGCGGCCATTGGGCATCAAGGTCCGGCGGAGCGGCCAGCAGCGCGCCCTTGATCGGCCGACTGTGCCGCGCTGCCCAATGCGCAACCATCAACACGCCGGCGCTGTGAGCGACCAGAATCACCGGCCCGTCGATCTGCTCCAGTTCATGCTGAATCGCTTCGACCCGCTTGCTGCAATCGAGCTTGTCGGTTTCCAGCGGCGGCACGCTGCGTACCTTGCACAGCCTGGTTTCCAGCAACGTTTGCCAATGCTCGGCAACGTGCTCGCGCAGACCCGGTACGATCAGAACGGTTGCGGCAGTTTGCAGTTTGTCCACGTCAACACCTTCGCTTTCTCGATAACTCGACTGGCTCTATTCGCCAGGGGCTTTTTGTAGGACTGACATTAAAGAGCGCCCGACCGAGGCGCTTTTCATTGGACGTCAGGCACTTTTCTTTTCATGACAAATTTCCAGGTGTTGGCGCACGGCGACCATTGGTCGAATATACCCGCAGGTTCTCTACAGCTCACTGTAATCAATGGGTGAGCGTCGATTGCTCCACAACAACGGTGTGATTTTGGACAGCATTGAGCGAGTGCCCTCGCCAACGTCACAACTGTTCAATTGTTGATGTGCTGGATATAGTCGCCACGCAAATTTGAATCGCAACCGGCCCAGGAAAGACCTTCGCATGCCCAAGCTTGTTCGCGCCGCCGTCTTGACCAACTACCTGGAGGTCACTCAGTACCTGGGGTTCAATCCGCGCGATGTACTGGCCGGCGTCGGCTTGAGCAAAGCCCAGCTGCAAGCCCCTGAACATCGCATTCCCATCGACGCTGCCGTGCGTCTGCTGGAGGATTCGGCTGCCGCCAGTGGCTGCCAGAGTTTCGGCCTGAGCATGGCCGAGTCGCGCCAGCTCTCGGACTTCGGCGTGGTCAGTCTGTTGCTCAGCCACCAGCGCACGCTGCGTGATACGTTGCAAGTGTTGGTGCACTACCGTCATCTGATGAACGATTCGCTGGCCCTCTTCATCGAGGAGGCTGGCAAGATGGTGATCATTCGCGAAGAGGTGGTCACCGAATCGCCGATGCCCTGCCGACAGGCCAATGAACTGGCCATCGGGGTGATGTTCCGCCTGTGTGCCGCCCTGCTCGGCGCACACTGGCATCCCTACAGTGTCAACTTCACGCACCAGCCGCCCGACAACCTGCAACTGCATCGCCGTCTGTTCGGCTGCAAACTGGAGTTCGGCAGCGAGTTCAATGGCATTGTCTGTCCCAATGCCAGCCTCGACATGACCAACCCGCATGCCGACCCGGCCATGGCGCGCTATGCCCAGAGTTACCTCGACTCGCTGCTGAACCACGAAGGCCAGTCGATGCTGTTCGAGGTGCGCAAAGCCATCTACCTGTTGTTGCCGATGGGACGCGCCACCATCGAGCAGATCGCCCAGACCCAGGGCATGAACGTTCGGACCCTGCAACGACGCCTCAAAGACGACGGCTGCGCCTTCAACGACCTGATCAACGACGTGCGCCGTGACCTGGTGTTGCGCTACCTGGAAAATCCGAATTACTCGTTGGGCCGGATCGCCGACATGCTCGGCTACTCCATGGCGAGCTCCTTCACACGCTGGTTCATCACCCAGTTCGGCATGCCGCCGGCGGCTTGGCGCAGCGCACAAAAGCAACCCAAGCCACCCAGCGAACCGAGCACTCTGCCCGGCTCCACGGAACCTTGGGACGACTGAAAGGGACGCAAAAAAAGCGGCGACTGCTGGCACAGTCGCCGCAAAAAAACCGGTGTTTATGACACCGGCCTAGGAGTCCTGTGGCGAGGGAGCTCGCTCCCGCTGGGATGCGAAGCAGCCCCAAAACAGTCGCCGCGTACTTTCTGAAAAAATACAGTGGTCCTGGAAGAGGGGCGCTTCGCACCCCAGCGGGAGCAAGCTCCCTCGCCACAGTGTTGTGTGCCTACATTCCCCAACGCAGCAACAACAGCACCAGCACGACGAGGAACACCGTCTCCCCCACCATCAGCAGGATCGGCTTGATGCCCACCGCCGCCAGCTCCTTGAGCTGGGTTTTCATGCCCAGGGCGCTGATGGAAACCACCAGGCACCAGCGCGACAATTCATTGACCGATCCCTGCACCGCCGGGGCCACCCATCCGGTGCTGTTGATACAGGCCAGAATCAGAAACCCGACGGCGAACCATGGCAGCAGCGGCGGTCGTTTGCCGGTCGTGTCAGCGCCCTGCATGCGGGTGATCATGGCCGCACACACGATCACCGGCAGCAGCATGGCAACGCGCATCAGCTTGACCACCGTGGCCGTGTCGCCGGTCTCGGTCGACATGCTGTAACCGGCACCGACGACCTGGGCGACATCGTGGATGGTGGCGCCCAGGAACACGCCCGCCACTTGTGGCGACAACGACAGCCAGTTGGCAATCATCGGGTACACGATCATCGCCAGGGTCGACAGCGCCGACACCCCGATCACCGTGAATAACGTCGCGCGTTCTTTCTGCGGATGGTTCGGCAATGCCGCCGCCAGCGCCAACGCGGCCGACGCACCACAAATCGCGGTGGCGCCACCGGTGAGCATGCCGAACAAACGCTGAAAGCCCAGCGCCTTGGCCGCGATCACCGAGACGCCGATCGTCACCACCACCAGAATCACCACTAGGGCCACAGGCTTCCAGCCCAGCGCAGCCATTTGTTCGAGGGTGATGCGCATGCCCAGTAGCGCCACACCAATGCGCAACACGGTGCGTGCTGTGAACTCGATGCCGGCCTTGCAGGCGCCGTCACCGGCCAGGAAATTCAGCGCCATGCCCAGCAACAAAGCGAACAGCATCACCGGCGCACCGTAGTGCTCGGACAAAAAAGACGCGGCGGCAGCAACGATCAAGCTGACGACTAAACCTGGCGCCAGTTCGCGCGTTCGGCTGTGGATACGGGTGAGAGCGATGGCGCTCATGGCGCGGCCTCCTCGGGAACGATGACGATGAATGCCTGGCCGTCGATGATCTCGACCGGGTAGTTGGCGACTTTGACTGCGGTGGAATTGAGCAGGTAACCGCTGCGCAGATCGAAGCGCAGGCCATGGGCGCAGCACTGAATCACCCGCCCCTCAAGGCGCCCGCCACACAGCGAGGCGCCCTGGTGCGGGCAACTGTCGTCGATGGCAAACACGTCACCGTCGACGTTGAATAACGCCAGGCTTTTGTCATCGAATTCGAACAGTGCACGACCGCCCGCCTGCGGGAGTTTTCCGGCAGGCACGGGGATACGGAGACTCATGCCGGTTGCCGCTCGTGATCACGTTTCTTGAGTGATTCGTTCATGGCCTCGAGCAGCGCCTGAGCAGGTTGTGCACCGATCACCGTCATGCGGCGGTCGAACTGAAAGCTCGGCACGCCACTGGTCGCGCCGGGGAAGCCTTCAAATGACGTGGCGTCGCCCTTCAGGCAATCGAGCACCACGCCCGTATCGACGCCGCAGGAGCGGGCAATGGCGAGCAAGGTCTCGCGGCACCCCAGGTTTTCACGTTTGCGGAAATAAGCGGCGAACAGCCGTTCGAGCAGCATTTCACGCTGAGTAGCATTGCCCAGTACGCTGACTCGTTCGAACAGACGGTGGGCGTCTGCGGTGTTGGGCATCGTCTCGATGTGGCTGAGGTCGATGGTCAGTCCAACCGCCGCGGCAGCCTGCTGTACCTGGGCTTGACGCATGGTCATAGCCTCGGCATTGCCCAGACGCTTGCGATAGAAGTCGGCGAAGGGTTCACCTTGCACCGGTAACTGAGGCAGCAACTGCACGCCATGCCACACCGTGGTGATCTGCACATCCGGGTGGCGACTGCGAAACTGTACCTGCGCATGCTCCAGTTGACGCTTGCCGATCAGGCACCAGGGGCAGATGAAATCGAAGAACACATCAATACGTAAACGACCACTCACAACTTCACCTCTAACACGGATTCGTCCACCGGATCGTTGACCCGCTCACCCTTAAGCCGGGCAATGTCCTTGTGGTAATGACACTTGGCATAAAAGAACACGGCCGCTGCGGCGAGGCTGACCAGTGGCACTAATTGAAAAGCAGCCTGCAAGCCAATGAGGTCGGACACCTTGCCGGTGATGAACGGCCCAGGCGCCAGCCCCAGCATGTTGTTGGCCAGGGTCAGCGTGGCGAATGCCGTGCCGTGGACCGAGTAATGGGTCAGGTTGGCAACCATCGCGCCGCAAGGGCCGGTCGTGCCGGCGGCAATCAACATGCCCAGGCAGATCAGCACCAATTGCACAGGCCCTGCCGGCAGGGCGAAAGCCGCCGACAACAGCAGGCAACTGCCCAGGCAATAGGCGATGGCCAAAGCGACTTTGCGCTCTGGCGCATGGCGCGACAGTCGATCGCTGAGCATGCCGCACAGGATCATCCCCGCACCGCTGCACAGCACGATGATCGCCGCGACACCGCCCGCCTTGTCCGTGGCCATGTCGTAATAACGATTGAGGTAACTGGGCATCCACACAATCACGGTGCCGCCGACGAACAGTTGCAAGCCACTGCCGACGTAGGCAGCGATTACCGAGCGGCTGGAAAACAGCGTACGCAACGGACGCTTGACCGCTGCCGCCGCCTTGTTCGCCGCCAGGGAGGCACGTTGCGGCGCAATGCGCGCTTCCTTGACGATGACCGGGTAAAGCACTGCCAGCAGCAGGCCAAACAGCGCCATGCCGGCAAACGACCAGCGCCAGCCCAGCTTGGCGGCGATTGCACCGCCCAGCGCCATCCCTAATACCGAACCGAACATACCGCCCGCCATGAAAGCACTGGCCAGCGTTGCTCGCAGGTGTTTGGGAAACACCGAAATCACCACCGCAATGCCGACGCTGCCGTATGCCGCTTCGCCAACGCCGACCATGAATCGTGCAATGAACATCTGCGGGTAGTCCTGCGCCACTGCGCAGCCCAGCGTCGCCAGACTCCACAGCAAGGCCATCAGCGCCAGGCTCTTGACCCGGCCAAAGCGATCCGCCAGCAATGACAGGGGAAATGTCAGCAGCCCCACCATCAGCGCGACAATGCCACTGAGCAGGCCGAGCTGGCCGTCGCTCAGGGCCCATTCGCCCTTGAGCATCGGGAACACCGCGTTCAGCACCTGGCGCGACATGTAATCGGAAATCAACAGCCCGAACGTCAGTGCAAAGACGATCCAGGCGTACGGGCGCGCAACACCGACAGCACAGTCGTCATCGTCTGCGGCGATTGGGTGAAAGGCCATGCAGCCTCCTCAAAGCTTTGTTTTATTGTTGTTATCAAGCGTGTTGCAGTGCAGCGAGCGGGAGGCCATTGACCTCCCGCGTCGTCTGCCGATCAGCCGCGTTGCGGCACACCTTTCTGCCCAGCCTTGCGGTTGGGGGCCATACCGTTGGCCAGCAGCGTTTCTTCGATGCTCTGGTACTGCACGCCGATGCGGTAGATCTCACGGGCTTCTTTGCCGGTGGCGATTTCGCGACCCAGTTCATGAGCGATGCGCACGGTCTGCTTGATCTGCGCAACGGAGCCGAAACGATCGCCCTTATGATCAATAATAGTGTCTTCATTGCCCACACGCGGGTGCAAACCCATGGCCATCGACATCGTGTTGAACGGCATGACGTTCTTGAGCAGCGACTCGGAGGTCAGGGTGCAACCGTCTGGCGCGCGGTGGATGAAGTTGAAGAAGTTGAACGGATTGGGGCCATCGAAACCGCCGCCAATACCGATCCAGGTCAGGTTCAACGGGCCCTTGTAGACGCCCTTGCGCACCAGACGCTCAAGGGTCTCCATGGCATGCATGCCAGTCAGCTGGAAGTGCGGCTGGATGCCGTTGTCCGTCAGACGCTTGAGGTGTTCGGCGACCCAGGCCGGGCCTGCCGGTACGGTCATTTCGCTGTAGGCCGCGTGGATCAACGGGTTATCCAGAGAAGTGCCCTTCAGGTATTCCGGATACAGCAGTTCCATGATGTTCATCTGGGTGGTGTTGATCGCCACCGTGACCTGATCCGGTTTTGGCGTCAGCTCGGCCAGCATGTGTCGCGTATCGTCAGACAGCCACTTGGCGGCTTCGCCATCGCTTTCCGGTGCGAAGGAAATCGAACCACCGACCTGGATGATCATGTCCGGCACGGCTTCACGCACGCCGGCGATCAACTCGTTGAATTTGGACAGACGCTTGGAACCCTTGCCGTCCAGCTCGCGCACATGCAAGTGCAAGACGGTGGCACCGGCCTCATAACAATCGACCGCTTTTTGCACCTGTTCGTCCATGGTCAGCGGGATGTCTTCGGGGAAGTCTTCCGGCATCCATTCCGGGCCGTACGGGGCCACAGTGATGACCACCTTTTCCATGTTTTCCGGGTGCAGGGAATCGTCGAAAAATTGCATGAGTTACTCCTGTTTTTATGATTGTCGCGCCCACCCGGGATCGTGCCGGGCAGACGTGTTTACGAGTGCGAATGCAGAAGGGGTCGATCAGTAAGTCTTGTCGCCGATGATCCCGGCACGCTCCATCTTGCGATGGCACGGCGGGTAATCCATGACGGCGTAGTGCTGGGTGCTGCGGTTGTCCCAGATGGCGATGCTGTTGGGTTTCCAGCGCCAGCGCACTTGATACTCAGGGATGTAGGCCTGGCTGACCAAATAGCGCAGCAACTCGCTCGCGCCAGGGTTGGCGTCCTGGCCGAAGCGCACCCGCTCGGGGGTGTGGTAGTTGCTCAAGTGCGTCGTGAAGGCGTTGACGAACAGCACCTTCTCCCCGGTTTCCGGGTGGGTACGCACCACCGGGTGCTCGGCATCCGGGTACATCGCCTTGAGCGCCAGACGCTTTTCGATCGGCATGGCGGCGCCAAAACTTGCTTCGATGCTGTGGCGGGCACGCAGGTCGGCAATCTTCACCTTCACGTCCTCCGGCAAGCGGGCGTAGGCCTCGACCATGTTGGCCCACATGGTGTCGCCGCCCACCGGCGGGCACTCAACGCAGCGCAGTACGCAGCCCATCGGCGGTGCCTCGCGCCAGGTCGCGTCGGTGTGCCAGGCGTTTTCGTAGCGGTCCATCGGCTGGTCCGGGTTCTTGTAGATGCGCACCAGCCCGGGATGATCCGGATCGCTGCCGGCCACCGGATGATCCTCCAGCTCGCCAAAGCGCCGGGCGAACGCCACGTGCTCGGCGCGAGTGATGTCCTGATCACGCAAGAACACCACCCGATGCTTGAGCAGCTGAGCACGAATCTCGGCAAAAAGACCGTCGTCATGCACCGCGTCTGCGAGGTTGACGCCCACCAGCTCCGCGCCAATGCTGCAGGTCAATTGTTCGACTTTCATGGCAGACGACTCCCTTAAATGACGAAAATCGACGAGCCCGTGGTCTTGCGTGATTCCAGATCGCGATGGGCCTGGACAGCATCCTGCAAGGCGTAGTGCTGGTTGATCTCAATCTTGATCCGACCGCTGCCGACATGGTCGAACAACTCGCCCGCCAACGCGGCTTTTTCCGCCGGGTCGGCGATGTAGTCGGCCAGGGCTGGACGGGTCATGAACAGCGAGCCTTTCATCGCCAGCATCACCGGATCGAAGGCCGGGATCGGACCGGATGCCGTGCCGACGCACACCAGCAGGCCGCGGCGCTTGAGCGAATCCAGCGAACCCATGAAGGTGTTCTTGCCGACGCTGTCGAACACCACGTTGACACCGACGCCGTCAGTCAGCTCGCGAACGCGCTGGGCGACATCTTCGTGGCTGTAATTGATGACATGGTCGCAGCCATGGGCCCGGGCAATTTCACCCTTGACCTCGGTGGACACGGTGCCGATGACGGTCAGGCCGAGCAGCTTGGCCCACTGTGAAACGATCAGGCCCACACCACCAGCGGCGGCGTGCAACAGAATGCTGTCGCCGGCCTTGAAATCGTAAATGCGCCGCATCAGGTACGAGGACGTCAGGCCGCGCATGGTCATGGCTGCGGCGGTCTCGAAACTGATGGTTTCCGGCAGTTTGATCAACGGCGCGGCCGGGATCAGACGCTCGGTGCTATAGGCCCCCAATGTATTGAGAAAACCGGTGTAGGTGACGCGATCACCCACGCGGACATTGGTAACCCCCTCGCCGATGGCCTGGACCACACCGGAGGCTTCAACCCCCATGCCATTGGGCATCGGGATCGGGTAAGTGCCATTGCGAAAGTAAGTGTCGGCATAGTTCAGGCCAACCGCCACATGACGAAGACGAACCTGGCCTGGACCGGGATCGCCAACTTCGACCTCCTCATAACGAAGGACTTCGGGACCACCGGTTTCGTAGAAGCGTACGGCTTTGGCCATTTTTTCTTATTCTCCAATCTGCAAGATGGGCGTGCTGCGTCGAATTGCGCTGATTGGACTGTAGGACGCCGTCTGGCGAGTCGCTTCTCATCAGACGACAATGGCTTTTCATTTCATGACAACTACTTGCCTGTGTGAATCCTAGAAACGAAAAAGCCCGGCAGGTGGGCTTGATTCTGGTCACTTAAGGTGGGGGGACATATCCGTTTCTGCGGTAACGGCGGCTATCGGTTTCGCTTTTACAGCGAGTCACTTTGGAAAAGCCCCAAAGTAACCAAAGGGCTCCTGCCCCTTTCGTTCGGTGCCT
>NZ_LACH01000044.1 GCF_000968015.1 Pseudomonas fluorescens
CCATTGCCTGAGCAGCGAACAACAGGCCTTGATCCTGACCCTGCGCCGACGCTACGAGGAACACCTGGTGGACGTTGTCGAGCAGCTCACCGGTAAACCGACCAGTGCCACCCGGCGTGCCACCTTGAGCGGCATCGTCTCCCTCCTCAACCAATTGCCGGCCTGGGTTGGGGAGCCCCAGGCAAGCAAGGGTGCACGCCGCCAGCTGCTGCAAGACATGGTGATGAGTGCCCTGCAAAGCGCGTTACAGGCGACTCATGCCTCAGGCTCTCTCGGCTAATCAACCGGGCTCATCCCGTTAACGAACGCAGCAGAGATGCTGCGCTTGCGGGCAACACCCCGCCCCCTCCTCACATCACCCATTTGCCCCAAGGGTCACTCATCCCCCAAAGCGAACTGCGCCTCGAAAACGTTTGGCGCGATATGCAAATAAATCGGCGGATCGGGTTATTTCTAACCCCATCCCTCAAAGACTAAGGTGTAGCTATCCCAATGGTTAAGGCGGCATCAGCCAAAAGCCACCATTTAACAGACCCCAGCACAGTGGCAGCTAATGCAATTCTGCCACTCACTGAAACACTCTATGCGGCCGCCTAAAAGACTGCCCACTAATAAAAATAATGGAGACTTAATCATGCTGTTACATGGCGGAATGATGACTCAACCTCTTCTCATTTCTTCGATCATCACCCACGCGGCGCGTAATTCCGGTAGCCATGAAGTGGTGTCACAGCTTTCGGATGGCAGTCTCCATCGTTATACCTATGCCGACTGCGAGCAACGCACCAAACAACTGGCGGGCGCACTTCTGGGGCTGGGAATCACTCAGGGTGATCGGGTCGCGACACTGGCCTGGAACGGCTATCGCCATCTGGAAATCTACTACGGTGTTTCAGGACTTGGCGCGGTCTGCCACACCATCAATCCCAGGCTGCATGTTCAGCAGATTGTCTACATCATCAATCATGCTCAGGACGTCGCGGTGTGCTACGACATCGGCTTCGCAGCCCTGATCGCTCAGATCACCGAACAATGTCCAAGCGTGCGCCACTGGATCGCGCTAACCGACATAGACCATGCCGAAAGCTCTCTGAGTTATGAGGCATTGCTTCGCCAAGCCTGCGCCCTTGAGCACTGGCCTGAGTTCGATGAGAACACCGCCTCGAGTCTGTGCTACACCTCGGGCACCACCGGGCAACCCAAGGGCGTCTTGTACTCCCACCGTTCCACGCTGCTTCAGGCATACGCAGCCTCCCATCCCGACGCAATGGGTATCTCCGCCCATGACGTGGTACTGCCGCTGGTGCCCATGTTTCACGTCAACGCCTGGGGACTGCCCTATACGGCACTGATGGCGGGTTCGAAACTGGTCCTGCCAGGCAGCCGGCTGGATGGCGCATCTCTGCAAGCACTCTGTGATGGCGAAGGCGTGACCTTTTCAGCGGGCGTGCCTTCCGTCTGGCAGGGCTACATCGAAACCCTTCAGGCCACAGGTCAGCGTCCGCGGACCCTGCGCAGAGCCTACATCGGAGGATCAGCCTGTCCACCAGCGATGTTCAGTGCACTCCATGAGCTCGGCGTCGATGTCACTCATTCCTGGGGCATGACCGAAGTGTCCCCCCTGGGTACCGCTTGCCGTCTGCTGCCCAAGCACGAGGGCGAGGACGATCAAACCAAGATCCAGGTGTTGGCCAAGCAAGGGCGCGAGTTGTTCGGCATCGAAATGCGCACGGTCGATGAAGGCGGCGTAGCCCAGCCACGAAATGGACAACACCCAGGCAACCTTATGGTGCGTGGCAATTGGGTGGTCCGTGATTACTACCAGAGCGACTCGAAGGCATTGAGCGAAGGCTGGTTCGACACCGGTGACATGGCCACCATCGACGAAGACGGTTATCTGCTGATCACCGACCGCTGCAAAGATGTCATCAAGTCTGGTGGCGAGTGGATCTCCTCCATCGACCTGGAAAACATCGCCATGGCCCATCCCAAGATCCACATGGCCGCCTGTATTTCCTGCGATCACCAACGCTGGGGTGAACGCCCTCTGCTGATCGCTGTTGCCAAGCCTGGCGCGCAAGTCGATGCCGCTGAGTTGCTGGCTTTCTTCGAACACAAAGTTGCCAAGTGGTGCATACCCGATGACGTTCTGTTCATCGAGGACATGCCACTGACCGCCACCGGCAAGCTATTCAAACTCGCCCTGCGCGAGCGGTATCGCGATCACTACTCGCGCCAGTCATCGACAGGTGGCGAGACACAGAACCCTCCCCTAATCCAGGCAAAAGCCTGACCCTTCACTGCTATCTGGAGCCTGTATGAACGAGCCCTTCCTGAAAATCGAACTGCGCGACACCATCGCGATCGTCACGCTCAATCGTTCACAGAAACGCAACGCGTTGGATGAACAGGCGATTGCCGCCCTGGATGATTTCTTCTCCACTGTTCCAACGAACGTGCGCGCCATCGTACTGGCTGCTGCGGGCCCACATTTCTGTGCGGGCCTGGACCTTAAAGAACACCACGATAAAGAACGCTCGGCGATTGATTTCATGCGTGTATGTCAGTCATGGCACCGCGCCTTTGACAAAATTCAGCATGGCGGCATTCCGGTGATTGCGGCCATGCAGGGGGCGGTTGTCGGCGGTGGACTGGAGCTCGCCTCCGCAGCCCACGTGCGGGTGGCAGACGCCACCACCTACTTCGCTCTACCCGAAGGCCAGCGCGGCATTTTTACTGGGGGTGGCGCCACCGTGCGCGTGGCACGAATCATCTCCGCCAACCGGATGGTCGAGATGATGCTGACTGGACGCGCACTCGATGCACGCGAGGGGCATCGATTGGGTCTAGCCCATTACTTGTGCGAGCCAGGCGAGGATGTACTCGAACGGGCCATCGAGTTGGCCGAACGTATTGCCACGAACGCAGCGCTGTCCAACTACGCCATCGTCAGCTCAATCAACCGTATTGCCGACATGTCCTCAACCGACGGTCTCTTCGCCGAGGGCTTGATGGCTGCAGTGGTCCAGACCGGACACGATGTTCAGCGGCGTCTTGGAGACTTTGTCGAGAAGCGCACCGAAAAAGTCAGAGTCTGAGGCCGTTCAAGGCCGCAATGCATCACCTGCCACCGTCGTGGCAGGACCATAACAAAAAACTCCACCCGATCACCTCTCAGGTATTAAGGAGCAGCAGCATGTCATCGAATCTCGTTTATCAGAAAATCCGCGAAAACCCTCTGTATCACTCCCTGGTGCTGAGCCGCAGCCGACTGGCCTTTACCCTTAGCGCCGTGGTGCTGGGCCTCTACTCCCTGTTCATCGTTTCAGTATCGTGGCAACCGCAGCTGCTGACACAGGTGCCCCTGAGCAGCGGCAGCCTGACCCTCGGAATCTGGGCTGCATTAATCCTGATTGTCGGTTCATGGTTGCTGACAGGCCTCTACGTGCTGCGCGCAAATAACCAGTTCGACAAGTTGACCGAGGCGCTGCTTAAGGGAGTACGGCCATGAAGCTCATCACTCGAGTATCGTTATTCAGCCTGCTTTGCGCCGTCAGCTTCGTGGCGGTAGCACAGGCCTCGCTTCAGAGCACCCGCGAGCCAAATATGACGGCGATTGTGATCTTCATGGCTTTCGTGGTCACCACGATCGGCATCACCTACTGGGCGGCCGGACGCACACGCTCGACGTCCGACTTTTATACGGCGGGGGGTGGAATCAGCGGCATACAAAACGGCTTCGCGATTGCTGGGGACTATATGTCGGCAGCGACTTTGCTTGGTGTTTCAAGCATGGTCTACAGCACTGGCTTCGACGGTATGATCTATTGCGTCAGCGCATTTCTGGGTTGGCCGTTGATCATGTTTTTGATGGCTGAGCGACTGCGCAACCTTGGACGCTTCACCCTCGCCGACATCATTTCCTATCGCCTCGACCCAGTGGGCACACGGGTGTTTTCTGCCTGCAGTTCGCTGATCATCGTCAGTTTTTATTTGATCGTACAAATGGTCGGCGCGGGTCAGTTGATCAACCTGTTGTTCGGGCTCGATTACGAGGTCGCGGTCATCTGCGTCGGCGTGTTGATGGTGGTATACGTGACATTCGGCGGCATGGTCGCCACGACCTGGGTGCAAATCATCAAGGCTGTCCTGCTGCTCGGCGGCGGCCTGTTTCTGACACTGCTTGCATTCAAGCACTTCGGCTTCAGCCTGGAGCGCATGGTGGACAGCGCGGTTGCCAGTCACCAGAGCGGTAGCGCAATACTCGGGCCGTTGAAGTTCGCCAGTGATCCGCTGTCCATGTTCTCGATGGCGCTGGGTTTGGTGTTTGGAGTGGCAGGCCTGCCACACATCATGATGCGGTTCTTTACCGTCCCGGATGCCAAAGCAGCGCGGAAGTCGGTTTTTGTGGCCACCGGTTTGATCGGGCTGTTCTTCATCGTGGTCTGCGTGCTGGGAATATCAGCGATCAGCATCGTCGGACAACAACCGAGATTCTTTGAACAGGGGATTATAGGCGGCACGCTACTCGGTGGCAGCAATATGCCGGTCATGCACCTGGCCCAGGCGCTAGGTGGTGATCTGATGTTTGGGTTCCTCGCCGCCGTGGCCTTTGCCACCATCCTTGCCGTCGTTTCCGGCCTGGCCCTGGCCGGTGCTTCAGCCCTCTCCCATGACCTGTATGCCAATGTCCTGTGCAAGGGGAAATCCTCCAGCCTTAAAGAAATGCGTGTCAGCCGCTGGGCAACGATAGGCTTGGGTTTGGTCGCCATTGCATTGGGGATTGTCTTCAAAGGCCAGAATGTGGCGTTTCTCGTTGCGCTGACCTTCGGCATCGCCGCCTCATCGAATTTCCCGGTACTGCTGCTTGCCATGTATTGGAAAGGATTGACTAGCAGGGGCGCCATTTGTGGCGGCCTGGCCGGCCTTGTCAGCTCTGTTGCCTTGGTTGTGCTGTCTCCCGGTGTGTGGGTCAAAGTGCTGCATCACCCCGAAGCCCTCTTCCCTTTCGACTACCCCGCGCTGTTCTCGATGCCCTTGGCCTTCGGTATCGCCTGGGTAGTTTCATGCCTTGACCGCAGCGCAGCTGCAAACCTTGAAAGAACTGCGTTCGAACCGCAAAACGTACGCGCCGAAACGGGTTGGGGCGCCAATTCAGCAGCGCAACATTAACTATCTGAACGACTCCAAGGAGCTACTGATGAGCTATCAAGCCCCAGTTAAAGAGATGTGCTTCGTCATCAATGAGTTGGCAGACCTGGCGGCCATCGCTCGACACCCTGGAATGGAGGACGCAAGTCCCGATATGGCGAGTGCGGTGCTCGATGAATCGGCGAAATTCACTTCACAGGTGATCGCACCACTCAATCACGCTGGCGATGTTCAAGGGTGCCGGTTGGTCGCAGGCGAAGTGTTGACCCCTTCCGGCTTCAAGGAAGCCTTCGCCCAATTTGCCGCCGGTGGTTGGCAGGCGCTGGCGCACCCCACCCGATTTGGTGGCGCAGGGTTGCCGAAACTGGTCAGCACGGCCTGCAATGAAATGCTCAATTCAGCCAACATGTCTTTTGCTCTGTGCCCACTGTTGACCGATGGTGCGATCGAAGCCTTGCTAACGGCCGGCAGCAAGGAACAGCAAGATTACTATTTGCCACGCCTGATATCGGGAGAATGGACCGGCACCATGAACCTGACTGAACCTCAGGCGGGCTCGGATCTGTCCCTTTTGCGAAGTCGTGCCGAGCCGACTGATGATGGTCGCTATCGTGTATTCGGTAGCAAGATTTTCATCACCTATGGGCAGCACGATATGGCGAGCAATATCGTGCATTTAGTACTGGCCCGCGTACCTGGCGCGCCAGAAGGCGTCAAAGGCATTTCCCTGTTTGTGGTTCCCAGGTTTCTGCAAGATGCAGACGGCCGTCTGAATGTACGTAACGACATAGAGTGCCTGAGCCTGGAACACAAGCTGGGGATTAAGGCCAGCCCCACGGCGATCCTGCAGTTTGGCGATCATGGCGGTGCCATTGGCACCCTGATCGGCGAGGAGAACCGCGGCCTGGAATACATGTTCATCATGATGAACTCGGCGCGTTATGCCGTCGGCATGCAAGGTGTCGCCATCGCCGAACGTGCCCGACAGCAGGCGACTGCCTATGCACGAGTACGCGTTCAGGGCCGGGCATTGGACAGTAGCCATAAATCCGTTGCGATCATTGAGCATCCCGACGTCAAACGCATGCTCCTGGACATGCGCGCGTTGACCGAAGGCAGCCGGGCGGCCGCCTATATGACGGCAGCGCATGGCGACCTGGCGGCCTGTCATGCAGATCCCCGGCAACGACAGCAACATCAGGCGCTCTATGAGTTTTTGGTACCCATCATCAAGGGCTGGTGCACCGAGATGGCCCAGGAAGTGACCAGTCTGGGCATACAAGTCCATGGTGGTATGGGGTTCATCGAGGAAACCGGCGCCGCTCAGCATTTCAGAGATGCGCGGATTTTGCCGATTTACGAAGGGACCACCGCCATTCAAGCCAATGATCTGATCGGTCGCAAGACGGCGCGCGATCAAGGCGCAGTAGCGCGATTGCTGGCCAGTTACATCGAGGAAACCGAGAAGCAACTGCTCGCCAGTGGCAACCCGGATGCTCGGGCCGTTCACGGTCCGTTGCAACAGGCTCGATTGGCCTTTGAGACGGTGGTGGACCATGTGGTTGAACACCATCGTAGTTCAGCCCAGGCGGTTTACGCCGAGGGCGTCGCTTACCTGACACTGTGCGGGATATTGGTCAGCGGCTGGCAACTGGCGCGCGCCCTGCTGATCAGCGAGCCACGGCTCGCCGAAGACCCGAGTTTCTACGGCGCGAAAATCGTCGTCGCTCGCTACTTTGCCGGGCACTACCTCACGCGGGCAACAGCGTTGCGAGATTGCGTGCTGTACGGCGGCGAAACGGTGAACCGTTTAGCCGCCGATGATCTCTGACGCTACCACGGTTCTGCAGCGCATCAATTTTGGCCACCTGTCCCGCTTCTATGTACAAGCGGGACACTTTATCGGTTAAAGCCTGGCTAACCCAGGACATCAAAACGAGAGCAAAACAACAATGGCTACCATCCCTCATTTGATTCACGCAGAGCGCATCGTCAGCGGTGTGCGTACTTGCAATGTCTACAACCCTTCCACTGGCGAGGTTATCCATACGCTCGGCCTTGCTGACCGCGCAACCGTGCAACAGGCCATCGACTCCGCCAGGTTGGCCTTTCCAGCCTGGCGCAATACCCCGCCGGCCAAACGTGCGCAGGTGATGTACCGTTTCAAGCAACTGCTTGAGCAGAACGAAGCACGTATCGCTCAGTTGATCAGCGAAGAGCATGGCAAAACGCTGGAAGACGCTGCTGGCGAGCTCAAGCGCGGTATTGAAAACGTCGAATACGCCTGCTCGGCTCCGGAAATTCTCAAGGGCGAGTACAGTCGCAACGTCGGTCCGCGTATCGATGCCTGGTCGGATTTCCAGCCATTGGGTGTGGTGGCCGGTATTACCCCGTTCAACTTCCCGGCCATGGTGCCGTTGTGGATGTATCCGCTGGCGATCGTCTGCGGCAACTGCTTTATCCTCAAACCGTCCGAGCGTGATCCAAGCTCGACGCTGCTGATTGCTCAATTGCTGTTGGACGCCGGTCTGCCAAAAGGCGTGCTGAACGTGGTGCACGGCGATAAGGAAGCGGTGGACGCGCTGATTGAAGCGCCGGAAGTCAAAGCGCTGAGTTTTGTGGGGTCTACGCCGATTGCCGAATATATCTATTCCGAAGCCACCAAGCGCGGCAAGCGTGTACAGGCCTTGGGCGGAGCGAAGAACCACGCAGTGCTGATGCCGGATGCGGACCTGGATAACGCGGTCAGTGCCCTGATGGGCGCGGCTTTTGGTTCGGCGGGTGAACGCTGCATGGCGATTTCGGTGGCCGTGTGTGTGGGTGACCAGGTGGCGGATGCGCTAGTCAGCAAACTGGTACCGCAGATCAACGCCCTGAAAATCGGTGCAGGTACGAATAGTGGTCTGGATATGGGCCCGCTGATTACTGGCGCACACCTGGACAAAGTAACCGGATACATCGAAGACGGCGTGCAGGCTGGCGCTCAGTTGGTCGTCGATGGCCGTGGGTTGAAGGTTGCCGGTAACGAAGGCGGCTACTTCTTCGGTGGCTGCCTGTTCGATCGCGTCACGCCAGACATGCGCATCTATAAAGAAGAGATCTTCGGCCCGGTGCTGTGCGTTGTCCGGGTTAGCAGCCTGGAAGAGGCGATGCAGCTAATCAACGAGCACGAGTACGGCAACGGCACCTGCATCTTTACCCGTGACGGTGAATCAGCCCGATTGTTTTGCGATGAAATCGAAGTCGGGATGGTCGGCGTCAACGTGCCGCTGCCGGTTCCAGTGGCGTACCACAGTTTCGGTGGCTGGAAGCGCTCACTGTTCGGTGACCTGCATGCCTATGGCCCGGATGGTGTGCGTTTCTATACCCGTCGCAAGGCGATTACCCAACGCTGGCCACAACGTGCAAGCCTCGAGGCGGCGCAGTTCGCCTTCCCTAGCAACAGCTGATTACGCACAAACCAAAACGCCGCTCAAAGAGCGGCGTTTTTGCGTATGGAGCGGGAAACTCGGCTCACCTGTCTGTTGCGAGCCTCAAACGTTTCAGCTCCAGGGACGATCTCCATTCTCGTCCTTGATGCGGGTCTGCAGGCCCATCACATCCAGCGCCTTGAGGAATGGCTCAGCCGGAAGCTCCTCGACGTTGGCCATGCGCTGCACGTCCCACTCGCCACGGGCGACCAGCAAGGCTGCTGCCACGGGCGGCACGCCTGCGGTATAGGAAATGCCCTGGCTGTCAGTTTCCGCGTAAGCGTCTTCATGATCAGCCACGTTGTAGATGAACACTTCGCGCGGCTGGCCATCCTTGGTGCCCTTGACCAGGTCGCCGATGCAGGTCTTGCCGGTGTAGCCAGGCGCCAGCGAGCTCGGATCAGGGAGCACGGCCTTGACCACTTTCAGCGGCACGACTTCCAGGCCTTCGGCGGTCTTGACCGGTTGCTCGGAGAGCAGGCCGAGGTTCCTGAGCACGGTGAACACATTGATGTAGTGCTCGCCGAAGCTCATCCAGAAACGCACGTTGGGCACGTCGAGGTTCTTCGACAGCGAGTGCACTTCATCGTGGCCGGTCAGGTACAGGTTCTGCGCGCCTACGACCGGCAGATCGTCGGTGCGTTTGACTTCGAACATTGTGTTGCTGGTCCACTGACTGTTCTGCCAGCTCCACACTTGTCCGGTGAATTCGCGGAAGTTGATTTCCGGGTCGAAATTGGTGGCGAAATACTTGCCATGGGAACCGGCGTTGACGTCGAGAATGTCGATCGAGTCAATGCGGTCGAAATACTGTTGTTGCGCCAGTGCTGCATAGGCGTTGACCACACCCGGGTCGAAGCCCACGCCGAGAATGGCGGTAATGTTCTTCTCTTTGCACTCTTCGAGGTGATTCCACTCGTAGTTGCCATACCAGGGCGGCGTTTCGCAGATTTTGCCCGGCTCTTCGTGGATGGCGGTATCCAGATAGGCCACGCCGGTATCGATGCAGGCGCGTAGCACCGACATGTTGAGGAAGGCGGAACCGACGTTGATGACGATCTGCGATCCGGTTTCGCGGATCAGCGCCTTGGTCGCTTCGACATCCAGGGCGTTCAGCGAGAAGGCCAGGATTTCGGCGGGCACTTTGAGGCTGCCCTTGGCCTTGACGCTGTCGATGATGGCCTGGCACTTGGAGATGTTGCGCGACGCGATAGCAATACGACCGAGTTCATCGTTGTGCTGCGCGCACTTGTGGGCCACCACCTTGGCGACACCTCCTGCACCAATGATAAGCACGTTCTTCTTCAATTTTTCTCTCTCTCCTTATCTGCCAGCTTACGAAAGGCTGGACATGTAGTCGTTGTAACCAAACTCACGAACCACCTCGACTGTACCGTCGAGTTGTTTCACTACGATGGACGGCATTTTCAGGCCGTTGAACCAGTTCTTCTTGACCATGGTGTAACCCGCCGCGTCGATGAACGACAGCCGATCCCCGATAGCCAGCGGACGATCAAATTGATACTCACCGAAAATGTCTCCGGCCAGGCAGGATTTGCCGCACACCATGTAGGTGTGTTCGCCATCGCTAGGTGCGAGCTTGGCATTCAGGCGATAGATCAACAGATCGAGCATATGCGCTTCGATGGAGCTGTCCACAACCGCCAGGTTCTTGCCGTTGTAGAGGGTGTCGAGCACGGTGACTTCCAGCGACGCACTCTGCGTGATGGCCGCTTCGCCCGGTTCCAGGTAAACCTGCACGCCGTATTTTTGCGAGAAAGCCTTGAGGCGCGCGCAGAACTCGTCCAGCGCGTAGCCTTCGCCCGTGAAATGGATACCGCCACCGAGGCTGACCCACTCGACCTTGTGCAGCAAGTCGCCGAAGCGTTCTTCGATGGTGCACAGCATCTGATCGAACAGGCCGAAATCACCGTTCTCGCAGTTGTTGTGGAACATGAAGCCAGAGATCTGCTCGATGACCTGCTCGATCTTCACCGGGTCCCACTCGCCCAGACGGCTGAACGGTCGCGCAGGGTCGGCCAGCAGATAATCCGAGCTGCTCACCTGAGGATTGACCCGCAGGCCGCGCACCTTGCCTGCTGAAGCTTCGGCGTAGCGCTGCAACTGGCTGATGGAGTTGAAGATGATCTTGTCGCAGTTATCGAGCATCTCCTCGATCTCGTCGTCGGCCCAGGCCACGCTGTAGGCATGGGTCTCGCCCGCGAACTTCTGTCGACCGAGCTTGAGCTCGTAGAGCGACGACGACGTGGTGCCGTCCATGTATTGCTGCATCAGGTCGAACACCGACCAGGTGGCGAAGCACTTGAGTGCCAGGAGCGCCTTGGCCCCGGACTGTTCGCGCACATAGGCGATCTTCTGCATGTTCGCCAGCAGCTTTTGTTTATCGATGAGGTAGTACGGCGTTTTGATCATTTCGAGGCGCCTCCGGCAAGGCCAGCCAAAAAAGGATGCGCATTGTGCCTTCACTCGCTACATATCGAAAGAGCAGGAAGCCCTCTCCACGCGAAACGTGGCTCAATTTTAGTCCCAAGCACCAAACAAGCCAGAGTGACAGCCTTTGTCGCCAGGCCCCGTCACATCGCCGCGCTACTGATCCCGCCACAGATTCGCTACTATGTTTGACCGTTAGCGATACCGTCAGCTTTCCTTAATCTGGAGCCCGAATGCCTAATCAAAAGGACATCGCCGCCGAAAGCGGCGCACCGATGATTCCTGAGCAGCGCCGTGAATTGATGCTGCGACAGTTGCGCAAGCATCAGGTGCTGAGCGTGCACCAGTTGATGGAAATGTTCGACTGTTCGCACATGACCATACGTCGCGATATCGCGCTGCTGGAGCAGGAAGGTCGTGCTTATTCGGTAACGGGTGGGGTGCGGATCGCCAGCCAGCTCCATAGTGAGCCCAGCCATCAGTTCAAGGCGGTCGTCGAGTTGCCGCAGAAGCAGGCCATGGCCAGGCTCGCCGCCCGGCTACTGCATGCCGATATGACGATTTACCTGGATGCGGGAACCAGCACACTGGAAATCGTCCCCTACATCAAGGCGCTGTCCGGCATGACCGTGGTGACTAACGACTTCGGCATTGTCCAGGCGCTGATCGAAGCCCCCCATGTCACGGTAATTCATACCGGCGGGCAGCTGGATCACTCCAATCAATCGTGCGTGGGCGGCCTGGCGGTTGCCACCTTGCGCCAGGTCGTCACGGATATTGCGTTCATATCGACCAGCTCATGGGATTTGCGTCGCGGCCTCACCACGCCTTCGGCGCTGAAGGTGGAGGTGAAACAAGCTGCGATGCAATCGGCTTCGCAAGTGGTGCTGGTGGCCAGCAGTTCGAAGTACGGCACATTCAGCATGTACAAGATTGCCGGGCTAGAACAGTTCGACATTATCCTCAGCGACGATGCGTTGACCCCGGCCGCGGCCGATGGCATTCGCAAGCAGGGAGTCGATCTGTTGCTGCCGTCTGACAATCCTCCGGTCTAAAAAAAACGGGCTCCTGCATCCAGCAGAGCCCCCTTTCCCTTCTCTGTTGCGCTTAGCGCGCCTTCCATTCCCGCAACCACTGCAAGCCGGCAGACGTGTTGCCACGCGGCCGATATTCGCACCCTACCCAGCCGTCATAGCCCAACTGGTCGATCAGCTCGAACAGATAGGGATAGTTGACTTCTCCCAGGTCCGGTTCATGCCGGTCCGGCACGCCGGCGATCTGGATATGGCCGATACCATCGAAGTCCCGACGCAGTTTGGTGGCCAGGTCGCCTTCAACGATTTGGCAGTGGTAGCAGTCGAACTGAACCTTTAGGTTACTGGCGCCTACTTCCTTGCAAATGGCCTGGGCCTGATCCTGCCGGTTGAGGAAAAAGCCCGGCATGTCTCGTGTATTGATCGGTTCCAGCAGTACCGTGATGCCGACCTTCGCCGCTTGGGCGGTGGCATAGGCCAGGTTTTCCAGATAAATGGCGTGATGCCGTGCCCGATCACTCTCGGATGGCAGCAGGCCGGCCATCACATGGATGCGTGAGTTACCCAGCACGCTGGCGTATTCCAGGGCACGATCAAAACCGCTACGAAACTCGCTCTCACGGCCCGGCAACGACACCGTGCCCCGCTCGCCCGCCGCCCAATCACCGGGCGGCGCGTTGAACAATGCCTGCACCAGGCCGTTGTCGCTCAAGCGTTGCTTGAGTTCTTCAGCGCTGTAGTCGTAGGGAAACAGATACTCCACCGCTTCGAAACCATCGGCAGCCGCGGCGGCGAAGCGATCCAGAAACGCATGTTCCGGGTAGAGCATGCTGAGATTGGCAGCAAAACGAGGCATGGTAGCTCCTATGTATGGCTCTTGTAGGAGCCGAGCTTGCTGGCGAATGCGATCTCAAGGACGCCATCGCCGACAAGCCGTGCTCCTACAGGTCGACAGTTGGTTAGACAAACGGCCAGATCAGCAAGGTAATACAGAAACCCAAGGTGCCGAGCAAGGTGGTCAACACCGTCCAGGTGCGCAAGCCGTCGGCCACGTTCAGCCCGGACAGCTTGGTGAAGATCCAGTAACCGGCGTCATTGATATGGGACATGGCCAACCCGCCACCGCCCATGGCCAGGCACAGCAGCGCCATGTGATTCGCCGTGAGATCGAGGGTCGCGATCAGCGGGCTGATGATGCCGGCAGTGGTCACCAGCGCCACCGTCGTCGAGCCCTGCACCGCGCGCAACAGCATGGTCAGCAGAAAGCCCAGCGCCAGCACCGGCAGACCGGTGGTGCGCAGCATATCGGAGACTACCGCGCCGATTCCGGTATCCACCAGCACCTTGCCAAACACCCCGCCGGCACCGGCAATCAGGATCACCATGGCCACACCGGGCAAGGCCGAACCGATCACATCAGACACCTGAGTCCGGCTCCAGCCCCGACGCGAACCCAGCAACCAGGCACACAGCAAGGTGTCGATCAGCAGCGCCACCAGCGGCGCGCCGAGCACGGTCATGATGCCGCGCAGGGTCGATTCGGCAGGCAACAACGAGGTGGACAGCGTCCCCAGCAGAATCAGAATGATGGGCAGCAGGATCAGGCTGACGATCAGACCAAACCCCGGTGGGGGTGCCGGCGGCAACTTGGAAACGATGCTGCTGGTGGATTCTTCCAGGCCCATGTGCGACACGGCCACAGCCGCTCGCTCAGGGCTCTTGTCGTTGCCATTGGACCAAGCGGCCAGATCCTCGTTGGTGACGTGCGGGCCATAGACCTCGGCACGAATATCGTCGGTCATCGGGTACACCCGACGGGTCATGCGCCCGGCCACGCGGTAGCCGACATAGCAAAGGAACGCGGTGAGCGGCAGACCGAACATCAGCACGCGACCCAGGTCCGCGCCCAATTGACTGGCAGCGGCCACGGCGCCCGGGTGTGGCGGCAGAAAGGCGTGTACGGTCAACAAGGCCGCGCACATCGGCAGTGCGAACACCAACAGCGGCTTACGCGCACTGCGCGCAATGCCATAGGCCAGCGGCATCAGGATGATCACGCCGACCTCGAAGAACACCGGCACCCCGACCATGAACCCGGCAATCGTCAGCGCCAGCGGTGTACGCCGGTTGCCGAAACGAGTGATCAGGGTCTTGGCCAGCGCCTCGGCACCACCGGAGAGTTCGATGATCCGCCCGATCATCGCGCCCAGGGCAATGATGATCGCGATATGGCCCAGGGTCTTGCCCATGCCGCCTTCGATGGTCGCCACCAGATCGGCCGGTTTCACCCCGGCCACCAGCGCCACCAGAATGCTCACCAGCATCAACGCTACGAAGGGTTGGAACTTGTATTTGAGCACCAGGAACAACAACAGCGCGATGCCCACCCCTGCGGTAATCATCAGGATTAACGGGCTCATTTCAGAACCCCTCCACGCCGGGTAAACGAAACGGTTCTGCCACTGAATCTGAAATTGCCGCAGTGAAGGTGAGTCATGCTTGGATTTCCTGTTGTTATTGTTTTTTCAGGCAAGCCGGGTCCGTCGAGAGTCGCTACGCGTCTCATGTACAGGGCCTGCTGTATCGATTTGTCGTGTTAAGCCAGCGCTTTACCAGGTCGCGCCGAACGTCTCTCGCAACTCGTCCAAAGCTGCCTGGTCGAGGGGTTCCGGTTTGGGATGGCTCATCAGCCAGAGCCGCGCAGTTTCTTCAAGCTCCTCCAGGGCGTAACTGGCCCTGGATACCGAACTTTCCCAGACCACCGGGCCCAGCCGTTCGAGCATCACGCCGCGAACACTATTGGCCAGCTGCGCGACTTGCTCGGCAACCTTCGGCGAACCGGGTCGCTGGTAGCCAATCAACGGGATATGCCCGACTTTCATCACCTGATACGGCGTCAGCGGCGGCAGGATGTCGTCCGCCTGCCAGACACCGGCCAGCGTCAACGCCACCAGATGAGTGGAATGGGTATGCACCACGCCGCCGACATTCGGGTTGCGGTCGTAGACCTGGCGATGCAGCGCCAGGGTCTTTGAAGGTTTGTCACCGTACACCCATTCACCGGCCAGGTTGACCTTGGCGATGGTCGCGGGATCGAGGCGCCCGAGGCAGACATCGGTCGGTGTGATCAACCAGCCATCGTCCAGGCGTGCGCTGATATTGCCGGCGCTGCCGACGGTGTAGCCGCGCTGGTAAAGGCTATGGCCAACCTCGCAGATTTCTTCACGCAGGGCACTTTCGTTACTCACTGAGCACCTCCCGCGAGTTGGCTCAAGGCTTTGCTGAAGAAGTCGCGGCCACCGAAGTTGCCCGATTTGAGTGCCAGCGCCAAAGGTTCATCAGTACTGCTGACGGTCGCCGGCACACCCGGATCGATCTGCGCGCCGATCTGCAGCAGCTGTACGCCTAACGCCTGAACCACCGCGCCCGAGGTTTCTCCGCCGGCGATCACGAAGCGACGCACGCCGCTCTGGCGCAGACCTTGGGCAATTTCGCCAAAGGCGTTTTCCACCAGACTGCCTGCCTGCTCGACACCCAGTTGCTGTTGCACCGACTTGACCTCGTCCGGTGAGCTGGTGGCGTAGATCAATACGGTTTGCTTGTTATCACGGGCGAAGGTCAAGGCTTGCGCCACCACCGGTTCACCCGCCGCCAAGGCCAACGGATCAATCCGCAAGGCCGGCCGCCCGGCTTCGAGCCAGGCCGCCACTTGTCCATTGGTGGCGATCGAAGCACTGCCGGCCAACACCACTTCCCCGCCGAACACCGCCGGGAGTTTCGAGGCATCGAGGTCGCGCAGCTTGCCGGCGCGACGGAAATTTTCCGGCAACCCCAGGGCCAGCCCCGAACCACCCGTCAACAACGGCAGATCGGCACAGGCGGTGCCGAGGGTATACAGATCGCTATCCGACAAGGCATCAGCGATGGCCATGCCGACACCTTCAGCCCTCAGCTCGGCGATTCGCGCACGCACCTGCTCAGCGCCGCGGGCAATGGTGTCGTAGCGCAACAGGCCGACATTCAGGCCAGTCTGCGATTGCAGGACCCGAACCAGATTGGCATCGGTCATCGGCGTCAACGGGTGATGCTGCATGCCCGACTCGCTGAGCAGTTGATCCTGCACAAACAAGTGACCGCGAAAGATCGTCCGGCCATTCTCCGGAAACGCCGGACAGGCCAGGGTGAAGTCGCTGCCCAGCGCCGCCAGCAGCGCTTCGCTGACCTGGCCGATATTGCCGGCCGCGGTGGAGTCGAACGTCGAGCAATATTTGAAGAAGATCTGCTCGCAGCCTTGTTCGCGCAGCCAGGCCAGCGCGGCGAGGGACTGTTCGACCGCGTCGGCGACAGGAAGGGTGCGCGACTTCAGAGCAATGACAATCGCATCGGCATCAAGCCCGGCAGCAACGTCTGCGCTCGGGATACCGATGCTTTGCACGGTACGCATTCCGCCGCGCACCAGCATGTTGGCAAGGTCCGTGGCACCGGTGAAATCGTCGGCGATGCAGCCCAGCAGTGGGCGTGCGGTGGAGGTAGTCATGGGGTGTTCCTCAAACGGACTCAGTCTTGGCAGTCGGCAATTCGATGCCCGGGAAAATCTTGATCACCGCCGAGTCGTCCTCACGGCCAAAGCCGGCACTGGATGCCTGCATGAACATCTGGTGAGCGGTGGCCGACAGCGGCAGCGGGAATTTGCTGGCCCGAGCGGTATCCAGCACAAGGCCCAGGTCCTTGACGAAAATATCCACCGCGGACAACGGCGTGTAGTCAGCCTTGAGAATGTGCGGCACGCGGTTTTCGAACATCCAGGAATTACCAGCGCTATGGGTGATCACCTCATACAGCGCATCGGCATCGACCCCTTCACGCAGGCCCAGCGCCATGGCTTCGGCAGAGGCGGCAATATGCACCCCGGCGAGCAGCTGGTTGATGATTTTGACCTTCGAACCCAGGCCATGAACGTCACCCAGGCGATAAACCTTGCCGGCCATGCCCGCCAGGATCGACTCAGCCTTGGTATAGGCGTCGGCCGGCCCCGAGGTCATCATGGTCATCTCGCCAGCGGCCGCCTTGGCGGCGCCACCGGAAATCGGTGCATCCAGATACAGCAGGCCCAAAGCGGCCAGGCGCTGGCCCAGATCCACCGCGTACGTCGGGGCGACGGTGGCGCAGCCGATCACCATACTGCCCGGACGCAGTGCGGCCACGGCACCACCCTCACCAAACAGTACGGTTTCGGTCTGCTCGGCGTTGACCACCACGGTCACTATCACGTCGCACTCAGCGGCCATGTGCGACGGCGAAGTGCACGCCACGCCGCCCTCCCCGGCAAACTGTTCAGTCACCGCAGCCCGCACATCACAGGCATGCACATTGAAACCGCTGCGCAACAACGAGCGAGCGATGCCCAGGCCCATCGCGCCCAGACCGACAACACCGACATTCTTGTTATTCATGGGGTACTCCAGAGGAAAGCAGCGACTGCTTGCGCGCCTGCAAGGCGCAGACATTGGCCGCGTTGTAGAGAGGGCTGCGGTAGACAGGATCAGCGCCGAGCGGATAAACCCGCTGAGGGGCACTGTCGGGATCTCATCGAACATCAAGGCAATCCTGTTTTTGTCGTGTTATCAGGTTGTCATACCGGCTGGTGAAGATCATCTACCAATGATCAGATTATGTGAAGTATTTTTTCAATCTAACATTTTTTAACATACCCTGCGGATCCTCGGTAAACCCATACGTGCGATGTAGCAGCTGTCGAGCTTGCGAGGCTGCGTTCGGCTGCGCAGCAGTCGTAAATCCGACGAGCGCGGCCTACCTGATTCACCGAGAGCACTGATTTCACGACTGCTGCGCAGCCGAACGCAGCCTCGCAAGCTCGACAGCTGCTACAGAGCCGGACGCAGGCTTCGCCAGCTGCTACAAGACATGCGTTTCTGCGCCCGGCGGTGTGGCAAGTTTTGAGCACTGACTTACACTGCGATACACCCAATGCGAACGAATGAATGTTCAACAGATCGATAGGTTCCATGGCAAACCGGGGATCACGTCATGATCTGGGTGAAGCCAACATGAAAACGGTCACGGCCCTTTTCACCTGTCTGCTCGCTGCCAGCGTTTGCGCGGCGACGAGCACCTGCGCAAATGCGGCGTCGTTCAAGACCAGCTTCGACTGCGCCACGGCAAGGGCATCCGTCGAAAAGCTTATCTGTCGCGATCGGCAACTGGCACAGATGGATATTGAATTGACGCGTCTTTATCGCCTGGCGCTCACGGATGAACGTTCAGTACCGCGGCCAGACAAAGTCTTGATCGACCAGCAGTTCTGGATCGACTCCCGTAATCAGTGCGCGTCCACGCCTGACCTCAAGGCGTGCACGATCCGAAGTTATGCCGAGCGCGCGCACCAGCTACGTCAAGGCTCGGCCATTGTGAGAACCAAGGATCCAGACAGGCTGACCGAAGGCCCATTGGCTTTTCGCTGTACAGGGTTTAACGCACTGATTGCCGCCACCTTCTTCAACACGCAGCCGGGTGTCGTGTACCTGAAATGGGCGAACACCTCGATCACCCTGAACCAGGTGCCGAGTGATACGGGAACCCAATACACGGGCAAGGATTCCCAGGGGAACTACCGCTTCTGGCAAGACGGCAACGGGGTGATTTTCCAAAAGCCAGGTTCAGGGGCGATGAGTTGTACGGCCGAGCCGGTCAGCTGATTTCTCTGGGGCAGTGACACTTTTGCAGCTGCTACAGATCGTGTTATGGCTTAACTGACTGGCAATAGGCAGAGCGCCGGCCCACGCTCACGTATTCGGCGATTTATGCCACGGATACCCTTTCGCGCTGAGTTGAAAGGCGTAATCGAATAAGCGCTTCATGTACTCGCCATCGAATTTATGCGCGCGAGAAGTATCAAAATCGGAGCCGATGTACGCCAGATTGAAGTCCGCGCCATCCTGCTGAGCAATTCGGTAAATGCGATCCAGATCGCTGATCCCCTGAGTCTGGATCAATGCGCTGATGGCGCGACCGCCGATGCTCAAGGTGCGGCGCTTGGTTCCGGACCACTGCAACTCCAGCTTGCCGTTGCGAATGACATAGAAATGCCGTTCATCACGCAAACGCGCCCCGGTCACACGGTTCAGCGCCATCACCGTGCCGGGTGGGTAAAGGAACACCTGAGTCAGGACGCCTCCGTCCACGTGCATTTCCTGAAACTGTTCGCCGTCAACCTCCACATCGATCATGACGGGTGAGACGGCGCCGGGAATACTCATCGACGCGATCATGATGTTGCGAAACAGGTCGAGCGCGTCCGGTGCCTGGCTGGAGGCGATAGCACCCATGTTCCAGGTGACCGGGCGTCCAGAGTCAAGGTCGGTGGTGCCGATCATCAGCAGACGTCCTTTGGCGTATTGCGACGCGATCGCCGCAAGAACCTCGGCCGTGATGTGCTGTGCAATGAGCCGCGACAGTGGCTTGCTGTGCGCAATACCGTCACTGGCAAGACGGGTCAGCACATTGCGCGCATGGAAAATGTCTTTTGGACCGACTGCGTTGCAGATACCCAGAATGACACCGTCGTACTGGGGCCCCAGGTAGGCGAACGGGGCGACCAGGGCGCCAGCGCTAATGCCGGTGACGACTTTGAACACCGGTCGAGACCCATGCAGGGTCCATCCCGCAATGATGCCCCCCGCGAATGTGCCTGCGTCGCCGCCCCCCGAAACGGCCAACATGCTTGCCAGCGGCAGGGTGTCATTGGGCAGCCCTGCGCTGGCGAGCGCCTCGGCTTCTCTAAGGTTGGCCTGACTCACATCCCGAATGAACGGCGTCAGATCCTGGTCCAGCCAGTAGCGAGCATTGGGAATGCCGGGGATGAGCGCTTTTTCGGTTAACGTTGGCGGCACCGCATCTCGGCGTTGCAGGCACGCTTGACGCAACATGTTCAGCGTTGAGGCGCTAGGCCTGAGCAGGAATGTTTTCAAAACGCCTCCTCCGGCCTCTGTAATTGACAAAGAACACGCCTGCCTTCTCAATCAGCCGCCGGTCTTCTGAAGACCAGCAGTTTGCCGGTGGCTCGCTGCACGACCTTGTCATTCTGATTGAGTGTTTCCATGAACAGGGTCACCACCCCCCGATCTGGTTTGGAGCTGGACGGTTCGATGGCCTGCACGGTGCATTGCAGACGTAACAGGTCATCCGGGTAGGTCGGCGTCGGCCAGCTCAACTCGATGCTCAGGCCGATGATCCCGTCTGCCAATGGCACGCTTTCCACCAGCAGCTTCATGGTCAAGGCTGCGGTGTTCCAGCCACTGGCTGCCAGACCACGGAACAGGCTCAGCTCGGCGGCTTCAGGATCGAGGTGAAACGGTTGCGGGTCGAACTCCTGAGCGAAGGCCAGCATCGACGCTCGATGGACACGCAGGCTGTCGCTTTCGAACGGCTGACCCAGGCTCAGGTCATCGAGGTAGAGTTTTTCCCAGGAATGGATGGTCATGATTCAACCCTCTCTAGGCGTAGCTGATGTCGCTGAGGTCGATAGCCACCAACAAGGCATCCTTGTCTGGCTGACCGTCCGCCCCGCGCCGATAGGCTCGCCGTTTGCCGGGCATGCGCAGCCCGTCTGCTTCAACGTAGTCATGGACATACTGCGTAGCAGGCAGGCCACCACTCACGTCCACGTTGTAGTCGTGTCGACGAAGCAGGAAGTCCTCGTCGAAGTAGAATTCCTGCACCGCGCAGTGAGTGGCGATGCTCTGGGGAAAGGTCACCTGTAGTCGTCGCCAGCGCTGTGTCCCCTCTTGCCAGGGCTCGACTTCCTCGGCCAGGACACCTGGCAAGGTGAACAGGAAAGGCATGGTCAGGTAGGACCAGAGCGCGTAACCGTTGAAGTACGCTCGCTGAAGTGGGTCCCATGGGGTTGTTTCCCCGTGACCGCGAAAGGATTCCCGGGGCGCTGATCGCTCGGCAATCACCTGGCCAGTGGTGGTTTCGATGGCGATGCGGTCCGGCGTGTAGGCCGTTCGTTGATCAGGCCCACCGAATGGCATCACCGAAGCGCGCTGTTCATGCAGCCAAACGCTCATCTGGCGGGGTGCGCTGTCTTGCGTCAGCCCTTTCATGCCCCACAGCGAGCCGCCGGTCACGAGCGTGGCGCGAACTTTACTGAAGTGGTTCCAGCGTTCCAGACCACCATGGGCGATCAGCACCTGGTCCAGTAGTTGATGATTCTGTGCAGTCATGGTGGCAGCCCTGCTCGTCAGAGCGAATGGCCTGAACACCTTTCATGCTAGCGCAAGCCCGGGCAGTCATAACGTCGGCGGGACGTCCGGTCTGTTCGGCGGCGGATCCTCCACCCATTGCCAGAACAACTGATAGCCGACCGCAAGCACCACCGGGCCGATGAACAGACCGAGGATGCCACTGGTGACCATGCCGCCCAGGGCACCGATCAACACCACCGGCATCGGCACATCGACACCACGCCCGAGCAGCAAGGGCTTGAGTACGTTATCCACCAGGCCGGCAACGAACACATAAATGGCGAAGACGATGGTCGCCGTGCTGGCCCCCTCGGTGGCGAACACATAGGCAATCACGGGAACCGTAATCAGCGTCGCGGGCAATTGCATGATGCCGAGCAGCAGCACCGCCAAGGCAAGCAGGCCTGCACCGGGGACACCCTTGAGTACGAATCCGATGCCCACCAGCAGCATCTGGATGAAAGCGATGCCAACCACCCCCAGCGCGACCGCACGGATCGTTGCGGTACACAGTGCGGCGATTTTCGGCCCCTTGCCCGGATCGCTGATGCGTGAAGCGATCTGTACCGCACTGCGCCTGCCGCTCTCGCCATAGGCCATGAAGATGCCGGCGATGATCAATGCAAAGATAAAGGTGAGGAAGCCCATGCCGACGCCGGCCAGTTTGCCGAGGAAACTCACGCTGAAATGTTTTATCTGCGGCAGGTACTTCGCTGTCAGGTCGGGAAGATCGGTTGAGGCCTGCAGCCATATGGCAGAGAGACGCTTGCCCACTAACGGCCAGTCAGCGACTGAGTCAGCGGGTGGCGGAATATGGAAGTTGCCTTCCTTGACGGTGGTCATGGCATGCGAGACCGAATCGGCAATCGAGGTGACCAACAGATAGATCGGCACCATGAGCACAATGATAGCGATCAGCACAATCAGCGTCGCAATATGGCCGTCTTTCTGACCCAGCGGCCCCTTGAGCCGCACTTGTAATGGATAAAGGGTGATCGCCAGGATCACCGACCACAGCATGAGGTCACGGAACGGGCTGAAGATCTCAAAGCAGAACAGCACCAGTACGGCAATCAACCCGGCACGGATCAAAACATCGAGCAGACTGCGAGTGAACGCCTTCTCGGAACTGGATGTGGGCACCATTGCGGCCTCCTTGCAGATCGCTGCAGAGGAATGAGATCGGTTAGCCCAGCATAGACGTTCAATGGAGAACGCGAGAATGGCGGTGCTGGATAAGTGTCTGGCTCAGGATCCACCCCTCACCCTAACCCTCTCCCCAAAGGGTAGAGGGGACTGACCGAGTTGTTCTTAGAGTTACATCGACCTGAAATATCAAGGTGAACGCAGGCTTTGAAAAGCGTGGAGATCGGCTCCCTTTCCCCCTCTCCCCTATGGGGAGAGGGCTGGGGTGAGGGGTGGATTCATCTGACACCCCTGTTACCCCTGCGCAAATCACCGCAGCTTCAGCGGATCAACCAGTTCAGCGGCGATGGCCATGCCCACCAGGTCCGGCAAGGTATTGGCCTGCATGCGTTTCATCACCCGCGAGCGATACAGGTCGACGGTTTTTGCGCTCACGCCCAGTTGCTCAGCGATTTCACGGGTGGTGTAACCCTGGACCAGCGGCAGCAAGACATCGCGCTCCCGTGGGGTCAGTGTGAGCAAGCGTGCCTGCAAGGCTTCGTGCCCCTGATTGCCCGAGCGGTTTGCCGCGCAGTTACTGAGTGCCTGTTGCACGCTGTCCAGCAGCAATTGCTCGTTATAGGGCTTCTCGATGAAGTCATGGGCGCCTGCCTTGAAGGCGCGAACCACGATCGGAACATCCGCGTGCCCGCTGACGAAAATGATCGGCAGGTTCAGCTCGCGTGTGCGCATTTCTTCCTGCACGTTCAAACCGCCCATGCCGGGCATGCGAACATCGAGCAGCACGCAGGCATCGAGCGTGGCATCACAAGCACTGAGAAACTCCACGCCACTGGTAAACGGCAAGGCCTTGAGCCCTACCGATTCCAATAACCAGACCGTTGAGTCGAGCATGCCTTGATCGTCGTCGACCACATACACCACGTGCTCCGTCACACCTGCCATTACGTTATTCCTGTTGTTGTTTTGTTGGGCCGGCCAGCGGCAAACGGCAGCACATCAGCAGCCCGACAGGTTGGCGCCGGGCCTGCAATTCGCCACCGAAACCTTCAATGATGCTGCGGCTCATGGACAAACCAAGCCCCAGGCCATCGGCCTTGCTGGTATAGAACGGGGTAAATATCTGCTCCAGTTCCGGCTCGCTGACGCCTGGCCCCTGGTCTTGCACACTGATTTCCACGGTTGCACCACTGCCCTGCCCCGCAGCCATCACGATCAGCGACGGTTGCCCCGGATGTTGTTCGCGGTTGGCGTCGATGGCATTGCGCAACAGATTGAGCAGCACCTGCTCCAGCAGCACCCGGTCGGCATAAATCGGCGGCAGATTATCCGGCAGGCGATCCTCGATTGTCACTTGGCAATTGCTCGCTTCCCAGGCACATAAACGCACGGCCTCGCGGGCGACGTCAGTGAAGTTCAGGGCCTGCATCCGGCGTTGTCCCTTGCGCAGAAACGCGCGTAAACGCCTGATCACTTCTGAAGCATGCGTGGCGTGATGGGTAATGCGTTCCAGCCCTTGCGCCACTCGGGCGGCGGCCTGGGGATTTGAATCCAGCGTCTGTAAATAGCGCTGGCTGGCATTGGCGTAATTGACCACCGCCGCCAACGGCTGGTTGATTTCGTGAGCAATGCCCGAAGCCAACTCACCCAGGGTGACCAGCCGCGCGGTGTGGGCCAATTCGTCCTGATGGCGGCGCTGCTGCACTTCACGCAGTTCACGCTCGGTCATGTCCCTCGCCACCAAGGAATAATAGCGCTCGCCGCCGGCCGAACGGTGTGCCAGCAGCACCAGCGATACCGGCACTGAAGTGCCGCCACCCGGTGGCTGCAATCGCGCATCGGTGCTCCAGACACCGTCGCGTTCGGCGCTGCTCCAGCCATCACGCTGCAGACGTGCCAGGTCGGCGCTGGCAAACAATTGCGCCAGGGCTGGCATCGGTTGTTGCTCGTCGATCCCGAGGATGCGCCGCGCCGCTGGATTGAGGTAAGTAACTTGCCCCTCGGGGTCGATGAACAACACCGGATCGGTGTTGGCTTCAACGACTTCCGCCAGGCGCCGCTTGTTCTCTTCGGCTTGCACCCGGGCGGTAATGTCCCGGGACACGCTGACCACTTCAACCACTGCCCCGGTGTAGGTCTCACGAATCGCCCGGCTCGCGGTTTCGAACCACAGGTAATGCCCGTCTCGATGGCGAATGCGATAGGTCATCGTGTGATAACCGTCCTGCTCCAGTGCATCCCGCGCGCGCTGCACCAGACTGGCCAGGTCCTGGCCATGGAACAAACCCTGGGCCATTTGCCCGCGCAACTCTTCCGGCCAGTAGCCGAGCAACGTCCAGGACGCCGGCGAGGCATCAAGAAAGCGTCCGTCCGGGGTGTGTCGGGAAATCAGGTCGGTGGTGTTCTCGATGATCAGCCGGTACAACCGGCGCGCCGTGGCGGCCTCACGCTCGGCCAGCACTTGTGCCGTGGCATCGCGGCAACGGGCGAGCACACGGTTGTCCTGTGGATCGGGGATAAACGTCCAGATCAGGATCTGCGCTTCGAATTGGGCTTCGACCCCGTCGATGGCGCGTTGCTGGTCGAGGCAGGCTCGTACCAGCACCCGGTGATTGACCGGCAGAAAACCCAGCACATCAGTCAGCGGTTTTTCGGCGAGCAGTGCCAACAGCGCGGCATTGAACTCCAGCGGTCGGCCCTGCGCATCGAGCAACAGACTTGGCTGTGGATCGTGACCTAACAGCGGTGAGCCGCGCAGCATGCCGTTAACGCTGCTCAGCAAGGTCGTCAGCAAGTCCTGCACCCACCCCAGCCAATCAAGACTGACGCCCTCGCACACTTCCACCAGCAACAACCCCGGTTGCCCCGGTTGCAAGGCCAGATCAAACACCTGGCCATGGCTGATAGCCGCGCGACGCAGTCGCCCGGACAACCAGCAATCGAGTTGCCGAACTTGCGCCAGATCCAGGCGCCCTGCCTCGACCAGTCGATCAAACAGCAACTGATCGCTGGCCAGCGACGGGTCGCCCAGGCCCGGTGGAAAGTGCTGGGCGGCACCCTCGTGGCTGTAAATCCGCGCATTGGTTTGCCAACTCAAATAAACCGCCCGGCGCACCTCGGGACATTCCTGCAGCGCACGGCACAACGCATCGGCCCGGGCGGCCAGCGACACACCCTCGCGCTGCAGGCGCAACCAGCTGTGCAATCGAACGGGAGTCAGGGTCATCACGGGTCCGCTTCGTTGGGGAAGCCAAGGATATACCGGCCTTGGCGGTGTGACTGTATTGATTTAGACCTGCAAGAATCAAATATAGTACATATCCTATATGACGTAGGTTGTACTTCCATATCGGCAGCTGAATGTTATATAAAGCAAACCGGACATAAAAGGTGCCCTCAGCGGCGACGCTGCAAGGTCACCTATAGAGCTAACAATCAGCCACCGAGTACCCGTACATGTCGATCTATGAACAAGGGCTAAGCCCTGCGGCTGTCAATCATATTGCCTTGTCTCCCCTCAGCTTCATCGAGCGCACCGCCAGCGTTTATCCGGACTACCCCGCTGTCATCCATGGTTCCATTCGCCGCACCTGGGCGCAGACCTACACCCGCTGCCGCCGTCTGGCTTCGGCGCTGGCCGGTCGCGGCATCGGCAAGAACGACACGGTGGCCGTGATGCTGCCCAACATTCCCGAGATGCTTGAAGTGCACTTCGGCGTTCCGATGATTGGTGCGGTGCTCAACCCACTCAACGTGCGTCTGGATGCCGAAGCCATCGCCTTCATGCTGCAACATGGCGAAGCCAAGGTGCTGATTACCGACCGCGAGTTCCATGATGTGATTCACGCTGCCATTGGCATGCTCGATCACCCGCCGCTGGTCATCGACGTTAATGACCCGGAGTACGGCGAAGGCCAGGCGGTCAGCGATCTGGACTATGAAGCGCTGTTGGCCGAAGGCGATCCGGCATTCGCCTGGCAATGGCCGGCGAACGAATGGGACGCCATTTCGCTGAATTACACCTCTGGCACCACCGGCAACCCCAAAGGCGTTGTTTACCACCATCGCGGTGCGTACCTGAACTCGTTGGGCAACCAGATGACCTGGGCCATGGGCAACCATCCGGTCTACCTCTGGACCCTGCCGATGTTCCATTGCAACGGTTGGTGCTACCCGTGGATCATCACCGCCATGGCCGGTGTGCATGTGTTCCTGCGTCGCGTCGATCCACAAAAAATCCTCACGCTGATCCGCGAGCACCAGGTCACCCATCTGTGCGCTGCGCCGATCGTGCTCAATGCCTTGGTCAACATGCCGGAGTCGGCTAAAGCGGCGATCGATCACCCGGTCAACGCGATGGTCGCCGGTGCCGCACCACCGGCCAAAGTGATCGGTGCCGTGGAAGAAATGGGCATCAAGGTCACCCACGTCTATGGCCTGACCGAAACCTATGGCCCGGTGACGCTTTGCGCGTGGCATGCCGAATGGGATGAGTTGCCGCTGGACGAACGGGCGCAAATCAAATCCCGTCAGGGCGTGCGCTACCCGACGCTCGAAGGCGTGATGGTCGGCGACTCGAAGACATTGGAGCCGACCCCTCGGGACGGTCAGACCATCGGTGAGATCTTCATGCGCGGCAACACCGTGATGAAGGGCTACCTGAAGAACCCGACCGCCACGGCCGAAGCGTTCGAAGGCGGCTGGTTCCACACCGGCGACCTGGCGGTGTGTCATCCGAACGGTTACGTCGAGATCAAGGACCGACTCAAGGACATCATCATTTCCGGCGGCGAGAACATTTCCACCATCGAACTGGAAGGTGTGCTCTATCGCCATCCAGCCGTCATGGAAGCGGCCGTCGTCGCCCGCCCTGATGAGAAATGGGGCGAAACGCCCTGCGCCTTTATCACGTTAAAGGCTGATCACCAGGACGTTCGCGAGGCCGACATCATCAGTTTCTGCCGCGAACACCTGGCCGGCTTCAAAGTGCCGCGCACGGTGATCTTCACCCTGTTGCCGAAAACGTCCACCGGCAAAATCCAGAAGTACGTCCTGCGCGACAGGGCCAAAGCGCTCTAACCCGAACCGACGTTGTACCACCCGGCGGCAGGTGTTTTACCTGCCGCTTCGGGCTCGTGCACGCCGAATTCGGCCCCGTTCAAACGCCTATAACAACAAATGTGGAGCCACCCATGATCGACATCCATTCAACCGATACCCAACGCTGTGAACGCATTCGGTCCAACCCGAAATTCCTTCAATTGGTGAGCAGCCGTTCGCGCCTGGCCTGGTCGCTGAGTGCTGCGGTGCTGGGCACTTACTACGCGTTCATGCTGGTGGTGGCGTTTGCCCCGCAGTGGCTGCATGCGCCGCTCGCCGAGCATCGGATGTTGACCCTGGGCATGCCGGTTGGCGCGGCGATCATCATTTTTTCCTGGCTACTGACCGGCTGGTACGTCTACAGCGCTAACACGCGTTTCGATGCACTGGGCGCCGCCATTCTCGAGGAGAGCAAGTAATGACTCTTCTGCGTAAACTTCTCCTCGCCGCTGCCGGGCTGTTGCCGGCCTCCGTTGTGCTGGCTGCACCCGCGCTGGGTGCGGTGGAAAAACAACCGCTCAACCTGCATGCGATCGGCATGTTCTTCGTCTTCGTGCTGGGCACGCTGGCCATCACTTGGTGGGCCGCGCGGCAAACCAAATCCACGTCGGATTTCTACACTGCGGGCGGTGGCATCACCGGGTTCCAGAACGGTCTGGCGATTGCCGGCGACTACATGTCCGCCGCCACGCTGCTGGGGCTGTCCAGCCTGGTGTTTGCCAAGGGCTACGACGGCTTCATCTATACCATCGGCTTCTTCGTCGGCTGGCCGATCATCACCTTCCTGATGGCCGAGCGTTTGCGCAATCTGGGGCGCTACACCTTTGCCGACATCGTGTCCTATCGACTGGACCAGAACAAAGTGCGGATCTTCGCCGCCTTCGGTTCGCTGACGGTGGTGTGCTGCTATCTGATCGTGCAGATGGTCGGTGCCGGTCAGTTGATCAAATTGCTGTTCGGTCTCGACTACCCGGTTGCGGTGGTGATCGTCGGCGCGCTGATGCTGGTGTACGTGATCTTCGGCGGCATGATCGCCACCACCTGGGTGCAGATCATCAAGGCTGTGTTGCTGCTTGCCGGCGGCACGACCCTGGCGGTCATGGCGATGTCGCAATTCGGTTTCAGCTACGAAACCCTGGCCACCAAAGCCGTCGAAGCCCACGCCAGTGGCTGGAACATCATGGGCCCTGGCTCGATGCTTGCCGACCCGATCAACACCGCTTCGATGTCGCTGGGCCTGGTGTTCGGGATTGCCGGTCTGCCGCACATCCTGATGCGCTTCTTCACCGTGCCTAACGCCAAGGAAGCGCGTAAGTCGGTGTTCTACGCCACCGGTTTCATCGGTTTCTTCTTCCTTGTCGTCTGCACCCTGGGCTTTGCCGCGATGGTGATCATCGGCACCGACCCGCAGTACTACGTTAATGGTGAAGTCGGCGGCGCCTTGATTGGCGGCGGCAACATGGTCGCCATGCACCTGGCCAAAGCGGTCGGTGGCAACCTGTTCTTCGGTTTCCTCTCGGCCGTGGCCTTCGCCACCATTCTGGCAGTAGTTTCCGGGCTGGCCCTGGCCGGTGCCTCGGCGATATCCCACGACCTCTACGCCACGGTGTTCAAGAAAGGCAAAGCCAGCCAGAAACAGGAAATGCGCGTGACCCGCATGGCCACTGTCGGCCTTGGCATCATCGCGATTCTGCTGGGCATTCTGTTCGAGAAGATGAACGTCGCGTTCCTGGTGGGCCTGACCTTCGGCATCGCCGCATCGACCAACTTCCCGGTGCTGATCATGGCCATGTACTGGAAAGGCTTGACCACCAAAGGCGCGATCATCGGCGGTTTCGCCGGCCTGATCTGCGCGCTGGTGCTGGTGATCCTGTCGCCAGCCGTCTGGGTCACCGTGCTCGGCCATGCTCACGCGATCTTCCCGTACGACCACCCGGCGCTGTTCTCCATGCCGCTGGCGTTCCTCGTGATCGTCGTGGTGTCGAAACTCGACCGCAGCGTGCGGGCCGACAAAGAGCGTGACGCTTACGCCGACCAGTTCGTTCGCGCCCAGACCGGCCTCGGTGCCGCCAGCGCTTCCAGCCATTGATTGAAAGGGCACGGCCCGCTCAAGCAGCGCCGTGCCCATCGCACAACCTTTTGAGGTTCACGTTATGCCCGAATTCAACGCCCCGCTGCGCGACATGCGCTTTGTCTTGCATGAAGTGTTCGACGCCCCGGCCCTGTGGGCACGCCTGCCCGCCCTGGCCGACAGTGTCGACGCCGCCACCGCTGACGCCATTCTTGAGGAGGCGGCCAAAGTCACCGCGCACCTGATTGCGCCATTGAATCGCAGTGGCGACGAGGAAGGCGCCCAGTGGGTCGATGGCCAGGTCAGCACGCCAATCGGTTTCAAACAGGCTTATGCCACCTACATCGAAGGCGGCTGGGTAGGCCTTTCCGGTAACACCGATTTCGGCGGCATGGGCATGCCGAAGATGCTCGCCGTGCAGTTCGAAGAAATGCTCTACGGCGCCAATTCCAGCTTCGCCCTGTATTCAGCGTTGAGTTCCGGCGCCTGCCTGGCACTGGATGCCCACGCCAGCGACACCCTGAAAAACCTCTACCTGCCGCCTATGTACGAAGGCCGCTGGGCCGGTTCCATGTGCCTGACCGAAGCTCACGCTGGCACCGATCTGGGGATTATCCGCACCCGCGCCGAACCACAGGCCGACGGCAGCTTCAGCATTACCGGCAGCAAGATCTTCATCACCGGTGGCGATCAGGACCTGACCGAAAACATTGTCCATCTGGTGCTGGCGAAACTGCCGGACGCACCGGCGGGACCGAAAGGCATCTCGCTGTTTGTCGTGCCCAAAGTGCGGGTCAATGCTGACGGTTCCCTCGGCGCTGCCAACGCCGTGAGTTGCGGTTCGATCGAACACAAGATGGGCATCAAGGCCTCGGCCACCTGCGTGATGAACTTCGATGGCGCCAGCGGCTGGCTGGTTGGCGAGGCCAACAAAGGCCTGGCGGCGATGTTCACCATGATGAACTACGAGCGCTTGTCCATCGGCATTCAAGGCATTGGCTGCGCCGAAGCGTCCTATCAAAGCGCCGTGGCTTACGCCCGAGAACGTGTGCAGAGCCGCGCGCCGACCGGTGCTGTTGCTCCGGACAAAGTGGCCGACCCGATCATCGTCCATCCTGATGTGCGCCGCATGTTGCTGAGCATGAAAGCCATGACCGAAGGTGGACGAGCGTTCGCCAGTTATGTCGGTCAGCAACTCGATCTGGCGAAGTTTTCCGATGACGCCAACGAACGCGACAGCGCGCAAACGCTGGTCGCGCTGCTCACTCCAGTAGCCAAGGCATTTTTCACCGACACCGGCCTCGAAAGCTGCATCAACGGCCAGCAAGTGTTCGGCGGCCATGGCTACATCCGAGAATGGGGCCAGGAACAATTGGTCCGTGACGTGCGCATCGCGCAGATCTACGAAGGCACCAACGGCATTCAAGCCCTGGACCTGCTCGGACGCAAAGTGCTCGCCGACAAGGGCGTTGCGCTGCGCCAGTTCACCGCTGAAATCCGACATTTCGCCCATCAGCCTGACGCGCCCTACTCCGCTCGACTGTTCGATGCCGTGCAGCGTCTGGAAGACCTGAGCGACTGGCTACAGGATCAGGCCGCGACCAACCGCAACGAAGTCGGCGCCGCGTCGGTGGAGTATTTGCACCTGTTCGGTTACGTCGCCTACGCCTGGCTTTGGGCGCGCATGGCTCAGGTGGCCAAGCAAAAGCTGCACGAAGACGAAGGGTTTTATGGCGCGAAAATCGCCACCGCCGACTTCTATATCCACCGCCTCCTGCCACGCATTCTGAGCCTGGAGCAATCCATCCGCGCGGGCAGTGCCTCGTTGTTTGGCCTGAGCGCCGAACAGTTCTAACGATTGAACCGCACGCGGCGCCACGCTCCTGTCTTTTCGGCGTTCGCGTTTTTTATCGATAAGCCCTCGCCCACCTGGCGAGGGCCGCGGGACCTGTCTTTCCATAATAAAAACAAAGGGGCTTCACCATGGACCGCAACACCCGCACCCTCGCTACCCGACTCTTGCTGGCCGGCGGCGTCATCAGCCTCTCGGCCCCCGCCGCTGCTGACTTTGTCAAAGACAGCAAGGCCAGTCTTGAGCTGCGCAACTTCTATTTCAACCGTGACTATCGCCAGGACAACGCCGCTCAATCCAAACAAGAGGAATGGGCCCAGGGCTTCTTGCTGCGCTATGAATCGGGCTTCACCGACGGTTTGATCGGTGTCGGTTTCGATGCCATCGGCCTGGTTGGCGTCAAGCTCGATTCCAGCCCGGATCGCGCCGGTTCCGGCCTGCTCAAACGCCATCGCGACACAAGCAAAGGGGCGCAGGACGAGTACGGCGAACTGGGCCTGACCGCCAAAGTGCGCGCCTCTAAAAGCACCCTGAAACTCGGCACGTTGCTGCCGAAACTGCCGACGCTACTGGCCAACGATTCACGGCTGTTGCCGCAAACCTTCAAGGGCGGTCAGTTGACGTCGCTGGAGCTCGAAGGCTTGACCGTGGATGCCGGGCGACTGACGCAGGTCAATCAGCGCGACTCCTCGGACTACGAGGACATGGGCATCACCCGAACCGGCGCCAAGGGCATCACCACACGTCATGTCGACAGCGACAGCTTCGATTTCGCCAGCCTGAACTACAAATGGACCAGCAACCTCGCCACCGGCTACAGCTACGGTCACCTCGACAACTTCTACAGCCAGCATCTGATCAACCTGACCTACGTGTTGCCAGTCACAACCGGCCAGTCGCTGAAGACAGATCTGCGCTTCGCCCGCTCCACGGACGATGGCGGCAGCAATGTCGATAACAATGCGATTGGCGCGATGTTCACCTACAACCTCGGCGGGCATGCGTTCGGTCTGGGTTATCAAGGCATGAGCGGCGACACCGGCTACGCCTACGTCAACGGCACTGATGCGTTCCTGGTGAACTTCGTGCAGATCGGCGACTTCGCCAGCAAGGACGAAAAGTCCTGGCAAGCGCGTTACGACTACAACTTTGCGGCCATCGGCGTACCGGGGCTGACCTTCATGACCCGCTACCTCACCGGCGACAACATCGATCTGGGCGGCAATCGTCCGGAAGGCAAGGAATGGGAACGGGATACCGACATCGGCTATGTCGTACAGAGCGGGCCGCTGAAGAATGTCGGGGTGAAATGGCGTAACGCGACGGTGCGCTCGACCAACTTCGGCAGCGACCTGGATGAAAATCGCCTGATCGTCAGCTACACCCTGCCGATCTGGTAAGCCAATTCAGGTTCACAAGGGGGACTCGCTTGACGGCGCAGTCCTCTTTTTTATTCTGGATTTTCGCAGTGATGGCGGGCCTCATCGCGAGCAGGCTCGCTCCCACAGGGGGAATGCGGTCAACTGTGGGAGCGGGCTTGCTCGCGAAGTCGGCCTCAAAGGCGCCAAAGATGAGAGTAGGTTAAGATGCCTGCAAACCAGGCTCGCCACGAGACACCCCGCATGCCAGATTCGCCCCGTCTGATCAAGAAGTACCCCAATCGCCGACTCTACGACACCCACACCAGCAGTCACCTGACGCTGGCGGACATTCGTCAGTTGGTCGTCGATAAAGTGGCGTTTCAGGTGGTCGATGCCAAGAGCGGCGAGGACCTGACGCGCAGCATCCTGCTGCAAGTGATTCTGGAAGCCGAAAGCGGCGGTGAGCCCATCTTCACCACCGAAATGCTGCTGGGGGTTATCCAGTTCTACGGCCCTTATCAGGGCGTTCTCGGCAGTTACCTGGACAAGAGCATTCAGACCGTCATCGACATCCAGTCCCAGACCGGCGCGCAGTCGTCCGAGGCCTGGAGCGACTTCATGCATCAACAGGCCCCGGTGATGCAGGACCTGATGCGCCAATATGTCGACCAGTCCAAGGCGTTGTACCTCAATACCCAGAACCTGTTTGGCATGTTCGGCGGTAAACCTGGCACCGATAACGGGCCGAAAAAAAATGGCGATGGGGAATAAACCCATCGCCATTGGTGCCGCTGATCTAATGCGACTTACTTGTTACCGCTAGTAGCCTTGGCACTTGCTTCTGGAGCAGCTTTGGTCGCCGCGGCAGATGCTGCGTCGAAACTGCTCTGAGCTACATCGGCAGCCTGTTTTACGGCTTTCTGTGCGCTTTCGAACACAGTGCCGGCATTCGCCAGGCTCGACTTGAACGCGGCCACAACTGGCTCGGAGCCGGCCGGTGCATTCTTGCTGATGGCTTCAACGAACTCTTGCACCTGCTGGGTGCCCGCTTCGACCTGACCCGAAGTCAGTTTGGCGATGTCCGACTGAGTACCGACGATCAGCGCTTGAACCTGACGATTGAACTCGGCCAGACGTTCGGTCTGTGCACTCGGCTGGGTGAAAGAAGCCTGCAGCTCGGCGAAACCTTGTGGATCACGTACGGCCAGCAGCTTGCGAACACCTTCGAAGTGCTCTTCGGTGGAGTCACGCAGTGCCTTGAACTGCAACTGGCTGAGCTGTTCAACGCTGGCGAAGACTTTGCCGCTGATTTGCTGCAAAAGATCGAGGTTGGCTTTCTGAGCGGTTTGCAGTTTTTCCGAATTGAAAAAAGACATGCTTGAATCTCCTGGTACTAGAAGGCCCTGATGGACCTGAGGACGCGATAGCGATCCGGCCAGTCATCGCGTTAGCCTTGATATTGCAGTGCACAAAACTATTTGGCAACGTCTATTTTTGTGCGGTGCAAAATAACCTTTGCTAAAGCCCTCCTTATTCGCTGTAAACTCCTGCTCATCGAACGGCCGGGCTAGACCTCTTTAACTAAAGGGTTCAGATGGGCCGGTTCCCATGTACAGCGTCAGGAGATCACGATGGGTCAGGAATTAAATATTGCGCTGCAAGATGAAGAGTTCTCCGAACCCGCCGGCTTGTTCGAACACCTGAATCATCTGCAGCGCCTCAATACCCAAAATGTCCTCGACGCCGTGCGGAAGCGCCAGGCAAAAACCTTCGCGCCTCTAAGCCTTGGGCAACTCCGACAGCCCACGCCCGCTGACTGGCAGGAATACTTCACGGACCTTGGCCAACGCAGCGTGTTGTTCTGGGACACCTTGCGTCAGCGCGGCGACAACACCCTGGCTCACGAGCGCGCCGGGTATCCGCTGCTGCTCAAGTTCAATCATGAAACGCTGGTCGCCGGTGAAGACCTGTCCCGCCCGGTCAACTACTCGCTGTTGCAAATCCTCGGCGGCCCCGGACAACAGATCGACAGCAAAAAACAGCCTGTGATCATCATCGACCCCCGCGGCGGTCACGGCTCGGGCATCGGCGGTTTTAAACAGGACTCGGTCATCGGCGAGAGCCTGAGAGCCGGCCACCCCACCTACTTCATCTCCTTCAGTCACTCGCCCCGCCCAGGGCAAACCCTTGCCGATATCACAGAAGCCCAGGCGCGGTTCATCGAAGTCGTCAGCGCCCGACATCCCGACAGCACCAAACCCGTGGTAATCGGCAACTGCCAGGCGGGCTGGGCGTTAATGGGCCTCGCGGCCACCCGTCCCGAGCTGCCGGGTCTGATCATCGTCAATGGTGCGCCGTTGTCGTACTGGGCCGGCGTCAATGGCCGCAATCCGATGCGCTACACCGGAGGTTTACTGGGCGGTGGCTGGATGGCACGCTTGGGAAGCGACCTCGGCAATGACCGTTTCGACGGCACCTGGCTGGTCAGCAATTTCGAAAACCTGGACCCGGCCAACACCTATTGGGGCAAGTACTACCACCTGTTCAGCGAAGTCGACAGCGAGGCCGCACGCTTTCTGGATTTCGAACGCTGGTGGGGCAGCCCGACCCTGCTCAATGGCGAAGAGATCGAGATGATTGTCGACGACTTGTTCATCGGTAATCAGCTGTCCGGTGGCCTGGGGCGCAAGAGCAGCGGGCTTGACCTCAAGCTGATTGAAGTGCCGGTGGTGGTGTTCTGCTCGTATGGCGACAACATCACCTCCCCGCAGCAGGCACTGGACTGGATCACTGACGTCTATCCTAGCGATCTCGCGTTGCAAAATGCCGGACGTACCATCGTTTACCTGAGGCACGCGAGTATCGGTCACCTGGGCATCTTCGTGTCCGGTGAAGTGGCGCGGCGTGAACATCGTGAATTGCTCGGTGCGGTCGATGCGATCAATGCGCTGTCAGCCGGGCTGTATGAAATGCTGATCGAAGACCTGCCGGAGAATTCGGCGACGCCGTATGCCGTGCGTTTCGAACGCCGGCGTATCGCCGACATCCATGGCCAGGTGCAGCCGCCCCGTGATGACGATCGTGAATTTGCGCTGGTCCAGCGCGCGTCCGCTATCAACAACAATGTGTACGACGAATTCATACGCCCGTGGTTGCGCCAGATGATCAACGAACCGAGCGCCGAAATGCTGCGCCGGGCGCACCCTTTCCATCAGCAGCAAGTGGCCTGGAGCAGTTTGAACCCGGCGCTGTGGTGGCTGGCAGGCAGTGCCGCCCAGGTAAGCAAGGATCGTCACCCCGCCAGCCAAACCAACCCGTTGCTGGTCTGGCAGGAACTGTTTTCCAACCAGGTGCAGGACGCCTTGAACGGCTATCGGGATCTGCGCGATGTCGCACAGGAAATGTGTTTCTACGGCGTGTATGGCGTACTCAACAGCCTCACCGGCAATGCACCCGGACGAAATCTTCAGGAACATGCCGAGCAGCACGACAAGGTTTTGATCGAGCGTTTGCAGGATGCCCTGCCCCTTGGCGGCCTGATGGAAGCCTTGATACGGATCCTGTTCCTGCTGGGCCGCGACAGCGACGAGCCGGGCAAGGAAAGTGTCGAAAAATTGATCCAGCAGCTGCAAGTGTTGCTTCAGGACTACAGTGCCGAGCCGCTTGATCTGCGCGAAACCCTGCGCCTGCAAAAACTGCTGGTCGCCACCCACCCACAAAAAAGCCTGCACAGCCTGCCTTTGATGCTGGTTGAAGTCGAAGAGCGTCAACAAGTGCTCGCGGCCGTCGCCAACTTGCTGCCGGAGCTGCTAACCCGCGGCGCAGACAATCTCTTCTGGCGTGAGCTGCACACATTGCTTGACGTGCCGCTGCCAGGTTTCAGCCTGACCCAACCACCCGGTGCAGCCGATGCCATAGAAGAGAAAGTCCCGGCGATAACCCCTGAGCCAATCAAGCAGAAAGTCCCGGTGGTCATCCCTGAGCCAATCAAGCAGGAAAAAACCGCAGTAACCCCTGACCCCGTCGCCAAGGTCGCGAGTCCGGTGAGCAAACCTGCCAAAGGCAAGAAAGGTGTGAAAAAACCTCCTGCACCCTGATAAGCAACCGCGTCAGACAGGCGCGGCTTCCTCGATTTCAAACGATTCATCGGCCCGATACTGACCGGGTGTCATGCCAAACCAGCGGCTACAGGCTTTGTTGAAACTGCTGTGATCATGAAAACCAAGGAGATACGCGACATGCTTCATGTTGAAGTGAGAATGGCGCAGGTAGAAATCGGCCAATTGCCGGCGCACCGCGTTCTGCACGTCCTTGAATTGCGTCCCTTCCTTTTCCAGCGCGCGCTGCAATGTCCGCTTGCTGATGTTCAAGTGCGCCGCGATCGACTCCATGTCGCACTGCCCCTGGCCCTGACTCAACCGCTCGGTAATCAGCGCGCGAATCCTGCCGACGATGCAAAAACCAAACAGCAGGTCCAGTTGAGCCTCGGCAAAACTATCATGCAGCACCGCCAACGCTTCATTGGCCATGTTCAACGGACGCATCAGTTCCTGACCGTCAAACAAAATGCTGTCGTAAGGCGCGTCGAAATGCAGGTCGCAGCCAAACAGCCGACGATGCTCGGACGTGTCTTCAGGTTCGGGATAGGTGAATCCCACGCTCAAGGGTTGCGGTGCGTTGCCGCCCGCCAGCTTACGGCAGAAACCCAGCAATGAAGCCAGCGCTGCATCGGTGTATTGGCGAGGTTTGACCGAGCCTTTTTGTTGATGATCGAGTCCGGACAGTCGGTAATTCTGCTGTTCCGATGTAAAGAAAAGGCTGAATCCGGTGCCGATCAACGGACTGAAACGGACCAGTCGTTCAAGGGCTTTTTTCAGATTCAGGCTGGACATCATGGTGTAGCCGACGATCTGAAAGCTGCCGGGGTGGAAACTTCCATAGGCCTTCAAGCCAATGTTTGGATCACCCGAAGCCTGAGCGGCCAGATCCCATAGTCGATAGATAGCCTTTCGCTCGCAAAACGCTCCTGGTTTGTCCGCGAGCTTCATGTCTAGTTCAGCCTCCTGACACAGACTGGCAACATCCAGTCCTTGAGCCAAGAGCGTATTTACCAGCACGCTGGCATAGCCTGAACTCATTCTATACATGGCGTCCTCAATGACCTGTGGAACCGAACATCCTGTCCGGAGCCATGACTGATCTGCGATGAATCAAAGACTAACGGATCGTTCCCTTACCAATATTGATCCCAGTATAGGTACTCCTCATATTTAGCCAGCCGGGCATTACAAGGTCATGGCACCGTTGGACACCAGACCGTCACCTCTCAACACTTCCGCACGCCCCGCCAATACCGAACAATCCCCCATCTTGCAGCGCAAAATACAAAAAGGAAGAGAGCCTATGAAGTCGCTTGGTCGTATTGCGTTGGTCACGGGAGGTATGGGTGGGATTGGCACTGCGATAAGCCAACGCCTGTACAAGGAAGGATTCAAGGTCATCGTGGGCTGCAGCTCTGATTCCGCTCGCAAGAATGAGTGGATAGCCGGTCAACTGGCGGCGGGTTATCAATTCGAATGCATCTATGGCGACATCACCGATTGGGAATCAACGCGCAAAGCGTTCGAGATGGCTCGTGAGCAGTACGGCCCGATCGATGTCTTGGTCAACAACGCCGGCATCACGCGTGATGCGTCCTTTCGCAAACTGACGCCCGAAGACTGGAACGCGGTCATCGGCACCAACCTGAGCGGCCTGTTCAACACCACCAAACAGGTGATTGAAGGGATGTTGGCCAAGGGCTGGGGACGGGTCATCAACATCTCCTCGATCAACGGTCAGCGCGGCCAGTTCGGCCAGACCAACTACAGCGCGGCCAAGGCCGGCATCCACGGTTTCACCATGGCCCTGGCCCGGGAAGTGTCCGGCAAGGGCGTGACCGTCAATACCGTCTCCCCAGGTTACATCCAGACCAGCATGACCGCGGCCATCCGCCCGGACATTCTCGACACCATGATCGCGGCCACACCAGTTGGGCGTCTCGGCCAACCTGAAGAAATCGCTTCCATCGTGGCCTGGCTGGCTTCGGATGAATCGGCCTATAGCACCGGGGCCGACTTCTCGGTCAACGGCGGCATGAACATGCAGTAGACCTGTCAGGGCATGGATGCCCTGCTTCCGCTCGACAACATCTTAATGAGGTCACGCATGAACGAAGTCGTAATCGTTGCCGCTACTCGTACCGCCATTGGCAGTTTTCAAGGTGCCTTGTCCGCGATTCCAGCCACCGAGCTGGGCGCGGCGGTCATTCGCCGTTTGCTGGAAGAGACCGGTCTGGACGGCTCGCAGATCGATGAAGTGATCCTCGGCCAAGTACTGACCGCAGGCTCGGGGCAAAACCCGGCACGCCAGACGGCAATCAAGGCCGGCCTGCCCCATACCACCCCTGCCCTGACCCTGAACAAGGTTTGCGGCTCGGGCCTCAAGGCTGTCCAGCTGGCGGTCCAGGCCATCCGTTGCGGCGACGCCGAACTGATCATTGCCGGTGGTCAGGAAAACATGAGCCTGGCGCCGTATGTACTGCCCAAGGCCCGCACCGGTTTGCGCCTGGGTCATGCGCAACTGCAAGACAGCGTGATTCAGGACGGTTTGTGGGACGCCTTCAACGACTACCACATGGGCATCACTGCCGAAAACCTGGCGCAGAAGTACGACCTCAGTCGCGAAGACCAGGACGCTTTCGCCGCAGCCTCGCAACAGAAAGCCGCTGCGGCCATCGAAGCGGGCTACTTCAAGCGTGAAATCACCCCGATCCTGATCCCTCAGCGCAAGGGTGAGCCGCTGGTCTTCGACACCGATGAACAGCCGCGTCCAGACAGCACATTGCAGGCGCTGGGCAACCTCAGACCCGCGTTCCAGAAAAACGGCAGCGTGACCGCCGGTAACTCGTCGACCCTCAACGACGGCGCCGCCGTGCTGTTGCTGGCCAGCGCCGCCAAGGCCCTGGCCCTCGGCTTGCCGGTTCTGGCACGCATCAAGGCTTACGCCAGCGCTGGCGTGGACCCGGCGATCATGGGCATCGGCCCGGTGCCGGCCACCCGTTTGGCATTGACCAAAGCCGGCTGGAGCCTGGACGACCTCGACCTGATCGAAGCCAATGAAGCGTTCGCCGCGCAATCACTGGCAGTCGGCAAGGAACTGGGTTGGGACACCAGCAAGGTCAACGTCAATGGCGGCGCGATTGCCCTGGGTCATCCGATCGGCGCATCGGGCGCGCGGATTCTGGTGTCGCTGTTGCACGAGTTGATTCGTCGCGACGGCAAAAAAGGCTTGGCTACGTTGTGCATCGGTGGCGGCCAGGGTGTCAGCCTGGTCATCGAGCGCTAGAAACACAGGAGTGTTTGCTTGAGTTGCTGACGCGGCGCCGAAGTCCGGCGCCGCGGTTTTTTTCTGCCCGGTTTACGTGAGTGGGCAAGGAGTTCCATGGACAATAACGCGCATACCTTCAACACCTTCTGGTCAGGCCAGGTTCCGTTCATTGCCTCCTTTGCAGTGCAACAATTACGTCTCTGGGTCAGTAGCAATCCGTGGTTTACCGGCCAGGAATACAACGAGTGGTTTGACCTGCCGCGCGGCACCCTGGACAGCCTTCAATCGGATTACCAGCAGCAATGGGGCGAACTTGGCCAGCAACTGCTGACCGGTCAGCCATTCAGCTTCGACGATCGACGTTTTGCCAGTGGCAACTGGAGCCAGCCATTGTTCGGCTCGCTTGCAGCGTTTTACCTGCTCAACGCAGGTTTTCTGCTGAAGCTGCTGGAGAAGTTGGCGATCCCGGACAAAAAGCCGCGTCAGCGTCTGCTCTATCTGGTGGAACAAGCCATCGCCGCCGGCGCGCCCAGCAACTTTCTGGCCAGTAACCCCGATGCGCTGCAACGTGTCGTCGATACTCAGGGAAGCAGCCTCATCACCGGCCTGTTGCACCTGGCCAGCGACCTGCAAGAAGGCAAGATGCGCCAGTGCGACGCCGGTGCATTCAAAGTCGGTGTCGATCTCGCCAACACCCCCGGCGAAGTGGTCTTCGAGAACGAACTCTTCCAGCTGATCCAGTATTACCCGCAAAGCGAAACCCAGTACCGGCGCCCGGTGTTTGTCGTGCCGCCGTCAATCAACAAGTACTACATTCTCGACCTGCGCCCGGACAACTCGATGGTTGCCCATCTGTTGAAACAAGGGCATCCGGTGTTTCTGATGTCGTGGCGCAACTTCGACCAGGAACACGCTGGCACCACTTGGGATGACTTGATCGAAACCGGCATCATCAAAGGCCTGCAAGTGACCCGCGAAATCAGCGGCGAGCAGCGGCCCAATTGCGTCGGCTTCTGCATCGGCGGCACTTTGTTGAGTTCGGCGCTGGCCGTCCTGGCGGCGCGCGGTGACCGCGAGATTGGCAGCGTGAGCCTGTTGACCACCTTCCTCGACTACCTCGATACCGGCCCCATCGACATCTTTGTCGACGAACAATTGGTGGCTTACCGCGAGCGCACCATCGGCGGCCTGGATGGCCCGATCGGCCTGTTCAAAGGCGAGGACATGGGCAATACCTTCTCGCTGCTGCGTCCCAACGACTTGTGGTGGAACTACAACGTCGACAAATACCTCAAGGGTCAGAAACCGATCCCCCTCGACCTGCTGTTCTGGAACAACGACAGCACCAACCTCCCGGGCCCGATGTACTGCTGGTATCTGCGCCACACCTATCTGCAGAACGACCTGAAATCCGGTGAGCTGGACTGTTGCGGGGTCAAGCTGGACCTGCGCGCCATCGATGCTCCGGCGTACATCCTCGCCACCCATGACGATCACATCGTGCCGTGGAGAAGCGCTTACGCCAGCACCGAGTTGCTCTCCGGGACCAAGCGTTTTGTACTGGGCGCATCAGGGCATATCGCCGGGGTGATCAACCCGCCGGCCAAGGAAAAACGCCACTACTGGACCAACAACCGGGTCACCAAAAACCCGGAAACCTGGTTCAAGAACGCCCAGCAACATTCCGGTAGCTGGTGGAATGACTGGTTCGTCTGGCTGGCTGAACAGTCCGGCGAACGCCAGCCCTCGGTGCTGCATACCGGTAACGCCCAATACCTGGCGATTGAGTCGGCACCGGGGCGTTATGTGATGCAGTGATCAACCGCCCCGCGCGAAAAACGCGGGCGCTGTGGTAATGCCATTTCAGCAGCAATGCCTGTCTTGTAGCAGCTGTCGAGCTTGCGAGGCTGCGTCCGGCTGCGAAGCAGTCGTAAACCCTGAGTACGCGGTGAGTCTGACGCACCGCATTGTCTAACGGCTGTTACGCAGCCTCGCACGCTCGACAGCTGTTACAGAGCCGGACGGACCGGGGCGGCGTTCCGACAAGCCCCCTCGCTCCAGAGGATCTGTGACTACTCGGATAGGGCCAGTCGATCCAGTGCGCGGTTCACCATCAACTCGAACAGCAAGATGACTTGTGAAATACCTCGCAGGGTGTTGAAAATGGCGGAAGGCAGCCGGAGTCGAACCTGCCCGGGAACGGATGCCGTCCCCAACCGGGTTTGAAGCCCGGCCGCGCCACCGGGCGCGATTGCCTTCCTTGAAGTCAGTGCTCGGTGCGTTGGGCCAAGGCATTGTCGAGGCGGATATGGCGCTTGTCGCCAAACCGTCGCGTCAGGCCGATCCGGTCGAAGTATTCGAGAATCTGGATGCTGCGCTTGCGACCCAGGCCCACGGCATCACGAAACGCCGTGACCTGAATCACCGGGTTTTGCGCGGCCAGTTGCACAAGCATAGCCGCCAATCGGCGGATCACCGTGTCGGTGTAGAACAGGTCACGGACGACTTGATGCACTAATCCCAATCTCGCCATTTTGCACAGCAGCAAGCGCACGGCCGCCTCGTCATGGTCAAGGTCACGCACCCACGGCGGATCAAAACCAGCCTGTTCGAACAACGGTTGCAAGTGTTGCCAAAGGGCTTCCTCGTCTTCGCTCAAACGCACCTGATGATCGGGCAAATGCAGCCATGGCCCGCTGGCGGCAATGGCCCCGCCGGCGAGTAACTCGTCGAGCAGGCTGATGAACGTCGGACGGTCCAGCGCTGTGCCGGTGAACCGCCGCAGGCGATCCCGGTCCGGGCCCATTTGATCCGGTTCCAGTTGATGAAAGCGTGCGAGGTGTTCCAGCAGCGGTGCTTTCAGCGCTTCCCAGCGGGTCGCACTGAACAGCAACGGACCTTGGCGAATGTCGACCAGACGCACGTCATCCGGCAAAACCCACGTGTTGCGGGGGCGGTTGAACTGACGCTCCAGACGCAGCGGATCGAGCCCGGTGTCGCTGTTGGACAATAACGCCGGAAGGCTGTCTTCCAACTCTTTGCGTGTGGCGAGGGCGTGTAGCTGCGCCAGCCGCTCGGGGCTTCGACGTTGTCGGGTCGGTGCAAACGGGTCGAGCACCCGCGCGCCGCCGAGGGTCCGTTGGGCGCTCTGGTCACGCAGGATCAACGGATCGCCCTTCACGGCCTGCACCGGCGTGTTCAGCAGCAGTTGCGCGAACATCCTTTCACCCGGCGCCAGGCGGGCGCCTTCCAGCAACGCCACCCGCCCGGTCACGTCCTGAGTCCCGACGTGAACATGCACAGGTTGAAAGTGCTCGAAGGCTTTGGGTTCGCTGGCTAACAAATGCAGGTCGACATCCACTCGCTGGGTCGGCGCGAACAGCCACTCGGCCAGCAACCAGTGGCCGCGGTGTATCTGCTCCAGAGCCAAGCGTTCGGCACTCAGGTTCAACGCCACTCGCTGTCCGGCCATTGCGACTTCGGCGGCCCGATTCTGCGCATGCAGGCCGCGCACGCGCACGGGTTTGCCCTGCGGGCCGAGCATCAGCGTATCGCCCACCGCCACCACGCCAGACAACGCAGTGCCGGTCACCACGATACCGACGCCGGCCACGCTGAAGGCACGATCAATCGCCAGGCGAAAACCGCCGATGGTGCTGCGTTGAACGACTTCACGCTGTGCCTCGAGCAAGGCTTGTCGCAGGGTCTCGATGCCCTCCCCGGTCACACTCGACAGCGCAAACAGCGACGCGTTGGCATAAGGCCCCGATGCCAGCAATGTCTGGATCTGATCGCGAACGGCTTGCACTCTGGACGGTTCGACCCGGTCGCATTTGCTGATCGCCACCAGCGCCCGAGGGATGCCCAGCAGTTCAACGATGGCCAGGTGTTCGCGGGTCTGCGGCATGACGCCGTCGTCGGCCGCGACCACCAGCAACACCAGATCAATGCCCTGAGCCCCCGCCAGCATGTTGTGGGTGAAGCGCTCATGACCGGGCACATCGATAAAACCGGTCAGGGGCGCTTGCGGTTCCAGCGCCGCGTAAAGGTAGCCGAGATCGATGGTCATGCCGCGTTCACGTTCTTCCCGGCGACGGTCGCCGGCCTGGCCGGTCAGGGCCTGGAGCAAGGCAGTCTTGCCGTGGTCGATGTGCCCGGCGGTGCCGACGATCACCCTATGTCTCCTGTAATTGATCGAGTTGCGCCAGCCACGCCGGCTCATCGTCCAGTTGCCGCAGATCCAGCCACAACGCATCGTCATCAATGCGCCCGAGCACCGGAATCGGCAGCGCACGCAGGGCCGCTTCCAGCCCGTGCAGCTGCCGTCCGCGAAAACGTTTGGACGCATGCGGTCGAAGGCATAAAGCCGCACTCGGCAATCGCGCCACCGGTTGGCTACCGCTGCCGATCATGCTCAGCGCCGGTACCGCGCTGACGCTCCAGCCGTCGCCCAGGATTTTGGCCAGCGAGGGTTGCAGGCGCTCAGCCTGGGCCAGGATATCCGCCTGGGGTCGGGTCAGCAGGCGCAAACTCGGCAGCCGTTCGGCCAGTCGATCAGGATCGCGGTACAGACCCAACACCGCTTCGAGGGCGGCCAAAGTCAGTTTGTCGACCCGCAAGGCGCGCTTGAGTGGATTCTTCTTGATCTTAGCGATCAGGTCTTTGCGGCCGACGATCAACCCGGCCTGTGGCCCACCCAGTAACTTGTCGCCGCTGAAGGTGACGATGTCTGCACCATCGATCAGCGCCTGGCGCACCGTCGGCTCGGCGGGCAAGCCCCAGCGCGTCAGGTCCAGCAGGCTGCCGCTGCCGAGGTCTTCAAGTAACGGCAAGCCGTGTTTATGCGCGAGTTGCGCCAGCTCGGCGGTCGGCACCCGCGCGGTGAAGCCTTCGATGTTGTAGTTGCTCGTATGGACGCGCATCACCAAACCGCTACGGGGGCCGATGGCCGCCTCGTAATCGCGGGCATGGGTGCGATTGGTGGTGCCGACTTCGTGAAGCCTGACCCCGGCTCTGGCCATGATGTCGGGAATGCGGAAGGCGCCACCGATTTCGATCAGTTCGCCCCGGGAAATGATGCCTTCCTTGCGCGCGCCCAGACTGTTAAGTGACAGCAACACCGCAGCGGCATTGTTGTTGACCACCGTCACCGCCTCGGCGCCGGTCAGCTCGCGGATCAGGCCTTCGATCAAGTCATCCCGGTCGCCGCGCTTGCCGCTGTGCAGGTCGAATTCCAGATTGAGTGGGTAGCGTGCCGCGAGTTGCACGGCGTCGATGGCTTCCTCCGGCAACAACGCTCGCCCCAGATTGGTGTGCAGCACCGTGCCGGTGAGGTTGAACACCCGGCGCACGTTGCTGCGATGCTGTGTGGCCAAGCGTTCGCCCGCCCTGCCCGCCAACACTTCAGGCGCGATTTCAATGGCGTCGAGTTGCCCTGAAAGCACCGGTTCACGTAAGTCATCCAGCAATAGCCGCAAATTCGCCAGCAACGCGTCGCGCCCATAACGCTCGGCCAGCGGTTGGCAAGCGGGATGGCGCAACAGACTGTCGATGGAAGGCAGCCGCAGGGTTTGGCTGGCGGATCTGGAGGACATCAGGCGCTCCTGATTACGAATGACCGTAGCGCCTGAGTGTAGCCGCAGAGTTTGTAGGTAGAACTCAGTCACCTCCCGGTGCCAGCAACAGATTCGGCGCCGGACGCTGGTAGCCTTCCTGCTCCAGGCGCATGTCCAGCAGCAGGCTGGTCAGGTCCGTCGAGAGCGCTTCGGCCTCGGCGTCGTTTTCCAGGTAAAGCAGTTTCAGGTAGCTGTGGCAGCCGGGACAGACCTCCGCGCGCAACGGAGCCTGATTGGCGGCGTAGCGGTCGTCATCGAGGCTGACGTATTCAAGGCCTTTGCTTTGTTCGCAATACACGCATTTGACCCGCACTACATGCCATTCGCAGGCACACAGCGAACACACCAGATACCGCAAGCCGTTGTACTTGCCGCGATGGCGAATCACGCCGGCCATGGCCGGTGAACCGCAGGCCGGGCATTGGCTGAGACTGTCGCCGGGTTTCAACGCAAGGTCCGGCGTACTCAGCAACCAATGACTCCAGGCCACCTGCAACGCCGCGCCGAGAAACGGCACCACGGCGGCGGGCAGCAAGGTGAACTGGCCGCTGACCAACGTAATCGCCCAGGCCTTGCGTTGCCCGACGTTGGCGCTGCGCAAGGTCGCCACGGCTTTTTCCACGGCAGGTTGCGGCAGTGGCTGGTAACGCTGCAACAGCGCGTCGAGGTACGGCAGCCAATCGTCTTCACGTACCAGACTGTCGGCGGCGAACGGCGGCAAGCCATGTTGCTGGCACACGCGCAGGCGTTCGGCATCGGGCATGGCGGTGACGGGCGGATCGTCCATCAGGCCCTGCTGCACGTGGCACAGCCCGGTCACCAGTCGCAGGTAATCGGCCAGTGGATGGCCGTCGACCAGACGCTCCAGACGCAAGGCGCGCAAGGTGAACAGGTTGTTCGGTGGCAGGTGCAGAAACGGCGGTGAACTCGCCGCCGCTTCGATCTCGCCAGGCTCAAGAATCGTCGCCACGGGGCTATCCTTTTTTGCTGATCGGCCGGTCGGGGTGTTCGTCACGGGTCACTTCGCGGTACCACAGTTCATGGTGTTTTTTCGCCCAGGCGCGGCTGACCCCGCCATGCACCATGGCGCTGACCGAACCCTTGATCCAGATGCCGGCGTAGATGTGAACAATGATGCTCAGCACCAGGATGAAACCCGCCAACGCATGCAGCAGCATGGCCCAACGAATGCTGGTGATGCCGAAGTACTCGCTGAAGTACGCGCGCCAGATCACCAGCCCGCTGAACAACAGCACCAACATGCACATCAGCAAGGTCCAGAACAGCAGCTTCTGCCCAGGGTTGTACTTGCCGATGGGTGGCACGCCCTCCTCCTCATTCTTGATCACCCGCCCGACTCGCCTCAGCCACAACCGATCGTTGGCGATAAAGAAGTTCGCCCGCCAGAAACGGATCACCAGGCCAAGGAACAGCACGAACATCGCCACGCCCATGAACGGATGCAGGATGCGCGTCCACGGGCCGCCGCCGAACAGGTTGCTGAGCCAGAACAGTGCCGGATGAAACAACGCCAGCCCCGACAGTGCAGCCATGAAAAACAGAATCGCCACCAGCCAGTGATTGGTGCGCTGGTTTGAGGTGTAGCGAAGGATCGGTTTGTCGTTCATGACCTGTCCTCCCCCTTCGGATCATAGGTGTGCACCGATGGATCGATTTCATGCACGGCGGGATCGGGGATGCTCGGGTGTTCGTCCTCCTCGACCAGTTGCGGCCCGATGCGCACGTAGTGGAAGAACCCGGCCAGCACCGCCAAGCCCATGGCCAGCAACCCCAAGGGTTTGCTCACGCCTTTCCACAGGTCCACCAGCGGACTGATGGTCGGTCGGTCCGGCAGACCGGCATACAACCGGGGCTCATCGGCATGGTGCAGCACATACATCACGTGAGTACCGCCGACGCCACTTGGGTCGTACAGTCCCGCGTGTTCGAAGCCACGGCTCTTGAGGTCGACGATCCTTTCGGCCGCGTGTTCTTTCATGTCGTCCTTGGTGCCAAACACAATGGCGCCCGTCGGGCAGGTTTTGACGCAGGCCGGTTCCAGCCCCACCGCCACCCGGTCCGAGCACAACGTGCATTTGTAGGCCTTGTGATCCTTTTGCGAGATTCGCGGGATATTGAACGGGCAACCGGTGATGCAATACCCGCAGCCGATGCAATGGTCCTGGTCGAAATCGACGATGCCATTGGCATGCTTGATGATCGCCCCAGGGCTCGGGCACGCCGCCAGGCAACCGGGCTCGGCGCAGTGCATGCAGCCGTCCTTGCGAATCAGCCATTCCAGATTACCGGCGTCGGTTTCATGCTCGGTGAAGCGCATCAAGGTCCAGGTTTCTGCGCTCAGGTCCTGAGGGTTGTCGTAGGTGCCGAGGTTGTGGCCGACATCGTCGCGCAGCTCGTTCCATTCCGAGCAGGCAACCTGACACGCCTTGCAGCCAATGCACTTGGTTGTGTCGATCAGCTTGGCCACTTCCTCCTGATTGCGTACCGAGGACGGGACGGTCGTGGTGGCCGAACGGGCGATGATGTCTTGGCTGGCCATTTAGACTTTCTCCACGTTGACCAGGAATGACTTGGATTCCGGGGTCTGAGTGTTGCCATCGCCGAGGAACGGCACCAGGGTGTTAGTCAGGTAACCGTGACGCGTGAGCCCGGTAAAACCCCAGTGCAGCGGGATACCGATCTGGTGCACCACCTGATTGTTGACCTGCAGCGGACGAATCCGCTTGGTCACCACCGCCACCGCTTCTATATGCCCGCGCTTGGAACTGACACGGACCCGGTCGCCGGCCACGATGCCTTTCTCCTTGGCCAGCACTTCACCGATTTCGACGAACTGCTCGGGTTGGGCAATCGCATTGAGCTTGCAATGCTTGCTCCAGAAGTGGAAATGCTCGGTCAGCCGGTAACTGGTCGCGGCATATGGATAGTCCTTGGCCACGCCCAGGGAATCCCACACCGAATCGAAGATCCGCGCCGCCGGGTTGCTGGTGGCTTTCTTGTTTTGCGGGTGCAACGGGTTGATGCCGATCGGCGTTTCGAAGGGTTCGTAATGCTCAGGGAAAGGTCCTTCGTTCATCTTGTCGACCGCGAAGAACCGCGCGACGCCTTCGGGGTTCATGATGAACGGGTTCATCCCGGCTTCCGGTGGCGAGTCGGCCTTGAAGTCCGGCACATCGGTGCCGCTCCAGACCTTGCCGTTCCACCACACCAGGCGTTTTTTCTCGTCCCACGGCTTGCCTTGCGGGTCGCACGAAGCGCGGTTGTAAAGAATCCGTCGGTTCGCCGGCCAGGCCCAGGCCCAGCCCTGATGTTGCTTCATGCCATACGGATCGCTGTTGTCTCGCCGGGCCATCTGGTTGCCCGCTTCAGTCCAGCTGCCACAAAAAATCCAGCATCCGGAAGCCGTGCTGCCGTCGTCCTTGAGCTGGCCGAAACCGGCCAGTTGCGCGTTGCCCTTGATCGCCGCGCCGGTAGCGTCGGTGAAGTCCGTGGTGGCATAGCCGTTGATTTCCTTGGCCAGTTCTTCCGGCGAAGGCTCGTCGGCGATTTTGTACGGCCAGGACAGTTTGAGGATCGGCTCGGCATAAGCGCCGCCGTTGGCTTGGTAACGCTGACGCAGACGGATAAACAGTTCGCTCATGATCCGCACATCAGTGCGCGCTTCGCCAGGGCCGTCAGCACCTTTCCAGTGCCATTGCAGCCAACGGCTGCTGTTGACCAACGAACCGTCTTCTTCGGCGAAACAGGTGGTGGGCAGGCGAATCACTTCGGTCTGGATGCCGGCAGTTTCGACATCGTTGTACGGCCCGACATTGCGCCAGAATTCCGAGGTCTCGGTGGACAGCGGGTCCATCACCACCAGCCATTTCAGCTTGGCCAGTGCCGCCATCACCCGGTTTTTGTCAGGCAACGCGGCGATGGGGTTGAAGCCCTGGCACATATAGCCGTTGACCTTGCCCTGGCCCATCAGGTCGAACACTTTGAGGATGTCGTAGTTCGGGATGTCGAGTTTCGGCAGATAGTCATAAGCCCAGCGGTTTTCGAGCGTGGCATTCGCGCCGTACCAGGCTTTCATCAGGCTGACGTGGAACTTGCCGTAGTTTTGCCAATAGGACAGTTGCCCCGGACGCAACGGTTTTTGTACCCGTTTGGTGATGTAGGCGTCGTAATCCTGCTCCGCATCCTGCGGCAACGTCAGATAGCCCGGCAGCGAATTGGACAGCAAGCCGAGGTCAGTCAGCCCCTGAATGTTGGAGTGCCCGCGCAAGGCATTGACGCCCCCACCCGGCATGCCGACGTTGCCCAGCAGCAATTGCACCATGGCCGCGCTGCGGATGATCTGCGAACCGATCGAGTGCTGCGTCCAGCCCAGCGCGTAGAGAATCGTCATGGTCTTGCCCGGTTGCGAGCAGGTGGCGATTTCTTCCCAGATCTTCTGCATGGCATCCACAGGCATGCCGCAAATCTGGCTCGCCAGTTGGATGTTGTAGCGGCTGTAATGCTGCTTCATCAATTGATAGACGCAGTGCGGGTCTTGCAGGGTCGGGTCGACCTTGACGAAGCCGTCTTCACCGAGTTCATAACCCCAGCCGGACCTGTCGGTGTAGGCGCGTTTGGCGACGTCGTAACCGCTGAAGATCCCGTCCTCGAAGCCGAACCCGGCTTTGACGATGAACGACACGTCGGTATAAGCGCGCACGTACTCGTGCTGGATCTTGTCCTCAGTCAGCAGGTAATTGATCAGCCCGCCCATGAAGGCGATGTCGGTGCCGGTGCGAATTGGCGCGTAATAGTCGGCCACCGAAGCGGTCCGGGTAAAACGCGGATCGACCACGATCAAGCGTGCCTTGTTGTGCGCCTTGGCTTCGGTCACCCATTTGAAGCCGCACGGGTGCGCTTCTGCTGCGTTGCCGCCCATCACCAGGATCAGGTTCGCGTTGCCGATATCGGTCCAGGTATTGGTCATGGCACCACGGCCATACGTCGGGGCAAGACTTGCCACCGTCGGGCCGTGTCAGACACGCGCCTGGTTATCAAACCCCAGCATGCCGAGACTGCGAATGACCTTGTGGGTGATGTAACCCGCTTCGTTGGACGCCGCCGAGGCCGCGAGGAAACCGGTGGTCAGCCAGCGGTTCACCGTTTGGCCCTGGGCATTCTTCTCGATGAAGTTGGCGTCGCGGTCGGCCTTCATCAGGTCGGCGACGCGATCCAGCGCTTCATCCCAGGAGATACGCGTCCACTCAGTGGTGCCGGGTTTGCGCACCTGCGGATACTGCAGGCGACCGGGGCTGTGAATGAAGTCCAGCAGGCCGGCACCTTTGGGGCACAGGGTGCCGCGATTAACCGGGTGGTCGGAATCGCCTTCGATGTGGATGATGTTTTGCGCGACGTTCTTGGCGGCATCGCCCTGGCTGTACATGATCACGCCGCAGCCGACCGAGCAGTACGGGCAGGTGTTGCGGGTTTCATGGGTGTGGGCAAGCTTGAAGTGGCGCACCTGCTCGGCGAAGGCAGTCGCGGGGGCCATGCCCAGCGCGCCGAGGCTCGAGCCCGCAAGGCCGATACCAGCGACCTTGAAGAACTGACGACGGTTGAGGTCCATCGTGCACTCCTGTCAGGTGGAGACCCGGTACTTTTGCCGGGTTTTTCTGGACAAACACAGTTGTGGCAGTCTGGCTGCCGACATTTGAAACTGTAGACAATGTTAGAACTGACTGTGTGAAAACCGACCATCGGGCAATACCGGGACGTCAGCCATCACACCCAACCTTGTGGGAGCGAGCTTGCTCGCGATAGCGGTGGGTCATTCAACATCTATGCAAGCTGATACGCCGCCATCGTCGGAACGCCGCCCGGAACAAGCTCGCTCCCACAGGGGCTTGGCGTTTATCATGAGCGTCGGATTTACCCTGCCCTTTATGAGACTGAGCATGACTTTCGATTTTGATCAGGTGTTCGACCGCCACAACACCGGCAGTACCAAATGGAGCCGTTACCCGGCCGATGTGTTGCCGATGTGGGTGGCCGACATGGACTTCTCCGCACCGCCGGTGATCATCCAGGCCCTGCAAAAACGTCTGGAACACCCGATGCTCGGCTACAGCGTGGCCCAGGATGACTTGCGCGATGCCATCGTCGCCGACCTCTGGAACAAGTACGCCTGGCGCGTATTGCCTGAGGAATTGATTTTCCTGCCCGGCGTGGAGTCGGGTTTCAACATGGCCTTGCATGCGCTAGTCCAGCCGCAGCAGAACGTCGTGGTTCAGGTCCCGAACTACCCGCCGCTGCGTCATGCGCCGGGGCACTGGGGTTTGAACAAGGTTGAACTCGAATTCGACGCGTTGGCGGACGGCACTTACGCCACGCCACTCGCTGCCTTGAATCAGGCGCTGACCGGCGGCGGTGCGCTGCTGCTGAGCAACCCGCATAACCCGGTGGGCAAAGTCTTCCCGCGAGAAGAACTGCAAGCGGTCGCCGACATCTGCCTGGAGCAGGATGCCTGGATCATCTCTGACGAGATTCATGCCGAGCTGTGTTTCGACGGGCGCGTGCACATTCCTACGGCTTCCCTGAGCCCGGAAATCGCCAAGCGCACCATCACGCTGATGTCGGCGAGCAAGGCCTACAACATTGCCGGGCTGAAGACGTCTTTCATGATCATTCAGGACTCGGCTTTACGTGCAAAGGTCAACCACGCCCGTTGCGGCATGGTCGACAGCGTCAACCCGATGGGCATGGAAGCGACGCGCGTCGCCTACAGCGAAGGCGGCCCTTGGCTGGCCGGGTTGAAGGCGTATCTGCAAAGCAATCGGGATTATCTGGTGGAAGCGGTCAACACCCGACTGCCGGGTGTGACCATGAATATCCCGCAAGGCACGTATCTGGCGTGGCTCGATTGCTCGGCGCTGGGACTGGATAACCCTCAGCAGTTCTTCCTTGAACAGGCCAAGGTCGGGCTGAGCCCTGGTCTGGATTTTGGCGATGACAGCAAACAATTCGTGCGCCTGAATTTCGGCTGCCCACGGGCATTGCTGGAAGAAGGCATTGCGCGGATGGAACGCAGTTTGCTCAATCGCAAAGCCTGACACATCCCCTGTGGGAGCGAGCTTGCTCGCGATGGCGTCACAACAGCCAGCATTTATGTCGACTGATACTCCGCCATCGTCGGAACGCCGCCCGGAACAAGCTCGCTCCCACAGGGGGGCTTGTGCGTTTTCCGGAGTGTCGCAAGCCCCCTGAAATCCAACCGAACTCAAGGCAAAACACCAGGGTCAACCCTTTGACTCTGCTGTCTTGCGAACGGAGATTTCCCAATGACTGCCTATCCAAAACCACCCTTCCCGAAGCAGCCACAACCCGTCCCCGGTTCCCAAAAGAAAATGGACCCGTGCCTGACTGTGGCGAACAAAGTCAGCTGAACGCCGTTTGCGTCTGGAGCGTCGGACTGCTGGTGCCGGTCACCCTACTGGTCTCAATGATCCTGCTATGGTTCAACGTGTTGACGCCTGAATACCTGCGCGCGACCGTCGATTGATCGCCAAAGGCACGACATCGCGGCACGCACCCGACGAGTACCGAACATGAGTTTCATTTTGTGGGTGGCGGTGTTGGGTGCGGTGCTGCTAACGCTGGCGCTGACGTCGTCGTACCTGCGATGGATGCCGGTGACTACATCGGCAGTGTGCCTGGTGCTGGGTGTGGCGATCGGGCCCGCAGGGTTCGGGCTGTTGAAACTGGACACCGATGATGCGTCCACCTGGATGGAGCACCTGACGGAAGTCGCGGTGCTGTTTTCGTTATTCGTCTGTGGTTTGAAGCTGCGCTTGCCGCTCAGGGACAAAAACTGGCGCATTGCCTACGGCCTGGCCGGCCCGGTCATGGTGTTGACCATTGCCGGTGTCAGTCTGTTGCTGCATTACGGCTTCGAATTGTCCTGGGGCGCGTCCGTGTTGATCGGCTCGATTCTGGCACCCACCGACCCGGTGCTCGCCGCCCTGGTGCAAGTCAACGACGCCCGGGATGACGACAGCGTGCGCTTCGGGCTGTCGGGTGAAGCCGGGCTCAATGACGGGATCGCCTTCCCGTTTGTCATCCTTGGCCTGCTGCTGGTGCAACACGACGGAGACCCCGGCTGGCTGAGCGACTGGGTGGTGCGCAGTCTGTTGTGGGCTGTCCCGGCCGGTTTGCTCACCGGCTACTGGATGGGACGTGGCATTGGCCGCGTTACCTTGTTAATGCGCATCAAAAATGACGACAGCACCCTTTCGCCGAATGACTACCTCGCCCTCGCCTTGATTGCCCTGGCGTATGTCGGGGCCGAGTCGATTCACGGTTATGGCTTTCTGTCGGTATTCGCTGCCGGCCTGGGTTTGCGCCACGAAGAAGTCAAATCCATGGGCGACGACGAACTTCCCGCCGAGCATCTGGTTCAGCCTGTCGTGGGACATCAGAACGTCGAGCCGCAACATGCGGTTCATGGTGATACCGCAAGCCTTGAGGACACTCAGGTCGCCGCGGGAATTATGATGGGCGACATGCTCGCCTTTGGCAGTCTGGTGGAACGGGCCATGGAAGTCTTTCTGGTGACGTTGCTCGGCGTGGTGCTGATGGCGCATTGGGACTGGCGTGCGTTGCCGATCGCCGGCGTGTTGTTTTGCCTGATACGACCACTGAGCGTCGTCGCCATGCCTTGGGGCAGTTTGCTCAACGGGCGCCAGCGAATGTTGATTGGCTGGTTCGGCATACGCGGCATCGGCAGTCTCTATTACCTGTTTTACTCGTTGAACCACGGCCTGAACCCGTCGGTGGCAACGCTGTGCATCAACCTCACACTGTCTGTCGTCGCATTGAGCATCCTGCTCCACGGCATCAGCACTCAACCCCTCCTCGCTCGATATGAACAACGCAAGAATAAAAATAGCTGACGCTTACCGCGAACTGCATGAGTCAATTTCCGGACTCATGCAGGCTGCATGACCGCAGTTCGCCATCAGTCACTTCAACTTATTGTTTTATAAACAAGTTATCTCACTGGCAAATCGGCACGACAAATGCTCCAGGACTATGAGCGACTTTCGGCCTTGAGACCGTTCGCGCTCACCCCCTGACTCGTTGGAGAGACTCGACCATGAACGCCATAGACCTGTTGAAAGCCGACCATGAACGCGTAAAAGGCATCCTGACCCAGCTCAGCGAATCCACTGAACGTGGTGTCAAAAAGCGCGGCGAGTTGCTGGCCAAGCTGGAAATGGAGATCGCTATCCACACCCGTCTCGAAGAAGAAGTCCTGTACCCGGCGTACAAGAAAGCCGGGGGTAAGGAGCAGGACGTCATGTATTACGAAGCCAAGGAAGAACATCGCACCGTTGATTCCCTGGTGCTGCCAGACCTGAAAGTCACCGACCCGTCCACTCCGGAATTTGCCGGCCGCGTAAAAGTGGTCAAGGAACTGCTGGAACATCACATTGAAGAAGAGGAAACGGAAATGTTTCCTCAGGCGAAAAAGCTGCTGGGTAAAGCCACCCTGGAAGAGTTGGGCGCACAAATGGAAAGTTTGAAAGCCCAGTACAAGAAAGAAATGAGTGCGGCCAATCTGGCGGCTTGATGCTCGTGGAGGGAACCCAAAAGCCCCGGTATATGCCGTAATGCCGATCAGTTAAGCCAAAACGCGATCCGTAGCAGCTGGCGAAGCCTGCGTTCGGCTGCGCAGCAGTCGTAAAATCAGACGATGCGGTGTTTCAGGAAGACCGCAAACTCAGGTTTCACGACTGCTGCGCAGCCGAACGCAGGCTTCGCCAGCTGCTACGGATTGTGTCGTTCCTTAACTGATCGGCATTAGGCATATGCCGGGGCTTTTGGGTTGTTCGGTTCACGCGCCAGGGTTGGTCACCTGGATGTAAACCGCGTAGCTGCCCAACAGCATCCAAAAAATGGCGAAAATCCATGGCGTACGCACGGAAAACAGCAACGACTTGCGATATCCCTTATGGGACGATTCCATCTCACTGAACAGCGGAGACTCATCGTAAGCAAGCCCCATCAAGGGCTCACTGCTCAGCAACTCACTCTGTTTGAAATGCCAGTGATCAATGATGTCGTATGCCGCGCGAATCCCCGGCCAGGCGTTGAGCGAACTGAGCACTCCCAACAGTGCTAAAAAGGGTGGCACCACCAGCGTGAACAGTTTTCCCCACTCAGGGTTGAGGTTAGACATGCACGATGCGAAGGCAATCACCAGAAACGATTGCGCCGCCAGGTAGGCGTCGGTGCGATTGGCCACAATGCTGGTTTCATACTGGATTTCCCGGCGGTAGAAATCCAGACGCTCCTTGGGTGAACCGAACATCTTGGCATTGTGTTCGGTCAGGGTTTCTTCGGCCGGGGCCTCGGTCAATATTCTGGGCACAAGAGTCACGCACGGGATGGAAAGCGTTTAGAAGTAACGTCTCCCGACAAGTTCAGCTGGAATGACAGACAAAGCGGTCTGCAATGGACTATCTCGCTTGGTCATTTCATGGTCGTGGCGATGATTTCCACGAGATTGAGTTGGGTAAAGGGTTTGGACAGGCGCGGTAGTCTGGTTGCGAAACCTTCCAGGCGCTCGGCAAAACCGGTGGCCAGGATGATCGGCAGGCTTGGTTTGATGATCCGGATAGCCTGCGCCAGTTCCGCGCCATTCATCTGCGGCATGGCCATGTCGGTGATGACCAGATCAATTGCCTGTTCGCTGTCGAACATGGCCAGCGCCTGTGCACCGGACGCGGCACTGATCACTCGATGCCCCAGGTCTTCAAGCAACAGACAGGTACTGGTCAATACCAGGCTGTCGTCGTCCACCACCAATACACACAGTCGGGGCACGGGCGGTGCGGCGTGCTCCTCGGCAACAGGCCTGGCAACTGAACCAGCGGTGGCGACGGGTATCCACAGTTCGGCGGTTGTGCCTTTGTCCTTCAGGCTCTTGAGAACGAATCGGCCGCCCAATTGCTCGATAAAACCATGAACCATCGACAGACCCAGGCCAGTACCTTTGCCAACGCCCTTTGTGGTGAAAAAAGGGTCCCTTGCCGATGCCAGCGTCGCGTCATCCATGCCCTCACCGGTATCGGTGACACTCAGGCAGACATAACGACCGGGCGGCAGGGAAAGCTGCGCCTTGCCCAGAACAGCATCTGTCTGGGCACTGATCACGATTTTTCCACCATAAGGCATTGCATCTCTAGCGTTGGTCACCAGGTTCAGTATCGCCAGTTCGAGCTGATTGACGTCGGCCAGGACCGGTTCAAGTTCTGGCGAAAAGCGCGTTTCGAGCACCACGGAAGGCCCGAGGGAGCTGCGCAACAGTCCGGTAATCCCTTGCACCAGTTTCGGAATCTCGACAGGTTCGGACTTGAGCTCCTGGCGTCTGGCAAACGCGAGCATGCGCTGAGTCAGGGTTACGCCACGCAAGGCACCCTGGGTGGCGTTATCCACCAATCGGGTGATTCTCGAATCGTCCCCGACGCGTTTGCGGATGATCTCCAGATTGCCAAGGATGACAGTCAGCAAGTTGTTGAAATCGTGGGCGATGCCACCACTGAGTTGACCGATGACCTGCATCTTCTGCGCCTGAAACAGCGCTTCGCGGGTTTGCTCCAGGTCTTGCTGGGCTTGTGTGACTTCGGTGATATCACGGGTGATCTTGGCAAAGCCGAGTAACGTGCCGGTGTCGCCCCAAATCGGGTCGACAACGACATGTGCCAGAAACCGCGTACCGTCCTTGCGCACGCGCCAGCCTTTGTTTTCGAATCGCCCCTCACGTATTGCAGTGTCCAGGGTCCGTTGTGGTTCGCCGGCCTCGCGGTCTTGCGGGGTGTAAAACATCGAAAAATGCTGGCCAATGACTTCTTCGGGCAAGTAGCCCTTGATTCGCTGAGCCCCAAGATTCCAATTGGTCACGCGACCCTCAGGGGTGAGCATGTAGATGGCGTAATCAGTGACGCTTTGAACCAGCAGGCGGAACTGCTGCTCGCTTTGTTTGAGGACTTCTTCGGCCATTTTGCGGTCGGTCAGGTCGCGGGTAATCTTGGCAAACCCCAGCAACTTACCCGACGGATCGAGAATCGGATCAATGACGACGTGGCACCAGAAATGCGTGCCGTCCTTGCGAACCCGCCAGCCTTCCCCCTCGAAACGCCCCTCCCTGGTCGCTGTGTCCAGCGCTCGCTGAGGCAAACCGACATGGCGATCCTCTTCGGTATAGAACCGAGAAAAGTGCTGACCAAGGATTTCGGACTCCTCGTACCCCTTGAAACGCCTCGCGCCGGCGTTCCAGCTGGTGATGAAGCCATCGGGATCAAGCATGTAGATCGCGTAGTCAATCACAGCATCGATCAACAGGCGAAAACGACTGTCATCGATGGCGTTGGCTTTGGTCCGCTCCTCGTTCATTGATCCCTCTTGGTATTACCGTTTTTTTGGAGTATGCGACAAACCACGCATTTGGAAAGTCGGAAAAACGGTACTCGTCGCCCAGCGTTATCTATTCACGTATTGGACGATGTAGGCATACAGATCGTTGTAAACGAAATTCGGAACATACGAAGCATGAGTCGCAGTCTTGCACAGGGCCAGATGGCACTCTTTGACCACTTCGTCGCGATCGCTCACCGCAAAGACACGGTTGTCGATGATGTTTGAATAGACGCTGTACGCAAAATCCACTTTGGTTGTTGTTGTGCTGACGGAACCGTCGGTAGCTTTGGAGTAGGTACTCTGGGCAATCAAGGTTCGCTCGTTCAACTCACCAAACCCGCGTTCGTACACATTGATTTGCGCGCCACTGATCGCCTTCGCAGCCGTCTCGAAGGCCAGGATGATCGCAGGCGCATAACTCATGCTGGCATCCAGTGTCGATACCGTGAGAAACCTTTCCATTTCCTGATTTTCAAGGCTTTTGAACGCTCGTTTAATGCTCGACACATGAGCAAACTCTTGAGTACAGCCAACGATGTGAGTTTCGAACTGATAACCGGCGGCGGTCGCCAACGGCGCAAAGGCCGCGAAATCGATACTGTCGAACGCACATTCCATGATGATGTTGTATTTACCAGTGAAGGCCTGCGTAAAGATCTTCGTGCTGACTTCTCGGACGAATGTCTCGGTATGCTCATAAGCATGCAAGACGCCGAGTTTGATCATCTCTGCGTATTGGGGGTGTTTCTTGCGGTAGTCGGGCAGGTATAGACGAACATAATTGTCGTAGCGTTTTGAAGGCAGCAGGTTCTTTTCCAGCAGATAGGTTTTGCCTGACCCTTGCAGCCCGGCAACGATCAGGATTTTGGGGGTTGCCTCGGCCGTGATGCCGCTGAACAGCGTCGCTTTTATTTCATTGAATGCTGTGGTGACCTGCTCAGGGGTGTACGTGTATTTCGGTGCTACTGACATACCTTGATTTCCTTATCAAAGATTTGATTTGAAAGTGATGGCTGGCTCTTTGAATAAAGACGGCATTCGCTGATTGTTCAAACGGGCCTTTCTTTCAAGATATGTCGATGTTTTTAAAGTAAAAAAATCTACTCGATAGCGTGCAAAATCCTCGGAGCAATCGACCACCAACGCGGCAGTAGCTGCTTAACCTTGCTATCGCCAAACCGGTCATCGATCAACATCACCACCCCTTGATCCTGCTGGGTGCGGATCACCCTCCCCGCCGCCTGCACCACTTTCTGCACACCGGGAAAAAGGTAGGTGTAGTCATAACCGGCGCCGAAAATCGCTGCCATGCGCTGTTTCAACTGCTCGTTGACCGGGTTGAGTTGCGCCAGTCCGAGGGTGGCGATAAACGCTCCGATCAGTCGCGCGCCCGGCAAGTCGATGCCTTCGCCAAATGCCCCGCCCAGCACCGCAAAACCGACGCCCTGACTGTCGGCGGTGAACTGATCGAGGAAGTCCTGACGCTGCCCTTCCCCCATCCCCCGGGACTGCGACCACAGATTGATGTGTGGGTGTTTCTCGGCCAGCAACTGCGCCACTTGCTGCAAATAATCGAAGCTGCTGAAAAACGCCAGGTAGTTGCCAGGACGTTGACTGAACTGCCGGGCAATCAGCTCGACGATCGGCGCAAGGGATGACTGGCGATGGACGAACCGCGTGGAGATCTGGCTGACGATGTGCACGTGCAGCTGATCAGCGTGAAACGGCGATTCGACGTCTATCCACACCGTGTCCTCCGGTGTGCCGAGCAGATCGGCATAGTAGTGGCGAGGGCTCAGGGTCGCGGAAAACAGCACAGTGCTGCGTGCCGCCGTCAAGCGCGGGCGGATGAAGCCGGCGGGCACCACGTTGCGCAGGCACAGCTGCGACAGATTGCGTTGGCGGTCGAGTTCGCGTTTGCTGATGTCGAACAGGAACTGTTGATCAAAGAGCTCGGCCACCCGGCAAAATTGCAGCATGTCGAAATAGAAGTTCTGTAACGCGCCGTCCAGGCCTTGTGGATGGTCGTTCAGGTAATCGCCGATGCTCGCGCTGCACGACGACAACGCCTGGAGCAGTTTTTCCGGCGTCTTGTCATAGGCCTGATAGGCGCCGAGCTGCAGGTTATGCAGGGCATTCCACTCACGGTTGACCCGTTGCAAGGGTTTTTTCAATGCCTCGGGTGCGGTTTTTCGTACGCCGTTGAGGGTCGATTGGTCGAGGCTGGCGCTGTACATCTGCCGGCCACGCTCCACCAGGTTGTGCGCTTCGTCCACCAACACCGCGACTTTCCAGTTATTGGCCTGGGCCAGCCCGAACAGCAGCGCGCTGAAATCGAAATAGTAGTTGTAATCGGCGACCACCACGTCTGCCCAACGGGCCATTTCCTGGCTCAGGTAGTAGGGACAGACGTCGTGTTGCAGGGCGACCTCACGCAAAGCGTTCTGGTTCAGCAGGGACAACTTGCTGGCCGCCTGGCGAGCGGCGGGCAAGCGATCATAGAAACCCTGGGCCAACGGGCAGGATTCGCCGTGACAGGCTTTGTCCGGATGCTCGCAGGCCTTGTCCCGGGCGATCATTTCGAGCACCCGCAAGGGTGGCGCGTCGGCGCTGTCGAGGATCACTTGCGCGGCGTCCAGCGCCAGTTTGCGCCCCGGGGTTTTCGCCGTGAGGAAGAACACCTTGTCCAGTTGCTGCGGCGCCAGGGCCTTGAGCATCGGGAACAGCGTGCCGACCGTCTTGCCGATCCCCGTGGGCGCCTGCGCCATCAAGCAGCGACCGGTGCTGACCGCCTTGAACACCGATTCCGCCAGATGACGCTGCCCCGGTCGAAAGTCGGCATGGGGAAACGCCAGTTGTTGCGCCGCCCGATTACGCCCTTCGCGATGAGCCATTTCCTGTTCGGCCCAGTGCAGGAACAAGGCGCAATGTTGTTCGAAGAACAGCCGCAGTTGCGCGGCGCTGAAAGCCTCGACCAGGCAAGTTTCCTTTTCGCTGACGATGTCGAAGTACACCAGGGCCAGATTGATCTGCGCCAGCTCCAGTTTCTGGCACATCAACCAACCGTAAATCTTCGCCTGCGCCCAGTGCAGCTGACGGTGGTTGGCCGGTTGCTTGCTCAAGTCGCCGCGATAGGTTTTGACTTCTTCCAGGCAGTTTTGCGCGGGGTCGTAGCCGTCGGCCCGGCCCTTGACCTTCAACGTTTGATATTGGCCTTCAAGGGCGACTTCACTCTGGTAGCCCTCGCTACGCCGGGACGCCACCGTACGGTGCCCGACAATCCCTTCCAGCGCCGTCGGCGAAGGCGTAAAACGCAGGTCGAGGTCACCGACCTTGGCGGTGAATTCACACAGCGCCCGCACCGCAATGCTGTAACTCAAGCGCCCTGCTCCGCCCATTGCACGTAGCAGACGGCAATCGGCATCTGGTGCTCATGGCAGAACTCGAGCCAGCGCAATTGGTTGTCTTGCAGGCGATCACCGGGGCCTTTGACTTCGATCATCCGGTAGGTTTTGTCCTGCGGCCAGAACTGGATCAGGTCTGGCATGCCGGCGCGATTGGCCTTGATGTCCAACAGCAGTCGATTGAACCAGTGCTTGAGGTGTTCGGCCGGCAGGCAATCGAGTGCCTGATCGAGCAATTCTTCGCTCAGCACACCCCAGAACACGAAGGGCGACTGCACGCCCCACTTGCTGGCATAGCGTTCACGAATCGTCTGGCGGTAACGCCCGTCATCGAGTTCAGCCAGGCAGCTTTGGAACAGCTGCGCGCGACGTTCGTGAAAGTCTTCATTGAGCAGATCCACCGGCCCACGCTGGAACGGGTGGAAAAACGCCCCCGGCAACGGAGCGAAAATCGCCGGCCAGCACAGCAGACCGAACAGCGAGTTGATCAGGCTGTTCTCGACGTAATGTACCGGCGCCGATTCCTCTGCCAAATGCGCCTGAACGTAAGACTCCACCGACAACGCCGGATCGGTTCTGGGCAGTTGCAGGTCCAGGCGCAGCATCTCCCGTGGGGATCCGCGCTTTATCACCGGCCCGCCCAACTTGCGCCGCAGCCTGGGCAGCACACGCAGCAATTGTTGCTGCTCGGCGGCGCTTTCAGGCGATTGCTCCACCGCGACGGCCAGGTCCATGGCCAGTTGGTATTCACCGCAGCGCTCCAACACGCGAATCAACCGCAGGCGCGCGCCGGGATAAGCGCACTGGCGGTAGATCGTCAGTGCGGTAGAGAAATCTGCTATGCGCTCGCAGTGCTGACCGATCTGGAACAACAGTTTGCCGCGACGTCTTTGCAGCCAGGGATTGTTCAGCGCCAGCCCTTTGATCTGCTCAACAATCTCTTCTACTGCTTCGCCGGCCTCGAAATGCTGCTGACACTCATGAAGGAAGAGGCAGGCGTCCACGTCGTCGCGGCTACGCAGGCCTCGGGAATCGGCGCAGAACTCGACTTTTTCATAGGTAAAGATGCCCAGGTCAGCCAGCACGAACTCGGACCAGTCCTGGTAAAGATTGCCGAAAAACATCAAGCGCAGCCGGTCGCAGAGGCCCATGATGGTCAGGCTGAACAATCGGTCATCCAGCGACGGGCACCATTGGCCGAAGCTGTGAGCCTGGGGAAACTGTTCGCTCAGGGCGGGCAGCCAATCGGTTTTTTTTCCCTTGGGCTGATCGATGGTGGCGCCAAAACACTGGAGAATTTCCGCCTTGAGCAGCACCTCGAACAGCGCTTCGATCGACAGCGGCGATTGCTCATCGATCCAGCCCAGCGCCAGCAGTGGGCCGGCGGCAATGGCGGTGTCGCCGATCTCGAGGTAATTCAGCTTGCTCGCCCGGAAGTGATTGCCCTTGCGCATCACCATCCTGACCAGCAGCGCCCTGGACTCACGGGGCAACCGCTTGAACTCGCGGATGAAGTGTTGCTCTTCGACACTCAATACATCGGCATAGCGATGCTCAAGCCAATCAAGCACTTGCATGAAGTTGTTCAAGTAGTAGAACGGGTCGTCGAGAGGGTTTGCAGTCACAGGAAAAAAAGGCCATGGCGAGCGAGTACTGGTTATGCGTACAGATACCAGCTAGGCCCTGCCCGGTGCAAACGGAAAAGGATCAGCGGCGGCGTTAATTGGTAATTTTTCGGATGGCTATGAACTTTCTGCCGATCCATCGCACAAACCGCCTTAGAGGTACAGTGACGATTGATTTCGCTCATGGCAGTCGCGCTGTTTTTTTGAAGGATGAGAGGTGGTTATGAATATCAAGACTCTGGGCTTGCCCCTGGCGGTAGCGGCCTTTCTAGCCCTGGCCGGTTGCTCGACGCCAACGGTTGTGACGCTGCAGAACGGCACTCAGTATTTGACCAAGGACATGCCGAAAACCAAGACCAAGGACGGCTTCTTTGAATTCGAAGATATTTCCGGGGCGAAGGTGAAGGTCAAGGCCGATGAAGTGACCACGATTCGGCAGGAAGATTAAATACCGCGTTATCGTTCATCGCGAGCAGGCTCACTCCTACAAGGGGTTCGTGAACGCCACAGATCCAATGTAGGAGCGAGCCTGCTCGCGATGAGGCCCGTCAGGCGATAACAACCCCTGAGCCGGACAAGCTATCCAGCCCAACCCCGACCAACGTCACCGAATCCCCCCCAAACGTCAGCACCGTGTCGTGCCCCACCGCCGTGGCATGCGCCCGATAGTCGTCGTTCGGCGTCACACCTTGAACCCCGAGAAACACCAGTTTGTCGCTGGCCTGGTAGCCAACCACCCGGTCCTGACCAAACGCGCCGCTAAACAGGAACGTATCGATTCCGCCTCCCGACTCCAGCAAGTCATTACCGGCCCCGCCGACAAACACGTCGTTACCGGTGCTGCCGATCAAATGATCGTTGCCGTCCAGTCCAAACAACCAATCGCCGCCAGCGTGTGCCTTAAGCGTATCGGTACCAGCGCCACCCTTTGCCGTTGACGCGTACTGGGTCAGGTTGTTGCCTGCCTTAAGGCCTTCGGCCGTGACGCTGTGGGTCACGTCATCCTTGAACAGCCCCCACAGAAACCCTGGCTCCTTGGTCACAATGCTGCCGATGTCGCGGGTCATGCTGATGCCGCCATTGGCGTCGCGGATGTACAGGTTGCCGGCGCCGTCATTGGCGAAGTCGAAGTTTTTCACCGACTGCTGCAAATCCAGCACATTGTCGCCCTTGCCACCCAGCAAGATGTTGTAGCCACCTCCGTCGCGGAAGGTGTCGTTGCCATCGCGGCCTTCCAGATAGTCGTTGCCCCGGCCCCCCTGAATCAGGTCGCTGCCGTCACTGCCGATGATGAAGGTGCTGCCCTTGTGGGTTTCAGCGTTGCGATTCAGGTCCTGAACCCAAGTGCTGGCGCGCGCCGGATCCGACAGGTTAGCAACGATGATCGTCGAGTCTTTGCTGGTGAGGTCGTAGAACTTCGACTCGATCACCCGGTTCATGCCGTCGCCATAGGCGGTCGGCAAGTGCGAGATCCAGGTCGGAATGTTAAGGATGGAAAACGGCAGCACATTCCACGCGGTCGAGGCGTAGTGGTCGTTGAAGCTGACGATGTTATCGGTCGCCGAGACCTTGGCGGCATCGTGCACGCCCACCGACGACAGGTTGAACGATGAACCGTCGAGGGCGCGGAACACCGGGTCGTTTTCGTAACCAACGTTCAGCACTTTATCGGTGCTGCTTTGGGTCGGCGAGGCGTAGGCGATGTAGTTGGAATCCTGGTAGAACCCGTTCCACTTGCCGCTGCTCAAATCCGCCAGGCTGTTGACCGCCAACCCGCCGAGGCTGTGGCCACTGACCAAGACGTTTTTGCCTGACAGACCATTGGCCTGGGCAAACGCCGCGACGTCGCTCAGCAGATTACCGAAGGCTTCGCCCACATAGTTTTTCGCATAATCCTTGGGGCCGATCGCCGCCAGCAGATCGTTGATCACATCGCCGATGGAGTCGCCGATCAGGCTTTCTCGTGGGCCGCTGGTGCCGCGAAAGGCGATACCGATTTCGCTGAGATGACCCTGCGCGTCGTACTTGCCGAGGATTTCCACCTGAGCACTGGTGTACCCGGCCTTTTCGCCGAAGAACGTTCCGCGTGCGTCGACCTTGCCGTCATAGCCCAGTTGCGTGGCGGTGATCGGTGTCCACCCGGCTTTCCGCACCGCATCCAGTGCGGCTTTTTCCGAATCGGGGTTCCATGGGATTCCGGGAATGACGCCCTGGGAATCGGTGCCGCCGATCAGCGCGGTCACCAGTGTCGCCGGCAAGCCAAGGCCTAAGCCGTTGTGCTGATAGCCGGTGGCAAAGCCGTTATCCAGGTTGTGATAGGAATACAACGTGATCGCCATCGCGTCGGTAAATAACGCTTTGGAATCGGCTGTGCCGAGGTTTTTGTAGTCGTACACACCCATGGGTATTGCCTCTCTCGTTGTTGGAATTGTTAGAGATGGTTCAAGTAAGGGTCTACAAACGTTTTGTTATTACTGAGTCCTCGGGCCTTGGCCGAACGCCTCGTCAACCTTGGCCAGATCCTGCTCATTCAACGTCCCGGCGTAGTAGTGCAACTTGGTCCAGGCCATCAAGTAGTCGTAGCGTGCCTGGGCCAAATCCCGGCGGGTGGTAAAGAGTTGTTGTTCGGCGTTCAGCGCATCGAGGTTGACCCGTTCACCGCCCAGGATGCTTTGCTTGGTCGACACCACCAGCGCTTCGGCAGATGTCAGGGCCTTCTGATAAGCGCGCAGCTTGTTCACACCGGACAGACAGGCGCTGAACTGGCGACGCAGCTGGATCAGGGTTTCCCGGGTCTTGCCGTCCAGTTCGTACTCGGCCTGTTCCATGGTGCGGCTGGCCTGGCGGGTCGATGCGGACACCCCGCCGCCCGCATACAGCGGCACGTTGACTTCAATCCCGATGGTGTTGGTGTCGTAACGCTGGTTGTAGGTGTTGCCGCTTTCCGACTCGTTCTGGCGCACCGAGGCGTAGGCACTGACTTTGGGCAGGTGCCCGGCGCGATTGCGTTCGACTTCATAACGCGCGACCTCCACGGCATGGCGCTGCGAAGCCAGATTCGGGTTGTTGGCCACGGCCATCTCGTGCCAAGTGTCGTAATTGGCCGGTTGCAGGGTGAACGTCTGGAAACGCTGATCCAGCGGCGCCAAATCCCCAATGTTGATCGCCGGCACGCCGATCAACGCGCCCAGCTCTCGTAACGACGCATCTTGCTCATCACGGGCTTCGATTTCCTCCGCCGTTGCCAGTTCATAACGGGACTCGGCCTCAAGGATATCGGTGCGCGTGCCCTCGCCCTGACGGAACATGTGTTCGTTCTGCTGGAACTGTTGCTCGAAAGCCTTTTTCTTGGCCTGCGCGATGTCGATCTGATCCTGAGCGAACAGCGCCTGGGTGTAATGCTCCAGCACCCGAACGAGCAATTCCTGGCTCTTGCCGCGAAAGGCTTCGTCGGCAAACAGCGATTGCGCCACACCTTTGCGGTACGACGCGTAAGCCTCGTAGTCGAGCAGCGGTTGTTGCAGGGTCAGGGTCGAGCCGTAACTGCTGTAGTTGCGGTCATCGCTCTGGCTACGACCGCGATCGTTCAGGTACGTCACCTTTGAGGTGTTGCGCCCCTTGTTGTAGTTGTAACCGATCCTGGGCAACAGCCCGGCGCGGCCGATGACGCGGTTTTCAAGGCCGGCATCGCGTTCCTTGATGGCGCCGAGAAACACCGGATCATTGCGCAATGCTTGTTCGTAAATGTCGAACGGTCCCATCGCCAACACACTGTTGCAGGTCAGCAACGCCAGGGTCGCTGCGAGCATGGAAAGCTTATTCATACAGCGGAACATCCTTATTCCTCAGTCAACGCGGAACCTGCCCGGTCGAGCAGCGGTTTGAACAAATAGTTGAGGAGTGAACGTTCACCAGTGCGCACGAACATTTCCGCCGGCATCCCAGGCTTGATCACCAGACCGTTGAGTTTTTCCATGGCCTGATCGCTGACGCTGCTGCGCAGCACGTAATACGGCGCACCGGTTTTCTCGTCGATCAGCTGGTCGGCGGAGATCAGGCTGACTTCGCCGGGTACACGCGGCGTGCGGCTCTGGTTGAACGCCGTGAACAAGATGTCCACCGGCAAGTGCGTGCCGACCTTGTCGACCAGGTTGACCGGCAGGTGCCCTTCCACCTCCAGACTCGTCCCCTGAGGTACGATCTCCAGCAGGGTTTCGCCCTGGCGCACCACCGCGCCCACGGTGTGAACCCCGAGATTGACCGCAATACCATCGGCCGTGGAGATGATCTCGCTGTGTTGCAGATCGAACCCGGCGGAAGTCAGCTGCTCTTCCAGCGTCACGCTTTTCAATTGCGCATCGGCCAGTTGGGTGCGGACCTCTTTCTGGTATTCCTCGATGTGCTGTTGCAGTTTCAGCCGCGATTCGAGGATGCCCTGCTCCACACGGCCGCTTTCGCCGATGTTTTCTGCCAATTGTTGCTGAACCTGCGACAGCTGACGCTGGTACTCCATCAACCGATTGCGCGGGATGTAGCCGTTATCCGCCAGGGGCTGCAGGTTGCTCAGTTGTTGTTGCAGAGAGCTGGCCTGGGCAGTCAGGTCCGTGCGGGCGCGGCGCATGCCGGCCAGTTGCGCGCTGGCGCCTTCGATGCTGGCGCGCAAGGCAGCCTGCTCGCGGGAAAACGCTTCTCGGCGGCTGCTGAACAACTGCCGTTGACCTTCCAGCACCAAGGCCAGACGCGGGTCAGGATTGTTGCTCAGTTCAGCGGGGAAACTCACCTGTTTGAGGTTGTCCCGCTCACTCTCCCACCGCGCCAGACTGGCCCAGGCCATGCGGTATTGCGCTTGCAGCGATTGCACGTCAGCGGCAACTTGCGTCTGGTCAAGCTGGAACAATGGCTGGCCCTGCTTCACCACTTGGCCCTCGCGCACCAGAATCTGGCTGACCACCCCACTGCTCATCGATTGCACGGCTTTGCGCTTGCCCGACACCACGACCGTGCCTTGCACGGGAATGCCTTGATCAAGAGGCGCGAGACTGGCCCACGTGAAGAAACTGCCGGCGCCGACGATCGCCAGAATCCAGCCCATGCGGACGAAGAAACGCGCGTCACGTTCAGGGCGTTCTGCGATGTAGTCGTGTTCCAGGGTGGCTTCGCTGATGTTGCTCATACGCCCGAATTCCTTGTCGAGGGCTGATACTGCCGGCTCATGCTGAGCCCGCCCGGTGCTTGCGCGGTTTTCTCCCGCTGCTGCTCCTGATTGGCGGCGAGTGCCTTGAGCACGTCTTGGCTTGCACCGAAGGCTTGCAAACGCCCTTCGTTGAGCACCAGCAACTTGTCGGCCTGGGCCAGTGCCGAGGAGCGATGGGTCACCAGAATCACACTGGTGCCTTGGGCTTTCATTTGCGCAATGGCGCTGGCCAATGCGGCTTCGCCCACGGTGTCGAGGTTGGAATTGGGTTCATCCAGCACCACCAGGCGCGGGTTGCCATACAACGCACGCGCCAGGGCCACACGCTGCTTCTGGCCCCCGGACAAGCCGCTGCCGTCCTCGCCGAGCACGGTGTCGTAGCCTTGTGGCATGCGCAGAATCAGCTCGTGAACGCCGGCCTGCTGCGCGGCTTCAACGACTTTTTGCGGGTCCGCCTCGCTGAACCGGGCGATGTTTTCGGCGATGCTGCCGCTGAACAGCTCGATGTCCTGTGGCAGATAACCGATGTAGGGGCCAAGATCGTCGCGGTTCCAGCGATGAATGTCCGCGCCGTCGAGCCGTACCGTACCGCCCAGCGTCGGCCAGACGCCAACGAGCACCCGGGCCAATGTCGATTTGCCGGAACCGGACGCCCCGAGCACCCCCAGCACTTCCCCCGCGCCGAGGCTGAAATTAACCAGGTGCAGCGTGGCGGCCCGTTGCCCCGGCGGCGCGGCGCTGACCTGTTCGAAGCTGATCTGGCCTTTCGGTGCCGGCAGCGCCATGGCCTCGTCACTCGGTGGAAAGACTTGCAGCAACGAATCAAGACGACGGTAAGCGAGCTTGGCGCCGCTCCACTGCTTCCACACGGCGATCAACTGATCGATGGGGCTCAGGACGCGGCCCATCAGAATGGAACCGGCGATCATCATCCCGGCCGTCATATCACCTTTGATCACCAGCAATGCGCCGAGACCCAGCACCAAGGATTGCAGGCACAGGCGCAAGGTTTTGCTCAGCGAGCTGATGACGGCACCGGTGTCGCTGGCCTGGTTCTGCAAGCCGAGGAAACGTGAGTGGACTTGGAACCAGCGTGTACGCAACGCTCCGAGCATGCCCATGGCCTGAATGGTTTCGGCGTTGTGCAGGTGACTGGTGGCCAGTTGGCTGGATTTCTGGGAAAACCCTGCGGCTTCGCCCAAGGGCTTTTTGGTCATTGCCTCGTTGAGGCAAGCAAGGCCGATCAACAGCACCGTGCCCACCGTCGCAAACACGCCGAGCCAGACATTGAACAGGTAGATCACAAACAGATAAACCGGAAACCACGGCGCATCGAAGAAGGCAAACAGCGCAGGTCCGGTGACGAATTGGCGAATTTGCGTCAGATCCCCCAAGGCCTGCCCGGCGTTGCCTTCGCCCCGAAACAGGTTGCGCTCGAATGCGGCCTGATAAACCCGCAGGTTGAAGCGGCGCTCCAGTTGGCTGCCGATGCGGATAACGATGAAGCTGCGAACAATTTCAAGCAGACCGATGAAGGCAAAGAACCCGACCACCATCAACGACAGCATCGCCAAGGTGGTTTCGTTTTGCGAAGACAGCACACGGTCATAGATCTGGAGCATGTAAATCGACGGAACCAGCATCAGTACGTTAATTAACGCGGTAAAACAACCGACGCTGATCAGGATGCTCTTATAGTCGCCCAGCGCCTTAATTAACGGTGCGGTGGCCGGGCTCTTTGCCATCTTCATGGGTTATTCCTGAGGTGTTATTCCTCGCCCTGTCTGGCGAAGTTTCCATTAACTGTCCGCGCAGGGGCGGATATAGGCCTTGCGGTAGCGATTACAAACTAATAACAACTTTTCGTGGGCGACAGGGCGCTTCGATTAGTTGTGTTGTGCTTATGTCGGCAATGACCAACGTTATAGTCGAATCGTGTTATTGCACTTGGCGCACAAGTGTTATGACCAGATCGGATTTCAATGTGGCTTTATACGATCCGTCGCGTTGGCGGCTGAGAAATAGAATCTTCGAACCTTCTTTGCCGGTGATCGCCAGGCCATCCGGCTCAGGGAACCAGCCGATCGCAGATTCGCCACCCAGCCAGGCGCTGAGACAATCGGCGCCCTCACCCAGCGTCTGTTTCGGTTGAAAGTCGATGACGCAGACGCTGGACGGTTTGCCCTGCAACGCCAGGGACTCTGGCGAGTCATCTTTGGCGATCAGGGTCGCCTGCCATTTGCCGGCCAGTTCCGAGGGGTCTGCTAATTTCAGGCTGCTCGCCATGGCTAAATCTCCAAAAAACATCATGAACGTCGCCAATAGCCACGCGGTTGTTCTGTAGGTGAAGCCGTTATCGATCATAAGGCGCTTTACTCCGATCAAGGTGCAGAGAGCAGCGCGTCTGCGCCGCCCTCCTTGTCACCTCACATTACGCAGCGATGTCTGAGTAAGCCGCCTGGCCCACGGTGCTGACCAGGAAATCAGCCACGCCATGCCCGGAGAAGTCCACCGACAACAGGCTGTTGCCACCCGAAGAGGTCAACACCGCATCGCCTGCCGCACCGGTGAACGAGTTCACGAAATGCAGGCCTGCGCCGTTGGTGATGCCAGTCAGGTCGATCTTGTCCAGGCCGCTGACAAAATCGAGGATCTGGTCGATAGCACCGGGTTTGGAATCGCTGCTGGCCGCGAACACGAAGGTATCCGAACCGGCGCCACCCCACAGTTTGTCCGCGCCGCCCGCGCCGAAGAGGATGTCGTTGCCGGCACCGCCCTTCAGTTCGTTGGACACGCTGTTGCCGATCAGCAAGTCGTTACCCGAACCGCCGATAGCGTTCTCGACGGTAACGCCCTTGGCGATGGACACGTTACCCACCAGGCCGCCAACGTCGGAGAACGAGGCCTCGTTGAGGTTGATCTTCTGGTTTTGGGTAAAACCGGAGAAGTCCAGGGTGTCCTTGCCGCCCGCATCCCATACCGAAAACACAACCTTGTCCGACGACGACGTCGCGCTCAGGAAGTCGCGCCCGGCGTTGGAGTTGAAGCCATAGGTGGTGTCACCGGTACGGGTGGTGGTGTTGGCGCCGTAGAGCTTTTGGATGGCCGCGATATCGTCCATCAGCGGACCGGACGAATAGGCTTCGACGCCGCCCTTGCTGAAGTTCTGGCTGGTATTGCTTTCACTCCAGTAGCTCATGACGCTGTAACCGCGGGTGTCTTGCCCGTAGGAAGCGTCGTTGTAGGTCGGAGCGCCCTCGCCAGCGTTGTAGTCGCCAGGGTGGGCCAGGCCCAGGGTGTGACCGATTTCGTGGGTCAGGGTTTGCCGGCCGTAATTGTTCAGGTCCGGCGTCTTGTTTGGCGTGTAGCTGCTGTTGGTCAGGTACCAGGAAGTACCGTCATAACCCACACCCGTGCCAGGCAGATAGGCGAAGGCCGCTGCGCCATCCTGACCGCCGCTGTAGTTGCCGAAGGTCATGTGACCGTCGCCGCCCGTAGCCTTGTCGGTGAACGTGACATTGGCCACATCGGCCCAGGATTGCATGGCAAGCACAGCCTGGCCTTTCTGCTGAGCGCTGAACTGGCTGAACCCGGTGATCCCGTGTTTGTTCATGGTGCTCGACGACGCCGAAGTCAGGAACGTGTAGGTGAGTTCGATTTTGCCGCTGCCGTCCTTGTCCTGGTAGGCAGCGCCATCACGCAGCAATTGGGTCGCTGCCTGGTCGACGGAGAAGGAGGGTTTGCCATTGACCATGAGGTTACCGCCCCGATCATACTGATGGCTGAAGCTATTGATCTGGTTGAAAGCAGAACTGGATGCAGTCAATGCTTGCAGTGGCTGGAACGCCTGTTCGGCGGTATCAATAGCGTTGTCTTTTACTTTCGACATAAACACACTTCCTTGTTTAGCTATGGAACAGTTTTTTGTCAGACAGCGACAATCTCTGGCGAGATCGTCCTATCACTCGCCCAATGAAGGCGAAAGAAAACTGACACAATTTGAAATCAACCGTCTACATTTTTTTTTGACTTCAAATTGAGTTGTTCCTGCAAGTACCCGGAAACAATGCCTGCGCTGTCGAAATATTGTTTGTTAGATGGTTGCTTGCGCAAATTGTCTGACAATTTGTTATTTAATTATTAAATAGAGGTAAGTTTCTTTTTGTCGATGGGGTCTCACTTTGAGTGAGTTATTAATATGAGTGCCAGCGCATTGATATCAGTTGGAGATTTGTTGGGGTTTAGATTTTTACGACTGCTGCGCAGCCGAACGGAGCCTTCGGCAGCTGCTTGTATCTCGTCTTTCGCTCCGTCTGGGGCGATAGTTGTCGGCT
>NZ_LACH01000045.1:0-47524 GCF_000968015.1 Pseudomonas fluorescens
ACCTATTTCAGGACTAGACAGTTGAATTTGGGTATTGGATGGGCTTCGCACTGAAGGATGCGGGGCTTGTTATGGCGCCATCGCGGGCAAGCCCGCTCCCACAGGGGGATTTGTGATGGATCGCGATAGTGTTTACGACTGAGGTTATGTGGGAGCTGGCTTGCCTGCGATAGGGCCTGCGATCAGTGACGCTCGAGGGCATTCACCAGATCATGGAATGCTTCACGATTGGAGTCGTTGAGGCCCATGAGGATCTTGTGCGCTTCGAGCACTTTGATCCGCACCACTTCTTCGGACTGATCCTGGTCTGGCAGGTCGGTCAGGCACTCAGGGCACGGGATCGGGCGGTCAACGATGTTGAACACTTGCTCGAAGCCCATGGACTGCAGCAGACGGGTGATGTCTTCGTGGGTGGTGACGACGGTCGGCAGCAAGCCGACCTTTTGCCGCGACAGGATCGACAGCTTGGCCAAAAGGCCAAGGGTGGTGCTGTCGATGCTGCGGGTTTCGGTCAGGTCGATCACGATTGCGTTGAAGTTCAACGCCGTGAAGATCCGCTCAATAGTCGCATCCAACGCCGAACACAGGGTCAGGCGAACTTCACCGACGAACTTCAGGACGAAGGTGCCATCCTGCTCGGCGAACTGGATTCTACCGGTACTCATTAAAGATTCCTGCTCAACACCAACAGGGCGATATCATCCGGCATCTCCCCTAGCGTGGCCAATCCAAAAACCTGCCGCAGACCATCCAGGCTGCCGCCCGCTGCCTTGACCCGTTGGGGCAAAGCCGCTTCTTTTTCTTTGAGTGTAGGTTCCGGCAAAAGGTCCAGAATGCCATCGGACATCAGCGTCAGGCTGAACGTCGGCGGCAGCTCCAGCACGTGGTCTTCGTAGGTGGCTTCATTGAAGAGGCCCACCGGCAGACCACGCCCTTCCAGATAACGAACACTGTCTGGCGTGTACAACACAGGCAACGGCAAATGACCACCGATGCTATAGGTCAACAAACCTGTCTCCTCGTCGATGACTCCACCGACCATTGTGACGTGTTTGCCCAGCTTACAACTGATCAGGCCTCGGTTGATATGACCAAGGACCTCTGAAGGCTTGAATTCCGGCAATGTACCGCTGCGCTTGGACTCGAACAGCAAGCGCGTGGTCATGAACTTCAGCAGTACGGTAACGAAGGCTGAAGAGGCGCCATGACCGGAAACGTCCGCCAGGTAGAAGGCTACCCGACGCTCGTCGACCCGAAAGTAGTCGACGAAGTCACCCGACAGGTACAGCGAAGGGATGATCTGGTGGGCAAACTGGAACTCGTCGATGGTCCAGGGGCTGACCGGCAGCATGTTCATCTGCACCTGGCGACCGGCGTTCTGGTCTTCCTGGAGCAGGTTCAGGCTGGCGGCGAGCTCGCGGTTGGCCTTTTCCAGCTTCTCGCGGTAGCGCTGGTTTTCCAGCAGCAGGCGCGCACGATCCAGGGCCCGGCGCACAGAGTGCTCGAGCACAGCCAGATCTTCGAGAGGCTTGATCAGGTAGTCCGCCGCGCCCAGGCGCAGGGCCTCGACCGCGTCGTTCATCACGCCGGCGCCCGAAACCACGATCACCGGGGTTTGGGGTGACAGCTCGGTGACCTGGCGAATGAGTTCGAGTCCGCCCATCTGTGGCATGCGCAGATCGCAGATGACCAAGTCGGGCTTGTCTTGCTCGAATACCTGAAGACCCTGCTGGCCATTGCTGGCCTGCAAGACGCTGAAACCACTGTCTTCCAAATAGGCGGCGAGGCTCGCGCGCACTACTTCGTCATCATCGATTATCAGCAGCGTGGCACTGGTTTTTGGCATGTGGGCAAACGGCGCCAGAATTAGGTTGGCGTAGCAGGCAGGGGCTTTGTCCCGGCTCACACTACTGGATTCGCTTTCTAGCCTCTCTACTGCACTGTTTTCGAGCATTTGCCCTACACACAGGTACACCAGAGGTGCCCTTCTAAGGCGCAGACGGTACTCCCATCCGCGGGGCGTTTCAAGCTCACGCCGATGGTCGCTTGACGTCTTTCGATTTCAAATCACCGGGAGTTATAAGAACAGGCAAAACCGTAACGTAATGGAAGGTCCAAACCCATGAGTCAAAACGGTCCCGGAAGCCAAACGAAAGAAGGCGGCCCACTGGCCGCCTTCATCGTTTTACCGGTCGAAATCAAAAATCATCTTCGACCTGGCCGTCTTTGACTTTGAATTCGCGGTTCTGCAAGTACGCATTGCGGATGAAGGTGTACTTGTCGCCGGTGATCAGCTTCTCGCTCGACAGCAGACTGGCGCGGGTGTCGATGATGTTCAGGCCGAAGATCGAGTTACGCACGGGCACGTCGTTAATGTACGGGTACGGGCCGGTGTAGCCGTCGACATACTTGGACGGCGCGTCACGCAGGGTGCTTGGGCCCAGAAGCGGCAGCATCACGTATGGGCCGCTGCCTACGCCCCAGTAGCCGAGGGTCTGGCCGAAATCTTCGTCATTGCGTTGCAGGCCCATCTTGGTGCCCACATCGAAGAAGCCCAGCAGGCCGAAGGTGGTGTTGAAGATCAAGCGTGCGGTGTCGACGCCAGCGGCGGCCGGTTTGGCCTGCAAGATATCGTTGGCAAGGTTGGTGACTTCACCGACGTTGCGGAACATGTTGTGGATGCCGTCTTCAAGGAATTGCGGCGTCACGAACTGATAGCCCTGGGCCAAAGGCTTCAGCGCATAGGTGTCGAGCACATCGTTGAACTTGTAGATCGGGCGGTTGATGCTTTCCCAAGGGTCATCTTCCGAGGCTGCCTGGGCAACGAACGGAACCAGCAATACGCTGGTAAACACACAAAACTGAGCTAGTTGATTGCTCCAGCGCATAGAAAACTCCTTGGATTGTACTGGCGCGGGCGCTTGGCCCAAGCGTTAAGCGGGCTAGTATAAGACGGAAAAGCCGCTTTAGGCAGCTCCGCTGCAACGCAGCCTGCGGATCATTCGTGATGATTGTGATCGATTCACATCAGTGTCACTCAACTGTCACCGTTGCCCCCTAGCCTTGAGGCTATTTCAGGGACGTTGATATGCCGCACGCCGAAACCTTGCCCCACATTGCACCCAGCCTGACCGCCGTCCTGTTCGGCCTCAGTGGTTGCCTGGTGGATTTCGGTGCCCGCGCACAGGGCATCCCCTCTGCCATTCACGCCGAGGCCACGCCCGGCGCACTGGATAGCCTGCGCAGCTTGCAGCAGCAGCAGATCCCCTGCGCCTGGCTCGATGAACTCCCCCCTGCCCTCAGCCATTCCCTGGCCGCTGCCTTGCCTTCATGGATCAAACCCTCGCAACACCCCGAAACAAACATCCCATGGCCGGCACCGCACGCCTGCTGGCAAGCCTTGATGACGTTGAATGTTGAACGACTGGAGGGTTGCGTGCTGGTCAGCGGCGAACCGCGATTGCTGCAAGCGGGGCTCAATGCCGGATTGTGGACGATTGGGCTGGCGTCCTGCGGCTCACTCTGCGGCCTGGCGCCCAACGAATGGCAGGCGCTGACTCAGCAGGAACGGGAATTCAAACGCGGCAAGGCAACAATGGAACTGTTTGGTCTGGGTGTGCATTCGGTCATCGATCACCTCGGTGAACTCGACACCTGCCTGGCCGACATCAGCCTGCGCCGGCTCAAGGGCGAAAAGCCCTGATCGAGATCATGCAGGTTGCGCGCGAGTGGATTAATCTAAAGGTCAAGCCATAGACCTTTGGCGTGCTGCTGCGGTCTATGCCAGTGCCTATCGATAAAAGGAAGAACGCCATGCCTGCCCGCGAACTGCAACAACAGCTCAATACTCTGCGCGAGCAATTGGAACAGAATCCACCGCTGACCGAAGCCGAGCGCGAAGACCTGCACGCGCTAATGCAACAGATCGAACTGGAACTGGAGCTCGAAACAAAAACCCAGGACTCCAGCCTCGCTGACAATGTGAACCTGGCCGTCGAACGCTTCGAAATCGAACACCCGACCCTTGCTGGCACCTTGCGTAACATCGTGCAAGCCCTGGCCAACATGGGGATCTGAACCCATCAGATACAAAAAAGCCCCGCTATCAATAGCGGGGCTTTTTATTGTCTGCGACTTGCAATGCAATCCCCAGTGGGAGCGAGCTTGCTCGCGATGAGGCCGGCACATTCAACATTGATGTTGGCTGACACTCAGTCATCGCGAGCAAGCTCGCTCCCACATTAGATCTTCATTGGCGAACCAGACGATGGTTTGGCAGTTGAACGGTTTCAGTGCTGCGATACGGGTTGATGTCCAACCCACCGCGCCGTACATACCGCGCATACACCGTCAATTTCTCCGGTTTCAACAACCGTTGCAGGTCGAGAAAGATCCGCTCTACGCACTGCTCATGGAAGTCGGAGTGCTGACGGAAGCTCACGATGTATTCCAGCAAACTCGCGTGATCCAGCGCTGCACCACGGTACTCCACCGCCACGCTGCCCCAGTCCGGCTGACTGGTGACCGGGCAGTTGGATTTGAGCAAATGACTGTGCACGCGCTCCTCCACGATGCGCGATTCATCGCAACGCAGCAGCTCCGGGCGCGGACGCTCATAGTTACTGACGCTGATGTCCAGATCATCAATGCACACGCCCGGCAACGCCACGACGCCTTCAGCCTCGACGTCCTTCAGGCTGCGTATCCGCACGCCGACCGGTTTACCGGCAGCGGCCGACAGGTCTTTCGCCAACGTCGCTTCAAGGCTCGCGGTGTCGGCAAACGGTGTCTGGTTCAGGGAGTTGAGGTACAGCTTGAACGACTTCGATTCGATGATATTCGGCGAATCCGCCGGGATAGTGAACTCGCCGATCGCCACCACTGGCTTGCCGGACGGCAACAGCCACGACAGCTCGAAGCAATTCCAGAAATCCACGCCCTTGTACGGCAGGGTTTCAGCCGTCAGGCCCAGCTCGGCCCATTTCGCGGTGCGCGGGATCGGGAACAGCAAGGACGGCGTGTAGGTGGCGATGTATTCGCTGGATTTGCCCAGCGGCGAGTGTTCGGCTGCGGGATGCATGGCGGAAACCTGACTGAAGAATCAGCGGATTCTAACAGCCTTTGCTCCCGCCTTTGAGTGCTTACTGACTGACAGTCAACTTGCCGACCATCCCGGCCTGGTAATGACCGGGGATGTTGCAGGCAAATTCCAGGTTGGTGGCCTTGGTGAAGGTCCAGGTCAGCTCGGCGGTTTTGCCCGGTTCGACGAGAACACTGTTGGGGTCGTCGTGTTTCATTCCATGCTCCATACCGGCCATGGCGCCGTGGTCCATTTCCTTCATGCCTGTAGGCATCAGCATGCCGCCCTGCTGCATCTTCATCATTTCCTGCTGATGTTTGGCATGCATTGCCGCGTCACCGAGGTTGAATTCGTGCAACAACTGCCCTTTATTCACCAACACAAAACGAACCGTCTCACCGGCCTTGATATCAATCGCCTTGGGCGTGAACGACATGTCGCCCATGACGACTTCAACGCTGCGAGTCGCCTTGGCCGCCGGGGCCGGTTGGCCGAAGTCGTAGGTATGCGCCGGGGCAGCCCACGCCGGCGAGCTCAGCGCCAGCAAACACGCGACGCGCACCAGTGAATTGCGCAAAAACATAGTCGTACTCCAACAAGATAAGGTTCGGCCTGTGGAAAACTCTAAACTGCTGCGACTGCCCACAACCTGACAGCCAGATTACAACTTTGTCAGGTTGACCTGTACTCACGCTGCCCACGGTATAAAGCGTTCGTTCCATTTGCCTCGAGTCGCCCATGAAACTGCTGATCGTCGAAGACCAACCGAAAACCGGCCACTACCTGCGCCAAGGCCTGACCGAGGCCGGTTTCAATACTGAACTGGTGGCGGACGGCAGCACCGGCCAGCAACTGGCGCTGACCGGCGATTACGCGCTGTTGATCCTCGATGTGATGCTGCCCGGTCGCGATGGCTGGCAGATTCTGCAAGCGGTGCGCGGTGCCGGCCTCGACACGCCGGTACTGTTTCTGACAGCGCGAGACGCGGTGGAGGACAGGGTCCACGGCCTCGAACTGGGCGCCGACGACTACCTGGTCAAGCCTTTCGCCTTCTCCGAACTGCTGGCCCGGGTCCGAAGCCTGTTGCGCCGTGGTAACGCCACACCTCAGGAAACCAGCCTGCAACTGGCAGACTTGCGTCTGGACCTGATCCGCCGGCGGGTCGAACGCAGCGGTCAGCGCATCGACCTGACGGCCAAGGAGTTCGCCCTGCTGGAAATGCTCCTGCGCAGGCAAGGCGAAGTCCTGCCAAAATCGTTGATCGCTTCCCAGGTCTGGGACATGAATTTCGACAGTGACACCAATGTCATCGAGGTGGCAATCCGTCGTTTGCGCCTGAAGATCGACGATGAATTCCCCAACAAGCTGATTCACACCGTGCGTGGCATGGGTTACGTCCTTGAAGAGCGCCCCGCCTGATGCGCCGACTTTCGTTAAGCAGCCGTCTGGCGCTGCTGTTTGCGGCGTGCACCGCCGTGGTGTCGCTGTTCGCCGGGGTGTTGTTCAGCCGGGCCAGTGAAGCGCATTTCGTTGAACTCGATCAGCAGTTGCTGGACGGCAAGTTGATTGGTTTGCGTCGGGCACTTCATGACATTCAGTCGAGTGAAAGCGAAGTCAAACTGGCCGATGAATTGAGCCGACAGGCCGATCTGTCGCTGCGGATCACCGGCAGCGACGGCAAGCGCTGGTATGACAGTTCAACAAGCCTGCCCCAGGCGTTGCCGACCCAACCGGGTTTGTCCACGGTGAGCAGCGACGGTACCGACTACCGCGTCCTCAACGCGCCGTTGTACCTCGACAAACCAGATTCGCCGCAGCTGACCTTGCTGCTGGACATCACCCATCACCAGCACTTTCTGCAACGCATGCAGCACCTGATCTGGTTGACGGTCGGCTTGTCGGCACTGGCCACCGCCCTGCTCGGTGCCTGGGCAGCGCGCAGCGGGTTGCGCCCGTTGCTGCGCATGAGTGCGGTTGCCAGCGGCGTTTCAGCGCAATCGCTCAATGCACGCCTGCCCGAAGAAAACATGCCGCCAGAACTCGCGGAAATGGCCCACAACTTCAACGCCATGCTCGGACGCCTCGACGACTCTTTTCAGCGGCTCTCGGCCTTCTCCGCCGACATCGCCCATGAATTGCGCACGCCGTTGTCGAACCTGCTGACCCACACCCAGGTCACCCTCACCCGCCCACGCCCCATTGAGGATTACCGCGAAGCACTGCACAGCAACCTCGAAGAACTGCAATGGATGGCGCAACTGGTCAACGATATGTTGTACCTCGCCAAGGCTGACCACGGGTTGTTGATGCCCAAGCGCGAACCGCTGGAGCTGGCGGAAGAAGCGGATCTGTTGCTGGAGTTTTTTGCGCCGCTGGCGGAGGACGCTCAGGTCAGGTTGAGTCGTGAGGGCAGTGCGCGCATGGAAGGTGATCGCAGCATGTTGCGGCGGGCGCTGTCCAATTTGCTGGACAATGCGTTGCGGTTTACGCCGGTCAAAGGCGAGGTTCGGGTGCGGATTGTTGAACAGCCCAAGGGATTGAGCCTGACGGTCGAGAACAGCGGCGACGGAATTGACGGGGCGTTGCTGCCGCGATTATTTGATCGATTCTACCGGGCTGATCCGGCGCGCCAGGAAGGCAGTAGTGAACATGCGGGATTGGGGTTGGCGATCACTCAGTCAATCATCCGCGCCCATGGCGGGCAGATTCGTTGCGAATCGGATAACGGGTGGACGCGGTTTGTGATCGAATTGCCCAAGGGAGATTGAGGCCAGCAGGTCTGGCCTCATCGTCGGAACGCCGCCCGGAGCAAGCTCGCTCCCACATTAGATCTGAGTCAACTCGGTCAAGTGTGGGAGCGAGCTTGCTCGCGATAGCGGTGTAACGGCTTACGAATACCGCAATGCGGTAGCCGGCTCGACTTTCGCCGCACGCAATGCCGGGTAAACGGTGGCGAGGAAGCTCAGAATGAACCCGGCGGAGCAGATCAACACCACATCCGCCCCCTGCAGTTCGGACGGCAAGTTACTGACGAAGTACACGTCGGAACTGAAGATGTGCTGCCCGCTGACCCGCTCCATCCAGCCCACCAGCTCACTGACGTTCAGCGCGGCAATCACGCCGAGCACGCCACCAATCAACGTACCGACAACCCCGATCACGGTGCCCTGCACCATGAAGATCGCCATGATCTGCCGCGGCGTAGCGCCGATGGTACGCAGGATTGCGATGTCCGCGCCCTTGTCGTTCACCACCATGATCAGGGTTGCGATGATGTTGAACGCCGCCACGGCGACGATCATCAGCAACAGCAAACCGATCATGGTTTTTTCCATCTTCATCGCACTGAACAGACTGCCCTGTGTGTGAGTCCAGTCATCAGCCTTGTAAGCGGTGCCCAGCCCGCCAGCGATATCGCTGGAAACCTTCGGCGCTGCGTACAAATCCTTCACCGCCAAACGCACGCTTTGCACTTGATTCGGCGCCCAGTGCTGCATCTGCGCGGCATCGGCCATGTGGATCAGCGCCATGGAACCGTCCAGCTCGGCGCCGACCTTGAACACGCCGACCACGTTCAACCGCTGCATGCGCGGGGTAATGCCGCCCGGTGCGGTGCTGACTTCCGGCACGATCAGGGTGATCTTGTCGCCGACGTTCAAGCGGAAGCGGCGTGCAGTGATCTCGCCGATCACCACGCCGAACTCACCCGGTTTCAAGGCATCGAGACGCCCCTGAACGATGTGCTGGGCAACGATCGACACCTTGCCTTCCAGCGCCGGATCAACGCCGCTGACCTGGATTGGCTGCATCGTCCCCTTGTAGGACAGCATGCCTTCCATCTCGGTGAACGGCACGGCGGCCGTCACTTCAGGATTCTTCATGGCCGCAGCGGCGACGGGCTGCCAATCGTCGATCGGATTGACACCGACGATAGTCGCGTGAGGCACCATGCCGAGGATGCGCGAGCTCATTTCGCGCTGGAAGCCGTTCATCACCGACAGGACCACGATCATCGCCAGCACACCCAGGGCGAGGCCGATCATCGAGGTCATCGAGATGAAGGAAACAAAGCGATTGCGGCGCTTGGCACGGGTATAGCGCGCGCCGATAAAGATCGATAACGGTCTGAACATTCGCTGGGCACCGTATAAAAATAAAAGACCCGACGTACTGTTCAGTACGCCGGGTTTCGGCCAATCAGATGGGCGTCAGGTAACCTTCCTGCAAATGCAGGACGCGATCCATCTGGCGGGCCAGGTTCATGTCGTGAGTCACCACCAGGAACGCCGTGCGCATCGAAGTGCTGAGTTCCAGCATCAAATCCTGAATGCCCTGGGCGGTGTGGGAGTCGAGGTTGCCAGTAGGCTCGTCGAGCATCACCAGGCCTGGCTTGTTCACCAGGGCGCGGGCGATGGCCACACGCTGACGTTCACCACCGGACAATTCGGCCGGTTTGTGTTCCAGACGATGGCCCAGCCCTACCCGCTCCAACAATGCCGTCGCACGCTGACGCGCTTCCGGGATAGCCGTCTTGCCGATCAGCAGCGGCATGCAGACATTTTCCAGCGCGGTGAATTCCGGCAGCAAGTGGTGGAACTGGTAAACGAAACCCAGCGACCGATTGCGCAGCAAACCGCGAGCTTTTTCGTTCAGCGCCGACAGCTCTTCACCGGCCAGCCAGACGCTGCCCTTGGTGGGTGTATCGAGGCCGCCCAGCAGATTGAGCAAGGTACTTTTACCCGAGCCCGACGTACCGACAATCGCCACGCGCTCACCCGGGTGCAGCTCCAGTTGCAGACCGGCCAGTACTTCTACCGATTCCGGACCTTCCTCGTAGGATTTGCCCAGGTTGCGGCAACTCAAGATTGCTTTATCACTCATGCCCAACTCACTCATAACGTAGCGCCTCCGCAGGCTGGGTGCGCGCGGCACGCCAGGCTGGATACAGGGTGGCGAGGAAACTCAGGACCAACGCGGCGGCGCAGACCATCAACACATCCTGGCTCTGAACTTGCGACGGCAGGTAATCGATGAAGTACACGTCGGCATTCAGGAATTTGTGCCCGATCAGCCCTTCGAGGACCGAGATCGCGGCGCTGACGTTCAACGCGGCGAAGATCCCGACCACAGCGCCGATCAGCGTACCGATCACTCCAATGACCGTGCCCTGGACCATGAAGATCGCCATGATCTGCCCCGGTGTGGAACCAAGGGTGCGCAGAATCGCGATGTCGCCCTTCTTGTCGTTCACCACCATCACCAGCGTGGAAATAATGTTGAACGCAGCGACGGCGACGATCAGCAGCAACAGCAGACCGATCATGGCTTTTTCCATGCGGATTGCCTGATACAGATTGCCGTGGGTACGCGTCCAGTCGCGGGCATAGAAATGGTCTTCGCCGAGTTGCTGGGCGATGCTCCACGCCACGCGCGGTGCCTGGAACAGGTCGTCAAACTTCAGGCGGATGCCCTGGACCTGATCCGGTTTCCAGCGATGCAGCTTGGCCAGATCCTGCAGATTGGTGATGCCCAGGTAGCCGTCCAGCTCACCGGCGCCGACATGGAAGATGCCGACCACGGTAAAGCGTTTCATGCGCGGGAACATCCCGGCCGGGGTCACGGTGACTTCCGGCGCCACAAACGTCAGTTTGTCGCCGATCGCCGCACCCAACTTGGCCGCAGCCTTGTCACCGATGACGATGCCGAAACTGCCCGGCGCCAGGTCATCGAGTTTGCCCTGCTGCATGAAGTTATCAATGATCGAGACCTGCCGTTCCAGCGCAGGGTCGATGGCATTGAGCAGGACTTTGGAAACCTTGCCGTTGTTGGTCAGCAAACCCTGCATCTGGGTAAACGGCGCCACGGCCGTCACCTGCGGGTTCTGCTTGACCTTGGCGGCCAGGCTTTTCCAGTCGCTGATCGGTTCACCGGACTCGATGGTCGCGTGGGGCACCATGCCCAGCACACGGGTGCGCATCTCATGATCGAAGCCGTTCATGACCGACAGCACGACAATCATCACGACCACGCCGAGGGCGAGTCCGATCATTGAAGTCAGGGAAATGAACGACACAAAATGATTGCGACGCTTTGCACGGGTATAACGCGTGCCAATAAATACGAAGAGAGGTCTGAACATGTCGGGGCTTGTTCGGAGGGAAAAGGAACGTCCTTGTGGCGGGGGTCGGTAACCAGCTTTACACTCAGACCACCGCCGCTACCATGGGTTCGCCATGTCGACATTAGATGAAGAAGATCGCCGCGAATACTACCGTATCGAGGACATGATCGCACTGGAAATTCGGCCCCTGTCCGCACCCGAAGCCGCAGGCCAGGATGTGTTGCAGGATGCTTCCCCACTGTTCAACTTGCTCAGCGAGCTGCACCTGAGCGAATTCGAGTCACAACACCTGTTGCGCCAGATCAGTGAGCGCGACCGGAATCTCGCCGCATTCCTGAAATCCCAGAATAAACGCATCGACTTACTGAGCCAGGTGATCGCAATCACCGTGCTCGGACAGATCGGCGAGCCGCAGCCGGTGATCATTTCCGAAGGCGGGATCGAATTTCAGCATCCGACGCCCATTGCCGAGGGCACGCACCTGTCGGTCAAACTGGTGCTGATGCCGCAAGCCCTCGGACTCTTGTTGCGGGCTCGCGTCACCCATTGCGATCGCAAAGGCGACGGCTACGACGTCGGCACCGAGTTCGAATACCCGACCGATGCCCAGCGCCAATTGCTGGCCCGCTACATTTTTCAGAAGCAGGCTCAGGAACGACGTCTGGCCCGCGAACAAAACGAATCAGGCATTTAAATTAAGGAAGAACCGTGACTCTCATCTACGGCCATCGCGGCGCCAAGGGCGAAGCACCGGAAAACACGCTGACCAGCTTTCAGCAATGCCTCAAGCACGGCGTGCGCCGCTGCGAACTGGACTTGCACCTGTCCATGGACGGCGAGTTGATGGTCATCCACGACCCGACACTCAAGCGCACCACTGACCGTCGCGGCAAAGTCGTCGAGCACACGGCGGCCGAGCTGGTGACCTACGACGCACGCACTGGCGGACCAGGCTGGATCAAACCGTGCCCGATTCCAACACTGGAACAACTGTTCGAGAAATGCGATTTCGAGCACTGGCAACTGGAAGTCAAAAGCGCTTCACGCACCCGCGCTGCGACTACCGTGCTGGCGATTCGAGAAATGGCTCAGCGTTTCGGCCTGCTCGACAAGGTCACGATCACGTCGAGTTCGCGGGAAGTATTGAAAGCCGCGCTGGACTTCGTGCCGGATGTGTCTCGCGGACTGGTGGCCGAGTACGCCTGGCTCGACCCGTTGAAGGTCGCGCAAAGCTATGGCTGTGAGATTCTGGCGCTGAACTGGACCCTGTGTACGCCGGAACGCCTGCAGAAGGCGCAGCGTCAGGGGCTGCATGTGTCGGTATGGACAGTCAACGAGCCCGCGCTAATGCGCAGACTCGCCGACTTCGGCGTTGACAGCCTGATTACAGACTTTCCCGGTTTGGCCAGCGCCACGCTCGAGAATTGCTGAAATCGGTCTCCCCGGCCGGCTCAGGCCACCGGCCGGAGCCACTCAAAAAAGCCGGTTGAGGCCATCGTACGCCGCTACCCGATAGGCTTCGGCCATGGTCGGGTAGTTGAACGTCGTGTTGACGAAGTACTTCAGCGTGTTCAGTTCGCCCGGCTGGTTCATGATCGCCTGACCGATATGAACGATCTCCGACGCCTGATAACCGAAGCAGTGAACGCCCAGCACTTCCAGGGTCTCGCGGTGGAACAGAATCTTCAGCATGCCCTGAGGCTCGCCGGCGATCTGTGCACGCGCCATGCCCTTGAAGAACGCCTTGCCCACTTCGTACGGCACCTTGGCCTGAGTCAGCTCCTGCTCGTTCTTGCCGATCGAGCTGATCTCTGGAATGGTGTAGATGCCGGTCGGCACGTCGTTGACGAAGCGCCAGCTATTGTTATCAACGATGCTGCCAGCGGCCGAACGACCCTGGTCGTGAGCAGCACTGGCCAGGCTCGGCCAACCAATCACGTCACCGGCACCGTAGATGTTCGGCTTGCAGGTACGGTAGGCCTCGTCCACTTCGATCTGGCCACGACTGTTGACCTTCACGCCGACGTTTTCCAGACCCAACTGATCGGTGTTGCCGGTACGGCCGTTGCACCAGAGCAAGGCGTCGGCCTTGATCTTCTTGCCGGACTTGAGGTGCAGGATCACGCCGTTGTCCACGCCTTCGACGCGGTCGTAGTCTTCGTTGTGGCGAACCGTGATGTTGTTGTTGCTGAAGTGATAGCTCAGGGCCTGGGAAATTTCCGAGTCGAGGAAGCTCAGCAACTGACCGCGGTTATCCACCAGTTCAACCAGTACACCCAGACCGCTGAAGATCGACGCGTACTCACAACCGATCACGCCGGCGCCGTAAACAATGAGTTTGCGCGGGGTGTGACCGAGGCTGAGGATGGTGTCGCTATCGTAGATACGCGGGTGATGGAAATCGATGTCCGCCGGACGATAAGGGCGCGAGCCGGTGGCGATGATGATGTGCTTGGCCACCAGTTTTTCGACCACGCCGTTGGCGCAGACCACTTCGATGGTTTGCTCGTCGGCGAAGCTGCCGGTGCCGAAGAACACGTCGACGCGGTTACGGGCGTAGTAGCCGGTGCGCGAAGCGACTTGTTTGGAGATAACTTTTTCAGCGCTTTTCAACACGTCCGGAAACGAGAACCAGCGTGGCTCACCAATGGCCCGGAACATCGGGTTGGTGTTGAACTGCATGATCTGCCGGACCGAGTGACGCAGTGCCTTGGACGGGATGGTACCCAGGTGGGTGCAGTTGCCGCCGACCTGGCGACGGCTATCGACCATCGCCACCTTGCGCCCTGCTTTGGCGGCGTTCATTGCCGCGCCTTCTCCCGCAGGGCCGGAACCCAGCACCACCACGTCGTAGTTGTAGACAGCCATGCATACTCCTCAGAACAGGCCGCGGCGCCCTCGGCACCTGCGGCTAAATCACGCCGATCTGCGGCGTGAAGGAACAATTTGGGGCCAGTACAGAACCCGGACACAGTCTATATAAGCGTCAACGCCGCGCACATTAACCCTTGGTCGCGTCGTAGGCTAGTTTTGCCTGCACTACAACGCCAGTCTTTGCGGCTTGAATCGCCGTGATCACTCGGTTTTACCGCCACTCAGGCGTTCAAAAGCCTGCGTGGTTCGTGTGATGAAACCTGTATCGGCACGAATCACAAAGAATGCACCGATGTCATACGTTTGGGCATAGTCCCAACCCCTTTCGGGCCCCAGAATCAGCAACAGCGTCGATAGGCCATCGGCCATCAACGCTGAAGGATGAATCACCGTGACTGACGCCAGGGTGTGTAGGACCGGCGCCCCGGTACGGGCATCGAAGGTGTGGGAATAACGCCGACCGTCCTGCTCGAAATAGTTGCGGTAGTCGCCGGAAGTGGAAACGCCATAGCCGTCGACGGCGATGATGCGCTCGGCCACTTGCTGGTCGTCGCGGGGTTCTTCCAGGGCGACGCGCCACGGTGAACCGTCGAGTTTCTTGCCGGCGGCCTTGAGTTCGCCGGTGGCTTCGGCGAGGTAGTTATGGATACCCATTGCTTCGAGTTTTGCGGTAATCGTGTCGACTGCGTAGCCGGCGGCGATGCTGTTGAAGTCGACCTCGACCGCGGCGTCCTTGCACAACTGATCGCCATCGATACGCAGGTGCTGGTAACCGACTCGCCGCCTGACTTCGGCCAGTGCCTGGGCGGCAGGGACTTTCTCATTACGAGCCTGCGGACCGAAGCCCCAGAGATTGAGCAGCGGCTCCACGGTCAGGTCGTAGGAGCCTTCGCTTTGCTCAGACAGACGCTCACCGACACGCACCAGTTTGAGGATCGGCGCAGGCATTTTCTGACAGCGGTTGGCGGGTAGATCGTTGAAGCGTTCGATGTCGGAGTCGCTGCGGTAAGTCGACATTTGTTGATCGACTTCAGCAAGGATCTTTTCGACCTGGACACGGACCTCGGTCGGGGCGGGAAGCCCGGCATGGCGCAGGTACTTGATCGAATACTTGCTGCCCATGGTCGGGCCGCCGAAGCTTTCCATCGAATCGCCGTTGTCACAGCCAGACAACATGCCCATCAGGACCAGGAACAAAACCTTCCACTCGCTCGACAAATCCTGCCTCTCCTGAGCCACCACCCGACACAACGTCAAGGTCCGCCATTATGCGATAGAAATACGGGAGCGGGCCCGCTCCCCCGGTTTATCGCACCGGCAAGATCGCAAAATGATCACCGCACAAACAAAAACGCCCCGACCAAAGTCGGGGCGCTCTCATGTGCAGCTAACGCTTAGCGCGGGAATGCAGGCGGGTTTACACCGGCCATGTCTTCCATCACGCGAACCACCTGGCAGCTGTAACCGAATTCGTTGTCGTACCAAACGTACAGAACAACGCGGTTGTCTTGGCTGATGGTTGCTTCAGCGTCCACCACGCCTGCGTGGCGCGAGCCAACGAAGTCGGTGGAAACCACTTCCTGCGAATTGACGTAGTCGATTTGCTTATGCAGATCGGAGTGCAGCGCCATGTAGCGCAGGTACTCGTTCATCTCTTCACGGGTGGCGGCTTTCTCAAGGTTCAGGTTGAGAATGGCCATCGACACGTTAGGCGTCGGAACGCGGATCGCGTTACCGGTCAGCTTGCCGGCCAGCTCAGGCAAAGCCTTGGCAGCAGCGGTGGCAGCACCGGTCTCGGTGATTACCATGTTCAACGCGGCGCTACGGCCACGGCGATCGCCTTTATGGAAGTTGTCGATCAGGTTCTGGTCGTTGGTGTACGAGTGAACCGTTTCAACGTGACCATTGATGATGCCGAACTTGTCGTTGACGGCTTTGAGCACCGGCACGATGGCGTTGGTGGTGCAGGAAGCCGCGGAAACGATCTTGTCATCAGCGGTGATTTCACCGTGGTTGATGCCGTGAACGATGTTCTTCAGTTTGCCTTTGCCAGGCGCGGTCAGAACAACGCGATCGATACCCGGGCAAGCCAAGTGCTGGCCCAGACCGTCGGCGTCACGCCATACACCGGTGTTGTCCACCAGCAGCGCGTCTTTGATGCCGTACTGGGTGTAGTCCACTTCAGTCGGGTTTTTCGCGTAGATAACCTGGATCAGGTTGCCGTTGGCGGTGATGGTGTTATTGGCTTCATCAATGGTGATGGTGCCATTGAACGAACCGTGCACCGAGTCGCGACGCAGCAGGCTGGCACGCTTGACCAGATCGTTCTCGGCGCCCTTGCGGACAACGATGGCGCGCAGACGCAGGCCGTCGCCACCACCGGTTTTCTCGATCAGGATGCGCGCCAGCAGACGACCGATACGACCGAAGCCGTACAGAACAACGTCGGTGCCTTTGCGGGCGGAAACATTTTGCTGACCAACGACGTCAGCCAGTTCTTCACGGACGAACTGCTCGGCGGTGCGGCCATTGCCTTCAGCCTTGAACTTGACTGCAAGCTTGCCCAGATCTACCGAGGCAGCGCCGAGCTTGAGCTCGCTCATTGCCTTGAGCAGCGGGAATGTTTCGTGGACGGACAATTCGCTGTCATCGGACTGGCGATGGCGAGCAAAGCGGTGAGCTTTGAGAATCGCGATGACAGACTGGTTGATCAGACTGCGGCCATAGATCGAGCTCACCACGTTGTTATTGCGGTAGAGCTGACCGATAAGCGGAATCATCGCTTCTGCGAGTGCTTCACGGTCGATCCATTCACCAAGACACTGGTCGGGCTTCTGAGTCACGGGAACCTTCCACATGTAGGGGCAGAAAAAAGGGGCTACATTATGCCGCTGAGTGCCTCCCGTAGCAATGCGCGCCTGTCGCGCAGTCAGTAACAAATTCCGCTTCAAAAAAATGACGCACGGCTCAAGCCCAATAAAACCGCGGCCTGCAGCGACGTCATTTTTTGGGAGACAACCCTGTCTTGTCTGTAACCCTCCGTAACACTAGACCGTTTTGCCACTACATATTCAGCCTTTTTTACTAAAAAACAGGCCGATTTTGTCTTTACCACTACATTTCGCCCAACCTGCGTAATAGACACAGTCTGCAACTGACAGGCGGCACCCGGGACCGCTACAATTACCGACTTTGTCGCAACGCTTGGAGCTCAACCTTCCGTGCCCGTTCTGCGTCTACCGCTTCTCCCTGCCGCGGCAGGTAAACAGCACTGGGGCAACCTGCCCGGTGCCGCCCTGAGCCTGGCCATTGCCGAGGCCGCCAGCGCTGCCAAGCGCTTCACCCTGCTACTGACCGCCGACAGCCAAAGTGCCGAACGGCTGGAACAGGAGCTGAGTTTCTTCGCCCCGGATTTGCCGGTGCTGCATTTCCCGGACTGGGAAACCCTGCCCTACGATCTGTTTTCGCCGCACCAGGACATTATTTCCCAGCGAATCTCGGCGTTGTATCGATTGCCGGAGCTGAGTCATGGCGTTCTGGTCGTGCCGATCACGACGGCCCTGCATCGCCTTGCGCCGACCAAATTCCTGCTCGGCAGCAGCCTGGTGCTGGACATCGGCCAAAAGCTCGATGTCGAGCAAATGCGCACCCGGCTTGAGGCCAGCGGCTATCGCTACGTCGATACCGTCTACGAGCACGGTGAATTTACCGTCCGCGGCTCCCTGATCGACCTGTTCCCGATGGGCAGCAAACTGCCTTTTCGCATCGACCTGTTCGACGACGAAATCGAGACCCTTCGTACCTTCGATCCGGAAAACCAGCGCTCCATCGACAAGGTTGAAACGGTTCGCCTCCTGCCAGCGAGAGAGTTTCCGCTGCAAAAGGATGCGGTCACCCGCTTCAAGGCGCGCTTCCGTGAGCGCTTCGATGTCGACTTCCGTCGCTGCCCGATCTTCCAGGACTTGAGCAGCGGGATTACACCGGCCGGTATCGAGTACTACCTGCCGCTGTTCTTCGACGAAACTTCCACGCTGTTCGATTACCTGCCGCAGGACACGCAAGTGTTTTCCCTGCCCGGCATCGAGCAGGCGGCGGAAAACTTCTGGAACGACGTGCGTAATCGTTACGAAGAGCGTCGCGTCGATCCGGCCCGTCCTTTATTGCCGCCGGCTGAACTGTTCTTGCCAGTGGAAGATTGCTTCGCTCGGCTGAAGAACTGGCCGCGCGTGGTCGCCAGTCAACAGGACGTGGAGACCGGCGTTGGCCGCGAGCGCTTCCCCGCTCGGGAGCTGCCGAACCTGGCCATCGAAGCCAAGGCCACCCAACCGTTGGCGGCGCTGGCCGGTTTCCTCGACGAGTTTCCCGGTCGCGTGCTGTTTACCGCCGAGTCGGCGGGCCGTCGCGAAGTGTTACTGGAATTGCTGGAACGCTTGAAGCTGCGCCCAAAAACCGTCGACAGCTGGCCAGACTTTGTCGCGAGCAAGGAGCGCCTGGCGATCACCATCGCGCCGCTCGACGAAGGCCTGGTGCTTGATGACCCGGCCCTGGCACTGGTCGCCGAAAGCCCGCTGTTCGGTCAGCGCGTGATGCAGCGCCGTCGCCGCGAGAAACGCGCCGACGCCAACAACGATGCCGTGATCAAAAACCTTACCGAGCTGCGCGAAGGCGCACCGGTGGTGCACATCGATCACGGTGTCGGTCGCTATCTCGGGCTGACGATTCTGGAAATCGATAGTCAGGCTGCCGAATTCCTGACCCTCGAATACGCCGAAAACGCCAAGCTTTACGTGCCGGTGGCCAACTTGCATCTGATCGCCCGTTACACCGGCAGCGACGATGCCCTGGCCCCGCTGCACCGCCTGGGCTCCGAGACCTGGCAGAAAGCCAAACGCAAAGCTGCCGAACAAGTACGCGATGTGGCCGCCGAGTTGCTCGACATCTATGCCCGTCGCGCCGCTCGCGAAGGTTATGCATTCGCCGACCCGAAAGCCGATTACGCAACCTTCAGCGCCGGCTTCCCGTTCGAAGAAACCCCGGACCAGCAAACCACCATCGATGCCGTGCGCACCGATATGCTCGCGCCGAAACCGATGGACCGACTGGTCTGCGGCGACGTCGGTTTCGGCAAGACCGAAGTGGCGATGCGCGCAGCGTTCATCGCGGTGCATGGCGGTCGCCAAGTGGCGATTCTGGTGCCGACCACCCTGCTCGCCCAGCAGCATTACAACAGCTTCCGCGACCGCTTCGCCGACTGGCCGGTGAGCGTGGAAGTGATGAGCCGCTTCAAATCGACCAAAGAAGTAAACGCCGCGGTTGCGGATCTGGCCGAAGGCAAGATCGACATCGTCATCGGCACGCACAAGTTGCTGTCCGACGATGTAAAAATCAAAAACCTGGGGCTGGTGATCATCGACGAAGAGCACCGTTTCGGTGTCCGTCAGAAGGAACAGCTCAAGGCCTTGCGCAGTGAAGTCGACATCCTCACCCTGACCGCCACGCCGATTCCGCGCACGCTGAACATGGCGGTGTCGGGCATGCGCGACCTGTCGATCATCGCCACGCCGCCGGCGCGTCGCCTGTCGGTACGGACTTTCGTCATGGAGCAGAACAAGAGCACGGTCAAAGAGGCCTTGCTCCGTGAGCTGTTGCGTGGTGGTCAGGTCTATTACCTGCACAACGACGTGAAGACCATCGAGAAATGCGCCGCCGACCTCGCTGAACTGGTGCCGGAAGCACGGATCGGCATCGGCCACGGTCAGATGCGCGAACGCGATCTCGAACAAGTGATGAGCGACTTCTACCACAAGCGCTTCAACGTGCTGATCGCCTCGACCATCATCGAGACCGGCATTGACGTGCCGAGCGCCAACACCATCATCATCGAGCGTGCCGACAAGTTCGGCCTGGCGCAGCTGCACCAGTTGCGCGGCCGGGTCGGACGCAGTCACCACCAGGCTTACGCTTATTTGCTGACGCCGCCGCGCCAGCAAATCACGCCTGACGCCGAAAAGCGTCTGGAAGCGATCGCCAATACACAGGACCTCGGCGCGGGCTTCGTGCTTGCCACCAACGACCTGGAAATCCGTGGCGCCGGCGAATTGCTCGGCGACGGGCAGAGTGGACAGATCCAGGCCGTCGGTTTCACGCTGTACATGGAAATGCTCGAGCGCGCGGTGAAGTCGATCCGCAAGGGCGAACAACCGAACCTCGATCAACCGCTCGGCGGTGGTCCGGAAGTCAATCTGCGAGTACCAGCGTTGATTCCCGAGGACTATCTGCCGGACGTGCATGCCCGACTGATTCTCTACAAACGCATTGCCTCGGCCACCGACGAGGAAGGCCTCAAGGACTTGCAGGTGGAGATGATCGATCGTTTCGGGCTGTTGCCGGAACCGACCAAGAACCTGATGCGCATTACCGCGCTGAAATTGCAGGCCGAACTACTGGGCATCAAGAAAGTCGACGGCGGCCCGCAAGGTGGCCGAATCGAGTTCGCGACGCAGACCCCGGTCGACCCGCTGACGCTGATCAAGCTGATCCAGAGCCAGCCCAAACGCTACAAATTTGAAGGCGCCACGATGTTTAAATTCCAGGTGCCGATGGAGCGCCCGGAAGAGCGCTTTAATACTGTAGAGGCGCTGTTTGAGCACCTCATTCCGAAAACTGCTTGAAGGACGCCGCATGCGCCTGTTTCGCTTTCTGACCTTGTTGCCAATGTTAATAACAGCACTGGTCACCCCGACGGCATTTGCCGATGACTTGTATCAGATTGAAATGATTCTGGTCCGCCAAAACGCCGTGCCCGCCATCGTCAGCCGCGCCGCGCCGGAAGACTGGGCGGCCGGTGCTCAACCCATCAGCCCCGACAGCCTGCGCACACCGAGCCTCAATGGTGAAGTGGAAAAACTCACCGCCAGCAATGAATACACGGTGTTGCTGCACAAGGCCTGGCAACAGAACCTTGGCGAAGAAGCCAGCAAAGTTGCGATCAGCGATGGCAAAGAACAGTTCGGCCAGTTCCCGATCGAGGGCACGCTGAGCATGAAACTGGGACGGTTCACCGATGTGGATGCAGACTTCTGGGTCAACCAGATCGACGCCAACGGCATGGTCACCGCCAGCGAACGTATGAAGCAGGAAAGCCACACCAAGAACGGCCAGCTGAACTTCCTCGACAATGGCCACCTCGGCCTGCTGATCAAGATCACCTCGCTGACTGCCCCTGCGCCTCGGCCAGTCCCCGATGAAATTCCGGACTGATTGAGTCCTTATGTCAGCGACCCTGAGCAAACCCCTGGCACCTTCCTGGGTCAGCCGATTCAAGGAACAGAGCCTGGAGCGTGGCCGTCGCTACGCTTTGGAGAACCGCGTCAGGATCGTCGAGGCCGGCGACGCCACGATCATTGCCGCCTGCGAGGGCTCTGGCGGTAACGTTTACCGTCAGACCATTCGCCTGCGCGAGTCAGCCAAAGCCACGTTGTTGATGATCGATGCCACCTGCACCTGCCCGGTCCACAGCAACTGCAAGCATTGCGCGGCGGTACTGCTGAAAGTGCAGGAAACCCTGGCCTACCCCGCCGCTGCGCAAGACGCTGAGCTACTCGAGAAACTTCAAGCCGTACTGGAAAACCGAAGCCCTAAGGCGCCACCGCAAGTGCTGGTGGATAACGTGCAACCGGTGCCGCGCTTGTGGCTGGCGAGCATCGAGTTCAGCGCCTTCGAACCGCGCAATGGAAAGATGCAGCGTTATATTCAGCATCGCGCTGCGTTGTCTTTCAGCTATCTGGATGAATACGTTTCCGGGCAGAAGAACGCCGACATTCTGATTCGTCAGGAAACCCAGACACTTCGGATAAAACGTCACCCGGAAGTCGAACAGACCTACAGGGAGCAATTGCGAATACTCGGCTTCAAAATTGCCACCCGGCAAAGCAAGGCCTTGCCGGAAAGTGCCGGCGAACTTTTCGAGATGGTCAACGACAGCGCCTGGCTGACCTTCACCCTCAATGAACTGCCGAAGCTGCGCACCCAAGGCTGGGAGTTGCAGATCGACGAAGACTTCGGTTTCGACCTGACTGCCGTGGACGATTGGTACGCCACCGTCGAACAGGCCCCGGAGCGCGACTGGTTCGATCTGGAGCTGGGAATCATCGTCAACGGCGAGCGGCTGAGTCTGCTGCCGATCCTGTTGAACCTGATGCGTTCTCACACCGAGATCCTCAACCCGGAACGACTGGCCCGACGTCGCGATGACGAGTTGATCCTGGTGAACATCCCCAATCGCCCGAACTCCGAGTACGGCCCGTTGCAGGTCGCCCTGCCCTTCGGCCGATTGAAACCGGTGTTGGCGACCCTCGGCGAGTTCTACCTGCAAGGGCCCGGCGAAACGACGCTGCGCCTGAGCAAAGCCGATGCCACGCGACTGAATCCGCTGGAAGACCTGCCGCTGCTCTGGGAAGGCGGCGAGCAAATTCGCACCTTTGCCCAGCGGCTGCGGGACATCAAGGACTTCACCGCGACCGCACCGGAAGGCTTGAACGCGACCTTGCGCCCCTATCAGCTGGAAGGCTTGAGCTGGATGCAGTCGTTGCGGCAACTGGAAGTCGGCGGGATACTCGCGGACGACATGGGTCTGGGTAAAACCCTACAGACCCTGGCGCACATTCTCAGTGAGAAGAACGCCGGACGCCTCGATCGGCCGTGCATGGTGGTGATGCCCACCAGCCTGATCCCCAACTGGCTGGATGAAGCGGCGCACTTCACGCCGCAACTCAAAGTGCTGGCGCTGTACGGTGCCAGTCGCAAAAAGCATTTTGACACGCTGGCCGATTACGACCTGATCCTGACCACCTATGCGCTGCTGCCCAAGGACGTTGAACGTCTCGCCGCGCAGCCTTTGCACGTGTTGGTTCTGGACGAGGCGCAATACATCAAGAACCCCAATAGCAAGGCCGCCCAAGCTGCCCGCGAGTTGAATGCCCGCCAGCGCCTGTGCCTGAGCGGCACGCCGTTGGAAAACCACTTGGGCGAGCTGTGGTCGCTGTTTCATTTCCTGCTGCCCGGCTGGCTGGGTGACGTGAAAAGCTTCAATCGCGATTACCGCGTGCCGATCGAAAAGCGCGCCAGCGAAGTGCGACTTCAGCACCTCAACGGCCGGATAAAACCGTTCCTGCTGCGTCGAACCAAGGAACAAGTGGCGACCGAGTTGCCGCCGAAAACCGAAATCATCCATTGGGTCGAGCTCAACGAAGCCCAGCGCGACGTGTACGAAACCATGCGCCTGGCGATGGACAAGAAAGTCCGCGACGAGATCACCCGCAAGGGCGTGGCGCGTAGCCAGATCATCATTCTTGAGGCGCTACTGAAGCTGCGTCAGGTGTGCTGCGATTTGCGCCTGGTCAACGATGCCACCCTGCCCACTCGCGGCAGCACGTCGGGCAAGCTCGACAGCCTGATGGAAATGCTTGAGGAATTGTTCGATGAAGGTCGGCGGATTCTGCTGTTCTCGCAGTTCACCTCAATGCTGTCGCTGATTGAAGATGAGCTGAAAAAACGCGGAGTCGATTATGCGTTGCTGACCGGGCAGACCCGCGACCGGCGTGCCCCGGTCAAAGACTTCCAGAGCGGCAAGCGTCAGATCTTTCTGATCAGCCTGAAGGCGGGTGGCGTCGGCCTGAACCTGACCGAAGCCGACACGGTGATTCACTATGATCCGTGGTGGAATCCGGCGACGGAAAATCAGGCGACTGACCGGGCGTATCGCATCGGTCAGGAAAAGCCGGTGTTCGTCTACAAGATGATTGCCAGGGGCACCGTGGAAGAGAAGATTCAGCATCTGCAGAAGGAAAAATCCGACTTGGCGGCTGGCGTGCTGGATGGACGCAAGACCGGGGACTGGAAGTTGCAGAGTGATGATATTGAAGCGTTGTTTGCGCCGCTGCCGGACAAGTTCGAAAAATAGCGGTGATTTTTCAAATCGTCATCGTCGGAACGCCGCCCGGAGCAAGCTCGCCCCCACAGGTACAGCGATACCCCTGTGGGAGTGAGCTTGCTCGCGATGGGGTCAACTCGGTGTGATAACTGCTCAGCCTTTAAGCACCCGAGCCAACGTCGATTTCACCTTACCCATTCCGTCATGCAGCGCTTGCTCGATCTCGGCCATGGTAATCACTGCCGTCGACTTGCCCGCTGCCGGGTTTACTACCAGCGCCAGACAGGCGTAATCCAGTTCCAGCTCGCGAGCCAATGCCGCTTCCGGCATCCCGGTCATACCCACGATGTCGCATCCATCGCGCTCCAGTCTGGCGATTTCAGCGGCAGTTTCCAGACGTGGTCCTTGAGTGCAGGCGTACACGCCTTGGCTGCTGTAGTCGACACCTTCGGCCGCCAGCGCCGCGATCAACTGCTGACGCAGTGGCTCGCTGTAGGGATAGCTGAAGTCGATGTGTGTGACCTGCTGCAGATCATCGGCGAAATAGGTGTGTTCGCGACCACTGGTGTAGTCGATCAGCTGATGCGGCACGCACAAATGTCCAGTCCCCATCGAGGAATGAATCCCACCCACGGCGTTAACCGCGAGAATCGCTTCGGCGCCAGCCTGTTTCAGCGCCCAGAGGTTGGCGCGGTAGTTCACCTGATGCGGCGGAAAACGGTGAGGATGACCGTGACGCGCAAGAAACAGCACTTCCTTGCCGGCGTACTCGCCAATCTGCACTTCAGCCGAAGGCGCGCCGTACGGCGTGTCCACCGCCAGTGACTGACGAATACTCAGGCCTTCGAGTTGAGTCAGGCCGGTTCCACCGATAATCGCGTAAACCGTCATAACGAACAGTCCTCAATCAATCAGTTGAGCTTCTTTGAGCGCGCCGACGGCTGCCAGCCAGCGCGGGTCTTGACGGTATTCAGTGCTGGCGTACGACTGGCCGCGCATCCGCGCAATACGCTCGGACGGCTTGACCTTCAGACGCTGGGCGGCGCTCAGGGCCAATTCAGCGGCCGCGCGATCGTTGCACACCAGGCCCATGTCGCAACCGGCCGTCAGCGCTGCTTCGATACGGCTGGCCGCATCGCCGACCACGTGGGCGCCAGCCATGGACAGGTCATCGCTGAAGATCACGCCGTCAAATTGCAGCTCGCCACGCAGGATGTCCTGCAACCAGCGGCGGGAGAAGCCGGCAGGTTGGGAATCGACTTGCGGATAGATAACGTGGGCCGGCATGACCGCAGCCAATTGCTTGCTCAGTCGGGTGAACGGCACCAGGTCATTGGCGCGGATTTCGTCGAGACTGCGCTCATCAACAGGGATTGCGACGTGGGAGTCGGCCTCGGCCCAGCCATGACCGGGAAAGTGCTTGCCAGTGGCGGCCATGCCGGCGCTGTTCATGCCGCGAATGAAGGCTCCCGCCAGCAACGCTGCACGCTCGGGATCACCTTCAAATGAACGGGTGCCGACCACGGCGCTGCGCTGGAAGTCGAGGTCCAGCACCGGAGCGAAACTCAGATCGAGGCCGACAGCCAGCACTTCAGTCGCCATGATCCAGCCGCACTGCTCGGCGAGGTACTCGGCATTCGGGTTGTCAGCGATGGCGCGCATGGCTGGCAGTCGTACGAAGCCCTGACGCAAGCGCTGAACCCGGCCGCCCTCCTGATCGACTGCCAGCAGCAGATCGGGGCGAATGGCGCGGATTGCGGCGCTCAACTCGCGCACCTGACGCGGGTGTTCGATGTTGCGGGCGAAAATGATCAGGCCGCCCACTTCGGGCTGGCGCAACAATTGGCGATCTTCAGCCGTCAGCCAGGTACCGGCGACGTCCACCATCAACGAGCCTTGCAGGCCAGCAGTCATAGAGATTCCTTGATAACGATAAACCCGGCTCGCACGCAATCGCCGCCATGGGCAATGCCCGGCAGGTCGGCGATACAAACGGGGAGCGGGTTCAGAACGAGAGTCGGCATGGGCGGCTAGCTTAGCGGATGTCAGCTGCCGCGCCCACCCGTGCGCGGTTAAACCTTGGCGGCAACCGGGGTTGATTTGCTGCGCGGACGCAACTGCGCGGTGGCCATGGCCGCGTCGGTCACACCGGTTTCGGCGCGCATGCCCGCCGCCAGGAACGGCACCATCAGACGCATGACTTGCTCAATGGAGGTGTTGACGCCGAAGTCGGTCTCGGCAATTGCGCGCAAGGCTTTGATACCGGACATGCTGAACGCGGCGGCGCCGAGCATGAAGTGCACACGCCAGAACAGCTCAATCGGCGGAATACGCGGTGCAGCTTCATTGACCAACATCATGTAGCGGCGGAATACCTTGCCGTACATGTCTTCCAGATAACGTCGCAAGTGCCCTTGGCTCTGACTGAAAGCCAGACCCAGCAAGCGCATGAAAATCGACAGATCGTTGCCGCTGCGTGGTTGCACCACCAAGGCTTGCTCGACAAGGATTTCTAGCAACTCTTCAAGCGTCGGCTTGTTATCCGGCTTGGCCTGACGCCGCTCCAGCTCTTTATCAAGGCTTAAGCAGAACGGCCCGAGAAAGCGCGAGAAAACTGCCTGGATCAGCGCCTTCTTCGAACCGAAGTGATAGTTCACCGCCGCCAGATTGACACCGGCCTTGCTGGTGATCAGACGCAATGAGGTTTCAGCAAAACCTTTTTCCGCGAACAATTGCTCGGCAGCATCAAGAATGCGTTCAACGGTTTCCGACTGGGCCATGGCTACTCCGCCTGACAAACACTTGTTTGAAACATACGTTTCAGCCCAGGCCTTGTCAAGCCTGACGGTCCGCTTTGGGAATGGTCGGTCACCTATTTAACCATACAACTCTCAAGCGTGAATCAGCAGGCTCATCGACCGTCTGGCGGTCGGCAAAAAAAGGAGCATTGCCAAGACCGTTTCACTGTATATAATCCCAGTCACTGTATAAAAAGACAGAGCGATCAATATGCTAAAGCTGACGCCACGCCAAGCAGAGATTCTGGCCTTCATCAAACGCTGCCTCGAAGACAACGGCTACCCGCCCACCCGCGCGGAAATCGCTCAGGAGCTGGGTTTCAAGTCGCCCAATGCGGCAGAAGAACACCTCAAGGCGCTGGCCCGCAAGGGCGCGATCGAGATGACGCCCGGTGCTTCCCGTGGTATTCGCATCCCCGGCTTCGAAGCCAAGGCCGACGAGTCCACCCTGCCGATCATTGGCCGAGTGGCTGCCGGTGCTCCGATCCTTGCCCAGCAGCACATCGAAGAGTCCTGCAACATCAACCCGTCGTTTTTCCATCCTCGCGCCGACTATCTACTTCGGGTTCATGGCATGAGCATGAAGGATGTGGGCATTTTCGACGGTGACCTGCTGGCCGTGCACACCACCCGCGAAGCCCGCAACGGCCAGATCGTGGTAGCGCGGATCGGCGATGAAGTGACCGTAAAGCGTTTCAAGCGCGATGGCAGCAAGGTCTGGTTGATTGCCGAAAACCCTGAATTCGCCCCTATCGAAGTGAACCTGAAAGATCAGGAACTGGTGATCGAAGGCTTGAGTGTCGGCGTCATTCGCCGCTAAAGGAGGCTTTATGCAGTTCCCACACACATCACAGCAAGCCCAACTGCCGTTGTTCGAGGCTTTCATGGTGCAGCCATTGGCGCCGATCCTGAAAGACGTGGTCGAGTCACCCTGGAGCGCCGAGCCCGAAGTCTTCAGTGAGCTGTCGCTGCGTGGTGCAGCCGGGAACTGCCTGAACCTTCTTGCGCCGATTCTCAGGGAACTGAGTCAGGACCAGGACGCGCGCTGGCTGACACTGATAGCTCCGCCCGCCAGCCTGACCCAGACCTGGTTGCGGGACGCCGGCCTTAACCGCGAACGCATCCTGCTGCTGCAACCGCGTGGCACTCAGAGCGCTCAGCAGTTGACCTGCGAGGCCTTGCGCCTGGGCCGCAGCCACACGGTAGTCAGTTGGCTCAACCCATTGAGCACAACTTCACGGCAACAGTTGATCAGCGCCGCCCGGATCGGGGACGCACAAAGCCTGAATATTCGATTGGGTTAACTGACAAACAAAGCGCGCATTGAACAGCGCGGGGCTTCTCCAAGGATAGAGAAGCCGACCTGTAGCGATATCAGTAAAAAACCGACGGGAGGGATCAATGAAGAACCCGAGTCCCCTCGTCCGTATTGAAATCACCTTCAACCAAGCGTCCGGCCATCTGAACGCCGACGCTCAACATCGCCTTGGCGACTTCCACGTGCTGGCCCTGCAGGAACGCTTTGGCATCCTCGGAGAAATCCAAAGTAACCAGAGAACCCTCGTCCTCAGCCCTGCGCAGCTCAATACGGCCGTCTGGTAACTCGACGATTTCTAGAAAGGACGTTGGCATAAAGGTCTGTTCTCCACGAAAGGCGGGGATTATATAGGCATCGGCCAGGCTTCGCTCGGGATCTTGAGGAACGGTAATCAACCGGCCGTTAAAAAAACCTTTTTGCGAGCATTCCAGTCCGACCGAGCCTATTGTCCTGCCCCTTTAAAAATTCGGCTTGTACTCAAATGCTGCGGAAGCCTGGGAGTCGGAAAATGGAATGATTACCGATTTTTTGTTGAGACAGCCATTAACAAAGGAGTTAGGAAACATTTGGATCGAGTTATTGAACACCTCTACCGCGCCATTGAAGATGGTAATGGCCGCACCGATGTTTTCTTGCTGCTCAGTGATTTCCCGCATGAAGTTGTTAACCAACTCATTGGCCTTGAGCTCTGGATAAGCTTCAAATGCCACAGTCAATCCCGCCAGCAATTCCCGTGTTCCCTTTTGCACCGGCTGTAGAGCGTCCCCGTTCGCCTCTTGTGGCAGCTTGCCGATGGCCGAGCGCAGACCCGTGATCTTTTCCAGCAGTGCACTTTCGTACTCCTTGAAACCCGCAACCTGCTGCTCAAGCAAATCGAGCACCCTGGTTTTCTGCCGCTCATAAACCAGGACATCGGCCCAGGCGCGCTGAACGCGGTTATGTCGCCCAATGATTCGGTTGTAACAGGTCCAGAAGGTAATCCCGACTACCGCCGCGATAATCAATAACAACCCCATCGTCTAATACTCCATGTTTTTTAAAGGTTTCGGGGAAAGCGCGAAGTTATCGTCATGCAATTCGGCCAGTCGGTGGACCCACGACAGCAGGAGGTCCAGACGAGGCAAACGAATACCCGTCTCGACGAGCTGCTCAAAGGCCTGCAGATTTTTAAGCCCCTCGGATGCGCTTGGCGCAAGCAATCCAGCATCGCTGAAACTCAGGCACAGCCGCCCATGTTCCGAGAACTCCAGATTGATGTCGCTCAATTGCTGATGAAGCTGCAGCAGGTGCAGCACCGTCGCGGGCTTGGCAAAAACAGCACAGGCCATCTGGGTACTGCCTGTCAGGTGAAACGTGCTATTGAATTCACTGGATGCTGTATCCAGAGTCTCCTCAAGATCCAACCCCCAATGCCTGTCGCCGCGCACGACCACATTCTCGACCCACGGAAAATCCAGTACCAGGCTGTGCCGTGCGAACTCGCGGTCAACCGTTTTGGTTTCAACCTTGGTACCGCCTGCCCCGTCTGGCACGGTGGTCTTGTAAGTTTCGCGATCAACGTACTGTAAGTGCTGGTAAGTGAAGGGCAACTCATGAACCGCGCCAAAGTAGGTACCTTGAACCGATTTCAAAATCTGTCGGCTGTAGGAGCCTCGATGGAAGTCCTTGAACTCCCCGCCCAGACTCTCCAGCACTTTCACATCCGGGTTGAACGACTCCCTCAACCCATGGGTGAGCAATGAAGATTTATGAGTGATTTTCCTGGAGAGTGCGTCGATCACACCGGACCTGTGATCCATGACAAGCCAGCCACCCAATAGAAAAGCGATGCCCAGCACGATAAAAGGTACGAAAAGAAGGGTGGCGGCGATCAATCCCAAACCGATATTACGGAACAGTCTGGGTGTAGCGTTATCGAACTCCAGCGGTCCACCAAAAGCCCTGAGCTGCTTTATCACCTCGAGCAGATCGGCGGTACTGGTCGCCGCTTCGACACGGGCGTCCGACTGTTCAAATAACTGACGCAGTTTTTTGTTGTGCAAAATGGAAGACATGCTTCATCCCTGAAGAGACCGACGTAACGCAGTGTCCGATGCGATTATGTGCTCAGCACTCGTTCAGACCTTCGCGAAACCGAATCGCCAGCCCCTTGAGATTCTGACGCCAGCTCTCCAGCTCTTCCCGGCTCAGCTCTTGTGGAGCCTCTTCTTCATCCAGGTTAACGGCCAGGATCAGCGGCTGCGTCACGTCACCCTTAGGCTTGTGCGGCGCCCGTGGCGGCTGAAACAGTGCCGCATGGGCTGCCAGCAGTTTGGCCAGCCAGGTTTCCGAATTATTGGCCAACTCGACCATCTCGGCCATTTCCGGAATCGCGATGGTTTCAAGCACTTCACGCGTCAGCAGCAGCTCTGCCCGAGGCGCATTGGCTTGAGGCAGGCGATAGAAACCGGCGATTTCATGGCATAGCCCCAGCAACGCACCGTACAGGTGAAACAAGGCCGACTCGCGTCCGGCCTGGATCAGCGCCAGGGAGTTCATCGCCCGCCCCTCTTCGGCTCTGGCGAGCGCTTCCAGCGAAAGGCCGGCGAAGTAGATCTTCTGGTTGGTACGGGTATAGAGTTCGTGGGCCATGACGGCAGCCTCCACAACGAAAGAATTGCTTCACGCAGGTCAGACAGTGTCGTGGATCACCCGAGTTCACCGCAAGCACAAAACAAAAAGGCCGCATGAAAACCCGAGGGTTGTCATGCGGCCTTTTCAGTACAGCACCTGTCAAGCCTTAGCGGTCTTCGCCGGGCGCTTGTCTTCAACCGTCCACTTGCCGCCGTCGTAGTACGCCTTCCAGCCAGTCGGCTTACCGTCGACTTCAGTCTGTACGTACTGCTCTTTGGTTTTACGGCTGTAGCGGATCACAGCAGGCAGGCCGTCCGGATCTTTCTTCGGTGCTTCGCAGAGGAAGTGGTACTTCGGATCGATCTCATCCTTGTGCGGCACAATTTCCATGACCAGCGGAGCACGCGTCTCGCGGTTTTTCGGGAATTGACTGGCCGCCAGGAACAGGCCGGAAGCACCGTCGCGCAGGATATAGGTGTCGTTGACCTTTTCGCATTTCAGCTCAGGCATCTTCACCGGATCCATCTTCGGCGGTGCTGCATCACCGCTTTTCAGCAATTTGCGGGTGTTCTTGCACGTCGCATTGGTACAACCGAAGAACTTGCCGAAACGGCCAGTCTTGAGCTGCATCTCGCTGCCGCACTTGTCGCATTCCAAGCTCGGACCTTCGTAGCCTTTGATGCGATAAGTGCCCTCTTCGATTTCGTAGCCAGAGCAATCCGGGTTGTTACCGCAGATGTGCAGCTTGCGCTTCTCATCCAGCAGGTAAGCGTCCATCGCCGTACTGCAAATCGGGCAGCGGTGCTTGCCACGCAGCACCAGCGATTCCGATTCACCCTCGTCGTCCGCCGCGATTTCGTCGCCCGGCACCAGGTTGACGGTGGCCTTGCAGCGCTCTTTCGGCGGCAGACTGTAGCCCGAGCAGCCGAGGAACACGCCGGTCGATGCGGTACGAATCTGCATCGGACGACCGCATAGCACACACGGAATGTCAGTCATCACCGGTTGGTTGGCGCGCATGCCGCCTTCGGCGCTTTCGGCTACTTCAAGTTTCTTCTTGAAATCGCCGTAGAACTCGTCGAGCACGTTCTTCCAGTCGCGCTCACCCTGAGCCACGTCATCGAGGTTCTCTTCCATGCCGGCGGTGAAACCGTAGTCCATGAGATTGGAGAAGCTCTCGGCCAGACGCTCGGTAACGATGTCGCCCATCTTTTCCGAGTAGAAACGACGATTGTGCAGCGCTACGTAGCCACGATCCTGGATGGTCGAAATGATCGCTGCGTAGGTCGAAGGACGACCGATGCCGCGTTTTTCCATTTCTTTAACCAGACTCGCTTCCGAGTAACGCGCTGGCGGCTTGGTGAAGTGCTGGGTCGGATCAAGCTTGATCAGCTTCATCGCGTCGCCCTGAGCCATGTCCGGCAGCACGTCATCATCGCCAGGCTTGGCAATTTGCGGCATGACGCGGGTGTAACCGTCGAACTTCAGGATGCGGCCCTTGGCGCGCAACTCGAAATCACCGGCACCGACGGTGACAGTGGTCGACAGGTATTGGGCCGGCAGCATCTGGCAAGCGAGGAATTGGCGCCAGATCAGCTCGTAGAGCCGCTCAGCATCGCGCTCCATGCCCGACAGCTTGCTTGGTTCGGTGTTGGCGTCGGACGGACGAATCGCTTCGTGAGCCTCTTGTGCGCCTTCCTTGCTGCTGTAGACGTTCGGGTTTTCCGGCAGGTACTTCTTGCCGAACTCGCCTTCAATATAAGTACGCGCCATCGTCACGGCATCGGCCGAGAGGTTGGTGGAGTCGGTACGCATGTAAGTGATGTAGCCAGCTTCGTACAGACGCTGGGCCATCATCATGGTTTTCTTCACGCCGAAGCCCAGGCGGTTACTGGCGGCCTGTTGCAGGGTGGACGTGATGAACGGTGCCGACGGCTTGCTGCTGGTCGGTTTGTCTTCGCGCTTGACGATGCTGTAGCTGGAAGCCTTGAGTTTCTCCAGCGCGGCCATGGCCTGGGCTTCGTTAAGCGGCTTGAAGGCTTCGCCTTTCTCGCGAGCCACATCGAAGCGCACGGTTGCGCCCTTGGCGGTGCCGAGGTCGGCGTGAACTTCCCAGTACTCTTCCGGGTTGAACGCGCGGATTTCACGCTCACGCTCAACCACCAGCTTCACGGCTACAGACTGCACGCGACCGGCGGACAGACCACGAGCCACTTTGGCCCACAGCAGTGGCGAAACCATGTAACCCACCACGCGGTCGAGGAAGCGACGCGCTTGTTGGGCGTTTACACGATCAATGTCCAGCTCGCCCGGTTTGGAGAAGGCTTCCTGGATCGCTTTCTTGGTGATTTCGTTGAACACCACGCGCTTGTAGCGGCTGTCATCACCACCGATGGCTTCGCGCAGGTGCCAGGCAATGGCTTCCCCCTCGCGATCCAAGTCGGTTGCGAGATAGATGGTGTCAGCATCTTTGGCGAGCCGGCGCAGCTCTTCGATGACCTTTTCCTTGCCTGGGAGGATCTCGTACTTGGCTTTCCAGCCATGATCGGGATCGACCCCCATGCGAGAGACCAGCTGCTTGCGCGCCTTTTCTTTCGGCGTGAGCACCGGACCTTCACCCGCGGCGGCCTTGCCGCGCTTGGCGGCTGGCTCCTTGCTGGCGCTAGCCGAACCGCTGGTGGGCAGGTCTCGGATATGGCCGATACTCGACTTCACCACGTATTGGTTACCCAGATACTTGTTGATGGTCTTGGCCTTAGCCGGGGATTCCACAATGACCAGCGATTTGCCCATGGATCAGAAAATTCCTGAATTCTAGAAGTGAAAGGCGGTTGGCGCCTGACGCGGCACCGCTATATATAGTGGCTACAAGGTGAGGTCAAGCGCAGGGTATTGCGCGCACTCAGCTTATGGCTTGGAAAAAAGGCTTGGTTCGGCTTGCACCAAAGCAAAGCGTGGCACCTTTTCGCCGTCAACCTCGACCGACTCCAGGAACATGCTCAAGGGACGCACCCAAAAGCCGTAATCGCCATACAGGGCTTGGTAGAAGACCACTTCCTCTTCGGTTTCAGAATGCCGCGCAATACTGAATACGCGGTACTGCGGACCTTTGTAATGTTGGTAGAGCCCAGGTTGTATCGGCATGGTTTGGCCCTCGCTCAAATCTTTTCAAAATAAAAACAAAAAATAAATTCAGAAAAACAAAAACCGGGGCACTTGGCCCCGGCTTCCTTCAACGAAACGCTTAAACGCGTTCGAAGACGGTGGAGATGCCTTGGCCGAGACCAATGCACATGGTGGCTACCCCGAAGGTGCCGCCATTTTGCTTCATCACGTTCAACAGAGTGCCGGAGATACGCGCACCAGAGCAACCAAATGGGTGACCCAGGGCGATCGCGCCGCCGTGCAGGTTAACCTTCTCGTTCATCTTGTCGAGCACTTTCAAATCTTTCAGCACTGGCAGGGCCTGTGCGGCGAAAGCTTCGTTGAGCTCGAAGAAGTCGATATCGTTAATGCCAAGACCCGCGCGTTTCAGTGCTTTTTGTGTGGCCGGTACTGGACCATAGCCCATGATTGCCGGGTCTACACCTGCCACCGCCATCGAACGAATCACCGCCATAGGCTGAATGCCCAGGTCCTGTGCACGCTGCGCCGACATCACGATCATGCACGAAGCACCATCGGTGATTTGCGACGAAGTACCGGCTGTCACGGTGCCGCCCTTAGGGTTGAACGCTGGCTTCAGAGCCGCCAGGCTTTCCAGGGTGGTTTCCGGACGAATGGTTTCGTCGTAGTCGAACAGTTTCAGGAAACCGTTCTCGTCATAGCCCTGCATCGGGATGATTTCGTCTTTGAACTTGCCTTCCAGTGTCGCCTTGTGAGCGAGCTGGTGGGAGCGCACGCCGAAAGCGTCCTGTTGTTCGCGAGTAATGCCGTGCATTTTACCCAGCATTTCAGCGGTCAAACCCATCATGCCCGAGGCTTTCGCCGCGTACAGGGACATGTGCGGGTTCGGATCGACACCGTGCATCATGCTGACGTGACCCATATGCTCGACGCCGCCAACCACGAATACGTCACCGTTGCCGGTCATGATCGCTTGCGCAGCAGTGTGCAAAGCGCTCATCGACGAACCACACAGACGACTGACGGTCTGGCCGGCCGCAGTGTGCGGGATCTGAGTCATCAGGGACGCCATGCGGGCGATGTTCCAGCCCTGCTCCAGGGTCTGGTTCACGCAACCCCAGATCACGTCTTCGACTTCGCTCGGATCAACCTTGACGTTGCGTTCCAGCAGTTTACTGATCAGGTGCGCCGACATGTCTTCGGCGCGGGTGTTGCGGTGCATGCCGCCCTTGGAGCGGCCCATCGGAGTACGACCGAAGTCGACAATCACGACGTCTCTAGGATTCAAGCTCATATATTCACTCTCACTCTAGTTGGGGGCGCTTAACCGAAGAACCGCTGGCCGGTTTTGGCCATTTCACGCAGTTTTGCGGTCGGGTGGTACAGCGCGCCCAAATCAGCGTACTGGTCAGCCAGGGCAACGAACTCTGCAACACCGATCGAATCGATGTAGCGCAGCGCACCGCCACGGAATGGAGGGAAACCAATACCGTAGACCAGACCCATGTCGGCTTCGGCAGCGGTTTCGACAATGCCGTCTTCCAGGCAACGCACGGTTTCCAGGCACAGCGGGACCATCATCCAGTTGATGATGTCTTCGTCAGTGACTTCGCGTTGTTCGAAAACGATCGGCTTGAGCACTTCCAGTACCGACGGATCAGCGACTTTCTTCTGCTTGCCGCGCTTGTCGGTCTCGTAGGCGTAGAAACCCTTGCCGTTCTTCTGGCCCAGGCGCTTGGCTTCGTAGAGCACGTCGACGGCCGAACGGCGATCGTCTTTCATGCGGTCCGGGAAGCCTTCAGCCATAACGTCACGACCATGGTGACCGGTGTCGATGCCGACCACGTCCATCAGGTATGCCGGGCCCATCGGCCAGCCGAATTTTTCCATGACCTTGTCGATGCGGACGAAGTCCACGCCGGCGCTGACCAGCTTGGCGAAACCGCCGAAGTACGGGAACAGCACGCGGTTGACCAGGAAGCCCGGGCAGTCGTTGACGACGATCGGGTTCTTGCCCATTTTCTTGGCGTAGGCAACGGTGGTGGCAACGGCCACTTCGCTGGACTTCTCGCCACGGATCACTTCAACCAGCGGCATCATGTGCACCGGGTTGAAGAAGTGCATGCCGACGAAGTTTTCCGGACGCTTGAGGGCTTTGGCCAGCAAGGTGATGGAAATGGTCGAGGTGTTGGACGCGAGGATGGTGTCCTCTTTGACCTTGCCTTCTACTTCGGCCAGAACGGCTTGCTTGACCTTCGGATTCTCGACAACGGCTTCGACGACCAGGTCGACGTGACCGAAATCACCGTAGGACAGGGTCGGACGAATGCCATTGAGCACTTCGGCCATTTTCGCCGGGGTCATGCGACCTTTATCAACGCGGCCCACCAGCAATTTGGCAGCTTCGGCCAGACCTTGCTCGATGCCGTGCTCGTTGATGTCTTTCATCAGGATCGGCGTACCTTTGGAGGCCGACTGATAAGCGATACCGCCACCCATGATGCCAGCGCCCAATACGGCAGCCTGCTTCACGTCCTTGGCGATTTCGTCGTAGGCCTTGGCCTTTTTCTTCAGCTCTTGATCGTTCAGGAACAGACCGATCAAGCTCTGCGCGGCAGAGGTCTTGGCCAGTTTGACGAAACCGTTGGCTTCGACTTCCAGCGCCTTGTCGCGACCGAAGTTCGCGGCTTTCTGGATGGTTTTGATCGCTTCGACCGGTGCCGGGTAGTTCGGGCCCGCTTGACCGGCCACGAAACCCTTGGCGGTTTCGAACGACATCATTTGTTCGATGGCGTTGAGCTTGAGCTTTTCGAGCTTCGGCTGACGCTTGGCCTTGTAGTCGAACTCGCCGGAGATGGCGCGCTTGATCAGCTCCAGAGCAGCTTCCTGCAGTTTCTCAGGGGCAACCACTGCGTCGACTGCGCCGACTTTCAGCGCGTCTTCAGCGCGGTTTTCCTTGCCGGCGGCAATCCATTCGATGGCGTTGTCGGCACCGATGATGCGCGGCAGGCGCACGGTACCGCCGAAGCCCGGGTAGATGCCCAGCTTCACTTCCGGCAGACCGATCTTGGCCTTGGTGGACATGACGCGGTAGTCCGCCGCCAGGCACATTTCCAGACCGCCACCCAGGGCGATACCGTTGATCGCGGCGACAGTCGGGACGTTGAGGTCTTCGAAATCGCTGAAAATCTTGTTGGCTTCCAGGTTGCCAGCAACAAGCTCTGCATCAGGCAGCTTGAAGTTCTCGACAAATTCGGTGATGTCGGCGCCGACGATGAACACGTCCTTGCCACTGCTGACGATCACACCCTTGATCGAAGCATCTGCCTTGATGGTGTCTACGGCCTGACGCAGTTCGTTCAGGGTTAGACGGTTGAACTTGTTGACGGACTCACCCTTGAGGTCGAATTTCAATTCGACGATGCCACTTTCAAGAGCCTTAACCGTGATGGCTTTACCTTCGTAAATCATCAACTGATCTCCACGATATGGAAGCTGAACAGTACACGTCGGACGCAGGCGAATGGCTCGGCAGGACGTTTAACGTCAATGCTACGCCCATCCACCCGGCACACCCGCCAACGCGATAGTCGGGATTCTGTAGGAGCGGTTTGTAATACAAACGCTCAATTCATACGCCCGTTTGATTTGGGTACGTCACCTTCACGGAATTTCCGACAATTGTCAATCGCCCAAAATACTGGTTGAAACGCGACTTTCCGGTCATTTCCGTAACACGAAGACCTGCAACATGCGGCTGCATGTGAGGCCATTCATAGGATCAATAGTTAGAAAAGTCGCCCTAATTCGCTGCAGCCTTTGTTTAACAAGCTACGCTGGCGGGACCGTGAGGAAAAAACATGAACGCTTTTGGCGAATGCCCAGCGTAATATCTGCGCCACACAGAATTTCCGGCCTGCCTGGCCAACTCCAGCCCGATGATGATGTCGGGCTTTTTATTGCCTGTATGCCGGACGTTTCGCGCCATTGCGGCGCGAAATTTCCGCGATTTATGCCAGCGCTTTCAGCACCGCATCAATATCCTGCAAAACCGTCGCTTCGCCCTTCTCGCCCCAATACAACGTGATCATCTGCTTGTCTGCTTCGACCTTGTAAACGTTGTCTGGCAACTTTTCGAAATGAATCAGCAACGCAGGCTCCTCGCAGACCTCCTGCCACTGATTGACCCACACACCCGGCGCTTTTTGCCAGTAACTCCAGCACGCCGGCCGATTGCCACGCCGCGGTCGATGGTACTGGGCGCAAGGGCTCGGTGGCTCCTGACTCAGCCAGTGCGGCCACTCCTGAGGCGCCAGTTGCATCGCCAATCCGATGCGTCGCGCTTCCATGCGCAGGGCCATGCGGCCGCTCTGGTGGCGCGACGGCCGCAACCATGCCAGCGGACTCAGTACCACCAACATGATTGACACCACTATCCAGACCGTCATATCTGTACTCCCGATTCTTGATGAGCGCAGTGGGTCACTTTGAAAACAATGCGCTTGAAACCAGCCATACTTACCAATATTGCAACCCTCAGGAGGAGCACCTCATGCCCTACAACCACATTCTGGTCGCTGTAGATCTAACCGAAGAGTGCGACCCTGTAATCCACCGCGCCCGTGAGCTGTCGGTGAGCAACGGGGCGAAATTGTCCCTGGTGCACATTGTCGAGCCAATGGCCATGGCCTTTGGTGGCGACGTCCCCATGGACCTGTCACAACTGCAACAACAGCAGTTCGATCAGGCCAAGGAACGCCTGGACCGACTGATCGTGAAGTATCCGGAACTCTCCAAGGAATACAGCCACCTGACCTACGGCCAGCCACGCCAGGAGATCCACCACCTGGCCAAGGAACAAACCTGCGACCTTATCGTGGTGGGCAGCCATGGCCGACACGGCCTGGCATTGCTGCTGGGCTCGACTGCCAATGACGTGCTGCATGGTGCGCCCTGTGATGTGCTCGCGGTGCGCCTGATCAAAAGCTAATACTCGCAACCCTGTGGGAGCGAGCTTGCTCCGGGCGGCGATCCGACGATAGCGATCTAACATTCAACATCATTGTCGACTGTCAGTCCGTCATCGTCGGATCGCCGCCCGGAGCAAGCTCGCTCCCACATTGAGCCCGTCCAGCCTCAAGAATCGCATTCCATACGAAAAGCCCGGCGCTCATCACTGAACGCCGGGCTTTTTTATAGCAGGATCAATCAGGCATCCAGCTCGGCCCAGCGCTCGACCATTACTTCGAGCTCAGCCTGCAACTGCTCCAACTGAGCGATCACTGCAGCGGTCTCGGCAGCAGGACGCTGATAGAAACCGGCATCGGCCATTTGCGCCTCAACGGTAACGATCTGCTGTTCCATGGCTTCGATCTGACCCGGCAACATTTCCAGCTCACGCTGCAATTTGTAGCTGAGCTTCTTCTTCGCCACCGGCGCTTCGACGACAGCAGCGACTGGCGCAGCTTCGGCCGTCACGACAGCGGAGGTCAAGTCGGCTTTGCCGGACTTGCTCTCGGTCACGCCCAGCAGGCGCGGCGAGCCGCCCTGACGCAGCCAGTCCTGATAACCACCGACGTATTCGCGAACCTTGCCTTCACCTTCGAAGACCAGGGTGCTGGTGACCACGTTGTCGAGGAATGCCCGGTCGTGACTGACCATCAGCACGGTGCCGTTGAAGGTCAGCAAGACCTCTTCCAGCAACTCGAGGGTTTCGACGTCGAGGTCGTTGGTCGGTTCGTCGAGGACCAGCAGGTTCGCCGGTTTGCTGAACAGTTTCGCCAGCAACAGACGCGCACGTTCACCACCTGACAGCGCCTTCACCGGCGTGCGGGCACGCTGCGGGCTGAACAGGAAGTCGCCGAGGTAGCTCAGCACGTGACGGCTCTGACCATCGATATCGATGAAGTCGCGACCTTCTGCGACGTTGTCGATTACGGTCTTTTCCAGGTCCAGCTGATGGCGCAACTGGTCGAAGTAGGCCACGTCGATGCGCGTCCCCTCTTCCACCGTGCCGCTGGTTGGCTGCAGACCGCTTAGCATCAGCTTCAGCAGTGTGGTTTTGCCGGTACCGTTGGCGCCCAGCAGACCAATACGGTCGCCGCGCGTCAGGACCATCGAGAAATCCTTGATCAGGAACGGGCCACCCGGGTGAGCGAAGCTCACGTTCTCGAGGACCATCACCTGCTTGCCGGATTTGTCAGCGGTGTCCAGCTGAATGTTGGCCTTGCCGGTGCGCTCGCGACGTTCGCTGCGCTCGACGCGCAAGGCTTTCAGTGCGCGGACACGACCTTCGTTACGGGTGCGGCGCGCCTTGATGCCCTGACGGATCCAGACTTCTTCCTGGGCCAGCTTTTTATCGAACAGCGCGTTGGCGGTTTCTTCAGCGGCCAGCGAGGCTTCTTTGTGCACGAGGAAACTGGCGTAGTCGCCGTTCCAGTCGATCAGGCCGCCGCGATCCAGTTCCAGGATGCGGGTCGCGAGGTTCTGCAGGAATGAACGGTCGTGCGTGATGAACAGCACGGCGCCCTGGAAATCCTTCAGCGCTTCTTCGAGCCAGGCAATTGCACCAATATCCAGGTGGTTGGTGGGTTCGTCGAGCAGCAACAGATCGGGTTCGGAAACCAGAGCCTGAGCCAGCAGGACGCGACGACGCCAGCCGCCGGATAACTCGGCGAGGGTCTTGTCGGCCGGCAACTGCAGACGGCTCAAGGTGCTGTCGACCAGTTGCTGCAAACGCCAGCCATCGCGGGCTTCGAGGTCGTGCTGGACGTGCATCAGTTTGTCCAGGTCGGCGTCGGTGACGATGTTCTGGCTGAGGTGGTGATACTGCGCGAGCAGCTCGCCGACACCGTCCAGGCCTTCGGCCACCACGTCGAACACGGTCCGCTCGTCGGCTACCGGCAATTCTTGCGGCAATTCGCCAATCTTGAGGCCAGGTGCGCGCCAAACGGAGCCGTCATCAGGCTTCTGGTCGCCCTTGACGAGCTTCATCATGCTGGACTTGCCAGTGCCATTGCGGCCGATGATGCACACCCGCTCACCACGGGCGATCTGCCAGGACACCTTGTCCAACAACGGCATAGCGCCGAAAGCAAGGGACACATCGCTGAATTTGAGCAGGGTCATGAGCTTCTCCAAAAACCGGGCGCGCATTCTACCTGACTTGAGGCTTCAGAAGGCCGGCAATTTCACCTTCGCGACACTCTGCATGACAAATGTTGCGAACTGATGCTGACAGGCCGGCAAAGCTTTCGCCCGCTGCTGGCAAAAGGCTAAGCTACAGACAATTCAGTGCAGGCCATGCCCGCACTTGTCATGATTTCTCTGCCCGGATGTCTCATGCGCAGTCGCCTTTTCAGTCTTTTATCCTGTTTTCTTTTTTCTGCCACTGTCGTTCAAACAGCCCAGGCGGTGGACCTGTCCACCCAGCGTCAGTATTACGATGAAGCCAAGCGCGCCCTCGCCAAAGGGGATACCGGTCCTTATTTCCGTTACAGCCAAGCCCTCAGCGATTACCCGCTGGAGCCGTACCTGGCGTATGACGAACTGACCGCTCGCCTTAAAACCGCGAGCAATGTCGAAATCGAGAAATTCCTCGCCGAGCACGGTGACCTGCCCCAGGCCAACTGGATGAAGTTGCGCTGGTTGCGTTGGCTGGCCGAACGCGGCGACTGGGCGACCTTCGTCAAGTACTACGACCCCAAGCTCAATTTCACCGAACTGGACTGCCTGAACGCGCAGTATCAGATCGGGCATAACCAGAAAGCCGAAGGCTACGCCAACGCCAATAAACTCTGGCTGACCGGCAAATCCCAACCCGCCGCGTGCGATGCGCTGTTCGGGCAATGGGCTGCCGAAGGCCAGTTGACCGAGCAAAAACGCTGGGAGCGCACCAAACTTGCCGCCCAGGCGCGCAACTATCCGCTGGCCAACAGCCTGGTCAATGGCCTGACCACCCTCGCCCCTCGTGGTCGTTTGCTGATTGATGTGGCGCAGAAACCCGAACTGCTCAACCAGCCGTCGCGCTTCACCCCGGCCGATGAACCGATGTCTGACATCGTCAGCCTCGGCCTGCGCCGCTTGGCCAAGCAAGACCCGGACAAGGCCATGGAGCTGCTCGACGGTTATGCCAGCAGCATGCACTTCTCCCGAGATGAGAAAGTGGCCATCGCCCGTGAAATCGGCTTGACCCTCGCCCGCCGCTTCGACCCTCGCGCGCTGGACGTGATGACCAAGTACGATCCGGAGCTTCGCGACAACACCGTGTCCGAATGGCGCCTGCGTTTGCTGCTGCGCCTGGCCCGCTGGGACGATGCCTATCAGTTGACTCGCCGCTTGCCGCAAGACCTGGCGACCACCAACCGCTGGCGCTACTGGCAGGCCCGAAGCCTGGAACTGGCGCAGCCGCAGAACCCGGAAGCGCAAGCGCTCTACAGGAACCTGGCTCGTGAGCGAGACTTCTATGGCTTCCTCGCCGCTGATCGTTCGCAATCACCTTATTCGCTGGTCAACAAACCCTTGGTATTGAGCCAGGCGCTGATCAACAAGGTCCGCAATACACCGGGCGTGCGTCGGGCGCTTGAGTTTCACGCTCGCGGACAGATCGTCGATGGTCGCCGCGAGTGGTACCACGTCAGCCGCCACTTCAGCCGCGACGAAATGGTCGCCCAAGCGAAACTGGCCTACGACCTGAAATGGTATTTCCCGGCGATCCGCACCATCAGTCAGGCGCAGTACTGGGACGACCTGGACATCCGCTTCCCGATGGCCCACCGCGAAACTCTGGTGCGCGAAGCCAAGGTTCGTGGCTTGCATTCGAGCTGGGTGTTCGCCATCACCCGCCAGGAAAGTGCTTTCATGGACGACGCCCGTTCCGGCGTCGGCGCCAGCGGCCTGATGCAACTGATGCCCGGCACCGCCAAGGAAACCGCGCGCAAGTTCAGCATTCCACTGGCCTCGCCGCAGCAAGTGCTGGACCCGGACAAGAACATCCAGCTCGGCGCCGCTTACCTGAGCCAGGTCCACAGCCAGTTCAACGGCAACCGCGTCCTCGCCTCCGCCGCCTATAACGCCGGCCCGGGTCGCGTACGTCAGTGGCTGCGCGGCGCGGACCACCTGAGCTTTGACGTCTGGGTGGAAAGCATTCCGTTCGACGAAACCCGCCAGTACGTGCAAAACGTGCTGTCGTACTCGGTGATCTACGGCCAGAAGCTCAACTCACCGCAACCGCTGGTGGATTGGCATGAGCGCTACTTTGACGATCAATGAGCCTGCGTTGAAGCACTGACAAAAATGCCCGCATCAATTGATGCGGGCATTTTTTATTCGCGTCCAGAACGTCTACGCCGACTTGAGCCGTGCGGCAATCCGTTTGCCATACAGGGTCAGACGATATTTTTGAGCTGGGCTGCTTGGCGACTCGGGATTGGTCATTTCAATCAAATCGGCAGCCAATGCGGGCCTGAGGTAGTTAGCCCGAAAGGTCGCCTTGTGAGCCAGACCGACCTCGGTCATCAAGGCGCTGATTCTAAGCGGGCCGTTAACATGGAGCGCTGAAAGCAATTTCCCTACTGGGTCGCTTACCAGGTCGGTTACTGGGTCGGTTACTGACTCACTAAGGGCCGCTTCCTCAAGCGCGAGACTCAATGCTTGCAGCATGAACTCGACAAAAGGCGTCGCCTCAGCCAACTGATTGGCCGCCGACAATGCCGCATAATAGAACAGCCGTCACCTGTTCGATGCTCAGGGTGTTGTTCTCAATCGCTAGAGAAGCCTGAATCGTACGAATCCGATTGCTGCGACGGAGTTGAGGCGTCTGCCGAGGATCATCCACAGCCGAAAGCTGACCGATCTGCTCACTGATCTCGGCGACCAACGCCAACATTCTGGTGGTCAGGGTCAACGGTGGTTGATAACGGCTCATATCCTTTTCCAGGCTCGCAACTGTGGCCGACATAATGTCCGACCCCGGCAGCATTCAGCAGCACTCATTCACGCGGCCTCATGTCCATCGTTAAACTGCAACGCCGCCAACCGCGCATACAGCGCGTTGCTCGCGATCAACTCCTGATGCGTCCCCACCGCCACCAGTTTCCCTTGGTCCATCACCGCGATCCGGTCAGCGTTTTTCACCGTGGCCAGTCGGTGGGCGATGACCAGTGTGGTGCGGTTTTTCATCAGGCTCGGCAGGGCTTGCTGGATCAGGTGTTCACTCTGGGCGTCGAGGGCGCTGGTGGCTTCGTCCAGTAGCAGGATCGGCGCGTCCACCAGCAATGCCCGAGCGATGGCCAGGCGTTGACGTTGGCCGCCAGACAAACCGAGGCCACCGTCGCCAAGGTGGGTCTGGTAGCCGTTGGGCATTTGTTCGATGAAGTCGTGGGCGTAAGCGATTTTCGCCGCTTCCTGAACCTGGGCCAGGGTTGCCGTCGGGTTGCCGTAGCGGATGTTCTCCTCGATGCTGCCAAAGAACAGCGCCGGGGATTGCGAGACCAGGGCGAAGCAGCGGCGCAGGTCCAACGGATCGAGTTGAGTCAGCGGCACGCCATCGAGCAGGATGCGTCCTTCGGCGGGGTCGTAAAAGCGCAGCAGCAAGTCATACACCGTAGACTTGCCGGCACCGGAGGGGCCTACCAATGCAACTGTTTCGCCAGCATTGATCGTCAGATTCAAACCATCGACCGCATAGCTTTCGGGACGCGAAGGGTAGGAAAAGCGCACGTCTTGCAGCACCAGGTCACCCTTCACCCGTTCGGGCAAGGTCACCAGGCCAGTGGTCGGTGGCTGGATAATGTTTTCCGAGCGCAGCAACTCGGCTATCCGCTCGGCGGCGCCGGCGGCACGTTGCAGTTCGCCGATCACTTCGCTCAACGTGCCGAATGCGCTGCCGACGATCAGGCTGTAAAACACAAACGCCGCCAGCTCGCCCGCGGAAATCCGCCCGGCAATGACATCCATGCCGCCGACCCAAAGCATCACCCCGACCGCGCCAAGCACCAGCACGATCACCAGGGTAATCAGCCAGGCCCGCTGGAAGATCCGCTTGCGAGCAGTGTTGAAGGCCTCCTCCACCGTTGCGGCAAAGCGCTGCTCGTCCTCGACCTGATGGTTGTAGGCCTGCACGGTTTTGATCTGGCCCAGGGTTTCGGAAACGTAGCTGCCGATATCGGCAATCCGGTCCTGGCTCAGGCGTGACAGGCTACGCACCCGACGGCCAAAAATCAGGATCGGCGCGATCACCAATGGCAACGCGACCACCACGATGCTGGTGAGCTTGGGGTTGGTGATGAACAGCAGGACGATCCCGCCGATCACCATCAACAGATTGCGCAAAAACAGCGACAGCGAAGAGCCGATCACCGATTGCAGCAGCGTGGTGTCAGCGGTTAACCGCGACTGGATCTCGGAGCTGCGGTTGTCTTCATAGAATCCTGGGTGCAGATAAATCAGATGGTTGAACACCTGACGACGGATGTCCGCGACAACGCGTTCGCCGATCCATGAAACCAGGTAAAAACGCGCGAAGGTACCAATCGCCAGCCCCACCACCAGCAACATAAACAGGCCGATGGACTGGTTGAGCAAATGCGGCGACTGGGTCATGAACCCCTGATCCACCAGCAGGCGAATCCCCTGCCCCATGGACAAGGTGATGCCCGCCGTGACGATCAATGCGAGCAAGGCACCGACGGCCGGCCAGCGATAAGGCGCGATGAAACGCAGGGCCAGGCGCATGGCGCGCCGTTGACGGGAAGAGAGGATGGAGATCATTCGATGGCGCAACCAGTAGGGTTTGACGCGATCAAGCCTACACCGGTCGATGGGCTTGAACGCTGTAAATCATAATGAGTCAGGTTAAATATGACCGCAAAGCCTAGGCCCTAGACGGTATTGGTCTAAAGTCCGGGTGGCAACACCGCGTTATTTCTGGTGGACTGATGTTGCCGCCCTGGAAAGATCGCAGGGAGTTGTCACAGCCCGGTCACCTGGCGGTTCTATAGTAAGCACACAACCTGATGAGGAGACAGGCCATGTCCTTGCAAAACAGCAGCGAAGACAAGATTGAAGTGATCCGCACACAGCCAGACCAGTCTCTGGGTTGTTCGATTATCGATAAGGATGGGCGCGAAGTACCGATCACTGAAGGCATGATCCAGGACGCTTGCCGCGAACTGGAAAAGCGATTGGTCAAGCCTGCCGAACAAAAGTGATATAGCCACCGTCTTCTTGACCCGGCCTCTGATGGCCGGGTTTTTTATGGGTGTTTTTCGAGGGTGCTGCGCCCCCAATCGTCGGAACGCCGCCCGGAGCAAGCTCGCTCCCACAATTGATCTGTGTCGTACATAAAGTTTGTATGCACTGAAAATCTACTGTGGGAGCGAGCTTGCTCGCGATTGAGCCAACTCGGTCCTCAGACAGCCGAAGCGCCCAACGCCGCCACAATCCTCTGCAACTCAGGCGAATCCCCATCCATCCGCACCGACAACCCATCAATCTCACGCCGCAGCGGATAATGCTTGCGCAGTGAATCAAACGCCTCACGCTGCTCGTTCACATTGCCTACAAGGCTGCGACGAAAATCCGCATCGTCGCGGCGCGGGTCGTACACGCCACGGCACAACATGGCCAACGACCAGGCCGGATCGCTGTTAGCGTTCAAGGTCACTTGCGACAGCCAGGGTGCGGGCAGCAAATCGTTCAAGCTGATCTGGGCCGCTTGCCCGAGAAAATCGCAATACGCCTGATAAATCTGCGCGGTGCCACGTTGTCTGCCGTCGAGGCTGTACCCGGCAATGTGCGGCGTCGCCAGCACGCAGAGTTCGGCCAGTGCCACATCGACCTCAGGCTCACCTTCCCAGACATCCAGCACTGCTTGCAGGTCTTCGCGTTGCAACAGCACCTGGCGCAGGGCGGCGTTGTCTACCACCGGGCCACGACTGGCATTGATCAGCCAGGTGCCGGACTTGAGCTGGTTCAAGCGGTTTTTATCGAACAGATGCCAGGTCGACTGGGCGCCATGTTTCTTCAACGGTGTGTGCAGGCTGATGACATCGCACTGTTCGATGATCTTTTCAAGGCTGACGTAATCGCCACCTTCAGCGGCTTGCCTTGGCGGATCGCAAACCAGCACGTTCCAGCCCAGACCTTGCAGAACCTTGACCAAGCGGCCGCCCACTTCACCGGCACCGACGACGCCATAGGTGCGTTGAGTCAGGTCGGCGCCTTCGATTTCGGCCAGAGTCAGCAGACTGCCGAGCACGTAGTCGACCACACCCCGGGCGTTGCAGCCGGGCGCGCTGGACCAGGTGATGCCGGCCTGCTGAAAGTAATCCAGATCCAGATGATCCGTGCCAATGGTGCAGGTGCCGACAAAGCGTACCTTGCTGCCTTCGAGCAACGCGCGGTTAACGTTGGTCACCGAACGCACCAGCAGCACATCGGCCTGTTCGACGGTGGCGCGGTCAATGGAACGTCCCGGCACCCGGCGGATTTCACCGAAACCTTCGAAGAAGGCATCGAGCAGCGGGATATTTTCGTCGGCAACAATCAGCATGGCAGGCTCCTTTGGGGGATCGGCAGTGTAGGCGGAGATGACCGTAGTGGGCCAGCAGGCATTAGGGGTCATCACACCCCCGTGGTGAGGGGATTTATCCCCGTTCGGCTG
>NZ_LACH01000045.1:47616-49504 GCF_000968015.1 Pseudomonas fluorescens
GGGGATAAATCCCCTCGCCACTGGGAATGTCGCAACGTTCGAAAACTGATTACAAATCCGCAACACAGGACTTTTCCTGACCACTGCGTCAGGGCGTAGAATGCGCCGCCTTGCGCATCAACATCTTTGGACGTTTCGCCCTTGAATTCCGTGACTGACCGCCCCGCCGCTATTTCCCTCTCCCGCCCGGCCCGGGTTCGCCTGGAGCTGAAAAACCTGCTCGGCCTGGCCTTGCCGATCATGATCGCGCAACTGGCGACCACCGCGATGGGCTTCGTCGATGCGGTGATGGCGGGCCGGGTCGGGCCACGGGATCTGGCGGCGGTGGCGCTGGGCAACTCGATCTGGGTGCCGGTGTTTCTGTTGATGACCGGCACGCTGCTGGCCACGACCCCGAAAGTCGCCCAGCGTTTCGGCGCCGGCACCCACAGCGAGATCGGCCCGATCGTGCGCCAGGCACTGTGGCTGGCATTGGTGGTGGGCTTGATGGCGACCGGCATGCTGTTCAGCGCCGAACCGATTCTGCACATCATGAAAGTCGATCCCGAATTGATCGGCCCGTGCATGCAATACCTGCATGGCATCGCCAGCGGTTTGCCCGCCGTTGCGTTCTACCATGTGCTGCGCTGTTTCAGTGACGGCCTGGGGCGCACGCGTCCGGCCATGGTGCTGGGTCTGTGCGGACTGGCGTTGAACATTCCGCTGAACTACGTCTTCATCTATGGCCACTTCGGGGTGCCGGCCATGGGCGGTGTCGGTTGCGGCTGGGCCACGGCGATCGTGATGTGGGTGATGGCCCTGGGCATGGCCGGGTGGGAGCGCTGGGCGCCGGCGTATCAGTCGAGTGAGCTGTTCAGCCGTTTCGACTGGCCGCAATGGTCGGTGATCAAACGCCTGCTGGGCATCGGCCTGCCGATCGGCATCGCGGTGTTCGCCGAGTCGAGCATCTTCGCGGTGATTGCGCTGCTGATCGGCAGCCTCGGCGCGACGGTGGTGGCCGGGCACCAGATCGCGCTGAACTTCAGTTCGCTGGTGTTCATGATCCCCTACTCCCTTGGCATGGCCGTGACCGTGCGGGTCGGCCAGGCGCTTGGCCGTCAGGAGCCGCGAGAAGCCCGTTTCGCCGCCGGTGTCGGCATGGGCACCGCGCTGGCCTATGCGTGCATTTCCGCGAGCATGATGCTGTTGCTGCGTGAACACATCGCAACGATCTACACCGCCGACCCGACAGTGATTCATGTCGCGGCGATGCTGATTGTGTATTCGGCGCTGTTCCAGTTTTCCGATGCGATCCAGGTCACGGCTGCCGGCGCGTTGCGCGGCTATCAGGACACTCGGGTGACGATGATCCTGACGCTGTTCGCTTACTGGGGCATTGGTTTGCCGGTGGGTTACGCGTTGGGCCTGACCGATTGGTTCGGCGCGCCGAGCGGCCCGAGCGGGCTGTGGCAGGGTTTGATCGTGGGTTTGAGTTGCGCGGCGCTGATGCTGTCGATCCGCCTGACGCGCAGTGCACGCAAGCGGATCCGTATCAGTCAGTCGGCGGGTTAAGCGAGTTTCTTGCGGATCCAGTAGAGGTAGGTGCCTGCCACTTCGTGCTGCGCGACCAGTTCATGGTCGAGAAACACGCAGAATTTGGGAATGTCGCGACGGGTCGAAGGGTCGGTGGCGATCACCTTGAGCAAGCCGCCGGGCACCAGGTCACGGATGTGCTGGTGCAGCATCATCACCGGTTCCGGGCAGTTGAGGCCGGTGGCGTCGAGGGTGCCGTCAACCGGCGTATCAATCATTTCACTCATGATTCACTCCTGAAACTTGCCGGCATTGTCGCGCATTGCCGGGTTTAACGTCATCTATGGCGTACACCGTACCTGTGGGAGCGAGCTTG
>NZ_LACH01000045.1:49577-50809 GCF_000968015.1 Pseudomonas fluorescens
AAGCTCGCTCCCACATTGGTCCGCGTAAATCAGCGGGATTTGGGTTTCTTTACGTCGATCCGGCGCAGGTGGCAGGTCACTTCTTCACGGTCGTGATACAGCTGCTTGCAGCCGATCTCGACCCGAATGCCGCGTTCCTTGAACCCGTCGGCAATGCGTTCCAGCAAGCGCTTCACTTCGGCGTAACGCTGTTTCATCGGCAGCTTGAGGTTGACCACCGCTTCACGGCAATGCCCTTCGCCAATCCATTCTTCCAGCATCGCGGCGTTGCGCGCCGGTTTCTCGACGATGTCGCAGACCATCCAGTCCACCGGTTGCTTGGGCTTGAAGGTGAAACCGTCGGCCATCAAGTGTTGCACCAGACCGGTGTCCATCAGGCTTTCGGCCATCGGGCCGTTGTCAATCGCGGTCACCAGCATGCCGCGGTTGACCAGTTGCCAGGTCCAGCCGCCGGGTGCGGCACCGAGGTCGACGCCGGTCATGTCGCTGTGCAGGCGCTCATCCCACTGATCGCGAGGGATGAAGTGGTGCCACGCCTCTTCCAGCTTCAGCGTCGAACGGCTCGGCGCTTCACGCGGAAACTTCAGCCGCGGAATGCCCATCGGCCACATCGCCGAGTTGTTCGACTCGGCCAGCCCCATGAACACTTCGCGGCCACTTTTGAAGGTCAGCAGCAGACGCGGTTTGTGGGCATCTTCAACCAGTTTGCCAGCGGCCATCAGCGCCTTGCGCAGGTGGCCTTCGAACTTCTTGCAGAAGTTCGACAGTTCCTTGCCATCGTTGGTGTCGACCATTTCCAGCCACAGGCTGCCGCACAGCGGGAAGTCCGCCATGTGCGCGAGGATAACGCTGATGCGGTCGGTTTCCGGCAGATCGATGAAGATCCCGCGAGCCCACTGGCGCGGGAAGATCAGATCAGCGAAACGCTGGCCACGCATCAGGCGCTCGGCGCCGTCTTCTTCGGTGCAAATGAATTCGGCGCAGGCGCTGGCGGTCTTGGCCTTGGCATAACCGGCCACGTTCAGCCGCGCGGCGTGTTCGGAAATCTCGGAACAGACTTCGCTTTCGAAGCCCGGCCGGCAATGCATAAAGAGGGTGTTCATTCTTACTCCTGGGCAGATGGCGAGAAATTCAACCACTGCGCGATGCCCAGGCTTGCGTTGAAGCAAAGCCTGTCACGAAAACGGGCGCATGATAGCCGAGTTCGGAACCCAGGGTCTGTTGACGTTTGC
>NZ_LACH01000046.1 GCF_000968015.1 Pseudomonas fluorescens
GGGGATTTATCCCCGTTCGGCTGCGCAGCAGTCGTGAATCGTTACGTTGGTTATGCCTGGCAGACCGCGATGCAGGTTTAACGACTGCTTCGCAGCCGAACGGGGATAAATCCCCTCGCCACAACGCAGCTGATACAAGGGTTTTGTGATCGGATCGCAGCCCCTCGCCACGCCGACCCTCGGCGGTTACCCTGTCGAGGATTTTTCCCACGACTATTGTGAACCGCCGAATGCCTACTCTGACCCTATACGTCCAGCGCATCCTGGAATTGATGAAGCGCTACCCGGGGGTCATTGCGCTCGGTGGTTTTATTTCCGGGGTCGGCAGTTTCATTCTGGTGGATCGCCAGCAAAGTCTGGCGACCTGGATCACCACCATCATGCTGGTCAGCTGGATCTGGCTGATGCTGGAAAACAGCCTCACCAAGCTGTTCACCAGGATCTTCAAACGCGAAATCCCCCAGCCTCTGCTGCGCTACGCCACGCAGATGATCCACCAGGAAAGCCTGTTCTTCGTCCTGCCGTTCTTTTTTATCACCACCACCTGGAACAGCGGCCAGCTGTTCTTCACCGGGCTGCTGGGCATCGCCGCGCTGATTTCCATCATCGACCCGCTCTACTACAAATGGCTGGCCCCCCGGCGCTGGGCGTTCCTGGCACTGCACACACTGACGCTGTTCGCTGCACTGCTGACCGCCCTGCCCGTCATCCTGCACCTGACCACCTCCCAGAGTTTTAAACTGGCCCTGGGCACCGCCGTCGTCCTGTCGTTCCCGAGCCTGGCATCGATCTTCCCGATTCGTACCGTGCGCAACGCCTTGGCGATTCTCAGTATTACGCTGGGCATCGGCGCACTCGGTTGGGTGCTGCGATCCTGGGTGCCGCCGGCGACCCTGTGGATGACCGACGTGGCGATCAGTACCCAAATGCAGGACCGCACCCCCGGCGACAGCCTCGATGAAGTCAGTGCCGAGCAGATTCGCGGCGGCGGGCTGTACGCCTACACCGCGATCAACGCCCCGCGCGGCCTGGATGAGCGGATCTACCACGTGTGGCAGTTCAACGGCAAAGAGGTCGACCGCATCCCGCTGGATATCCACGGTGGGCGCAAGGAAGGCTATCGGGCCTGGACCCACAAACAGAATTTCCCCGGCAACCCCGCGGGTAAATGGCAGGTTCGGGTGCTGACCGAAGATGGCCAGGTCATCGGTGTGTTGCGCTTCGTGGTAAAGGACAGCAAGCCGGCGACTGCCGCAAAGTAACCTGTTCGTGCTATTACGTAGAGCTGCGTAATAGCCGATAAAGCACGGAGCTTATGACCAGCAGCACAATGCCCGGCAGTGCCCGACTGGACACCTCTCACTCTCCTGCTCAGTTGCGGGTCACGGGTGACTGGACGCTTGTCCATTACGCCGATCTCAAGCACCTGAGCGAAAAGCTCCACGGCCAATACGACGACAGCACTCACATCGACCTCAACGGCCTCGGCGCGCTCGACACCGCCGGTGCGTCGCTGCTGGTGGAGTTGCTCGGTTCCGAGCGTTTGGGCCGATCTGCCGAACACCCCGATTGCACACTGTCCTCGGCTGACCGTGCCTTGTTGCAGACCGTCTATTGCTCGCTGACCGACTTCTGCGTGCCGATCAAGGAACCGGAAATCAGCGTCGGCATTCAACTGCTGACCCGCATCGGCCGCGCGGTGGACGCGGTCTGGCAAGACACTCTGCAACTGCTGGGTTTCGTCGGCCTGATTCTGGAAACCATCGCCCGCGGTCTGTTTCGCCCTAAACGCTGGCGCATCACGCCGATGGTGGCGCACATCGAACAGACCGGCCTCGACGCCGCCCCCATCGTCGCCCTGCTGACCTTTCTGGTGGGCGCCGTGGTGGCGTTTCTCGGGGCGACCGTGCTGGCGAGTTTCGGCGCGAGTATTTTCACCGTGGACCTGGTGGCGTTCTCCTTCCTGCGCGAATTCGGTGTGTTGCTGACCGCAATCCTGATGGCCGGCCGCACCGCCAGTGCGTTTACCGCACAGATTGGCTCGATGAAAGCCAACGAAGAAATCGACGCCATCCGCACCCTGGGCCTCGACCCGATGGAGCTGCTGGTGGTGCCGCGAGTCTTGGCCCTGCTGGTCGCGCTGCCGATGCTGACCTTTCTGGCGATGCTTTCGGGGATTGTCGGCGGCGGTGTGGTGTGCGCGGTGGCGCTGGATATCTCGCCGGCGATGTTCCTGTCGCTGCTGCAAACCGACATCGGTGTTCAGCACTTTTTGGTGGGGATCGTCAAAGCGCCGATCTTCGCATTCCTGATCGCTGCCATCGGCTGTCTCGAAGGCTTCAAGGTCAGCGGCAGCGCCGAGTCCGTCGGTGCTCACACCACGTCGAGCGTGGTCCAGTCTATTTTCGTGGTGATCGTGCTCGATGCCGTCGCCGCGCTGTTTTTCATGGAGATGGGCTGGTGAGTCGTCTACCCCGAGCGCCCTCCGAGGCGGTGATCGAAGTCCGTGGTCTGTGCAATCGCTTTGGTCGCCAGAGCGTGCATGAGAACCTCGACCTGGATTTGTACAAGGGAGAAATCCTGGCCGTGGTCGGCGGTTCCGGCAGCGGTAAATCGGTGCTGTTGCGCAGCATCGTCGGCTTGCGTCAGCCCAGCGAAGGGGTGGTGAAGGTCTTCGGTAAAAACCTGCCGACGTTGTCCGAACACGAGCGCTCCTTGGTCGAACGGCGCTTTGGCGTGCTGTTCCAGAAAGGCGCCCTGTTCTCTTCGCTGACGGTCACCGAGAACGTCGCCCTGCCCCTGATCGAGCATGCCGGTTTGAGCCGAGAGGACGCCGAGCACCTGGCGGCAGTGAAAATGGCCTTGGCCGGGCTGCCGCTGTCGGCGGCCGACAAGTACCCCGCTTCGCTGTCCGGCGGCATGATCAAGCGTGCGGCACTGGCCCGGGCGCTGGCGCTGGACCCGGACATCCTGTTTCTCGACGAACCCACCGCTGGCCTCGATCCGATTGGCGCGGCCGCGTTCGATCAATTGATCCTGACCCTGCGCGATGCGTTGGGCCTGAGTGTGTTTCTGGTCACCCACGACCTCGACACGCTCTACACCATCACCGACCGGGTGGCGGTGCTGGCGCAGAAAAAAGTGCTGGTGGCGGATGCCATCGACAAAGTCTCGGAAACCGACGATCCGTGGATTCACGAATACTTCCATGGCCCTCGCGGCCGCGCGGCGCTGACCGCCGCTCAACAGCTTAAGGAGGTCTGACATGGAAACCCGAGCCCATCATGTATTGATCGGCCTGTTCACCGTGATTGTGGTGACGGGCGCCCTGCTCTTCGGTTTGTGGCTGGCCAAGTCCAGCGTCGACACCGAGTTCAAGGATTACGAAATCGTCTTTAACGAGGCGGTCAGCGGCCTGTCCAAGGGCAGCGCCGTGCAGTACAGCGGGATCAAGGTCGGCGACGTGGTGACCTTGCGCCTGGACCCGAAAGACCCGCGCCGGGTGCTGGCGCGGATTCGTCTGGGCGGTGATACGCCGATCAAGGAAGACACCCAGGCCATATTGGCGCTGACCGGGATCACCGGGACCTCGATCATTCAACTCAGCGGTGGTACACCGCAAAGTCCGACGCTCAAGGGCAAGGACGGTCATTTACCGACCATTATTGCATCGCCCTCGCCCATCGCCCGTTTGCTGAATGACAGCGGTGACCTGGTGGCCGGTGTGAATATGCTGATGCACAACGCCAACCAGATGTTTTCTTCGCAGAACGTAGAGCGCATCAGCAAGACCCTTGAGCATCTGGAGCAAACCACCGGCACCATTGCCGACCAGCGCGGCGATATTCGCCAGGCGATGCAGCAACTGGCCTCGGTCGGCAAACAGGCCGGCGCCATGCTGGAGCAGACGTCGGCGCTGGTGCGCAACGCCAATGGCCTGCTCAACGATCAAGGCAAGCAAATGTTCGGCAGTGCCGAGCAGGCGATGAAGTCGCTGGAACAGAGCAGCGCGACCATCAACAATCTGCTCACGACCAATCAGGACTCGCTCAGCAGCGGCATGCAAGGCCTCAATGGCCTGGCTCCGGCGGTGCGTGAACTGCGCGACACCCTGACGTCGTTGCGGGCTATTTCCCAGCGTCTGGAAGCCAACCCCACCGGTTATTTGCTGGGCGATGACAAGAACAAGGAGTTCACGCCATGAAGCTGCCTCACCTCGCCCTCCTCGCCAGCTTCATTGCGCTCAGCGCCTGCTCGATTCTGCCCAAGTCCGAGCCGTCCGATGTCTATCGGTTGCCTTCGGCCCAGAGCAGCGCATCGGCCAGTCACGGGACGCCGCAGCGCTGGTCGCTGCGCCTGGCCAAGCCGCAGGCCAGCGAGGCGTTGAACAGTCCGAAGATCGCCGTGATCCCTCAGGGCGATCTGATCAGCAGCTACAAGGCTTCGCGTTGGAGCGACCCGGCTCCGGTGTTGCTGCGCAATCGTCTGTTGGACGGTTTTCAGCGTGATGGTCGGGTGTCATTGCTGAGCACCGACGACAGCAATTTCCAGGCTGATCTTGAACTGGGCGGTAGCCTGCAGGCATTCCAGACTGAGTACCAAGGCACGAACGCGAGCGTCGTCGTGCGTCTGGATGCGCTGCTGGTGCGTGGTTATGACCAGCGAATCCTCGCCAGCCGACGCTTCGAAGTGCGCCAGCCGTTGAGCGATGCGAAGGTGCCGGCGGTGGTGGCCGGGTTTGGTCAGGCCAGTGACCAGTTGACGGCGCAGGTGGTGAGTTGGGCGGTTGAGCAAGGGCAGAAAGTCGCGCCGCCTCCGCGTCTTTAAGGCCAACTCATCCCCCTGTAGGAGTGAGCCTGCTCGCGATAGCGGTAAATCAGTCACCCCAAATGTTGACTGTTAAACCGCTATCGCGAGCAGGCTCACTCCTACAGGGGATCTCGGTTAACCGAAGAACCAGTAGCAGACGCCAATGGCGCCGAGCACGCCGGCCAATTCGGCCAGCAACGCACACCCCACTGCATGCCGCGCCCGCTGGATCCCCACCGAGCCGAAGTACACCGCCAATACATAGAAGGTCGTTTCGGTACTGCCCTGAATCGTCGCTGCCACCAGCGCCGGGAAGCTGTCCACGCCAGACGTTTTCATGGTTTCGATCAGCATCGCCCGGGCGGCACTGCCGGAGAACGGTTTAACCATGGCGGTCGGCAGCGCATCGACGAAGCGCGTGTCCCAACCGGCCCATTGCACCAGATGCCGAATTCCGTCCAGGCCAAAGTCCAGCGCTCCGGATGCCCGCAGCACGCCGACGGCACAGAGCATCGCCACCAGATACGGCAGCAGGTTCTTGGCCACGTCGAAGCCTTCTTTGGCGCCTTCGACGAACGCTTCGTAAACCTTCACTTTGCGCAGCGCGCCGATGACCAGAAACAACATGATCAGCCCGAACAGCGTCACGTTGCCGAGGATCGATGACAGGCCGGCCAGAGCGGTCGCTGAGAGCGTCGCCAGCAGCGCCATGAAGGCGCCGAGGGCCAGGGCGCCGGGAATCAGGTACGCGAGCACCACCGGGTCCCACAGGCGCAGACGCTGCATGAACGCCACCGACAGCAGGCCGACCAATGTCGAGCAACTGGTGGCGAGCAGGATTGGCAGGAACACCAGGGTCGGATCGGGCGCACCTTGCTGGGCGCGGTACATGAAGATCGTCACCGGCAGCAGGGTCAGGGAAGAGGCGTTGAGCACCAGGAACAGGATCTGCGCGTTGCTGGCGATGGTGTCGCTGGGGTTGAGCTCTTGCAGCGCCTTCATGGCTTTAAGGCCGATCGGCGTGGCGGCGTTGTCCAGGCCCAGGCCGTTGGCGGCGAAGTTCAGGGTGATCAGGCCGATGGCCGGGTGCCCGGCCGGCACTCCTGGCATCAGCCGCAGGAACAACGGGCCCAGCGCTTTGGCCAGCCACTCGACGATCCCGGCCTTCTCGGCAATCCGCAGAAAGCCCAGCCAGAGCGTCAGGGTGCCGAACAACAGGACCATGACTTCGACCGACAACTTGGCCATGGCGAAAATGCTTTCCACCATCGCCGCGAAGATCCCGGCGTTACCGCCGATCAGCCATTGCGCCAGTGCCGAAACGGCAGCCACGATGAAGAAGCCAAGCCACAGGCCGTTAAGCATCAGTCAAATCCCCCGAAGAATGCGGCGAATGATAGCGGGGTAGCCAGAAACGACAAACCCCGGATTTCTCCGGGGTTTGTTTGTTCGGCTTGCACCGGACCTTTGTAGGAGTGAGCCTGCTCGCGATGAGGGCGGCACATCCAACATCGCTGTTGTTTGATACACCGCTATCGCGAGCAGGCTCACTCCTACAAGGTTTTGTGTCAGTTGCTGGAGACTTCACCCACCGGCAATTTTTCCTTGCTGCGCCAGTGCGGCAAGGAGTTCCAGTAGCGCTGGCCCTTGGCGTCGTCGTACATGCCTTCCCAACGGGAGATGACCAGCACGGCCAAGGCATTGCCGATCACGTTCAGTGCGGTACGGGCCATGTCCATGATGCGGTCGACACCGGCGATGAACGCCAGGCCTTCGAGCGGAATACCCACGCTGCCCAGGGTGGCCAGCAACACCACAAAGGACACACCCGGTACGCCGGCGATGCCTTTGGAGGTGACCATCAGGGTCAGCACCAGCAGCAATTGCTGGCTGATCGACAGGTCGATGCCGTAGAGCTGGGCAATGAAGATGGCCGCGATGCTCTGGTACAGGGTCGAACCGTCGAGGTTGAACGAGTAGCCGGTCGGCACCACGAAGCTGCAAATGGCTTTCGGCGCGCCGTAGGCTTCCATTTTCTCGATCACGCGCGGCAGCACGGTTTCGGAACTGGCGGTGGAGTAGGCCAGCACCAGCTCATCCTTGAAGATGCGTATCAGCTTGATCACCGAGAAGCCGAACAGGCGAGCGATCAGGCCCAGCACCACGAAGGCGAAGAAGGCGATGGCGACGTAAACCAGGATCACCAGTTTGGCCAGCGGTATCAGGGAGGCGAAGCCGAAGTTGGCCACGGTCACCGCAATCAGTGCGAAAACGCCGATCGGGGCGTAGTTCATGATCATGTGAGTGACTTTGAACATGCTTTCCGACACGCCCTGGAACATCTTCACCAGCGGCTCGCGCAGGTCCGATTGCAGGCTCGACAGACCGAGGCCGAACAATACGGAGAAGAAGATGATCGGCAGCATCTCGCCGCGGGCCATGGCCGCGAAGATGTTCGACGGGATCAGGTTGAGGATGGTTTCGATGAACGCATGTTCATGCTGAACCTCGGCGGCAGTGGCCTGGTACTTGGAAATATCCACGGTACCCAGGGTGCTCATGTCGATGCCGGTGCCCGGATGGAACACGTTGGCCAACACCAGACCGACCACGATGGCGATGGTGGTGACGATCTCGAAGTAGACGATGGTCTTCAGACCGATACGCCCGAGCTTCTTCGCGTCGCCGACGCCTGCAATACCGACGATCAGCGAAGAGATCACGATCGGGATCACAATCATTTTGATCAGACGGATAAAGATATCGCCTGCTGGTTGCAGGACGTTGCTGATCCACCAGGCTTTTTCGGCACTGAAATGGTTGAGCAGCGCACCGATTGCAATCCCCAATACCAGACCGATGAGGATCTGCCAGGCGAGGCTAAGCTTTGCCTTCTTCATATCTTTACCCTTACTTGCGTTTGACTCAGACAGATGCAAGAACTGGAACGCTTGTGGCGAAAAAGTCTTGTGCACCTGCCCCCGTATAAGGTGCCCCGGAGCGCTTGTTATCGGCTCTCTGGCAGGCGAAAAAAGGCGCAACTATTCAGATGCAAGGAAGCGACGTCTAATGCCGTAAACGCCTACCCTATGCCGAATCGGCATGAGCTTTTTTAACTGAAACTCGCGTCCCAACCGGTTCGAATACGACATTTCGGCAGGCATAAGTGCCGTGAACCGGCCATCGCAGAGGAGGTTGGTTGTTTTTTGAACAAGTGAATGTTGACTAAAACTTGGGAAAAATCCTACGTTTAAACGCGAAAATTCTCGGTCTTTGAGTCGCAGTTTTCTCGATATACGGTCACCAAAGAAACACCGCGAAATGGTTTTGCGAGGGATTAACGGAGATGAAGCGGGGATGCGAGCAGAACGCTCTAAGACAACGCTTTGCGCTGAGGAAGCTCTTCGCAAGTCCGTCGATCCATGAGTGACCGACGAACCTGCGTCGCAGCTTCTGCCTGATCCGGCCCTTGCGCAGGCACTCCCTGTACCCGTAGGTCACTCCGCCCCTGAAACAGGCAGAACGTCCCGGCCCCTTGATCATGCGTCTACCGTCCTCGGGTAGCGCAGTGGAAAGAAGCCATGCTGCTTCTTTCATGTTACGAATTCAGTACCCGTGTGGATCTTTCTTCAGCTGTTCCATCAACAAGTCCTGCATGTCGCTGTTGCCATGGCACTGCCGCCCAGTAGCAGGGCGGCTGCCAGTGTCTTTCACAAAACGCTCATGTTCACCCTCGACCGCGACGGCCAAAGAAGAAGGAAGCAATGAACATCACCAGGAACACGACAAAGAGAATCTTGGCGATACCCGTGGCGGTGCCCGCGATACCACCGAAGCCCAGTACTGCAGCGATGATGGCAATGATCAAGAATGTGATTGCCCAGCTCAACATGGTGATTCTCCTTACGCTTCTATTTAGAGGTGTTGCTTGTGGTGCTATTCCCGGCGCATTGAAAGCGCCAAGTTCATGTGTTTAGAACACCCAACGTTCCTGGCGAGGCATCTCATCCGCAGGCTGAGCCTGGTCGACGTCCATCATTCGCATTGGGGGGCTGTCAGCCTGGTTACTGCTGGCCGCGCTGAAATGGGTTTGGATCGGGTGCTGAATCGACAAGCGTGGCGCTTCTTGCTGCCGGTTCTGCTCCCAACGCTGAAGCTGCTGGCCGGCGATCAAGGTGATCAATAGCGCCAGAACAGAAAACAGTACTTGCTGGATATGCAGTGGCGAGATACGCAACTGGGCGGCACGTTGGCGACTCATCCTGAAGCTCCTCCCACTCTTGTGGTGATCTGGTTAGGGGCGACTTCTTGAATGCCCTGGTTAATCAGACTATTGCAGTCTGCATGCCAGCTTTTACTGATAATAAAATTCAATAAAATCAATCAGTTATGAATGGCGTGGAAAGCAGGTCGGACGCATCCTGCACGATGGTCCTTTTGAAGTCGTGCGTAATGCACGATGGATTCGTAGGAACTTTCAATATTTTTGAATTGCGAGGAGGGCGCGGATGTCACAAAGGAACACCGGTAATCGCCTGAGAACCGGCTATCTGATAAAAAAACAACAAAATCAGGCGATTAGCCGTAGGGTAAGCAGAGAGCTACGCTGCTGTAGCTGGAATCGACCAGAATCAACCATGCAACTTGCCCGATTTTTCCGGGACTAACCAAGACCATTCTTTAAGGAGCGTAGGAAAATGGAATCAGCCACTGAGCATCAAGGCCGCATTCTGCTGGTGGACGATGAGTCCGCCATCCTGCGTACTTTCCGCTATTGCCTCGAAGATGAAGGCTACAGCGTCGCTACCGCCAACAGCGCCGCCCAGGCTGATGCATTGCTTCAGCGGCAAGTCTTCGACCTGTGCTTCCTCGACCTGCGCCTGGGTGAAGACAATGGCCTCGATGTGCTGGCCCAAATGCGCATTCAGGCGCCGTGGATGAGAGTGGTGATCGTCACCGCTCATTCGGCCGTGGACACTGCCGTGGATGCCATTCAGGCGGGTGCCGCCGACTATCTGGTCAAGCCTTGCAGCCCCGACCAATTGCGCCTGGCCACCGCCAAGCAGCTGGAAGTGCGGCAACTGTCGGCACGTCTGGAAGCCCTTGAAGGCGAAGTGCGCAAACCCAAGGATGGCCTGGACTCTCACAGCCCGGCGATGAAAGTCGTGCTCGAAACCGCCCGCCAGGTGGCCAACACCGATGCCAATATTTTAATTCTCGGCGAGTCCGGTACCGGTAAAGGCGAACTGTCCCAAGCCATTCACGGCTGGAGCAAGCGCGCGAAGAAATCCTGCATCACGATCAACTGCCCGTCCTTGACCGCCGAACTCATGGAAAGCGAGCTCTTCGGCCACAGCCGTGGCGCGTTCACCGGGGCCAGCGAAAGTACTCTGGGTCGGGTCAATCAGGCCGACGGTGGGACGCTGTTTCTTGACGAGATCGGCGATTTTCCTGTGGTTTTACAACCTAAACTGCTGCGTTTCATCCAGGATAAAGAATACGAACGGGTGGGCGACCCGGTCACCCGCCGCGCCGATGTGCGCATCCTCGCGGCCACTAACCAGATCCTCGAAGACATGGTCCGCGACGGCCGTTTCCGCGAAGACCTGCTTTACCGCCTGAACGTCATCACCCTGCACCTGCCACCACTGCGCGAACGCAGGGAAGATATTCTGAACCTGGCCGATCGTTTTCTGGCCCGTTTCGTCAAGGAATACGCGCGTCCGGCTCGGGGCTTCAGCGACGAAGCCCGTGAAGCGCTGCTCGGCTACCGCTGGCCGGGGAACATTCGCGAACTGCGCAACGTTGTGGAGCGGGCAAGCATCATTTGTCCACAGGAGCGGGTCGAGATCAGTCACTTGGGCATGGCTGAAACCCCGGTCAACAACGCACCTCGCATCGGCGCTGCGCTGAGTCTGGATGAATTGGAAAAAGCCCACATCGGAGCGGTCCTCGCCACTGCAGAAACGCTGGACCAGGCCGCCAAGACCCTGGGTATCGATGCCTCGACGTTGTACCGAAAACGCAAGCAGTACAACTTGTGAGCTGTCTCCGATGAGACTGGCGATGAAGTTGCGCACACGGCTGTTTCTGAGTATTTCCGCACTGATCACGGTGGCGCTGCTTGGGCTGTTGCTCGGGCTGGTCAGCGTGATGCAGATGGCGAGTTCCCAGGAAGCGCTGATTCGCAATAATTTCGTCACGCTCGACCTGGGACTGAAATTGCGTCAGACCTTGGGCGATCAGCTGATGATCATGCTCAGCGAGAAGCCGGATCCTGCTGCGTTCGAGGCGTCCAAGCAGCATTATTTCCAGTTGCTTGATGACGGCATTGTCCATGCCCGGGCTGGCGATGAGCGTCAGTTCGGTTTCGAACAGGCCAAGACTGACTACCTGAGCTTTCTGCAGGTGTACGACCTATCACGTGACTCGACACTGGTGTTGAGTGGCAACAAAGAACTCACCGAAAAATTCAATGCGCTGCGCAATGGTTTGATCGTCGAGCAACAGCGTGCACTGGATAACATCAATGCCACTGAGCGGCAGGCTCGGGAGAGGGCGCTGCTGATTGCCGGCCTGCTCGGGCTGGTGGGGTTGGCGGTGCTGATCATCGGGTTCGTCACTGCCCACGCTATCGCTCGACGTTTCGGTGAACCGATCGAGGCCCTGGCCCAAGCGGCGGACAACATCGGCCAAGGCAATTTCGAAGTGACGCTACCGATTTCATCGGCCGTGGAAATGAACCAGCTGACCAAGCGCTTCGGGATCATGGCCGAGGCCCTGCGCGAGCATCAGGCCACCAATGTCGATGAACTGCTCGCCGGCCAGCAGCGTTTGCAGGCCGTGCTCGACAGCATCGACGATGGGCTGTTGATGATTGATCGCGATGGTCGTCTGGAACACCTCAACCCAGTGGCGCAGCGTCAGTTGGGTTGGGACAGCGATCGTCTCGGTCAAGGTCTGGGTACGGCGCTTGAGCGTCCCGAACTCGATGATCAGCTGCAACTGGTGCTGCGCGGCGGCACCCTGGAGCGAGCGCCTGAGGACCTGAGTATCGAGGTCGACGGTGAGTCGCGGTTGCTGACCTTTAGTCTGACGCCGGTCAGTCATACACAGGGTCATATTCTCGGCGCCGTGATGGTGCTGCATGACGTCACCGAACAGCGGGCGTTTGAGCGGGTGCGCAGCGAGTTCGTGCTGCGTGCCTCCCATGAATTGCGAACGCCGGTTACCGGGATGCACATGGCGTTCGGCCTGTTTCGCGAGCGCGCGCACTTTGCCAAGGACTCGCGTGAAGCTGATCTGCTGGACACCGTGAATGAAGAGATGCAGCGCTTGATGCAGTTGATCAACGACCTGCTGAACTTCTCCCGCTACCAGAACGGATTGCAGAAACTCACGTTGGCGCCGTGCTCCAGCGAGGATTTGCTGGAGCAGGCCCGGGAACGTTTTGCCGGCCGAGCAGAAGAGCAGGGCATCGACCTGCTGGTGGAAGTGCAAGGGCCATTACCGCGATTGCAGGCCGATCAGCCGCAGTTGGACCGGGTGCTTGATAACCTGATCGACAACGCGTTGCGTCACACCACTTCCGGCGGGCAAATACGTTTGCAGGCTCGACGCCATGGGGAACGAGTGATTATCAGCGTCGAGGACAACGGCGAAGGCATTGCCTATGGTCAGCAGGGGCGGATTTTCGAACCTTTTGTGCAGGTCGGTCGCAAGAAGGGCGGTGCCGGACTCGGTCTGGCGCTGTGCAAGGAAATCGTGCAGTTGCACGGCGGTCGTATGGGTGTTTATTCGCGGCCAGGGCAGGGTACTCAGTTCTATATGGCGCTGTCGGTTTAAGCCGCAGTCGCTTCAGGCTTCGTCATCGAGACGTCGGGCAGCCAATCGTCGGCCACGGGTTATCAGCTCGATGAACTGCACCGCACTCAACGCATGGGCGAACAGCCAACCCTGACCGAACTTCACGCCTTCACTGCTCAGAAGCGCCGCCTGGGATTCAAGTTCGATGCCTTCGGCAATCACCTTGAGCTGCAGGGCCTGGGCCATGTGAATAATGTGCGGGGCGACACCGCTACTTGCAGCGTCGTGACCCAGCGCATCGATAAATGCCTTGTCGATTTTCAGGCAATCGACTGGCAGGGTTTGCAGATAGGCAAGGCTGCAATAGCCGGTGCCAAAGTCATCAATCAGCACTTGATGCCCGACATCCCGCAAGGCTTGCAGGTTTTCCCGGGCGACCACGACATCGATCAATCCACGCTCGGTGACCTCAAAGGCAATTTGCTTTGCCGCGACTCGGTGCAAAGTCAGCAGTCGCGCCATTACCTGACCGATACGCGGCACCATGACGTCGCAGGCCGCCAGGTTGACCGAGATGTACAGTTGCGGATTGGCCCGTAACAATTGACCCAGCTGCTCAAGCAGGCGTTGCAGGACGAAGTCGGTCATCTGGCGGATCTGGCCGGTGTTTTCCGCCATCGGAATAAACAGGTCGGGGCTCGTCAGGGTGCCGTCCGGCCTTCGCCAGCGCAGCAAGGCTTCTGCCCCGACACAGTTGCGGCTGTCGAGGTCGAAGATCGGTTGATACAGCACCTGCAATTCGCCTCGTCGTATGGCACCACTCAGTTCGGCGTCCAGCGACTGTCGCTGGCGCACCAGCAAAAGCACCAGAAAACCCACGCATAAGGCGAGAGCCAGGCTGGCCGGCAGCAACCACCACCAGACTGCGGGTACATGCATACCGGTTCGCGGGCTGATCAGCACCAATTGGTATTCCGGATTGTTGGTGGGCATGCGGTAAATCAAGCGGGAATGCGTCACTTGTAGCGCGTCGAGGCTTTTCGGGGGCCAGGGTTCGGTGGGTGGCCAGGCCTGCGAGACACCCAGTACCGGAATCGCGCGCGTACCGTGGTCGAGCACCACTAGCAGGCTGCTTCCCGGTGGCAAGTCGACCATGTCGGTCAAATGCCCGCGAGACGTCGCGACACGAAAATTGCCGCGCCCGAGCATCAGCGCGGCACGGTTTTCATCGGGTTCGGTGGTGGTGTTCAGCCAATAGCTGTAGGTCGGCCCCTTGATGTCTGGCGGCCTTATCATCGACAGCCCTTCCTGGCGGGGGCGGTTGGAACAGATCCGCGATGCATCCATATAAGCGGCTTCGTAAACGAAACGGTAATTGAAGCTGACCTGTTGCAAGGTCGCGATCATTTCGTCATCGCAGCCGCGTAACGGCTGGGCTTCCAGGTCGTCGAGGCTTTCACGCAACTGCCCGAAAAGTTGCTCCAGGCGAGCAAGGAAGCGCTCGCCCTGGGCATTCATTTCTTCGCTTTCGCTCTGCTCGACTTGATGCATGGCCACGAACAGGCTACCGGCCATCAGGAGTGTCGCGCTCAAGGCAGCAGCCACTATCGCCAAAAACCAAGGGCGAAAGAACCAACTACGTAGTGTCTCTCGAGCAGCAGGCATAGGGAATATCCGAAGAATTACCAATGAGTTATAGCTGCTGATTGAAAAAAAGCCCTGACCGTCGGGCGGGCGTCATTATTTTGTCTGGTTTAAGACTTGTAGAAGCGCCGCGGTTTGCGCATCCGGGGTGCCATCGAAACGTGACGGTCGGAAATGCATCTGGAAGGCCGCAATCACATGACGTGTCGCAACATCCAGTTCGCCGGTTTGCGGCGTGGGATAACCTGCGCGGGCCAGCTGTGCCTGAAACCAGCTGATGGTTGGCAGTTGTACTTCGAACTTTACTTGCTGGCGCGTTACGGCCTGCTCGTTCGGCCATACGCCCAGGCCTTCGGCAGCCAGGCGCTTCCAGGGGAACAGCGGCCCCGGATCAAGCTTTCGCAGCGGGGCGATGTCGCTGTGGCCGATGATGCTGTGGGGATTGATGGCGTAACGCTTGCTGATGTCCTTCAGCAGGACGATCAGGGACTGGACCTGGTCTTCGCTGTAGGGGTACCAAAGGCGCCCGGTAGGGGTGTCTTTAAAACCCGGATTGACGATTTCGATACCGATGGAGCTGGAGTTCAACCAGGTCCGGCCTTGCCATTCGCTTTCCCCGGCGTGCCAGGCTCGGAGGTTTTCATCCATCAGCTTGTAGATGGTGGCGCCCTTGTCGTCGCCAATCAGATAGTGGCTGCTGACGTCACCGTGGGTCAGCAGTTGCAGCGAGCGCTCCAGTGACGCGTTGGTGTAATGCACCACCACGAACTGAATGCGGCTGTCGTAATTGGCTGAAGGGTGACGGGTGTCGAACCGGGGGCCGCTGGCACAACCGGCCAACAGAATCAGCGAAACGATGAGAGATAGATATTTCATGGCAGAAGGCAATACACGCAAGACAGTAATGCAACAGTGTAACGTACTGACTTGCGCGCAGACGGCCAACTCGAAGTTTTAAACAAAATGGAACAATTGACCGTCAGCCCAGTGCCACTTGGTTACGGCCGGCATGTTTCGCGCGATATAGAGCCTGATCGGCTCTTTTAAGGACCAAGTCGCTATGTTCTCCGGGTTTGAATGCAGTCAGACCCATGGAAATGGTGATGGTTACTGGCTCACCCTTGAAGTGGAAAGGGCAGGCTTCGATCGAGGCGCGCAGCTTTTCCAGTAGTTTCGCACCAGCAGTTGGCACTGTGTCTGGCATCAACAGGACAAACTCCTCGCCGCCGAACCGGGCAATGAAATCCGTCCCGCGCAGCCGCTTGCGTAGCACGTTGGCGATGATTTTCAGTACTTTGTCGCCCGCCAGGTGACCATAGTTATCGTTAATGCGTTTGAAATGGTCGAGGTCGAGCATTGCCAGCAACAGGGTGTTGCCGTGTTGCTGCCATTGGTTGATTTCGTGATCCAGCCGTTCGCTCCAGGCTGCCCGGTTAGGCAGACCGGTCAGCGGGTCGATCAACGCCTTCTGACGCTGCTCTTCGAGATGCTCGCGGTAACCCAGGGCTTCCTGCTCCATGTGCGCAACGCGTTCGGCCAGACCATGAAGGCGGGCTGCGACTTCCTGCTCGCGCTCGTTACGCTGCTTCTGGTGCTGGTCCATGGTGCCGAGCAGGCCTTCCAGATGGTTTTCCAGAACGTGCTTGAGATCGTCCAGGTCGGCGGCTTCCTGCATGCTGCTCTGCAAGCCGTCGACCTGCTCGCGGATCTGCGTGTCCATCTCGCGTGCGGCGGAACGGTTGTCGGCATGGCCTTCGCTGGCGGCTTGCAAGTTGCTTTGGAATGACTCGAGGCGTTCGTTTAGCTGTTGCAAGTAGGCTTCAAACTCATGCTGGCCACTGTCGGTGATTGCCAGCATCAAGGTTGCCAGATCGTCGAGGATTGGCAGCAGTTCGTACCAGTTCAAGCCGTTTTGCAGACGATCACGCATCGCTTCGGCTTGTGGACGATGACGCTCGGGCAGCGTCAGGTCGTCGAGCAGTCCCAGTAACGTGTCTTCGATGTGCTTGGCCACCGAGCTGTAGGACGGCTCGGGTGAATCCGGCAGGGCGTAGAGAACATCCGGCTCGGATTGTTCAGTGTCTACGGCGGCTAACACCTCGGCCATGGCCGGGGGCAACGGCAGGCTGTCGAGATAGACCACCGGGGTCAGTTCGTCGGGATTGATAGCCGGTTGAGCCTGTATTTCTGGCTCGATGATTGATGGAGCGGGTACTTCTGGATGGTCGATGTCCGGTTGCGGTTGCGTCGCTGGAGTCTGGGCGGGTGCTCGCTCCAGTTCATGCACCGGCGGGACAAACGCTACAACTGCAGGAGAAGGCGCTGCTGCGGGCGGAGCCTCGATCGTCGGTGGCTCGGATGCAGTGGTGACCACTTGCGGCTTATCGATCCCTGGCGCGAGATCGACAGTTACCTGTGGGGTCTCGGCATGAGGCACAGCAACCGTTTCGGCTGGCTGCGGGGCGGGCGTCGGGAAGGTGTCGGAGGCAGTCTGTGATGCCGTTTCATCCGCTTCACGGCTACCAAACAGGCGCTGCAGCAAACCAGGGCGGCCGGGTTCTGCCGGGTTTTCAAGCTGATTCAGGGCCTTGCCTTGCAGACCGCTCAGTTCGCTGAGCAGCAACGGAATTTCGCGCGCCTGCCCGACTCTTGCATCCAGTTGCTTGGCGAAGTTTTTCAGCGGACGGCTTACTTCGCGGGGCAGCGGTAATGTTTGCAGCTGCGAGACCAGCGCGGTCAATGCAGCGCTGGTCTGATTAACCCGGGTTTCCCGGCGTTGTTCGGAGTCGAGTACAGCTTTTTCCAGCCGCGGGAGCAGGGCGGCCAGGCCGGCGTCCATGTCGTCGGTGCGCACGACTTCACGCATTTCCTTCATGCATTGGTCAACGACGCGGTCGGTGCCCTCGGCTGCCAGCGTGCTGCGCACCAGGCCGCGACGCAGCAGGTCGAGTCGGGCGTCCCATCGACGTTCGAGCTTTTCCTGTTGTTCGATGCTTTTGAGGTATTTCTCTTTCCAGCGCTGTGCTTCGTCGCTCATTCATGGGATCCGCGAGGGGCAGGACTCAACGCGGGCAATGCATCAGCCGTGAGCGAACCCGGCAGACGAATCTCTACCGCGACCGGCAGGTGATCGGAAATGGGTTGTGCCAGCACCTCGACCTTTTCAAGGGTCAGGGTGGGGCTCAGCAGAATATGGTCCAGGCAGCGCTGCGGGCGCCAGCTAGGGAACGTCGCTTCCAGTTGCGGCGCGAGCAGGCCGAGGTCGCGCAAGGGGGAGTTTTGCAGCAAGTCACTGGCGTGGGTATTCATGTCGCCCATCAGCACCTGGTGTTTATAGCCGCCGATCAACTCGCGGATGTAAGCCAGTTGCATACTGCGGGCGCGAGCGCCCAGTGCCAGGTGCATCATGACCACCACCAGCGCCTCAGGACCTTCGCCAAAGCGCACCAGAATCGCCCCGCGACCCTTGGGCCCCGGCAGCGGATGATCTTCGATCGCCCACGGGCGCAGGCGGCTGAGCACACCATTGCTGTGCTGGCCGAGACGTCCGAGATTGCGATTGAGTTGTTGATACCAGTAGGGGAATGCGCCGAGCTGGGCCAGGTGTTCGACCTGGTTGACGTAGCCTGATCGCAGGCTGCCGCCATCGGCTTCCTGCAAGGCGACCAGATCGAAGTCGCCCAGCAGATTGCCGATCTTTTGCAGATTGTCGGCACGTCCGGTGTGCGGCAGCAGATGCTGCCAGCCCCGGGTCAGGTAGTGGTGATAGCGCTCGGTACTGATGCCGACCTGGATATTGAAACTGAGCAGGCGCAGACGGCTGTCTGCGGGCAGGCCCGTCGATTCCAGATGATGTTCGTTGACCCGCGGATCATGCAGGCCAACGACGCGTTCAGTGCCCCAGCGGCGCATGGCAGTCGCCGCGCTTAGTTGGCAGCAGCCTTGTTAGCCGCTCGCTCTTTGTCGATCAGCTTGTCGGCCAGTTGCAATGCTTGTTCGGCTCCGCCGGCAGAGCCCACGTCGAAGCGATACTTGCCGTTGACGATCATGGTCGGAACGCCGGAGATTTCGTACTTTTTGGCCAGGTCAGTGGCCTTGACGATCTGGCCCTTGATGGCGAAGGAGTCGAAAGTGGCCAGGAACTTGTCCTTGTCTACGCCCTGAGTGGCCAGGAAATCGGCCATTTCATTCTTGTCGACCAGCTTCTTGTGTTCTTTCTGAATTGCGTTGAACACCGCAGCGTGAACCTTGTTTTCGACGCCCATGGCTTCAAGGGTCAGGAACATCTGGCCGTGTGCGTTCCACGGGCCGCCGAACATTGCCGGAATGCGGACGAAGTTCACGTCGGAAGGCAGTTTCTCAACCCATGGATTGATCACGGGTTCGAAAGCGTAGCAGTGCGGGCAGCCGTACCAGAACAGCTCCACCACTTCGATCTTGCCAGGCACAGCTACCGGGACGGGATTGGTCAGTTCGACATAAGGCGCTGCGGGTGCTTCAGCAGCTTGGGCGGTCATGCCGAACAGGCTGGCAGCGACGAGTGCGGCGCTGATGATCAGATTACGCATGCTTTACTCCTGGACAATTTTGGTCGCCTCGCGCGACCTGTTTTCAGACAGGTCCTGGCGGGCTTGAGTTCTGTAGTGTAACGGCAGCGGCCACAAAAAAGGGCGGCCTAAGCCACCCTTTTTATACTTGCTGCGACGGATTAATAGAGCGTTAACGTTGCAGGAGATGTACATCCCGCGCAACGCTCCAACCGCCAGCCTTAATGCAGGCCCTGAATGTAGCTGGACACGGCTGCGATATCTTCATCGCTCAGCCGTTTGGCGATGGTCTGCATCGTTTTGGTGTCGCCATCGTTGGTGCGGCCGCCTTCTTCCTTGCGGAAGTCGGTCAGTTGCTTGGCAACGTATTGAGCGTGTTGGCCACCCAGGTGCGGGAAGCCGGCAGCTGCGTTGCCTGCGCCATTTGGCGAGTGGCAACCGGTGCAGGCTGGCAGGCCCTTGGCCAGATCGCCGCCGCGGAACAATGCTTCACCGCGAGAAACGACTTTCGGGTCGGCGGCGCCAACACTGCCTTTCTGACTGGCGAAGTAGGCGGCGATATCGGCCAGGTCCTGATCGCTCAGGTTGGTCAGCAGGCCGGTCATTTCCAGTACCGTGCGTTTGCCGGACTTGATGTCGTGTAGCTGCTTGTTCAGATAACGCTCGCCCTGGCCTGCCAGTTTCGGAAAGTTAGGCGCCATACTGTTTCCATCCGGGCCATGACAGGCGCCACATACTGCGGCTTTCGCCTGACCAGCAGTCGCATCACCTGCAGCATGGGCAATGCCGGAGATCCCCACGGTCAACAGCAGACTCACGATCAATTTGTTCATCAGCTAATCCAACTACGGCTAAGGGTTAAAGAGTTATGGACCGGGATCACTCGCTCATCCACTGGATGATTGCTTGGTAATCCTCGGCACTGCAGTCCATGCACAAACCACGCGGCGGCATCGCCTTGAAACCCTGGGTCACGTGTTGCACCAGCGTCTCCATACCTTTCGCCAACCTCGGCGTCCAAGCTTCCTGATCGCCCTTTTTGGGCGCCATGGGTAGTTGGCCGGAATGACAGGCACCACAAACACGGTTGTACACAGCTTCCGGATCCTGTGTAGCCTGAGCGCTGTAAAGCGGCATCAAGACACCGGCAGCTAGCAGCCATTTCGTCATAAAACGACCTTTTCAGGGTTGAGAGCGTTCTGCGTTCTAGTGCGCAATCAAGGTCAATCGCTCTCGTGAACTTCATCCTACGCTGGGACAAAGCGCACACAAAATCTGCGGCATTATATACTGGCGTCACTGAAACGGAAACGACACTGCTCGCCGCGTCCATTCCCGGCGCCGCCCACATCGGAAATCCCATGCAACTCAAGAACCCCATCCTCGGCCTGTGCCAACAGTCCACCTTCATGCTCAGCGCTGCCAAAGTCGATCAATGCCCCGACGACGAAGGCTTTGAAGTGGCCTTCGCCGGGCGTTCCAACGCCGGCAAGTCCAGTGCGCTGAACACCTTGACGCACGCCAGCCTTGCGCGGACCTCGAAAACTCCGGGTCGCACGCAGCTCTTGAACTTCTTCAAGCTAGACGATGATCGTCGTCTGGTCGACCTGCCGGGGTACGGTTACGCGAAAGTACCTATCCCGTTGAAGCTGCACTGGCAGCGTCACCTGGAAGCCTATCTGGGTGGTCGGGAGAGTTTGAAGGGGCTGATTTTGATGATGGATATCCGTCATCCAATGACCGACTTCGATCTGTTGATGCTCGACTGGGCCGTCGCTAGTGGCATGCCGATGCATATTTTGCTGACCAAAGCCGACAAACTGACCTACGGCGCGGCGAAAAACGTCCTGCTCAAGGTTCAGACAGACATCCGCAAGGGTTGGGGAGATGCGATCAGCATCCAGCTGTTCTCGGCGCCAAAACGCATGGGCCTGGAAGACGCCTACACTGTACTGGCGGGCTGGATGGAACTCGCGGACAAGGGCTCGGAGATTGCCGAGCAATAAATCGCGGGCAAAAAAAACCCCGGACTTCTTATGGGGAGGGGGAAGTTCCGGGGTTCAAGTTCCGGACCGCTAGGGCGGGGTCCAGATATCTGCCAACACTTAACACAACATTAGGAGCATCGAAGGGCTTCACCACCCATTCAGTAACTCTGAGTGGCGATTCGGGAGATTAGTTCAGAATTTTTTAAAAAGCCTTTGGAATAGGGCATCGAATTTTCCGGACTAAGAGCCCTTCCGGCCTTTCTGCCGCGGCACTATGCCGCAGCGGAAAAGGCCTTTTCAGACGGCTCAGTGAGCCTCATCCCAGTTATTTCCTACACCAACTTCTACCAACAGCGGCACATCAAGCTTCGCTGCGTCGCTCATGTGCACGCGAATTTCATTGCGGACCTGATCGACCAAATCCTCACGCACTTCCAGCACCAATTCATCGTGCACCTGCAGGATGACTTTGGCGTCGAGGCCTGACGCTGTCAGCCAGCTATCCACGGCAATCATGGCTTTCTTGATGATGTCCGCCGCGGTGCCTTGCATCGGGGCGTTGATCGCCGTGCGTTCGGCACCTTTGCGCAGGGCCGGGTTTTTCGCGTTGATTTCCGGCAGGTACAGGCGACGACCGAAGATGGTTTCAACGAAACCTTGTTCGGCGGCCTGGGCGCGGGTGCGCTCCATGTACTCGAGAACGCCTGGGTAGCGGGCGAAGTAACGGTCGATGTAGGCCTGGGATTGCTTGCGATCAACACCAATCTGCTTGGCCAGGCCAAACGCGCTCATACCGTAGATCAAACCGAAGTTGATCGCCTTGGCGCTGCGCCGTTGGTCGGTGCTGACGTCCGCCAGTTCAACCCCGAAGACTTCCGCTGCGGTGGCCTTGTGCACGTCCAGGTCATTGCGGAACGCGTGCAGCAAACCTTCGTCCTTGGCCAGGTGAGCCATGATTCGCAGTTCGATTTGCGAATAGTCCGCTGCCAGCAGTTTGTAGCCCTTTGGCGCGACGAACGCCTGACGAATCCGCCGCCCTTCGGCGGTGCGGATCGGAATGTTTTGCAGGTTCGGGTCGCTGGACGACAAGCGACCGGTCGCCGCGACGGCCTGATGATAAGAGGTATGAATTCGCCCGGTGCGCGGGTTGATCTGCTCTGGCAGGCGATCGGTGTAGGTGCTTTTCAGCTTGCTCATCGAGCGGTACTGCATCAGCACTTTGGGCAGCGGGAAATCCTGTTCGGCCAATTCCGCCAGAACGGCTTCGGCGGTGGATGCCTGGCCCTTGGCGGTTTTACTGAGGATCGGCAGCCCGAGTTTTTCGTACAGGATCACGCCCAATTGCTTCGGCGAGCCAAGGTTGAATTCTTCCCCGGCGATGGCGAACGCCTCACGCTCGAGGGCGACCATTTTCTCGCCCAGTTCAACGCTCTGAATGCCCAGCAGGTTGGCATCGACCAGCGCGCCTTGGCGTTCGATCCGGGCCAGAACCGGCACCAACGGCATTTCGATTTCGCTCAGGACCTTGCTCAGGCTCGGGATGGCATTGAGCTTTTCCTGCAGGGTTTGATGCAGGCGTAGTGTCACGTCGGCGTCTTCGGCAGCGTAAGGTCCAGCCAGTTCAAGGGAGATCTGATCAAATGTCAGCTGTTTGGCGCCTTTGCCGGCGATGTCCTGAAAACTGGTGGTGGTGTGATTCAGGTACTTGAGCGCCAGGCTGTCCATGTCGTGACGGGTCGCGGTGGAGTCCAGCACGTAGGATTCGAGCATCGTGTCGAAAGCGACGCCTTGGACGGTGATGCCGCAGCTCTGATCGCCACCGATGGCGCAGTTGGCCAGGATGTTCATGTCGAATTTTGCGTGCTGGCCAACCTTGAGTTTGCTCGGGTCTTCCAAAATCGGCTTCAGCGCGCGCAGCACGGTGTCGCGATCGAGCTGGTCCGGCACGCCCATGTAGGAATGGGTCAGCGGGATGTAGGCCGCTTCGTTGGCTTGTACAGCAAAAGACAGGCCCACCAGTTGCGCCTGCTGCGCATCGATGCCAGTAGTTTCGGTATCGAAGGCAATCAGCTTGGCGTCGTTGAGTTTCTTCAGCCACAGGTCGAAATCAGCCTGGGTGAGGATGGTGGTGTACTTGAGTTCGGTGTCGACGGCCGCTTCTTCAGCTACCGGAGCGGCGACTTCCTGGCCGGAACGCTTGGCGTCCCGCTGGTTCTCTTCGAACCAGCTCTTGAACTCAAGCAGGGTGTAGAGCTCGGCGAGTTTGTCGTGATCCGGCTTGCCCATTTGCAGGTCGTCGAGGCCGATATCCAGCGGCACGTCGATCTTGATGGTTGCCAATTGATAGGAGAGAAACGCCATCTCCTTGTGCTCTTCGAGCTTGGCCGGCAGGGTTTTGGCCCCGCGAATCGGCAGGGTCGGGACGATGTCGAGCTGCGCATAGAGCTCGGTCAGGCCGCCGTTCACACCGACCAACAGGCCGGAAGCGGTCTTCGGGCCAATGCCCGGAACGCCCGGAATGTTGTCGGAGGAGTCGCCCATGAGTGCCAGGTAATCGATGATCTGCTCGGGAGCGACGCCGAATTTCTCCTTCACGCCCTCCACGTCCAGCGCGCTACCGGTCATGGTATTGACCAAGGTAATGTGGCCGTCGACCAGCTGCGCCATGTCCTTGTCGCCGGTGGAGATCACCACCGGGCGGTCGGCCGCCGCGCTGCTGCGGGCCAGGGTGCCAATCACGTCATCGGCTTCGACGCCTTCGACGCACAGGAGCGGGAAGCCCAGGGCGATCACACTCTGGTGCAGCGGCTCGATTTGCACGCGCATGTCGTCGGGCATGCTCGGGCGGTTGGCCTTGTATTCGGCGTACATGTCATCGCGAAAAGTCCCACCCTTGGCGTCGAACACCACGGCGAACGGACTGTCCGGGTACTGCTTGCGCAGACTCTTGAGCATGTTCAGCACGCCTTTGACCGCACCGGTCGGCAAACCTTTGGAAGTGGTCAGCGGCGGGAGGGCGTGAAAGGCGCGGTACAGGTAAGAAGAACCGTCCACCAGGACGAGGGGGGCTTGGCTCATGAGCAGGATCAACCTTTTCGGCGGGTCCGGCGCTAGAATAGCGGGACCGTTGACGACAAAGGGACAAGGTTATCATGCGCACACTAAATCGCCTGTTGCTGGCTGGGTTGTTTGCATCCGTTCCGTTGGCCGTCATGGCGGCGGATGATGCGCCGACACCGGAGCCGGAAGTCACTATCCGCACGGAAGGGGATAAAACCATCCAGGAGTACCGTCAAAATGGTTTCCTGTATGCGATCAAGGTCACCCCGAAGGGCGCACCGCCATATTTTCTGGTGCGCGCGGACGGGACCGATGCAAACTTTATTCGCTCGGATCAGCCGGATATGCTGATTCCGTCATGGAAGATCTTTGAGTGGAAGTAGTTTCTTAATTTCAATCGGCGCTGGCTCAAGCAGCGGCGCCCGTACTGGCAGTTCAAACATGTCTGTGTTCACCCCGCTGGCTCGGCCTGAGCTGGAAACCTTTCTCGCCCCTTACGGGCTCGGCCGCCTGCTTGATTTCCAGGGGATTGCCGCCGGTAGCGAAAACACCAATTTCTTCATCAGCCTGGAGCAGGGCGAATTTGTCCTGACCCTGGTTGAGCGTGGTCCGGTTCAGGAAATGCCGTTCTTCATAGAACTGCTCGACGTGCTGCATGACGCTGACCTGCCCGTGCCTTATGCCTTGCGCACCACCGACGGCGTCGCCTTGCGCGAACTCGCCGGCAAGCCTGCGCTGTTGCAGCCACGGCTGGCCGGCAAGCACATCAAGGACGCCAATGCGCAGCATTGCGCTCAGGTGGGTGAGTTGCTCGGCCATCTGCATCTGGCGACCCAGGCCAACATGATCAAGCGCAAGACCGATCGCGGCCTGGACTGGATGCTGGAAGAGGGCACGCAGTTGCTGTCGCACCTCAATGCCGAGCAAAGCGATTTGCTGCAACGGGCTCTGGACGAAATCACACAGCAGAAGACGAAAATTCTGGCGCTGCCGCGAGCCAATATCCACGCCGACCTGTTCCGCGATAACGCGATGTTTGAAGGCACTCACCTGACCGGGTTGATCGACTTCTACAACGCGTGTTCGGGGCCGATGCTATACGACGTGGCGATCGCCTTGAACGACTGGTGTTCGGACGAGAGCGGGTTGATCGACGGGCCGCGGGCGAGGGCGTTGCTCGGTGCATATGCAGCGCTGCGACCTTTCACGGCGGCCGAGGCGGAGTTGTGGCCGACCATGCTGCGGGTGGCGTGTGTGCGGTTCTGGTTGTCGCGGTTGATCGCCGCCGAGTCGTTTGCCGGGCAGGACGTGCTGATTCACGATCCGATGGAGTTTCAGCAGCGTCTGGCGCAGCGGCAGAAGGTCAGCACGCCGCTGCCGTTCGCCCTTTAAATTGTGGCGAGGGGGCTTGCCCCCGTTGGAGTGCGAAGCGCTGCCATGCGATCTATTGGCCGGCCAATTGGAGGGCTGCTTCGCAGCCCAGCGGGGGCAAGCCCCCTCGCCACAGGTTCTGCGCGTCGGTTACAACGACTCCAGACACCCCGCCAAATCATTCCCCAACTTCTCCAGCACCTGCTCATACCCCTGAGCGGTCGCCGGCGTGTACCCGCCCAGCGCGTCCAGTTCCGCCAGCTTCACCGGCAGACCCGCCACCAGGGTTTCCGCCAGGCGCGGACGCAGAGGCGGTTCGCTGAACACACAAGTTTTGCCGACTTCCTGCAAACGAGCGCGCATCGCCGCAACGTGCTGGGCGCCGGGCTGGACTTCGGCGGCGACGCTGAATACGCCGGCGTGCTTGAGGCCGTAGGCGTCTTCAAAGTAGTCAAAGGCCTCGTGGAATACGAAGTACGGTTTGCCCGCGATGCCGGCCAGGCGCGCCTTCAAGCGAAGATCCATGGCATCCAGACGCTCATCGAACGCCTTGAGGTTGCTCTGATAACGCGCGGCATTGGCCGGATCGGCTGCACTCAAGTCAGCCGCCATTTTTGTGGCGATGACGCGGGCGTTGACCGGCGAAAGCCACAAGTGCGCGTCCAGACTGCCGGGACGGTGATCGTGATCATGTTCGTCGGCTTCTTCGGCATGGGAGTGGCTATCTTCGGCGAAACGTCTCAGTTTCAGGCCCGGTAAATCCTGCACGGCGACACTGGGCAGCGTACGACCATTCAGCACGCGGGGCAGGAAACCTTCCATGCTCGGACCGATCCAGTAAACCAGATCCACCGATTGCACCTTCCGTATGTCGGATGGGCGCAAGGCATAGTTATGAGGCGAGGCACCAGGCGGCAGCAAGACCTCCGGAATCGCCACGCCGTCCTGCACCGCCGCGGCGATCAGCTGTAGAGGCTTGATACTGGTGAGAACTTTGACTTCGGCCTGAGCTGAACTGATCAGCAGAAAACTTGCGACAAATGCGACAAAGATAGAAAAAAGTCGGGACACGATGACCACTCGAAGAGGCGAGAACGGGTAACATAATAACGTCTCTCACAAAACTCGTCGCCGCTCATGCCTAAAACACCGATTGCCAGCCGTCCCCACGACCACTCTCATTGCGTCCATAGCGCATTGTCCGAGGCCGATGCTCTGTGCGCACGTCAAGGCCTGCGCCTGACCGCCTTGCGCCGGCGGGTGCTGGAACTGGTCTGGCAAAGCCACAAGCCGTTGGGCGCCTACGACATTCTCGCGGTACTCAGCGAGCAGGACGGCCGCCGCGCGGCGCCGCCGACTGTGTACCGTGCGCTGGATTTCCTGCTGGAAAACGGCCTGGTACACCGCATCTCCTCGTTGAACGCCTTCGTCGGCTGCAATCACCCGGAACACGCCCACCAGGGCCAGTTCCTGATTTGCCGCGAATGCCACGCCGCCATCGAGCTCGAACAGAAATCCATCAGCGACGCGATCATCGGCAGCGCCAAGGATGTCGGATTTGTCGTCGAGGGCCAGACCGTTGAAGTGGTCGGCCTCTGCTCGGGTTGCCAGGGGGTTTGATGAGCAACGCGCTGATCCGCCTCGAGCAGGTTGCCGTCACCTTTGCCGGGCAAAACGTGCTGGATAACATCGAGCTGAGCGTCGAGCCCGGGCAGATCGTCACCCTGATCGGCCCTAACGGCGCCGGCAAGACCACGCTGGTGCGCGCTGTACTCGGTCTTTTGAAACCCGACAGCGGCAGCGTGTGGCGCAAGCCGAAACTGCGGGTCGGTTACATGCCGCAAAAACTTCACGTCGATCCGACGCTGCCGCTGTCGGTGCTGCGTTTCTTGCGTCTGGTACCGGGCGTGGACCGCGCCATGGCCTTGTCGGCACTCAAGGAAGTCGGCGCCGAACAGGTGATCGACAGCCCGGTGCAAAGTGTTTCCGGAGGCGAAATGCAGCGCGTACTGCTGGCCCGGGCATTGCTGCGTGAGCCGGAACTGCTGGTGCTCGACGAACCTGTGCAAGGCGTCGATGTGGCCGGTCAGGCCGAGCTCTACAGCCTGATCACACGATTGCGTGACCGTCACGGTTGCGGCGTGTTGATGGTGTCCCACGATCTGCATTTGGTGATGAGCACCACCGACCAGGTGGTCTGCCTCAACCGTCACGTCTGCTGCTCCGGGCACCCCGAGCAGGTCAGCGGCGATCCGGCTTTCGTCGAGCTGTTCGGAAAGAACGCACAAAGCCTGGCGATTTATCACCACCATCACGACCACGCCCATGACTTGCATGGCTCGGTGGTCAGCGCGGCCCCGTCGGCCCCTACCCACGTTCACGGAGATAGCTGCAAGCATGGCTGATTTTCTGCTCTACGCCCTGCTTGCAGGTCTGGCCCTGGCGTTGGTCGCGGGCCCGCTGGGTTCGTTCGTGGTCTGGCGGCGCATGGCCTATTTCGGCGATACCCTTTCCCATGCCGCGCTGCTTGGCGTGGCGCTGGGTTTTCTGCTGGATGTCAGTCCGACCGTTGCGGTCACCGTAGGCTGCCTGCTATTGGCAGTGTTGCTGGTGACCTTGCAACAGCGCCAACCGCTGGCGTCCGACACGCTTTTGGGAATTCTCGCACCGAGCACGCTCTCTTTGGGTTTGGTCGTACTAAGCTTCATGCACGAAGTGCGGATCGACCTGATGGCTTATCTGTTCGGCGACTTGCTGGCGATCAGCCCGACCGATCTGGCCTGGATACTCGGCGGCAGCGCGGCCGTTCTGGCCTTGCTGGTGACGTTGTGGCGGCCATTGCTGGCAATCACGGTGCATGAAGAACTGGCCAGGGTTGAAGGTCTGCCGGTGGCGGCGTTGCGCTTGACCCTGATGTTGCTGATCGCTGTGGTGATCGCGGTGGCGATGAAAATCGTCGGTGTGTTGCTGATTACGTCCTTGCTGATCATCCCGGCGGCTGCGGCACAACGTCACGCCCGGTCACCGGAGCAGATGGCACTGGGCGCGAGCCTGCTGGGTATACTCGCGGTCTGTGGCGGGCTGGCGCTGTCGTGGTTCAAGGACACCCCGGCGGGCCCATCGATTGTTGTGACGGCCGCCGCACTGTTTCTGCTGAGTTTTGTCCTGCCCCGTCGAGGGGTGTAGACTTGCTTGTTTTTTGCGCAAATAGAGAGTCGCAGGAATGAAGCTGTTCGCCTCCCGTTATCTGCCCCTTGTCGCATTTTCGCTGCTACTGGGCGCTTGCCAAAGCACGCCACCGGCGGCCACCGAGGCTACCGGTACACGGGCCGCGGCCATCGCGCAGCTGCAACAAAGCCTCGCCAGCAGTGAGCTGGCGACGGCTGAAGATCAACTCGCTGCCTTGCAGGCCGAGTCGCCGAATGATCAATCCCTTGAGCAATACCAGCGGCAACTGGCCGAAGCCTATCTGCGCCGCAGCCAGATCGTGCTGCAAAAGGGCGATGTGAATGCGGCTGCCACGGCGCTGAGCCGTGCCCGGTCGTTGATGCCCAAGGCTCCGGCGCTGACTGGCGGGGTCAACAATGCCATCGTTGATGCCCGCAAAGCTGAACTGGATAGAGCCGAAGCAGCGCTCATGGCTGCCGAAGCCAAGCCACAGGCCAAGGTCATTGACCCGACGGCTGAAAGCACCACGGTTGCGTTGAACCTGACCGATATGACCAAGCTTCGTCGCCAGCTGGATGCGATCGCCGCCGATGTGGTGAATTATCAGTGCGACGTGAGTATTCAGGCACCTCGCACCCAGGACTTCCCGTGGCTGACCACGTTGCTGACCAAGCGCGTGAAGAGGCTCGATGCGGATTTTGACCTGAACCTGGAGAAGCAGATTCTGCGCAACGTGCCGGCGCAGATGGTTCTGAGCCCGCGTAAACCTTAAAAGCTTCGCGGGCAAGCCTCGCTCCTACAGGTTCGGTGTCGTTCATTGATGATGTGAACGACTCAAACCTGTAGGAGCGAGGCTTGCCCGCGAAGGCGTCCTCCCTATTGATACAAAACCTTAGGCCGGAATCGCCTTGGCCTTCGGCTCCCTGTCCCACACCCGATGCTGCCCGATCGCGGCAAAAAACGCTTTGATCAGCTTCGCATCCGCACCCACGATCAACCCCGCGTCAGCCTCAAGCTTCAACACATCCAGCAACTGTTTGGCCTCGCCCTGCAGCGCAATCGCTTTCAAGTGCTTGTACGCTTCCAGCACGTAATGCAGCGCCACGCCGTCAGTGCTCAACGCCTTGATCGACGCCGCCCCACCGGGCACAAACACCGCGTCGAACGCCACCGAAGGCAAGCCTTCCATCGACGCATCGACCGGCAATGCTTTGCCATCGGCGGTGGTCACAGGAGCAGACGTCGGGCCGAGCAGTTTGGCGTGCGCACCTTCGGCCTTCAGCGCTTTCTTCATGGCATCAATCGCTGCACCATCGACGCCATTGGCTGCCAGAATTGCCACTTTGCGGGTTTTGATATCCGCCGGCAGCAAGTTGGCCTGACTCAGGGCCGGCGAGTGATCCAGTGAGGTTTTGCGTACTTCGACCGTCCCGGCTTTCGGCGCTGGCAACCCCAGGTTCTGCGCGACACGCTTGGCCAGTTCCAGATCGATGTTGGCCAGGATCTCATTCACCTGGCGCGCGCGGATGAACTCCCGCTCAACCTTGCCCAACTCAAAGCTGTAAGCCGAGATGATGTGCTCCTGCTCGTGCTTGCTCATGCTGTGGAAAAACAGTCGCGCCTGGGAGAAGTGATCGCTGAATGATTCGCTGCGCTGACGGATCTTGTTGGCGTCGATGCGCTCTGGATAACTTTCGAAGCCGCCATCCTGGGCTGCCGGCGGCGTTTCTTTCGGCCAACCGCTATCAATGGAGTTCGGCTCGTAGGACGCGCGGCCCTTGTCGATGGTGGTGCGATGCAACGCGTCCCGTTGACCATTGTGGAACGGCGCCACCGGGCGGTTGATCGGGATCTCGTGAAAGTTCGGCCCACCGAGTCGGCTGATTTGCGTATCGGTGTAGGAAAACAATCGACCTTGCAGCAATGGATCGTTGGAAAAGTCGATCCCCGGCACGATATGCCCAGGGCAGAAGGCGACCTGTTCGGTTTCGGCGAAGAAGTTGTCGGGATTACGGTTGAGGGTCATTTTGCCCAACGGGGTGATCGGCACCAGTTCTTCCGGGATCAGCTTGGTCGGGTCGAGGATGTCGAAGTCGAATTTATGTTCGTTTTCCTCCTCGATGATCTGTACGCCCAGTTCCCACTCCGGGTAGTCGCCCATCTCGATCGACTCCCAGAGATCGCGACGGTGGAAATCCGTGTCTTTACCGGCGAGTTTCTGTGCTTCATCCCACACCAGCGAACAGGTCCCGGCAGTGGGGCGCCAGTGGAATTTGACGAAGCGCGATTTACCTTCGGCATTGATCAGGCGGAAGGTGTGCACGCCGAAGCCTTGCATGCTGCGCAGGCTTTTCGGGATCGCCCGGTCGGACATGGTCCAGATCACCATGTGCGCCGACTCCGGTACCAGAGAGACAAAATCCCAAAAGGTATCGTGAGCTGAACCGCCGGTGGGCATCTCATTGTGCGGCTCGGGTTTCACCGCGTGCACGAAGTCAGGAAACTTGATCGCATCCTGAATGAAAAACACTGGCATGTTGTTGCCCACCAGGTCGAAGTTGCCTTCGTCGGTGAAAAACTTCACTGCGAAACCTCGTACGTCCCGCACGGTATCGCCCGACCCACGAGGGCCCTGCACCGTGGAGAAGCGGACGAAGACCGGGGTTTTTTGGCTTGGGTCTTGTAGGAACCCTGCCTTGGTCAGCACGGAGTGAGCTTCATAGCTCTGGAAGTAGCCGTGGGCACCCGTACCGCGGGCGTGGACGATGCGCTCGGGAATGCGTTCATGGTCAAAGTGCGTGATCTTTTCACGCATGATGAAATCTTCCAGCAACGATGGCCCGCGAGCGCCGGCCTTCAACGTGTTCTGGTTGTCCGAGACTTTCACGCCCTGGTTGGTGCGCAGGGCCTGTTCAGTGGCGTCGGAGCGAAATGGCTCCAGGCTGTCGAGCTTGGCATTGGTGTTAGCGCGGTCCGGGGTATCGGTCCCGGCCAGTGCGCTTTTGGTTGCGGCAGGTTTTTTAGTACTCATCAGACAAAACTCCTCGTTGCGATTCCCGCCGTAGCCAGGACTCTTGAGCAATGCCCCAGGCACGGGCCGGGGGCGTTTTCGAGTTGCCTAATTAGTGACTGATGACGTTTTGCGGCGTTCCTTTTTTCTAACCTTTGATCGCGTTATTGCCAAATGGAAGGTTGAATGCGGAATAAATGCTAATAACCTCTATACGGACAGGCTAAAATGCGCGCCCGGCTAACCGCTGACCCTTTTCCAACGCGCCCCACAAGGTTCGCTACGTGATCGAGTTTCAAAACGTCCACAAAACCTACCGCGTCGCCGGTAAGGATATTCCCGCCCTGCATCCGACCAGTCTGACGATTGAGAACGGTCAGGTCTTCGGTCTGATCGGCCATTCCGGTGCGGGAAAAAGTACCCTGCTGCGTCTGATCAATCGCCTGGAAGAGTCCAGTGGCGGCAAGATATTCGTCGACGGCGAAGAAGTCACCGCGCTCGACGCCAACAGCCTGCGACGTTTCCGTCAGCAAGTCGGGATGATTTTCCAGCACTTCAACTTGCTGGCGTCCAAGACCGTGGCCGACAACGTCGCGCTGCCACTGACCCTGGCCGGTGAACTGTCGCGCAGCGAGATCGACCGGCGTGTGGCCGAATTGTTGAAGCGGGTCGGCCTGTCCGACCACGCCAAGAAGTACCCGGCGCAGTTGTCCGGTGGCCAGAAGCAGCGCGTCGGCATCGCCCGCGCCCTGGCAACCAAGCCGAAAATCCTGTTGTGCGACGAAGCCACCAGCGCGCTGGACCCGCAGACCACCGCGTCGGTCCTGCAATTGCTGGCCGAGATTAATCGCGAGCTGAAGCTGACCATCGTGTTAATCACCCACGAGATGGACGTGATCCGCCGGGTCTGCGACCAGGTTGCGGTGATGGATGCTGGCGTGATCGTCGAGCAAGGTTCGGTCGCCGAGGTGTTCCTGCATCCGAAGCACCCGACCACCAAGCGCTTCGTGCAAGAAGACGAGCAGATCGACGAAAGCGAGCAGCGCGACGACTTCGCTCACGTTCCAGGCCGTATCGTGCGTCTGACGTTCCAGGGCGAAGCGACCTACGCACCGCTACTGGGCACTGTCGCTCGTGAAACGGGTGTGGACTACAGCATCCTGGCCGGTCGTATCGACCGAATCAAAGACGTGCCCTACGGGCAGTTGACCCTGGCCGTTACCGGTGGCGACATGGAAGCGGCGTTCGCCCGCTTCACCGCAGCTGACGTCCACATGGAGGTGCTGCGCTGATGGAAGTCCTGACAAGTTTCTTCGTCAATATCGACTGGTTCGAAATCTGGCTGGCCACCGGCGATACCTTCCTGATGCTCTTCGGTTCGCTGTTGTTCACCGTTTTGCTCGGCCTGCCCCTGGGCGTGCTGTTGTTCCTCTGCAGCCCGCGTCAGTTGCTGGAAGCCAAGGGCGTCTACGCGATGCTGTCGCTGGTGGTGAACATTCTGCGTTCGCTGCCGTTCATCATTCTGCTGATCGTGATGATTCCGTTCACGGTGTTGATCACCGGTACGTCCCTCGGGGTTGCCGGTGCGATTCCACCGCTGGTGGTGGGCGCTACGCCATTCTTCGCGCGGCTGGTGGAAACCGCCCTGCGTGAAGTGGATCGCGGCATCATCGAGGCGACCCAGGCCATGGGCGCGACGACGCGGCAGATCATCACCAACGCCTTGCTGCCGGAAGCCCGCCCGGGCATCTTCGCTGCGATTACGGTGACAGCCATTACACTGGTGTCCTACACGGCGATGGCGGGTGTGGTCGGCGCGGGTGGTTTGGGCGATCTGGCGATCCGCTTCGGTTACCAGCGTTTCCAGCCTGATGTGATGGTCGTGACGGTGATGTTGCTGCTGGTGATCGTTCAGGTTCTGCAAACCGTTGGCGACAAACTGGTTGTCCATTTCTCCAGAAAATAAAGCGTTCACGTAAATGACAATTGAGCCGGCCATTCGCTGGCAGGCGTCGAAGACCGGCGCCGCACAAGGAGTTAGCTGAATGAAAAAACTACTCGTAGCGCTCGCAGCCGTTGCAGCGTTCTCTGCTCAGGCCGATGAAACCCTGACCGTCGCGGCTACCCCGGTCCCGCACGCAGAAATCCTCGAATTCGTAAAACCGGCCCTGGCCAAAGAAGGCGTGGACCTGAAGGTCAAAGTCTTCACCGACTACATCCAGCCGAACGTGCAGGTAGCCGAAAAACGTCTGGACGCCAACTTCTTCCAGCACCAGCCGTACCTCGACGAATTCAACAAGGCCAAGGGCACCAACCTGGTGGCCGTTGCCGGCGTGCACCTGGAACCGCTGGGCGCTTACTCCAGCAAGTACAAAGCGCTGACCGAGCTGCCAGGCGGCGCCAACGTGGTGATCCCGAACGACGCCACCAACGGCGGCCGTGCGCTGTTGCTGCTGGCCAAGGCAGGCCTGATCAAGTTGAAGGATTCGAACAACATCCTCGCGACCGTCAAGGACATCACCGAGAACACCAAGGACCTGAAATTCCGTGAACTGGAAGCCGCGACCATCCCGCGTGTGCTGACCCAGGTCGACCTGGCGCTGATCAACACCAACTACGCGCTGGAAGCCAAGCTTGACCCGTCCAAGGACGCGCTGGTCATCGAAGGCAGCGACTCGCCTTACGTGAACATCCTCGTTGCCCGTCCAGACGACAAGGACAGCGAAGCGCTGAAGAAGCTGATCGCTGCCCTGCACAGCCCGGAAGTGAAAGCCTTCATCCTCGAGAAGTACAAAGGCGCGGTCGTGCCGGCGTTCTGATTCGAAGCAGTAACGAAAAATGGGGCGCATTGAATGCGCCCCATTTTTTTATGCCTGAAACACCATCCCCTGTAGGAGTGAGCCTGCTCCGGGCGGCGTTCCGACGATAGCGTCATCACTGCCAACATTGATGTTGAATGTCAGACCGCTTTCGCGAGCAGGCTCACTCCTACAAGGGGCTATGCGGTGTTAATTATTTGCGGGTAAGCATCACCGGCAACTGCGCGACCAATTTCACGTTGTTCAACGGTGCGCGAATGAACCCACGTTGCGTCCCGTCCGGCCCGATCACCGCCAGGTTGCCGCTGTGGTCAACGGTGTAGTTCGGCTTGCTGGTGTCCGCCGGAATGAACGGAATGCTCACCGCGTTGGCCAGTTTCTGAATGTCTTCAACCGACGAAGCCGTCAGCCCTTGGAACTGCGGATCGAAGTAGCCCAGGTACTGCTTGAGCTGATTGGGTGTGTCGCGATTCGGGTCGACGCTGACCAGAATGATCTGCAACCTGGCCACAGCCTCTGGCGGCAGTTCGCTTTTGATCTGGCGCAGCTGGGCGAGGGTGGTCGGGCAGATGTCCGGGCAAAAGGTGTAACCGAAGAACAGCAGCGACCATTTGTCTTTCAGCTCGTTGACCGCCACCGGTTTGCCGTTCTGGTCGGTCATTGTCACGGCCGGCAGGTTGCGGCTTTGCGGTAGCAGAATGATCCCGGCATCGATCAGCGCCGTCGGGTCGCCCTGGCCTTTGCCGGACAGCACTTTGTTGATGGTCAGGCCCAGGACCAGCGCGATCAGGGCGACAAGGATGAAGACGGTTTTCTGGGTTCGAGTCATAGGTTCAACAGTAAGTAGTGGTCTACGAGCAGCGCGATAAACAGCAGGAACAAGTAGTAAATAGAGTACTTGAACGTGTTGATCGCCGCGTGCGGTCGAGTGCCACGGTACAGCACCACGGCCCATTGCAGAAACCTCGCGCCCAGTCCCAGCGCGCAAATCAGGTAGAGCATGCCGCTCATGTGGATCACGTACGGCATCAGGCTCACGGCCAGCAGCGCAAAGGTATAAAGCAGGATGTGGACCTTGGTGTAGTGCTCGCCATGGGTCACCGGCAGCATCGGGATGTCGGCCTTGGCGTATTCCTCTTTGCGGTGAATGGCCAGCGCCCAGAAGTGCGGCGGGGTCCAGGCGAAGATGATCAACACCAACAGCAAGGGTTCGGCGCTGACATGCCCAGTGGCGGCGGTCCAGCCGAGCAGTGGCGGGGCGGCGCCGGCCAGTCCGCCGATGACGATGTTTTGCGGCGTCGCGCGTTTCAGGAAACCGGTGTAGACCACCGCATAGCCGAGCAGCGAGGCCAGGGTCAGCCAGGCCGTCAGTGGATTGGTGAAGGCCAGCAGTACGGCTTGCCCAAGCACCGCCAATACCAAGGCAAACGTCAGCGCGGCCGCTGGCGACACCCGGCCTTCGGCCAAGGGACGTTTGTGTGTGCGGGCCATGACCGCATCGATGCGTCGGTCCACCACATGATTGACGGCTGCCGCACCACCGGCACACAAGGCAATCCCCAGATTGCCGAACACCAACACCGTCCACGGCACCCCGGCGCGGGTCGCGAGGAACATCCCCACCAGCGAGGTGATGAGCATCAGCACCACCACTTTCGGCTTGGTCAGCTCCAGGTAGTCACGCCAGATCGCTTGACTGTGACGTGCGCCGATCAGAGTCGCCATGGCATCTCTCCTTTTATTGTTATGGGCCCGGCTGAGTGTTTGCGCGGGCTGAACCGCCAGCGCGCAGGGGGGTGTTGCTTGACCCGAACCAGACTGGTTCGCGCGTGATAATTGACCAGCACCATCGTCAGCAACAGTGCCGCGCCGCCCGCGTTATGCGCGACGGCCACTGGCAGTGGCAGGTGAAACAGCACATTGCTGATGCCGAGGGTGATTTGTGCGGCGAGTGCGATCAGCACCAGCCCGGCCAAGCGAGTCATGCCGACCACCTTCAGTTGCCACGCCAACCCGATCAGCACCAGCGTCACTAACAATGCGCCGATGCGGTGAGTCACATGAATCGCGGTGCGAGCATCACTGTCCAGTTGCCCGCCGAGGTAATTGGGGCCGATGTGTTGGGTCAGGTGAAAGCCGTTGGCGAAGTCCGCGGGCGGCAGCCATTGCCCATGACAGGTCGGGAAATCGATACAGGCCACCGCTGCGTAGTTGGAACTGACCCAGCCACCCAAGGCTATTTGCAGGATCACCAGCAGCAACCCGGCGGTCGCCCAGTACTGCAAACGCCGGGGCACGGTCAGCGCCGGCAACACGCCAGACAATCGCAAGGTCAGCAAAAACAGCAGGCTCAACGTCGCAAAACCACCGAGTAAATGCCCGGTGACCACTTGCGGCCAGAGCTTGAGCGTCACCGTCCACATACCGAACGCCGCCTGGGCGAACACCACGGCCAGCAGGAACAACGGCAACTTCACCGGTTGCCCCGGATGACGACGATGGACCCAGGCGCGCCCCGCCAGCACCGAGATTAGCAGCCCCAGCGTGCCGGCGAAGTAGCGGTGAACCATCTCGTTCCAGCCCTTATGCGCTTCGACGGGCGCGTCGGGAAAATGCAGTTCGGCATGGGCCAATTGAACTTCGCTTTTCGGCACGCTGATAAAGCCATAGCAACCCGGCCAGTCCGGACAGCCGAGCCCGGCGTGGGTCAGGCGGGTGTAGGCGCCGAGCAACACCACAATCAGTGCCAGCAAGGTGGCAAACAACGCGAGGCGAAATCCAGGTTTGGCCATGACGATGCCCTTATCCGATGTTCGACAGTTTCAGCAAATGGCGCAGGTCGTTGAGCAGATCCTTACCCTTCACCGTCGGGTCGTAGCGCAGCACCAGATTGCCGTGAGGATCGATGATCCACAGCTGCGGCACAGCCTTGTCGCCGGCAGTTTTCTGGAAGTCAGTCAGGCTCAGTGGATAGCGCTGCAATTGAGGATACTCGCGCGTCAGCTTGGCGTCGTATTCGCTGCTCAGCGGTTGTGCCACGGCCAAGGCATGACTGGCGCGCCCGGCATCACGGCCAAGACCGATCTGGATCTGCCGCGCCAGGTACACCAGTTGCTGGCAGTCCACCGAGCAATCCTTGGGCGCGGTCACCAGTATCTGCCAACGATCCTCCTGCGCCTGCACGCCGAGGTCGGCGCGGGTCTGGCCGTTGCCGATCAGTTCGCCGTGATAGCTGCGACCTTCCGGCACCCAGAACTGCAATTTGTACATGCCGGTGGCGAGGATCATCGGACCGATCACCCCGAGCAGGATCAGCAGCAACTGCAAGCGACCTTTACGCCGACTCGCCGGCGTTTTCGCCTCAGACATGCTGGGTGGATTCATGGCCGCTCCCATGGTGTTTCTCCTTTGCGTTGTGCCAGCCGAGATAGAGATAGAGGCCGAACAGAGCGATCGACATGGCGAACCACTGCACGGCATAAGCCAGGTGTTTTTCCGGTCCCATGGCGACTACCGGCCAGTCAGCCTGGTAAGTCGCGGGGCCACTTTCTGCGCGTAATTCGTAGGCAAAACCTTCGCGATCCAGCGCCGTCCAGAGCCTGGCCGGTTCGACCGCGGTGATCAGTTGTGGCCAGGTCGTGGTGTTCGGGTCGGCGTGCAACTGGAAGGTGGCGCCGGGGGAGACGTAAACCCAGGCATCAAGACTCAAGGCCTGAGTCGGTGTGGTGAATTGCGGTGGGATGCGGCGATCCGGCCATGGCAGCCAGCCGCGATTGACCAGCAGCCAGAGGCCGGTCACCTGATCCTGAAACGGTTGCAGCAGTTCGACGCCAACCTTGCCGCCACGCTGACGGTTATCCAGCAACAGGCTGTGTGCGGCATCGAACTGGCCGTGCAGGCGAACGCGGCGGAAGGCCGGATCTGCGGTGTGTTGCAGCTCGGTGCTGGCCATCGGTTCGGCGGCACGGCGTTCGGTGTAGCTTTGCAGCAGCGCACTTTTCTCTGCGCCCCGGCTCAATTGCCAGAACCCGAGTGACACCAGCATGGGCAACAACACCGCGACCACCAGGGTCGGCACGATGCCCGGCCGGAAACGCTTCATGGCGTCGCCAGAAAGTCGGTAGTCGCGATAGCTATACTCAAGTGCATCGCCTTTCCCCCGGAGTCTCACCATGCTCAAAGCAGCCATCGTCCTGATGCTGATTGCCACGGTTGTCAGCCTGTTCAGCGGCCTGTTTTTTTTGGTCAAGGACGACAGCAGCTCGAACCGCCTCGTCATTGCCTTGAGTGTTCGTGTCGCGCTGGCCGCCATCACCGTCGGCTTGATTGCCTGGGGTTTTTTCAGCGGCCAGTTGGTGTCACACGTACCTTGGTAAGCCTCAGAGCACGTAGACGAAAACGAAAAGCCCGATCCACACCACGTCCACGAAGTGCCAGTACCAACTCGCCGCTTCAAACGCGAACTGGTGGTCGGCGTCGAAGTGCCCGCGCATGATCCGCATCAACATCACAAACAGGATGATGGTGCCGATGGTCACGTGGGCGCCGTGGAAGCCGGTGAGCATGAAGAAGGTCGCGCCGTAGATACCCGAACCGAGCGTCAGGCCCAGTTCGTGGTAGGCATGTATGTATTCTTCGGCCTGAAAACTGAGGAACGCGCAGCCCAATAACACGGTGAGCGCCAGCCAGATTTTCAGCGCGCCGCGATGGCCCTTTTTCAAGGCGTGGTGAGCGATGGTCACGGTGACGCTGGAACTCACCAGCAGAACGGTATTGAGCAGCGGCAGGCCCCAAGGGCTGATGACTTCCTTGGGTGGCGGGAAGAGTTTCGGGTCAGGGGTATGCAGCAATGGCCACGCAAACTGGAAATTCGGCCACAGCATATGAGCGATGCCTTTGGCCCCTTCACCCCCGAGCGCCGGGCCGGAAATGTTTCTCACATAAAACAGCGCGCCGAAGAACGCGATGAAGAACATCACCTCCGAGAAGATGAACCAGCTCATGCCCCAACGGAACGAGCGATCCATCTGTGCGCTGTACAGCCCCTGGCGGCTTTCCTTGATCACCGTACCGAACCAGCCGAACAGCATGTAGGCCACCAGCAAGCCACCGACGAAAAAGATCAGCGGACCGTGGGACTCCGGCCGCGCCGCCTTCAGGTCGTTGAACCAGGTGGCTAGGCCGAACACGGTGACGAACATACCGACCGTGGCAATGATCGGCCATTTGCTTTGGGCCGGTACGTAATAGTGTTCATGAGTTGCCATTTATTGTTCTCCTTATCGGGCACGCTCAGCCGCCAGTATTTACAGCCACCGGTGGATGTCGGGCGGTGATATCGAACAGCGTGTAGGACAGCGTCAGGTGCTTCACATCCTTGGGCATGTCACGGTCAACGATGAAACGTACCGGCATCTCGATCCGTTGACCGGGCTGCAGCACTTGCTGGGTAAAGCAGAAACATTCGGTCTTGTGGAAGTACGCTGCCGCGGCGCTGGGCGCGATGCTCGGAACCGCCTGGGCGCTCATCGGGCGATCGGTCGGGTTATGGGCGATGAAGATCATCTCGTTCACCGCCCCCGGGTTCGCCACCAGTTCATCGCCCTTGGGGTAGAAGTCCCAGGACATGTCGGCGGAATTGGTCGACAGAAACTGCACGCGGACCTGCCGCGATGTGTCGACCGTTTGTTCGCCCTCGTACTGCCCGCCGGTCTTGCCGTTGATGCCGAACGCCTTGCACATCACGTCGTAGATCGGCACCAGGGCAAACCCGAAGACAAACATCGCTACCACCACCAGCAGCAGGCGCGTGACCAGTTTCTTCAACGAAATAGAGTCAGCCATGACGTCCAACCTCCGCCGAGTACCCTGTGGCGAGGGGATTTATCCCCGTTGGGTCGCGAAGCGCCCCCAAAACCTGCAACTGCGGTGTGTCAGGCACACTGCGTGATTTGGTTTTACGACTGCTTCGCAGCCGAACGGGGATAAATCCCCTCGCCACAAAGGTTCCACCAGTTCCAAAGGCAAGGCTGTTCATTTCACTTCCGGCGGCGTGGTGAAGGTGTGATAAGGCGCCGGTGACGGGATGCTCCATTCCAGGCCTTCGGCCCCATCCCACGGTTTGGCCGGTGCTGGCGGGCCACCACGGATGGTCTTGATCACGATGAACAGGAAGAAGATCTGCGTGGCGCCGAACATGAACGCGCCGATCGACGACACCATGTTGAAGTCGGCGAATTGCAGGTTGTAGTCGGGAATCCGCCGCGGCATGCCCGCCAGCCCCACGAAGTGCATCGGGAAGAACGCCATGTTCATGCCGATGAACGAGAGCCAGAAGTGCAGCTTGCCCAGGGTTTCGTCGTACATGTGGCCGGTCCATTTCGGCAGCCAGAAGTAGGCCGAGGCGAAGATCCCGAAGATCGCGCCCGGTACCAGTACGTAGTGGAAGTGCGCGACCACAAAGTAGGTGTCCTGGTACTGGAAGTCCGCCGGGGCGATGGCCAGCATCAACCCGGAGAACCCGCCGATGGAGAACAGGATCACGAATGCCACCGCAAACAGCATCGGTGTCTCGAAGGTCAGCGAGCCTTGCCACATGGTGCTGGCCCAGTTGAACACCTTCACGCCTGTCGGCACCGCGATCAGCAGTGTGGCGTACATGAAGAACAACTCGCCCACCAACGGAATGCCGACCACGAACATGTGGTGCGCCCAGACGATGAACGACAGGAACGCGATACTCGCCGTCGCATAGACCATCGAGGTGTAGCCAAACAGCGGCTTGCGCGAAAAGGCCGGAATGATCGAGCTGACGGCACCGAAGGCCGGCAGGATCATGATGTACACCTCGGGGTGACCGAAGAACCAGAACACGTGCTGGAACAACACCGGGTCACCGCCACCGGCGGCACTGAAGAAGCTGGTGCCGAAGTGGATGTCCATCAGCATCATCGTCACGCAGCCGGCCAGTACCGGCATCACCGCGATCAGCAGGAACGCGGTAATCAGCCAGGTCCAGACGAACAGCGGCATTTTCATCAGCGTCATGCCGGGGGCGCGCAGGTTGAGGATGGTGGCGATCACGTTGATCGCGCCCATGATCGAACTGATCCCCATCAAGTGGATGGCGAAGATGAAGAAGGTCACGCTTTCCGGTGCGTAGGTCGTCGACAGCGGGGCGTAAAACGTCCATCCGAAGTTCGGTCCACCACCCGGAGTGAACAGGGTCGATACCAGCAGGATGAACGCCGCCGGCAACAGCCAGAAGCTGAAGTTGTTCATCCGTGGCAGGGCCATGTCCGGAGCGCCGATCATCAACGGGATCATCCAGTTGGCGAGGCCGACGAAGGCCGGCATCACCGCACCGAAGACCATCACCAGACCGTGCATGGTGGTCATCTGGTTGAAGAACTCCGGCTGGACGATTTGCAGTCCCGGCTGGAACAACTCGGCGCGAATCACCATCGCAAACGAGCCGCCGAGCAAGAACATGGAGAACGCGAACCACAGGTACAGCGTGCCGATATCCTTGTGGTTGGTGGTCAGCACCCAGCGCATCAGGCCTTTGGCGGGGCCGTGGGCGTGGGCGGTGCCGGTATGAACATGGTCATCGACGACAGCAGTCATGTCCTGTCTCCTGCAAACAGATGGGCTGGGCAGGCCGGGGCGCGATGCCCCGACTGGTTCCTTACGTGCGCAATAGACCGGGTCATTTGCTTTCCGCCTGTTTCAGCTCCAGCACTTCTTTAGGGGTGACCATGTCGCCCTTGTTGTTGCCCCAGGCGTTACGTTCGTAGGTCACGACCGCTGCGATATCGACTTCCGAAAGCTGCTTGCCGAACGCCGCCATGGCGGTGCCGGGCTTGCCGTGGAAGACAATGCTCAGGTGACCTTCTTTCGGGCCGGTAGCGATTTTCGAGCCCTTGAGTGCCGGGAACATCGGCGGCAGACCCTGACCTTCGGCCTGGTGACAGGCGACGCAGGTGGTGTGATAGATCTTGTCGCCGCGCTCTTTAAGCTCGTCGAGGGTCCATTCCTTGCTGGTCAGCTCTTTGAGCTGCAGGGCTTCAGCCTTGCGCTCGGCCAGCCATTTTTCGTAATCGGCCTTTTCCTTGACCTCGACCACGATCGGCATGAAGCCATGGTCCTTGCCGCACAATTCGGCGCATTGACCGCGGTAGAGGCCGGGCTTGTCGACGCGGGTCCAGGCTTCGTTGACGAACCCCGGAATCGCATCGCGCTTGACCGCAAAGGCCGGCACCCACCAGGAATGGATGACGTCGGCGGAAGTCACCAGGAAGCGCACCTTGGCGCCGATCGGCAGCACCAAAGGCTTATCGACCTCAAGCAAGTAGTGCTCGCCCTTGGCTTCCTTGTTGTGGATCTGATCGGCGGGCGTGGTCAGGTTGCTGAAGAACTCAACGTCCTGGCCCAGGTATTTGTAGTGCCACTTCCACTGATAGCCGGTGACCTGGATATCAATATCCGGCTCACTGGCGTCGTACATCTTGATCAGGGTTGCGGTCGCGGGAACCGCCATGGCCACCAGGATCAGGAAGGGCACGATGGTCCAGAGGATTTCAACGGTGGTGCTTTCATGAAATTTTGCGGCCACCTGCCCGGTCGAGCGGCGGTGGAGAATCATCGACCAGAACATGGCGCCGAAGACGATGATGCCGATCACTACACAGATCCAGAAAATGGTCATGTGCAGGTCAAATACTGCGTGACTGATTTCAGTCGCTCCAGGCGCCATATTCACAGTCCAGGCCGCTTGTGCCTGACTGAAAATCGACCACAACAGGAGGCCCATCCAGACATGTGGATGTCGCATCATTGCGGGTTCCCCTTATCGTTCTTGTTATCCCGCCGGCTTTCACCTGCGGCAAGGGAGCGGCTTTTTCAGACTACGAACTTGAATCGCCGAGCCTTGCTGCGTGTGCAGTCGGGCGTCATCAGCTAACTCCATTCCCACCCGAGTATAGACAGCGACTGCCACCTCGCAACGTGATGGCGTAAATCATCTGAAACAGCTGGGACTTGCGTTCCAGGGTACGAATGGAGAAGGATGCAGACGAGTGATAGCAAACCGATATAACTTCGGTGTCTCAAGGATGAAATATTTATGACAAATGCGTCTTAGCATTTTTTGTACGCCAGCTAAGTTATGTCTTCCCTATTTCATTGCCTTTGTTTCCTGGAGTTTTCATGAACACCGCCGCATTGCGCGAGCAGATCCAAAAAGCCCAACAACACGAAGCCGAAACCGGCCTGCTGACTCGTCAGCTGGAAACCCAACTGCCACACCTTCACTCCGCCATCCAATTACCGGATGTCGACGCCAACGGCGTGATGACGCGTTTTGTGGCCGCGTATATAGAGCAAGTGCCGGACCTGCTGGATGCAGCCAATGAAGTCGCCAGGGAAGCGGGTATCGAATCACAGATCAAACCGGTGCTGAAAATCGCCGAGCAGTTCTTCCTTCAGCCGCCAGCGATCCTGATCGGTCACGTCGGTCTGGACAGCCTGCTGGACGAAGCCTATCTGGCGCATCGCCTGGTCGAAGAGGTCAATGACCTGTACATCAAGCATTTTGGCCAGCCACTGATCCCCTTGGACATGACTGTTGCCAACCTGATTGCCCACCAATTGATCGGCGAGGAGTTCGCCAATCAATTGGATGAGGCGGTACATCACGCCGTGGACGAGATGCTCAGTGAAGACAGTTTCGCGCTGGAGTCCGTCGAGGCCTACCGCGAGAAGCTCAACAGCCCGGACACCGGCGCTGCATGGAAGCGCTGGCCGTGCCTGTCGCGCCAACTGGGCGTAGGCCTGGAGCTGGATCAGCCAGCCGCTTGATCCAACTGAGTAAACCGAACACCTGTGGGAGCGAGCCTGCTCGCGATTGCGGTATGTCATTTAACATTTATGTCGACTGATACACTGCCTTCGCGAGCAGGCTCGCTCCCACATTGTTTACCTCTATGCCGTAGAACCCACGCCGGTTGTGGTCCGCAATCGCCCTTCCAGCCTGCGCTTCAACCCCCGCGCTTCAATCAACAGATTTGATCCCTTGGCCGCATTGGCCCGACCCCATTCCTCCAGCAACTCCAGACACGAGTGATCGATGTAGCTCAAGTTATTGAGCGGCACATGCACCGTCGTACCTGCCGGAATGGTCCCCAGCACTTGGGTCAGCGCCGGCACCTTGAGAAAAGTCGCTGCACCTATCAATCGCAGTTCCATTTCGCCGTCCTTGGGCAGATCGATCAGGCTGATTTTCAGCCGCGAAGCTTTCCAGGCCAGTTTGGCCAGGGTCAGGCCGAAGCCGATCAGCACGCCGGTCAGCAGGTCGGTGAAGATGATCGCCAGGGCTGTTGCCGCGTAGGTGAACATCGGCATCCGCCCATAACGGCCCAGACCTCGGAAGGCTTTGAGGTCGACCAGTTTGAAACCGGTATACACCAGCACGCCCGCCAGGCTCGCCACCGGAATGCTTTGCAGCACGCTGGACAGCAGCAACACGAAAGCCAACAGCCACAGGCCATGGAAGATCGTCGACATTCGCGTGGTGGCGCCGGCCTGGACGTTGGCCGAACTGCGCACGATCACACCGGTCATTGGCAGCGCGCCGAGTAAACCGCAGAGCATGTTGCCTACGCCTTGAGCCGACAATTCCCGGTCGAAGTCCGAGCGCTGGCCGCTGTGCATGCGGTCCACCGCAGCGGCCGAGAGCAGGGTTTCGGCGCTGGCGATAAACGCCACGGCAAATGCGGCAATGAGCAGCGTCGGGTCAGCCAGGTTGAGTAAATCTGCGGGTTTCAGCCAGTCGATGGCTTCCGCCAGGTTGGCTGGGACTTCCACTCGTTTGACCTGCAAGGCAAGCACCAGGCTGGCGACGGTCGCCAGGCCTACACCCAGCAGTGCGCCGGGAATGAAGCGCAGGGAATGGGGGCGGAATTTCTCCCACAACCACATCACCGCAATCGTCGACAGCCCGAGCAAACCGGCTTGCCAGCCCAAGGAGGGTAATGCCTGGACGACGGCAGCCGGGAAGGCTGCCAGATTATCCAGCCCCGAGGGCTTGGGCACGGAGTCGAGCATCACATGCACCTGTGACAGCACGATCAACACGCCAATCCCGGCGAGCATTCCGTACACAACCGCTGGCGCCGTGACCCGAAACCAGCAGCCCAGCTTCAATCGCCCAGCCACCAGTTGCAGAAAACCGGCCAGCAGCAGGATGGGCCCGAGCATGTCAATACCGTGCTGGCGCACCAGTTCGAACACCAGAACAGCCAAACCGGCCGCCGGGCCACTGACTTGCAGTGGCGAACCGGCAATCCAGCCCACCACCAGCCCACCGATGATCCCGGTGATCAAACCTTTGGACGGCGGCAGCCCCGAGGCGATGGCGATGCCCATGCACAAGGGCAGGGCGACGAGAAACACAACCACGGACGCCAGCAGCTCCCGTGGCAGAACAGCTTTAAGTTGAGCAGCACGCATGGTGACTCTCCCGAAGTTTTCTTCAGGCATGGCGAAGCCAGGCTGCCTGATCGGCAGCCTCGGCTAAAAACCACACAAAATTTAGGAGGATTTAGAAGCGCGCTTTGGGCGTCGCCACCGGAATCGGATGGCTGCCATCGAGCGGCAGGAAACAACCCTTGTCCGCGTCGTAAGCTCTGATTTCGCTGGTTTCGATGTTGTAGATCCAACCATGGATAAATAGCTGACCATTGGCCATGCGCGAGGCTACCGACGGGTGCGTGCGCAAATGTTGCAACTGGGCGATCACATTCTCCTCGGTGAGGACGTGCATGCTTTCGTTTTCGTCAGCGCAATGGCAGTTTTCCTGGACCATGGTTTTTGCCACTTCGGCATGACGCAGCCAGGCTTTGACCGTCGGCATTTTTTCCAGGCTTTGCGGGTTGAGCACTGCGCGCATTGCGCCACAGTCGGAGTGTCCGCAGATGATGATGTGCTGCACGCCGAGGGCCAGTACCGCGTATTCGATTGCCGTGGAAACACCGCCGTTCATTTGCCCATAAGGCGGCACAACGTTGCCGACGTTACGGGTCACGAACAGGTCGCCGGGGGCGCTTTGGGTGATCAACTCAGGAACGATGCGCGAGTCGGCGCAGGCGATGAACATCGCTCTGGGGCTCTGGGCCGTGGCGAGTTTTTTGAAGAGTTCTTCCTGTTGTGGAAAAACTTCGTGATGAAAATGCAAAAAGCCGTCAACGATATGCTGCAGCGCTGCATCGGCGGTTTCCGCCTCCGGTTGGGCTGAAGCCGACGCAGCCAACGGCTGTTTATCCTTGTCACTCATGATTCATCCTCTTTGGCGGAGTCAGGGAATTTTCCCGTTTTGTCCGGTGTGAAGCCAGTGGCTGTTTAAAAAACATCCAGGCCGAGCATCTCGACCCGTCAGTCACTCGATGAACAAGGTAGCGCTCGAATCTTAACTCAAACTGAATAAAACGCTCTAGAACGTGTGTTCCAGGTCACAAAAAACGTGACCGGCGTAGTGGCAAAGTGCATTTCACACTACTCAACCATAGGTCAATTGTCCTCAAATCAACGACATCTGGCGACCCGGCGGACAGAAGGCTTCGCAGTCCAGATTGAAACCTTCCCGACGATTGAGACCCAGGCGTTTGATGGTTTTGGCGAAGCGTTGCGCCAGCAGATCGGCAAACGGCCCTTCGCCACGCATCCTGGCACCGAAGCGACTGTCATAGAGGTCGCCACCACGGCTCTGACGAATCAGGCTCAACACATGAGCGGCACGCTGAGGATAGTGGGCCGCCAGCCATTCTTCAAACAGCGGCGCAACTTCCAGCGGCAGGCGCAGCATCATGTAGGCCGCACTTTGCGCCCCCGCGGCATGAGCTTCAGTGAGCAGGCTTTCGAGTTCGCTGTCGTTGATCATCGGAATCATCGGCGAGCACAGAACGCCCACCGCAATTCCCGCTTCACGCATCACGCGGATCGCCCGTAACCGGGCCTTGGGTGCCGCGGCGCGCGGTTCGAGGATGCGTTTGAGTTCATCGTCCAGGGTGGTGAGGCTGATCATCACCGCCACCAGCCTTTGCTCGGCGAGTTCGGCCAGCAGGTCCAGATCCCGCAGAATCAGCGAGCCCTTGGTAATGATGGTCACCGGGTGACGATAACGCAGCAGGACTTCGAGGGTTTTGCGGGTGATTTTGTGTTCGCGCTCGATCGGTTGATAAGGGTCCGTATTGGAGCCCAGATTGATCGGCGCACATTGATAGCCGCGCTTGGACAGTTGTTCTTCCAGCACATCGGCGGCGTTGGTCTTGGCGATCAGTTTGGTTTCGAAGTCCAGCCCTGGCGACATGTCCCAATACGCATGGCTGGGCCGCGCGTAGCAATAGATGCAGCCGTGCTCGCAGCCGCGATAGGGATTGATCGAACGATCGAAGGGCAAGTCTGGCGAGTTGTTGCGAGTGATGATGGTTTTCGCCGTTTCGATGCGCACCTCGGTGCCTTGGGTGACCGGCGCTTCCTGATACCAGCCGTCATCCTCGGCCACCGAGCGATTCGGCGCGAAACGGTTGTGCGGGTTGGTGGCGGTGCCACGGCCGCGCGGGGGAAGAGGGGTGGACATGAAAACGCCTCTGTACTGTTTTTATATACAGTATAGGGGCGTTATTCATCTGGCTAGTGCCGCTGGGCAGTCAGTTCTTCTGGGTAACTTGCCCCAGGTCGTCGTTCGACGTGGTCTTCAATTCATCCGTGCGCAGGTTCGCCACTTCGCTCGCCTTGACCGGTGAGCCGCTGTTGCCCCAGCTGCCGCGGATGAAACTCACCACATCCGCCACTTCCTGATTCGACAAGCGCCAGGCGAATCCCGGCATGGTAAAGGTCGAAGGCGCCATGTGGGTCGCAGGCAGCGTACCGCCCTTGAGCACGATGTGAATCAGCGACGTCGGATCCTCCGACTGCAACACCGGGTTGCCCGCCAGCGCCGGGAACACTTTGGTGTAGCCATGGCCATCGGTACGGTGACAGGCCGCGCAGTTGTCGATGTACACCGAAGCGCCAGGCTTGCTGTCGTCCCCGTTCCACAGCGCCTGTGCGACCTGTTTGTCGTACTGGTGCGGCTGATCGTCGGGATCATTCGTCGGCAACGACTTGAGGTAACGGGCAATCGCGGTCAGATCGTCGTCGGTCATGTACTGCATGCTGTGCGTCACCACATCACTCATGCCGCCAAACACCGCGCTACGATCACTGCGACCGGTCTTGAGAAACTGCACCAGTTGTTCTTCGCTCCAGCTGCCGAGGCCGTCTTTGTGATCGCCGCGCAGACTTTTCGCGATCCAGCCTTCCAATGGCGCACTGCCTGACAGAAATGCGCTGCCTTCGCCTGCATTCAGGGCTTTTTCCTGCATGGTCAGGGCACGTGGCGTATGGCATGCGCCGCAATGCCCGAGGCCTTCCACCAGATAAGCCCCACGACTGACCACGGCATCTTCGCCGGATGCCGCTTTGTAGTCCGCCACGGCCGGGGCAAACATCCAGCGCCACCCCGCAAGCGGCCAGCGCATGCTCAAAGGCCAGGGAATGTCGCTGTCCTTGTTCTCCTGAGCGACGGGCGCCACGCCCTGCATGAAGTAGGCGTACAAGGCTTTCATGTCGGTTTCGTTGACGCTGGCGTAGGACGGATAGGGCATCGCCGGGTACAAGGTACTACCGTTTTTGGCGACACCATGGCGCACGGCTTTGTCGAAATCCTCAAAGCTGTAGTCACCCAAGCCGGTTTTATCCGGTGTGATATTGGTGGAGTAGATCGTCCCGATCGGCGTTTCCATCGGCAGACCACCGGCGAAGGGCTTGCCGTCCTTGGCGGTGTGGCACGCCACGCAGTCACCCGCGCGGGCGAGGTACTCGCCTTGTTTGATCAGGTTTTGATCAATTTCTGCGGCGTTGATCGAGCCACAGCCGAGCAGCGTCAGGGTCGCGATAACAAGTGCTTTCATGGTCATCGCTCCTTAAGCCTGAACCAGCGGGCCGGGGTTTTTCAGGTACTGCTCACGGATCGCCCGGGCCGACCAGTAGGTCAACGCTGCCACAAGGCCGGTGGGGTTGTAGCCCAGACCTTGTGGGAAAGCTGATGCACCAGGGACGAAAACGTTGTGTACGTCCCAGCTCTGCAAGTAACGGTTCACGGCGCTGGTTTTCGGATGGGTGCCCATGATCGCGCCACCGTTGAGGTGGGTGGTCTGGTAAGACGCGGTGTTGAAGTGATCGCCAACCTTCTTGCCCAATACGGCAATGGCCTTGGGGCTCATCGCTTCGGCGATCTTGCCCATTTTCTCGACCATGAAGCGGTTCATCTTGATGTCGTTTTCCTGCCAGTCGAAGGTCATCCGCAACAGCGGCAAGCCGTAGGCATCGCGGTACACCGGGTCCAGATCGAGGTAGTTGCCGCGGTAGGATTGATGCGCGCCGTGGGCATCCATCGACACTTGATGGGTGTAGTAATCGGCGGTGGCACGTTTCCAGGCACTGCCCCAGGCTGGGGTGCCCGGCGGGTTGGATGTGCCTGCAATCGGTCGGCTGCCCGCCTGGTTGACCCACATCGGCGAGCCGCCGACGAAACCATGGGGACCGTGATCGAAGTTGTCGGCGTTGAAGTCGTCCACCGCCACGCCGTTACCGCCTGCACCAATAAAGTTATTGGTGTGGGTGTCTTTGTCGAAGTAGGCCTTGATGGTGGCCATGTTCTGGTAAGCGAAGTTCTTGCCGACCACGCCTTCGCCACTGATCGGGTCGTAGGGCTTGCCGATACCCGAAAGCAACATCAGCCGCACATTGTGGAACTGGAAGGCACCAAGGATTACCAGGTCGGCGGGCTGCTCGATCTCTCGGCCCTGGCCATCGATGTAAGTCACGCCTGTGGCCTTGCTCTTGGTGCTGTCGAGATTGACCCGCAGTACGTGGGAGTTGGGCCGCAACTCGAAATTGGGCAGCGGTTTGAGTGCCGGCAGAATGTTTACATTCGGCGATGCCTTGGAATACATGTAGCAGACATAGCCGCTGCAAAAGCCGCAGAAGTTACACGGGCCCATCTGTGCGCCGTAAGGGTTGGTGTAGGGGCCTGACGTATTGGCGGAGGGTAGGTTGTAGGGTTTGTAACCCACTGCGGTGGCCGCTTTCTGAAACAGTTGTGCGGAAACAGTGTTCTTCTGCGATTCCAGCGGGAAATGATTCGAACGATCTGGCGCGTACGGGTTGCCGCCCTTGCCTTCGCCGACCAATTGACCCTTCACCGTCCAGGCCTGACCCGACGTGCCAAAGACCTTCTCGGCGTAATCGAAAAACGGTTCCAGTTCTTCATAGCTGACGCCGAAGTCCTGGATGGTCATGTCCTTGGGGATGAAGCTTTTGCCGTAGCGTTCTTCGTAGTGGCTGCGCATGCGCAACTCGATCGGGTCGACCCGAAAGTGCACGCCGGACCAGTGCAAACCGGCGCCGCCGACACCATTGCCGGGCAGGAAGGCGCCCAGTTGGCGGTTCGGCAGCGCAATGTCATTCACGCTATGGCGAATGGTCACGGTCTCTTTGGAAATGTCCTGAAAGAGTTTTTTCCGCACGCTGTAGGTGAGTTCGTCGATCACCTGTGGATAGTTGCCGTCGGGGTAAGTGTCCTGCATCGGCCCGCGCTCCAGCGCCAGCACATTCAGGCCGGCTTCTGTCAGCTCCTTGGCCATGATCGCGCCCGTCCAGCCAAAACCGACGATCACTGCGTCGACCTTCTTCATTACCGTTGCCATGCTTACGCCCTCTCGCCGCGAATCGAAACTGCCGGGAAGGGGTATTGCTCGTTGCGTTCCACCCAATCCATGAAATCGGCGCGGGCGCCGGGGAAGCCGATCATGGTCCAGCCGACCATGCCTTTATTGCCGCCGTGAATCGGGTCGCAGAAGAACCCTTCTTTGGTGTTTTGCAGCAGCAGATTGAAGAAAATCTTCGCTGGAACACTGTCGAACCGAGGTTTTCCGGCCTCGAGTTGCTTGAGCAAATCGTCTCGGGTAGCGCTGTCTTGCTCAGCAAATACTTTGCCGTTGAACGCTTTCGACCAAGCATCCGTGGCGGCGATGCCCAAGCGATAAATCTCTTTGGGCACCAGTTTGCTCTGCCAGCCCATTTCCGGAGCAGCGTCTGCGTTGAACGGTCCCTGCATGAACCACAGCGCACCGGCCGCGTAAGGCGTGTTCATCTGGCGGTCAATGTATTCGGGCACACCGGCTTCCAGCGCGCCTGGCCCTTGGGCATCGTTCGGAATCAGCTGCGCGACAGCCGCCTTGATGAACGTCCATTCTTCGGCGGTGAAGTAGCTGGGTTCATAGGTGCTGGTGTTGACCGGCGCTTTGCCGGAACTGGCCGGGATTGCTTCGGGCGCGGCCATCAGGACCGTGCTGCCCAGACCGGTGCTGGCAACGGTGACCAACGGGATCAAGGTCAGGGATTTGCGCAAAAACTCACGCCGCGGGTTGTCTCGATCTTGATCGGACATAGGGGGGCACCTCATCAGGCATAGCGGTTTTTCAGCCGTCTCGCAGGACGACTTTTCGTTTTGGCACCGATGAAGATCGCCAGCAAGCGGGGAGCACTAGGGCGCATCGGTAATATGGAGAAACAAATGGTAGCAGGCTAAGCATCAAGATGAACCGATTCAGCTAAAAAACCTCGATTTTGCGACGAAAGCGATTGGCTGATTCACGATTCTTTGACAGAGGGGTCACAGGCCTTTGACCGCTCGGGGGGGAAGCTGGGCGTCATCTTTCGATTCTCCTGAACGGTCACCCAAGCATGTCTCTATCGCGTTGTATCCCAGCGATCTGCCTGTCGCTGGCCGCACTGTTGAACCTGACGCCGGCCCTTGCCGACGACAGCGCGTTGCCCCGCCCTGCGGAGTGGGCTCAATCGGTTGAGGTGCAATACAACCTCTTCAAAATGTCCCCGACGCTCTATCGCAGTGCATTACCCGACCGAGGCGCCGTGCCGTTACTGGAAAAACTCAAGGTCGGGACCGTTATCACGTTCCTGCCCGAGTCGGACTCCAGCTGGTTGTCGACACCAGGGATCGCACAGGTACAGCTGCCCTATCGCACCAACCATGTGGATGATGCGGATGTACTCAAAGCGCTTCGTACGATCCAGACGGCCGAAGCCAAGGGACCGGTGCTGATGCACTGCAAGCATGGTTCGGACCGCACGGGCCTGATGGCGGCCATGTACCGGGTCGTGGTGCAGGGCTGGAGCAAGGAAGACGCCCTGAACGAAATGACCCAGGGCGGCTTTGGTGACAGCACTCATTTCAAGGACGGCGTCCGTTACATGATGCAGGCCGATGTCGACAAGCTCCGCACCGCGCTGGCCAACGGCGATTGCAGCACGAGCCCGTTCGCCAGTTGTTCGATGAAGAGCTGGTTCAAATCGGCCCATGTCGAGTAAACCGTTACGTCAGCTGGTAATGGCCTCTAACGAAAGCACGAGCGGATCTTCGGCGATCGGCCGTTCAAGGAACGCTTCCAGGGCGGTCAGCAAGGAGCGCGAATCGCCCGGAGAAAAAAACGCCTCGCGAAAGGCTCGCCCTGTTTGCGCATTGAAGACCCAGTCCTGACGGAATCGCTTGAAGGCTTCGATGGCCAGTACGCCTGACCACGTGTAGGCGTAAACGGAGGCTGCGTAACCGGTCACCATGTAGTCAAAGCTGTTTGCGAATCGGCAATAAGATGGCAGTTGCACATGGGGAACCTCCCGCTGAACGTCTTCGAATACTTGCTGAACGCTACGGCCATCGCCTTGGCAGCGATGCAGTTCGAAGTCGAACAAGGCGCCCATCAGGGACTGCACGGTTTGCCAGCTGTTCAGGGATTGAATGGCTGCAAGCGCCACCTCAACTCGCTGCTCGGTCAAGCGCTCACCAGTCTGATGATGGGCGGCCAGCCACAGCAGAAACTCCTGTGACAGGCACCAATGTTCGAACAACTGCCCGGCGAACTCGGCGGTATCGCGTCCCAATTGAGAAATCCCGGAAAGGGTGTAGTGCGGCGAACGCGTCAGAATATGCTGCAAGCAATGACCAAACTCATGGAACAGCACACGCAGGTCCAGGTGCGCCAGGAGGCAAGGATGATCGGCGTTCCCAGGTGTGAAGTTGCCGTGAAGAACGGCAATGGGCAGCGTCAATTGACCTTCGGCATTTATCCGCCGGTTGCGAGGCGTGGCCGTCCAGGCATAGTCCGCGGCCTCTTCTCTGTGGAAAGGATCAAGGTAAACATGCCCGATCACCTGCCCATGTTCGCTGATTTCAAACAGACGTACGCTGTCATGCCAGCGGCTGAACGTGTTCTGCTCGACGATCCGTATGCCGAACATGCGCTCGCTGAACAGGCACAGTCGGTGCAACGTTCCGTCCAATGGGAAATAGGCTCGCAGGTTATTCAGGGAGCCACCGAGGTGGCGCTGACGTAATTGCTCGGCGAGAAACTCGCGGTCCCACGGTTGAATCTCGGTAATACCCCGTTCGAGCGCAAACGCCTTGAGTGCCTGTGCGTCCTTCTCGACCACTGGCGTTGCCAACGTTACTTGCCGTCGCAAGAATCCACTCACTTGCGCGGTTGATTCCGCCATTTCCGTCACCAGGGCAAGTTGTGCGAAATTTTCATACCCGAGCAATCCGGCTTTTTGGTGACGCAAGGACAGCAGCAACTCCAGTACGGGGCCATTATCGAATTGTCCGGCATGCGGACCTTGATCGGACGCACGGGTGGTGTACGCAAAAAAGTATTCTTCGCGCAGCGCTCGATCTTCGGCATAGGTCATCACCCGGTTGTAGGTGTCCTGGTCCAGACGGATCAGCCAGCCCTCATGTCCTGCCTGTTGCGCGTTGAGCGCCAGACGGTCCTTTGTCGCCTGGGATAAACCGTTGAGTTGCGTGACGTCATCAATGCGCTTGTTCCAGGCCGCGGTGGCGCTTTCCAAATGGCCTAGAAACAGGCTTTCGAGCAGGCTGATGTGCCGATTCAGAGGACCAAGTTGCTGTTGTTGCTCGGCAGGCAAGTCGATTCCCGACAAGTGAAACCTGCGCAGAATTTTGGTCAATACCGCTTTGCGGGACTCATCGAAATTCCGGGCAACCGGGCTTTGGGCCAGATGTTGGTACGAGCGGAACAGCGCTTGATTGCTCATCTTTTCAGTTTTGTACTGCGCCACGGCCTCGCCGCACGTCGTGCTCGCCACGTCCCAGGCGTTGCCGTTGTGTTTCACCATGCCCAGGGTTTCGATGACGCCCATGGCCTCATTCAGGCGCGCATCGGTTTCATCGACCGCCAAAACCAGGTCATCCCAAGTCGGGAATGCGGATTGGGAGGCGATGATCTCAGCAATGGCCTGACGGTTGTCTGCAATGAGGGTGTCGATGGCCGGCACAAGATGCTCGGCGCGAACCTCCGAGTAAGGCGGCAGGTCCCAGGCTTGCAAAAGAGGATTGGTGTCGGGCATGGCGTCTTCCTTGAGCAGAGGCTGAATTCGATCAGCCTATAAAGGAAGCGCAGGGGAAAGGTGGTAGATAGATACCACCTTCCAATCCGTTCAGGAGTGGAAGGTGGTGATGACTCAGTGTTGCTCGTCAGGCTTTTTCTTCAGCTTCGGGTTCGGGAAAAACTGCACGGCCTGAACCTTGGCGTCCGGTACTTTCAGCGCTGAAGTGTTGACTCGCGTGCCCAATTCCTTGGGCACGGACAGGCCTTGTTCATTCAGCGTGTCGGAATATCCGCAGGCCACGCACTCACGGTGCGGGACCTCGTCTTCGTTCCACATCATCAATTTGTCCGGCTCGCTGCAGGCCGGGCAGACTGCCCCGGCGATAAAGCGCTTTTTCGTGATCACAGGACCCTCACTCATGCTGCCGCGACCTCACTCAGGCCGCTGTGGCGCAAGAGTGCGTCAATCGACGGCGGACGTCCGCGGAAGTCGACGAACAGCACCATCGGCTCCTGGGAACCACCGCGCGCCAGGATCGCTTCGCGGAAGGCGCGGCCGGTCTCGGCGTTGAGTACGCCTTCTTCTTCGAATTTCGAGAAGGCATCCGCGGACAGCACTTCAGCCCATTTGTAGCTGTAGTAGCCCGCGGCATAACCACCGGCGAAGATGTGCGCAAAGCTGTTCGGGAAACGGTTGTAGGCGGGTGGACGCATGACCGACACCTCGTCGCGGACACCTTCAAGTACCTGCGCCACGCTACGGCCGTCACCGTGGGTGGCGTGCAGGTCGAAGTCGAACAGCGAGAACTCCAGCTGACGGACCATCATAAGGCCGGACTGGAAGTTCTTCGCGGCGAGCATTTTCTCCAGCAGGTCCTGAGGCAGCGGTTCGCCGGTTTCGTAGTGACCGGAGATCAGCGCCAGACCTTCCGGCTCCCAGCACCAGTTCTCCATGAACTGGCTTGGCAGCTCGACCGCATCCCAGGCCACACCGTTGATGCCGGATACGCCGGCGTGTTCAACGCGGGTCAACAGGTGATGCAAGCCGTGACCGAACTCGTGGAACAGGGTGGTCACTTCATCGTGGGTCAGCAGGGCCGGTTTGCCGCTGTCGGCCGGGGTGAAGTTGCACACCAGGTTCGCCACCGGACTTTGCAATACGCCGCTGATCGTGCGGCGACGGTCGCGGGCGCCGTCCATCCAGGCACCGCCACGCTTGTTGGCGCGAGCGTAGAGGTCGAAGAAGAAGCGGCCGACGTGCTGGCCGTTTTCCTTGATTTCAAACAGGCGAACATCCGGGTGCCAGGTGTCGAAGCCTTTCTGCTCGGCGATTTCGATGCCGTACAGACGCTGGACGATAGCGAACAGACCGCCCAGCACTTTGTCGATCGGGAAGTAGGCGCGAAGGGCTTCCTGGGCGACGCTGTAGCGCTGCTCGCGAAGCTTTTCACCGTAGAAACCGCTGTCCCAGCTTTGCAGGTCCGGGCAGCCTTGTTCGGCGGCATAAGCCTTGAGCTGTTCCAGATCCTGGGCGGCGAACGGCTTGCTGCGCTTGGCCAGATCGCGCAGGAAACTCAGGACCTGATCGCTGGATTCGGCCATTTTGGTGGCCAGGCTCAGCTCCGAGAAGCTGGCGAAGCCCAAGAGTTTTGCAAGCTCCTGACGCAGGTCGAGGATTTCTTCCATGACCGGGCCGTTATCATTCTGGCCGGCATTCGGGCCTTGGTCCGACGCACGGGTGCAGTAGGCGGCGTAGACTTCTTCGCGCAGTGCGCGGTCCTGCGCGTAGGTCATCACCGCGTAGTAGCTCGGGAACTCCAGGGTGATCAGGAAGCCTTCCAGGCCTTTGGCCTGTGCGGCCGCGGCCATCTGCGCCTTGGCCGAATCGGTCAGGCCGGCGAGGGTCACTTCATCGGTGACGTGCTTGGTCCAGGCCTGAGTGGCATCGAGCAGTTGGTTGGAGAAGCGGCTGCCCAGCTCCGACAATTTGCTCTGCACTTCGGCGTAACGTTTTTGTTCGGCTTCCGGCAGGTCGATACCCGACAGACGGAAGTCACGCAGGGAGTGCTCCAGGATAGTTTTCTGTGCCACCTCGAAACCGACAGCTTCGGGGCTGTTAGCCAGCGCTTCGAACGCCTCGAACAACTCGCGGTTCTGGCCGAGTTCGGTGGAGTAGGCGCTCAAGGCCGGCAGGCAGGACTCGTAGGCTTCGCGCAATTCGGCGCTGTTGCACACGGCATTCAGGTGGCTGACCGGGCTCCAGGCGGCGCCCAGACGATCGTTCAGTTCGTCCATCGCCAGTACCAGGCCGGCCCAGGTCGGTTGTTTGCCCTGGGTTTTGAGGATCTCGATAATGGCGGCGCGGTTGTCAGCCAGGATTTGTTCGATGGCCGGTTGCACGTGTTCGGCACGGATCGCCGAGAACGGCGGCAGGTCGTAGGACTGCAAAAGAGGGTTGTTCACGCTCACGGTTGGCACCTTGGCTGGAAGAAACATTGCGCCATCTTAATTACAATCGACGCTCACCGCAGCTATCAGCAAAAGAGAGAGAGCCTATCGTGACCCTTCGCAAGTATCAGAACCACACGCCGCTGCTGGGCAAAGGCGCCTTTGTCGACGGTTCGGCGGTGGTGATCGGCGACGTTGAAATCGGCGAAGACAGCTCGGTCTGGCCGCTGACGGTGATTCGTGGCGACATGCACCGCATCCGTATCGGTGCGCGCACCAGCGTGCAGGACGGCTGTGTGCTGCACATCACCCACGCCGGACCGTTCAATCCCGATGGCTTTCCGTTGCTGATTGGCGACGATGTGACCATCGCGCATAAAGTGATGCTTCACGGTTGCAGCGTGGGCAGCCGGGTTTTGATCGGCATGGGCAGCATTGTCATGGACGGTGCGGTGGTCGAGGATGATGTGATCATTGGCGCTGGCAGCCTGGTGCCCCCGGGCAAACACCTGGAAAGCGGCTTCCTTTATGTGGGCAGCCCGGTGAAGCAGATTCGGCCACTGACTGACAAAGAAAAAGCCTTTTTCACCTACAGCGCGGCGAACTACGTGAAGCTCAAGAATTTGCATCTGGCCGAAGGCTACGACCAGCTCTGACCCTGCGCCCTTATTCAGGATTCAACATGCATTACCAAACCGTATTGTTCGACCTCGATGGCACCCTGACCGATCCACGCGAGGGCATCACCCGTTCGATCCAGTTCGCCTTGAGCAAACTGGGTATCGATGAGCCCGACTTGACCAAGCTTGAACATTTCATCGGCCCGCCGTTGTTGCAGGCGTTCATGCAGTTCTACGACTTCGACGAGGCCAAGGCCTGGGAAGCAGTGAACTTCTATCGCGAGCGTTTCAAGGTTACCGGCCTGTACGAGAACCGCGTGTTCGACGGCGTCACACCCTTGTTGGAAACCCTCGGCGGGCAAGGGCGACAGCTGTACATCGCGACGTCCAAACCGTGGATTTTCGCCCAGGAAATTGCCCGGCACTTCGACTTCGCCAAGCACTTCAAAGTGATCTACGGCAGCGAACTGGATGGAACCCGGACCAACAAAGTCGAGCTGATCGCCCACTTGATGGCCGAAGAAGGCCTGGACCCGGCCAACACCTTGATGATCGGCGACCGTAAACACGACCTGATCGGTGCGCGCAGTAACGGGCTGGATGCGGCGGCTGTTGGTTATGGCTTTGGCAGCCGGGAAGAGTTGAGCGCAGAAGCCCCGACCTGGCACTTCGAGACATTGGAAGAGATGCATCAGGCGTTTTTGCAGCGTTGATTAAACCGCCATCGTCGGAACGCCGCCCGGAGCAAGCTCGCTCCCACATTAGATTTGTAAACACTGGTCCAATGTGGGAGCGAGCTTGCTCGCGATGAGGCCCGATCAGCCAACGCGACTTTTCAATTGAACCAAAGCATTCAGTGCCGCCTTGCGCTCCACAACCGGCAACGCGCCGAGCTGCTCGACCGCCGCATAAAACTTCACCCAATCCCCACCCACCTGTCTGAACAACGCCGCAAACGCCGGCACCCATTGGTCGTACAGCCCAAATGGCAACAGCCGGGCATTGTTCATCGGCGCATTGATCCACGCGTCATAGCGTTTGTCCCCAGCCCATTGGCTGTCGCGTAGCTGCCGGTATTCACTCCGCAATCGTTCGAACTCGTCGACTTTGCGCTGGCGCATCTGGTCGGCAGGCAGAGGCAGGGTGTACAGCCGTTCGAGTCGCGTGCGGGTATCCAGAACCAATTGAATGAACTGATCCCGATGTTGCACTTGCGCACCGCTGTCTGGCGCCAAGCCGCGGAATGCACGCCATTGGCGGGTGCCTTCCTGTTCGACGAAGGTGGCGAAAGACTCATTGAACTCGGTGTCGTCCTTCACATAAAAACGTTGATGTGCCAGTTCATGGAAGATCAGCGTGGCCAATCGTTCGTCACCCCAGGCCATCATCGAACTGATAATCGGATCGTTGAACCAGCCGAGCGTCGAATAAGCCTCGACGCCGCCAATTGACACGTCCATACCATGCAATCGTTGCAACGCAGCTTCACCGCGGGCCGCGCTCTGGCTGTAATAACCGCGATAGGCGACACAACCGGCGATCGGGAAGCAATGGTTCTGTGGTGTCAGGGAAAATTCCGGCGTGACAAACACGTTCCAGACTACGAACGGCCGGCCAATGTCGGCGTACAAACGGTAACTCTGGTTATCCGGCAGCTGCAGCTGTTGGCTGGCGAACGTGCGGGCCTTTTGCGATTGAGTCAGGTGCGCACGCAATTGCTGATCGCGACCGGGATCGGCAATCACTCTGGAAACCGGCTCGCGTGCCCGCAGCAATTGCAGCTGACCACTGGCCAATTGGCCGTAATAGCTGACGCCGGCGCAACCGTTGAGAAACAAAAACAGCACACCCGGAAACAAAATGCGTAAAACGCGATCAAGTAACCCAAGGCTTGGAAGCGGCCTGATCAAAATGAATCATCCATGGAGAGTCTGCCCGCAAGACTATCCCGCCTGACTGGAGCTCCGCTATGCGCACGTTGATGCTGACAGGAAGCCTGTTGATGCTGGCAGGTTGTGCTGGATTCGGATTACCCCCTCATGATCCGGCTCAAGCGTGGATCGACCTGGAATCGAAGCAGGAAGACACCGCGCTGCAAGCGCTGGAAGTCGATGATAAGGCCGCCACCGACAAGCGCTATTTCGAGGTTCAGCCGGGTAGCCATGAGCTCACCGTTCGTTACCAATTCCCGGTTGCGCCAACCAACATCGGACCCGACGCCGAGCCACTGTGGCGTGACTGCCAGCTAAACGTGAAATTCAACGACTTCAACGCCGGCGAACGGTATCAGCTCAAAGCAGGAAATATCGGCTTTCGGCCGTGGGCAAAGCTCTATGATCAGCAGCGAAAAGTGATTGGCCAAGGTGTACCGGCAGGCTGCCAACGCACCTGATCGGCGTTATTCTAAAGGACTAGTCCTTGAGTAAATCATCATGCGCAGGTTAACGCTGTTACTTGCTGCAAGCATCGTTGCGGGATGTCAGAGCCCGTTGCCAGCGGTTAATCCGCAGATGGCCTGGGTCGATTTTTCTACGCCATTCCCCAACGATAAATTGCTGATGGCCGAACGCCTGGACAATCAGCGGTTGCGCGACGGGCGTTTTTTCCAGGTCACCCCCGGTAGCCATGAGCTGATCGTTCGATTCGACTTTGAAGTGCCCGGTGGTGGGGGCTTGGGCATTATGAACGGCCCCACGGAACGCTTGTGCTACCTGACCATCAACTACGATCATTTCGAAGCCGGCCAGCGTTATGTGCTGGTAGGCCAGTCGATAGCGTTTACTCCCGGCGCCCGGCTGTACAACGCCAAGCGGGAGATTGTCGCTGAAGACCGAGAGTCCTATTGCCTCATGTGAGGTGAATCAGCGGTCGTTCTTCTGGTAGATGATTTTTTTCGTGCCGCCGTCGCACGAGCCAACGACCATATTCTGATCGTGTACTTCGTCGTTGGTGACGATTTCCAGCGTGTAGGACGATACGTTATTGGCCTGGATCTTGGCTTCAATCTCGGCCTTGAGTTCTTCACAGGATTTTGCTGCCGCCAGGGCCGACGTGGCCAGCGCGCAACAGATAATCGCCAAGGCAAAACGTTTCATGGTTGAAGCTCCTTTGAGGCAGCGCGCACGAAGATGCGTTTTAGCTGCTGTCATTTATTCGACCACAATCTCGCCAGCCAGGTTTTGTTTCAGAGCAAAAAAAGAACGCAGCCCGCCGAGGCTGCGATCTTTTATCGGGGGAGCGCGACAACCCCTATCAGCTGAGCAATGTTGCATCCAGACTGATTTTCGCATTCAGCACTTTGGAGACCGGGCAGCCTTCTTTGGCTTTATTGCTCAGTTCCTCAAATTGAGCCTGAGTCGCCCCAGGAATCTTCGCTTTGAGGATCAATTTCACTGCCGTGATCGCGAATCCGCCGTCCACCTGGTCCAGGGTGACTTCGGCATTGGTATCGATGCTGTCAGCCTTGAGACCGGCATCGCCGAGAATCATCGAAAACGCCATGGAGAAGCAGCCCGCGTGCGCTGCGCCGATCAGCTCTTCCGGATTGGTGCCCTTGCCGCCTTCGAAACGAGCCTTGAAGCCGTAGGGCGCTTCTCTGAGGACACCGGTTTCCGTGGAAATCGAGCCGATGCCGGTTTTCAGGTCACCTTCCCAATGAGCCGATGCTTTCTTTGTGATAGCCATGAATGCCTCCTCAAGATCCGGCGCGAAGCGTCGCGCCTTTGTGGTTTTCGGTTGCTAGGGTTCTGAGGATAGACCGTGGTGCAAAGTTCACCTGATCTGATCGGTCCTCTTATTTCGTAGGAATTTTGGCTCCGCCATTGAAACTCGGGTATATGCCCTCATTGCATGAATCACGCTTATAGATTCGGCAGGTTTTCGTTTGTAAGAAAAAACCTGCGCCCTCAATTGGAGAAGCAGGCTTATGAAACGACTGTCCGATATTAAGTTCTCGACCCTTGATCTGGTGCCCGTGCGGGAGAATGGCAGCGCGGCCCAGTCGCTGCGCAATTCCCTGGACCTGGCTCAGCACGTCGAAAAATTCGGCTACAACCGTTTCTGGGTTGCCGAACACCACAACATGGATGGCATTGCGAGTTCGGCGACTTCGGTTCTGCTTGGCTACCTGGCTGGCGGCACCTCGACCATTCGTGTCGGCTCGGGTGGCGTAATGTTGCCCAACCACGCGCCGCTGGTAATCGCCGAGCAATTCGGCACGCTCGAAAGTCTGTACCCGGGCCGGATCGACCTGGGCCTGGGCCGTGCACCTGGTTCCGATCAAATGACCGCTCGCGCCTTGCGTCGTGAACGCTCCGGCAGCGCCGACGATTTCCCGGAAGATGTTGCCGAACTGATGCGTTACCTCGGTCCGCGGACCCCGGACCAAAGGATCATCGCAATGCCGGGCACCGGCACTAATGTCCCGGTCTGGCTGCTGGGCTCCAGCCTGTTCAGTGCACAACTGGCTGGTGAACGCGGTTTGCCCTACGCGTTCGCCTCACATTTCGCACCGCGCTTCATGCATGAGGCCATTCGCGTCTACCGCAATCACTTCAAGCCTTCAGCAATATTGGATAAACCCTACGTAATGCTCGGTGTGCCCTTGGTGGCTGCTGACACCGACGAGCAGGCCGATTATCTGGCGACCTCGGTCTATCAGCGGATTCTCGCCCTGATGCGTGGCCAGAGCCTGGTGCAACGTCCTCCGGTAAAAACCATGGACGGCCTGTGGCTGCCTCATGAGAAAGAGGCGGTCGGCGATTTCCTTGGTCTGGCGATGGTTGGCAGTCCGCAAAAAATCCGCGCCAAGCTGGAAGTGCTGGTCGAGCAGACCCAGGCGGACGAGCTGATTTTTACCTGCGACCTGTACGAACATGCCGATCGCGTGCACTCCTATGAGCTGCTGGCGCAGGTCATGAAGGGCTGACGCTCAAATAGCGAGCACAAAAAAGCCGACGTCATTGCGTCGGCTTTTTCATTTTCGAGGGAGGTCAGCCCTGCTTGTAGACGATTTGCTTGGAGCCTTTTTCACAGGTGCCGACGACTTTTCCACCGGCAGCAGCGCCTTTATCGACGATTTCCAGCGAATAATTAGAAATGCCTTTGGCATCCAGTTTCGCGGCGATTTCGGCTTTTAGCTCTTCGCACGACTTGCCCTCGGCCAGGGCTGTTCCCGCAAGACTCAACAAACCTACCGCCAAAATAAAATTCCTCATCGGTCGCATTCCCTGGTCGGATCAATAGGGGCACCGGCGATCAGCCGGATGTAATGATGTAGCGCTTTGCCATTCCCTATGGCGCTCGGCCAGCGCGCAGTTTCGAATGCTAGCTCAAATTCAGCTACTGGCAATCCGGAACCCGACTTTGAGTGTCACCTGGAAATGTGCGGCCTTGCCGTCCTTGATGTGCCCGCGGGTTTCGGTCACTTCAAACCATTCCATGTACTTGAGACTTTTACTGGCTTCGGCCAGTGCGTTATTGATGGCGTCTTCAATGCTGCTGGTGGACGAGCCGACGAGTTCGACTTTCTTGTAGGTGTGATGGTCAGTCATGGCGTTCTCCTCAGGGTGTGAAATACAGCCTAGCAGTGATTTTTCGTATTACTTCTGTCGGCCAATCCGAAGTGGAAGTTCAGATTTACTGCACTTTCTCGAACCCCTGAAGTCCCAACCAACACACGCAACTCAATCAATGCAGGAGAGCCACCATGGCCAACACCTCTTTACGTAAAGCCTCATTGCAAAGCATGGAAGCCGAGATCGAGAGTCTGCTGAAGTCTTTGGAAAACCTGAAGGACGACGCCTCGGACGAGTCGCGTAAAACCCTTAAAGCCTTGAAAAGCAACGCCGAGAACGCGCTGAAGCATTCGCGTCATCTGCTCAGCGATGCGTACGAAGAAGTCAAAGTCAAAACCCGTGAAACCGGGATTGCCACGCGGGATTACGCCCAGGAACACCCTTGGACGACAGCGGGTGTCGCCGTCGGTGCATTGGGTCTGCTCGCGGCTTATCTGCTGTTCAAACGCGGTGACTAATCCGTCTGGCGCAGCTCGTTTTTGAGCCACTGCGCCAGTTGCCGAGCGCGCCCGTCCGCGGCGCGCTTGGGTAGCCACAACGCCAGTTGCGCCGGGGTTTCGCTGAAGCCCCATGGCGCAACCAGGCGACCGGCCTTCAAGTCCTCGGCCACCAGCGGCTCGGGCGCAATCGCCACCCCCAGGCCGGCCACCGCGGCCTCCAGCAAATAATACAAATGCTCGAAACCCTGACCGTACTTCAACGCTTTGGTGTCGAGGTCGCTTTGCTGTGCCCAGCTTGGCCAGGCCTGTGGGCGTGAGGTGGTATGCAGCAATGGCTCGCTCAGCAGCGCTGCGGGCGGGGCGTTTTGCAGTCGTTCGTAGCCTGCGAATCGCGGGCTCATGACCGGGCCGATCCGTTCGCTCGCCAACTCATAGACTTGCATGTCTGCTGGCCACGGTGGCTCGGCAAACACCAGCAAGGCGTCCAGTCCCGGGCGACGTGGATCGAGATCACCCTCGCCAGCCGACAGGTGCAGGCGCAGGTCCGGCAGGTCGGTATTCAACCGTCCCAACCTGGGAATAAACCAGCGTGCCAACAAGCTGCCCGAGCAACCCAGCACAAACGGTGCATCGGCGGTGCTTTGGGTCAGCTCTGCACACACCGTCCGTAAACGCTCGAACGCCTCGCCGCTGACATCGCGTAAACGAATGCCTGCATCTGTGAGTTTAAGGCCGCGTCCATCCTTGATGAACAGGCTCACGCCCAAGTGTTCTTCAAGCACCTTGAGTTGCCGGCTGACCGCACCATGGGTGACGTGCAGCTGCTCGGCCGCCTTACTGACGCTGTTCAGGCGGGCAGTCACTTCAAAGGCCCGAAGAGCGTTCAGCGGGGGAAGGTCATGGCTCATGAGATGTGTGAGTTTTCCTGACAGGTTGTAGCGATCTTATCGGTTTTCAGCTGAAGGCGTCAGGGGTAGAGTTAATCGCATTGTCATCCCACGCATTCAACCGGAGCGACCCATGACCCAGACTAATCTGCGCAACGGCCCCGACGCCAACGGCCTGTTTGGCGCGTTCGGCGGCCGTTACGTCGCCGAAACCCTGATGCCGTTGATCCTCGATCTGGCCCGTGAATACGAACTGGCCAAGGAAGATCCGGCGTTCAAAGAGGAATTGGCCTACTTCCAGCGCGACTACGTCGGTCGTCCAAGCCCACTGTACTTTGCCGAACGTCTGACAGAGTTCTGTGGCGGCGCGAAGATTTACCTCAAGCGCGAAGAGCTGAACCACACCGGCGCGCACAAAATCAACAACTGCATCGGCCAGATCCTGCTGGCGCGGCGCATGGGCAAGAAACGCATCATCGCCGAGACCGGCGCTGGCATGCACGGCGTGGCGACCGCCACCGTGGCTGCGCGTTTTGGCCTCGATTGCGTGATCTACATGGGCACCACTGACATCGAACGTCAGCAGGCCAACGTATTCCGCATGAAGCTGCTGGGCGCCGAAGTGATCCCGGTCGTGGCCGGTACCGGCACCCTGAAAGATGCGATGAACGAAGCCCTGCGTGACTGGGTGACCAACGTCGATAGCACCTTCTACCTGATCGGCACTGTTGCCGGTCCGCACCCTTATCCTGCGATGGTTCGTGACTTCCAGGCCGTTATCGGCAAAGAAACCCGTACTCAACTGCAAGACCAGGAAGGTCGTCTGCCGGACAGCCTGGTGGCGTGCATCGGTGGCGGCTCCAACGCCATGGGCCTGTTTCACCCGTTCCTTGATGACAAAAGCGTCGAGATCATCGGCGTTGAAGCGGCCGGTTACGGTATCGAAACCGGCAAGCACGCGGCCAGCCTGAACGGCGGCGTACCGGGCGTACTGCACGGCAACCGTACCTTCCTGCTGCAGGACGACGATGGCCAGATCATCGACGCTCACTCGATCTCTGCCGGCCTCGATTATCCAGGCATCGGCCCGGAACACGCCTGGTTGCATGACATCGGCCGCGTCCAGTACACCTCGGTAACCGACGACGAAGCCCTCGACGCGTTCCACAAATGCTGCCGCCTGGAAGGGATTATTCCTGCACTGGAAAGCGCCCATGCCCTGGCCGAAGTGTTCAAACGCGCACCGACCCTGCCGAAAGATCACCTGATGGTGGTCAACCTGTCCGGACGTGGCGACAAAGATATGCAGACCGTAATGCACCACATGGAACAATCCCAGCAGGAGAAACACTGATGAGCCGCCTGCAAACGCGTTTTGCCGAACTCAAGGAACAGAATCGTGCCGCCCTGGTGACCTTCGTGACCGCTGGCGACCCGAGCTATGACACCTCGCTGGCGATCCTCAAAGGCTTGCCAGGCGCTGGTGCTGACGTGATTGAGCTGGGCATGCCCTTCACCGATCCAATGGCCGATGGCCCGGCAATCCAGTTGGCCAACATCCGCGCCCTCGGTGCCAAGCAGAACCTGGCGAAAACCCTGCAAATGGTTCGCGAGTTCCGTGAAGGCAATACCGAGACGCCGCTGGTGCTGATGGGTTACTTCAACCCGATCCACATGTATGGCGTGCCGCGTTTCATTGCCGACGCGAAAGAGGCCGGCGTTGATGGTCTGATCGTGGTCGACTTGCCACCCGAGCATAATGGCGAACTGTGCGACCCGGCCCAGGCTGCCGGTCTGGACTTCATCCGCCTGACCACCCCGACGACCGATGATGTACGTTTGCCGACCGTTCTGAACGGCAGCTCCGGCTTCGTCTATTACGTGTCTGTTGCCGGTGTGACCGGTGCAGGCGCGGCGACGCTGGAACACGTTGAAGAAGCGGTTGCGCGTCTGCGTCGCCACACCGATTTGCCGATCAGCATCGGTTTCGGTATTCGTACACCAGAGCAAGCGGCGTCCATCGCGCGTCTGGCTGATGGCGTGGTGGTGGGTTCGGCGTTGATCGATCACATCGACAATGCCTCGACGCCGGATCAGGCAGTTGATGGCGTGTTGAGCCTTTGCTCGGCGCTGGCCGAAGGCGTTCGTAAAGCCCGCGTCAGCTGAAGGTAAAGTTCCTGATACAGAGGAATTAGAGCCTCGCGGTACAGACTAAACAGCAAGACCGAGGGCTTCAGGACTACGTTCTGAAGCCCTTTTTGCTGTATGTGCAGTGAGGAAAGACTCGATGAAAATGCCGAAACGTCTGATTGCCAGCTTGGGCGTGCTGATGCTCAGTGCCACCCCGTTGCTGAATGCGAGTGCTGATCAGCGCGCCGATCACGACCGCGGCCCGCAGCAAGGCCATTACGATGATCGCAGTGACAATCATGGCGACGATCACCGTGGCCCGCAGGACAATCATCGCGGCGGCCCTCCGCCACGGGACTTCGGTCCGGTGCGTCAGACTATCCACGATAACCATGGCTATTTCGTACGCGGTGCTCCGCCACCTCCGGGTATTCATCTGGTGCGTGGCCGACCGCTGCCTCACGGCTATTACGGCGAACGCCTGGATAACCGGGCGTTGGGCCAGCTGCCGTATTACCCAGGGTACGAATGGCGCCGTGCGGGTGGCGACATTGTGCTGATCGCCGTGGGAACCGGGATCGTTTATGAAATTCTGGAGGGTGTTTTGTAATGATGGATGGAAGTGCTTCGGCGTAATGCCGAAAAAAGATCGTCCGAACGCGGCCCGAACCTTCGGCAGCTCCTACATAGGATCGAAATCTCATGTAGGAGCTGCCAAAGGCTGCGATCTTTTGATTTTATGGCTTTAAGGCAACTCCAACCCGCCCGATGCTTTATGCAACTTCCTCAGATGCTCGCCAACCTGCTTCAGGTTGGCTTCATTGGCGGCCATTTCGGCCGCACGGCTCGGTTCGAGCAGCGCTCTCACTTCTTTGTCCAGATCGCCTGTCAGGGCCTGAAGCTGCTTCTGCCGCAGGCTGCTTTCCGATTCCAGACGCTGCCACTCACTTGGCTGCGGCAATCCATAACCACCGGTGCCGAGCAGCTCCGCCGGACGGCTGAGGAAGCCGCTGTTGGCAAGAATTTGCTGCAAGGTCGCATTGGCCTTGTCCATGCCGCCGTTCTTCAATTCCCGAGCGCCCAGATAGCGCTGCTTTACTTCGTCCTGGGCCAGCACCAATTGTTGGCGGAAGGCTGCCTGCTCCAATAACAGCAAGGCTGCGCTGGTGCGCAAATCGGCTTGGTCGATCCATTGCCGGCGCTCTTCAGCTTTCAATGCGAGCCAGTCTTCGACCTTGTCCTGCTTGATCGGCAAGTGCTTCTTCAGCACTTCGAACATCGCTTGATAACGATCGCGGAAGGAGTCAAATCGATAGCCCAGCCGCAACGCTTCACGGGGATCGTCCAGCACGCTGGTGTCCGCCAGTCCGCGACCCTTGAGCACTTCCAGCAAACCGTTGGGCATGATGCTGTCCAGCCCGACCAGTTTTGTATTGTTGGTGCTGCTACGCAGTAGCTTCAGGCCCTCTACAGCGCAGTTGTTGGACAGGAAGAAGTAGTTGCCGTCGTAACTCCAGTGCATTTCGGCGGCGTGTTCCACCACGTCTTCGATCTCGTTACGCGACAGGTTCAGCGGCACCGAAGCCAGGCTGCGCAGTTCGGTCTTGGTGTATTCGTCGATCACCTGGGCCAGCGGCAGGACAAACAGGCGCGACGGGTATTTGCCCACCAATCCGTCCCAACTCGACAGCTGCACGTCACCGACGAAGGCGCGGTAGGACAACACCAGATGCTGATCCAGATCCAGGCGACAATCCGGCCCACGGGGGCGGCCGGGGGCGCAGATCACCAACCGCAACATGCTGTGACCCCAGCGGCTGACCCAGTTCTGGTTGGCTTCTGCCAGCAGATAGTCGACGGCGTACACCCGCTCCGGATCAACCTGGCCCAGTGGTGTTTTGGCGAAATCGTTGCCGGCATTGAGGAAGGAGAAGGTTTTGCCGCAGGTGTCTTTAGCGGCGGGTGCCCAGCCGAAATGTTCTTTGTAGTAGCGGTACAACGCAGGACGGCGACAGGCGTAGGCCGGGTCGAGAAGGAAATATTCCATGTTGACCGCGACGAACTCCTTCGGGCTGCTCGTCTCGTAAATGTCGGGGCTGCGGGCAATTTGCCGGTTGTGCTGTTCGCGCTCGCCACGACGGCCGACATACTGCGGCCAGCCAGCAAGGTCGAGCAGGTGCGGGTCGTCGCTGAGCGTAAAGCGTCGGTCGGACTGACCGCGACATTGATCGGGAATGCCAATCAGTCCTGAGCTGCTGTTGCGCCGGGTGCAGCGCTGAATCAGCGTGCGCTCTGCGTCTGGCCACAGGCGCGAGCGGTCATAGATGTGAGTGAGTTCGTGCAACACCGTGGCAAGCATTTCGCGGCGCACGGTGCCATGGGGACGATAAGTCTTTTTGGTCGCGGCGCTGCCGTCAGTGAGGCCGGCAAGCAGGTTGCGGTTCAGATCGAGCTCGGATACCAGCGACGCCTGGCCGTAAGCGTTGCTCGGCATGTCATCGGTCCAGCCGACGTCGATGCGTCGGTCGAGCTGCTCGATGAACCGCGGCGGCAGAGCCTGCATGGCTTCATCGAGCAGCGCCTGGCTGGCCTGCTGCTGAGCGGGGCTGAGGCCTTCGGTTTTAAGCCTTAATTGCAAGTCAGCTTGGGCCGTGTTGCCGAGCAGCAACATGACCCCGGCTAACAGCCAGGCGCCTGGCGACCTCACAGTGCGAGGATGGCTTCGGCGAGAACCTGATCACTGGCGTCGCGGGCTTCCGGTACGCGGGTGCGCAACGTGTTGAAGGCCGCTTCCAGGTGCGCGCCACGAATCTCGCCATCGCTGGCGACGAAGCTGGCCGCATCGTCGTGGGCTTCACGAACGATCTTCGAGTCACGGATGGACGTCGTGGTATCGGAAGTGAAATCAAGTGTGCGCCGGGTGGCATTGATGAGGATGTTACTGGTGGCAACCAGGGTTTGCGCCTGAGTCACATCGGCCAATAACAACAGGCCAAGGGCGGCAACAATCAGGGGGCTACGCATGGAACGACTCCGCAAGAACAAAGATAACTATTGGACGAGAATTGCCTGCGCCAGTTCAAGGTCGCTTGCATGAAGTTTTGGCTGGGTCCGGCGCAGATAAATAAGGGCGGACTCCAGTTGTGCTCCTCGCAATTGGCCGTCACTGGCGATGAACGCCGCAGCGTCATCGTGTGCTGCAAGTAGCAGCTTATGGTCGAAGGGGGCAGAGGTCACCATGCTTGTGGCGTAGCCGGTAGCCACGATGCCTTGTGTAGACAGATTGAAGGCGTCATAGGCATGGACCGAGCCCACCCAGCAGGCAGCCATGAAAAGCGGAGAGATCAACAGGTTTGAAAGAAAACGCATGAGACTCGATAGTTGAAGGCGAGTCGCAAGGCTAGCGCAACGCCCGATCTAGAGCCAGCACCGAAACATTGGGACACGGCGGGCGTGTCCCACGTCAGTGGTGACGCTTAGATAGTCAGTATGGCTTGCGCCAGTTGTGCATCAGTCGCGTTCAGCTGAGGTGCCTGGTGGCGAATATGGTCAAGTGCGCTTTCCAGTTTCACGCCACGAATGGCGCCTTCGCTGGCCACGAAGCTGGCGGCGTCATCACGGGCGGCGCGCACGATTTTGTCATCGCGAAAGGAAGAAGTGACATCGGAGGTCGCATCGGACGTGGCCTTGAGCGCATTGACGACGGCATCCGTGGTCACGATAAAACTGGTGGCGTGGGAATTGGCAGCCACGGCAAGCAGGGCTGCAGCGCTGAGCAGACGAAGACGGGACATGGTGAAACTCCTTTGGGGAAACTGATTGAGAGGTGGCGCAGTGTCTGTTGATTCAGACGCCAATCATGCAGCGTTCGCCACGTTTCATCTGGATATTAGGCCTATGAGTGTCGGTTCGAACAGTCCCGTCTGTTCAAGCAGGGAGCTAGCGCCAGAACGGTTTATCCAATTCGTTGAGACGATCCGCGTGGCTGATGTTCAGGTCTGAGAGTTGCCGGTCATCAAGTTGGCCCAGTAAACGCCGGGTTCGGGCCCTTTCCAGGGTAATGGCAACGCCCCTTAGTAATCTACGAAACCAGAGGAAACGAGGCGTTGATTGAGGCGTGGAAGCGGAAACATTCAGTAAGTGATTCATGGCACGGTCCTTTTTCGGGCAGTTCGGGATCTCATGGTGATCCCGTCCTTTTTCCCGCAACAGACACACTGCACTTAAATTGTACTGGTTCAATTATTGAAATAGTAAAACTGTACCTGTTAGGTGGGATCTTTATTGTATGACCCCCTTGTGAGGGTCCAAAACGACAAAGCCCGTCGTGGTTTCCCACGACGGGCTTTGTTTTTTCAATTTGGAGTGCTGGCGGTGGACCCGGTGGGTCAGAGCCAGCGACGCTAACTTAGCGCCAGAACGGCTTGCTCAGCTCTTCGTAGCGTTGTGCTTCGCTAATCCCTGCGTCAGCCAGCAGACGCGAATCCAGACGAGCCAGTTGATGGCGGCTGGAGATGCGGCGCTGCCACAGCATCAGGTTGGCGAGAACGCGAAGAGGCGTGGAAGCCTGGGTTTTTGCAGCGTTGTCTTCGAAAAACAGCTCGGAACTGAGTGTACGTTCCATGGTTGACATCCTTCCGCTTATGGCGGGATTAGGTAGTGGTTTAACTGATGCCAATGATCCTCTCGTTTGGCCAGTCTCTCTAGATACAGTTCACCTGTATTGTGAGGGACCAGTTAACTGTTAAAGGGTGGTGTACTGGTCTAAATTGAGGCAACTGTACTTGTCTGCACTAATATCGTGCATTTTTGGTCGATTGACTCGGAAAGGTAGGCAATTACGGTAGGAAATGACCGGTACAGCAGTACAGTTTTATTCAGGATTTGGTCTGGCAATAGCAAGCTGACGAAACTGTGTTTGCGTCAGCTGCTACCTGTACCAATTACACCGCGAGCATCCGCCCGGTTTCTTCCAGGTTTATGTGCCAGCTCAGGGCATCACGCAGGATATGCGGCGTATGTCCGCCGAGTGCACACGCGGCTGTGAAGTAGTCATCCAGGGCTTGGCGATAGTCCGGGTGCACGCAGTTGTCGATGATGACTCGAGCGCGTTCTCGCGGCGCCAGGCCACGCAAGTCCGCCAGACCGATCTCGGTGACAAGGATGTCGACGTCATGCTCAGTGTGATCGACGTGGCTGACCATCGGTACCACGCTGGAGATCGCCCCGCCCTTGGCGATCGACTTGGTTACGAAGATCGCCAAATGCGCATTGCGCGCAAAGTCGCCCGAGCCGCCGATGCCGTTCATCATTCGCGTGCCGCAAATGTGGGTGGAGTTGACGTTGCCGTACAAGTCGAACTCAAGTGCCGTGTTGATGCCGATGATGCCGAGCCGGCGCACCACTTCCGGGTGGTTGGAAATTTCTTGCGGACGCAGGACCAGTTTGTCCTTGTAGCGCTCAAGGTTGCCGAAAACATCGGTATTGCGACGACTCGACAAGGTGATCGAACTGCCCGAAGCAAAGCTCAGCTTGCCGGCGTCGATCAGGTCGAAGGTCGAGTCCTGAAGCACTTCGGAGTACATCGTCAGGTCTTCGAACGGCGAGTCGATCAGGCCGCACATCACCGAGTTGGCGATGTTGCCAATCCCGGCTTGCAGCGGGCCGAGCTTGTTGGTCATGCGCCCGGCTGCCACTTCCTGCTTGAAGAAGTCGATCAGGTGGTCGGCAATGGCCTGGGTATCAACGTCCGGCGGCAGCACGGTGGACGGCGAGTCAGACTGATTGGTGATCACGATTGCGACGATCTTTTCCGGCGGAATCGGGATGGCAGTGCTGCCAATGCGATCGTCGACCTTTACCAGCGGGATCGGCGTGCGGGTCGGCCGATAGGTCGGGATATAGATGTCGTGCAGACCTTCGAGATTCGGGTTGTGCGCCAGGTTGATCTCGACGATCACGTGTTTGGCGAAAATCGCGAAGCTGGCCGAGTTACCCACCGAAGTGGTCGGAACGATATGGCCCTGCTCGGTGATCGCCACGGCCTCAATCACCGCGATGTCCGGCAGTTTGAGCTGCTGGTTGCGCAGTTGCTCCACGGTTTCCGAGAGGTGCTGGTCAATGAACATCACTTCGCCGGCATTAATGGCCTTGCGCAGGGTGCTGTCGACCTGGAAGGGCATGCGTCGTGACAATACGCCGGCTTCGGTGAGCTGTTTATCGAGGTCGTTGCCCAGGCTGGCGCCGGTCATCAGGGTGATTTTCAGCGGGGTGATTTTGGCGCGCTCGGCCAATGCGTGGGGGACGGCTTTGGCTTCGCCGGCGCGAGTGAAACCACTCATGCCAACGGTCATGCCGTCCTCAATCAGAGCGGCAGCGTCAGCGGCGCTCATCACCTTATCCAACAACGAAGGCAAGCGAATACGATCACGGTACATGGATTGTTATCTCGGGTAACGGAAGCAAGGTTTGTAGTCTAGTGATTTCAAAAAAAATCCTCCCGCTACCATGGTCGAATGCAGAGTCCCGATTTAGAGCCTTTGGTCGGTTTTTAGCGGGCAATAAAATGTATGGTCACCCCATCTCCTGCAACCTCATGCGCTGTTTTCGGTAAAGCTGGCTTGCGCTAATGTATCTGG
>NZ_LACH01000047.1:0-122327 GCF_000968015.1 Pseudomonas fluorescens
CCGGGATTCCGTGAAGAACCTAAAAAAAGGGACTGCTACGCAGTCCAGCGGGAGCAAGCTCCCTCGCCACAGGTTTGTGTCCCATCCCGTCCGCGCAGACATGCAGGCCCGCCTGTAAGTTCTGCCAGTTGGAAACCCCCTCTGACTCGGAGTAATGTGCCCGACTGTGTCACCTGATTTTCTCCAAGGAAGTGGAAATATGCTGCGTCGCCGCATGCTGATCATGTTGGGTGTTGTTTTGCTGATCGTGCTGGTCCTGGGCGGTTACAAAGCCTTCTCCATCTATACGATGATTCAGGGCTTTGCTGTGCCGAAACCCGCGATCAGTGTCGCCGTGGCCACGGCCACCGAACGGCCGTGGCAAGCCCGCCTGCCCACCGTCGGCACGCTCAAGGCGCTGCAAGGCGTGGACCTGAGCCTGGAGACCGACGGCACCGTCATCGATTTGCGGTTCGAGTCAGGGCAGAAGGTCAAGGTCGGCCAACCGCTGCTGCAACTTGATAGCGTGGTAGAAACCGCCCTGCTCGAAACCGCTCAGGCCGACTTGGGTCTGGCGCAGCTCAATTACGGTCGCGGCAGCCAATTGGTGGGCAGCCAGGCCATCTCCAAAGGCGAATTCGACCGGCTCTCGGCGGTGTTGCAAAAGAGCCGGGCCACGGTCAATCAGCTCAAGGCGGCGCTGGCCAAAAAACGCTTGCTCGCACCGTTCAGCGGGACCATCGGCATTCGTCAGGTGGACATCGGTGACTATCTCGCCAGCGGCACCATGATTGCCACCCTGCAAGACCTCAGCAGCCTCTATGTAGACTTCTTCGTGCCCGAGCAGTCGGTGCCGAAGATCGCCCTCGGCCAACCGGTGCAGATCGTGGTCGCGGCCTACCCGACACAAACCTTCCCCGGCACCATCAGCGCGATCAACCCGAAAGTCGAAAACAGCACGCGCAACGTTCAGGTCCGCGCAACCCTGGCCAATCCCGACGGCAAACTGCTGCCGGGGATGTTCGCCAGCCTGCAAGTGTTGTTGCCCGACCCGCAGCCGCGCATCGTCGTGCCGGAAAGTGCGATCACTTACACGCTGTACGGCAACTCGCTCTATGTCGTCGCGCAGAAAAAAACCGAAGACGGCAGCCTGGAAAAAGACGACAAGGGCCAACCGATCCTGATCGCCGAACGGCGTTTCATCGAAACCGGCGAGCGCCGTGACGGGCAGGTGATGATCACCAAAGGCGTGCAGAATGGCGAAAAAGTGGTCACGGCCGGTCAGATCAAACTGGACAACGGCGCACACATTGCGATCAGCGACGACAAGACCTTAGCCGAGAAGAACAGCCCGCCGCGCGCGGACTGATCAAGGAATCCCCATGGCTTTTACCGACCCGTTCATCCGCCGCCCGGTGCTCGCCACCGTGGTCAGCCTGTTGATTGTGCTGCTGGGCTTCCAGGCCTGGAGCAAGTTGCCGCTGCGCCAATACCCACAAATGGAAAACGCCCTGATCACGGTGACCACCGCTTATCCCGGGGCCAACGCCGAAACCATTCAGGGCTACATCACCCAACCAATGCAACAAAGTCTGGCGAGCGCCGAAGGCATCGACTACATGACGTCGGTCAGTCGCCAGAACTTCTCGGTGATCTCGATCTACGCGCGCATCGGCTCCAACAGCGACCGCTTGTTCACCGAACTGCTGGCCAAAGCCAACGAGGTGAAGAACCAGCTGCCTCAGGACGCCGAAGACCCGGTACTGAGCAAGGAAGCCGCCGACGCCTCGGCGCTGATGTACATCAGCTTCTTCAGCAAGGAGCTGAGCAACCCGCAAATTACCGACTACCTGTCACGGGTCATCCAGCCAAAACTGGCGACCCTGCCGGGCATGGCCGAAGCCGAGATTCTCGGCAACCAGGTGTTCGCCATGCGTCTGTGGCTGGACCCGGTCAAGCTCGCCGGTTTCGGCCTGAGTGCCAGCGACGTGACCGATGCCGTGCGCAAATACAACTTCCTCTCCGCCGCCGGTGAAGTGAAAGGCGAGTACGTCGTCACCAGCATCAATGCCAACACCGAGCTCAAGTCCGCCGAAGCCTTTGCCGCGATTCCGCTCAAGGTCGAGGGCGACAGTCGCGTGCTGCTCAGCGATGTGGCGCGGGTTGAAATGGGTGCGGAAAACTACAATTCGATCAGTTCCTTCGGCGGCACCCCTTCGGTGTACATCGGCATCAAGGCCACGCCCGGCGCCAACCCGCTGGACGTGATCAGGGAAGTGCGCAAGATCATGCCGGAGCTGGAAGCCCAGCTGCCGCCGAACCTCAAAGGTGAAATCGCCTACGACGCCACGCTGTTCATCCAGGCCTCGATCAACGAGGTGATCAAAACATTGTTCGAAGCGGTGCTGATCGTCATCGTGGTGGTGTTCCTGTTCCTCGGCGCGCTGCGTTCGGTGGTGATCCCGGTGGTCACTATCCCGCTGTCGATGATCGGCGTGATGTTCTTCATGCAGATGATGGGCTACTCGATCAATCTGCTGACATTGCTGGCGATGGTATTGGCCATCGGCCTGGTGGTGGACGACGCCATCGTGGTGGTGGAAAACATCCACCGGCACATCGAAGAAGGCAAGACGCCGCTGGATGCGGCCATCGAAGGCGCCCGGGAAATCGCCATGCCGGTGGTCTCGATGACCATCACCCTGGCGGCGGTCTATGCGCCGATCGGCTTCCTGACGGGGCTCACGGGGGCGCTGTTCAAGGAGTTCGCCCTGACCCTGGCTGGCGCGGTGGTGATCTCCGGCATCGTCGCCCTGACCCTGTCGCCAATGATGTGCGCCTTCCTGCTGCGTCACGACGAAAACCCCAGCGGCCTTGCCCATCGCCTGGACCTGATTTTCGAAGGCCTCAAGCGCCGTTACCAAAGCATGCTCCACGGCACCCTCAACACCCGGCCGGTGGTGCTGGTGTTCGCGGTGATCGTGCTGTGCCTGATTCCGGTGCTGCTCACGTTCACCAAGTCGGAACTGGCGCCCGACGAGGACCAGGGCGTCATTTTCATGATGGCCAACGCCCCGCAACCGGCCAACCTCGACTACCTGAGCACCTACACCGACGAGTTCGTCACGATCTTCAAGACGTTTCCAGAGTACTACTCGTCGTTCCAGATCAATGGCTTCAACGGCGTGCAATCGGGGATCGGCGGCTTCCTGCTCAAGCCGTGGAACGAGCGCAGCCGCACTCAGATGCAAATCCTGCCCGAGGTGCAGAGCAAACTGGAGAGCATTTCCGGGCTGCAGATCTTCGGCTTCAACCTGCCTTCCCTGCCCGGCACCGGCGAGGGGCTGCCGTTTCAGTTCGTCATCAACTCCGCCAACGATTACGAGTCGCTGCTGCAAGTGACCGACCGAGTGAAAAAGCGGGCAGCGGAGTCCGGCAAGTTCGCCTTCGTCGACCTCGACCTGGCGTTCGACAAACCTGAAGTGGTGGTGGATATCGATCGCGCCAAGGCTGCGCAGATGGGTGTTTCCATGCAGGACCTGGGCGGGACGCTCGCGACATTGCTGGGTGAGGCGGAGATCAACCGTTTCACCATTGAAGGTCGCAGCTACAAAGTCATCGCGCAGGTCGAACGGCCCTTCCGGGATAACCCCGACTGGCTGAACAATTATTACGTCAAGAACACCCAAGGCGAACTGCTGGCCCTGTCGACCCTGATCACCGTGACCGACCGGGCGCGTCCACGGCAGTTGAATCAGTTCCAGCAACTCAACTCGGCCATCCTGTCCGGGGTGCCGCTGGTCAGCATGGGTGAAGCCATCGATACCGTGCGCCAGATCGCTCGGGAAGAGGCGCCGGTGGGTTATGCCTTCGACTATGCCGGCGCATCCCGACAATACGTCCAGGAAGGCAGTGCGCTGTGGGTCACCTTCGCCCTGGCGCTCGCGATCATTTTCCTGGTACTGGCCGCCCAGTTCGAAAGCTTTCGCGATCCGCTGGTGATTCTGGTGACCGTACCCTTGTCGATCTGTGGTGCGCTGATCCCGCTGTTCCTGGGCTGGTCGAGCATGAACATCTACACCCAGGTCGGCCTGGTGACGTTGATCGGGCTGATCAGCAAACACGGAATCCTGATCGTCGAATTCGCCAACCAGTTACGTAAGGACAAAGGCCTGACGCCGCGCGAGGCCGTGGAGGAAGCGGCGGCCATTCGTCTGCGTCCGGTGTTGATGACCACTGCTGCGATGGTGTTCGGCATGGTGCCGTTGATCATCGCCACGGGGGCGGGCGCCGTCAGCCGGTTCGACATCGGCACGGTAATCGCCACGGGGATGTCGATCGGGACGTTGTTTACGTTGTTTGTGCTGCCGTGTGTGTACACACTTTTGGCAAAACCCGATAAACCTAAAGAACACACATAACCTGTGGGAGCGAGCTTGGTCCGGGCGGCGTTCCGACGATAGCGGTGTAAAAGTCACCTCATCGCTGAATGTGCCACCGTCATCGTCGGAACGCCGCCCGGACCAAGCTCGCTCCCACATGGACGGTGTAAGGCTCGAAATTCGGCCATAAAAAAGGCCTCGCATTAGCGAGGCCTTTTATTTGGGCTTCAATCTGTTCAACTCTGTGGCCTCAATCCTTGAGAAAGGCCGAACATGAACAGCAATAAATCATGATCGGGTTGGGTTGCCACGGATGCCTTCGCAACCCGGGGCAATGGACAGTGTGCGTCGCCGTTCACTGAACTGAGGACTTGCGTGCGGGGCTGCTCCCAAGCCGCCACCGCTAGTGAAGCAACTGCCAAGGCTCCTATTAAAAATACACCTCGTGCAATTTCGAGTTTCATTGCTATAAGCCCTTGATAGCGCTGCCAAACGCCGTCTTATAAAGGTAGACGAGTTTCTGCCAGTCTGTCGTGCTGAACGACGAGTGGCGACGCAGTTGCTTCATGTCATGAGTAGCCGCTTGCCGGGCGGTCAAACGCTGCCGACATTTCTCCAGATCAATCAAGGCCACTTCAACGTTGGCAGCCTCGCCTTCACCGGTGACGCGCACGAATACGTGCTTGGCATAAAGGCAGCTGTGCTGCCAGCGGCCCTTGTGCATCCGGGCCAGGTTCTCGGCCAGTTCCTTCAACACTCGATCATGCACAGCCTCACCATGATGCTCGCGACCGCCGCCAGCGTACCAATGGTCGATTTCCTCGAAGCCGTCCAGCGCCTTGGTGATCAGCAATGCGCGCCATTTATGCACCGGATCGCGCTGTGCACCGCAGAAAACGATTTCCGGAACGCGAACGTCGAGCAGGTTCAGGCCGATGAGCGCATCGCGCTCGCGCAACACCGTCGGCCGACCGAACGGGTGCAGCAAGCTGCGATGGATATGCCCGGATTGACGTTTAACGTACAGCAGCTGTCCATTGCCGCTCACGACGCGCTGCACACCGCTTTCGCCACCGCGACGGGCGTTGGGTTCTTCTACCCATTCACCGCGCTGATTCCAAAAATAATCGAAGCGGTCCTGGGGAGCGACTTCCGTTTCTGCTGCACATTGCACTGCCATTCTGTTACCTCTTGCGTAATACGTAGACCCGCCACATGGCATAGAGCGGTAAAAAGTCCAGTTGTTCCTGAATAAGAAAACCCGCCTGTTCGAATTCCTTTTCAACCGTAGCAGCCGGTAACACAAATCGATTTTGGTAACCTACATGCCCACGGGTTCTCTCAAGCCGCTTGCGTTTCCACGCTTTGAAATTGCCGTCCACCCACAAAGAAAGGATCACGCTGTCGCGAGTGACTCGCTCGAACTCGCGCAAAATAGCCAGTCGATGCTCGGCTTCACCGATGTGATGGAGCAAACGCATGCAGAAAATGGTGTCGACGGCGTTATCAGGCAAGGCGATGTCGAATGCAGAAGTGTGCAAGGGTTGTACCCGTTTCACCACCTCGGCAGGTTGCGCCTGCATGGCAATCCTCAGCATGGACTCGGAGTTGTCAGCCCCAATGATCGCACGATTGGTTTTTTCCGCCAGCAATGGCCAAAAGCGCCCTGCTCCGCAGGGTAAATCGAGGATCAGCCCGGGCTCGCCGGCCAGTGCCAACGCCTTGCGCGCCAGTTGCTCGTCACGCCAGTGGGACAGACGGCGGCCAAGGCCATCCTGGTGTTTGCGCAGGTATCGTTGAGCGTGTTGATCGTCGTATTTTTCGGAAAAATCCAGTTTGATCGGGCCGTCCATCATCAAGGTTTCCTGAGCTGCTGACGGCACCTATGGTAGATAGCGCCGTGTCAGCGGCAGGTCATGCCGCTGTGAAAAAAACGTCATGTAAAATCCCGAATTATTTCGAGGTTTTACAGCGCGGCAACCAAGGCTCTGGGCCGTTGCGAGCGATCAGCTCACATCCGACAAACACAACTCCACCTGAAAGCGACAGCCGTTGGGCTCCATGTTCGTCAGGCTGACGCTCCAACCCTGGTTTTCGCAGATCCGTTGCACCAGCGAAAGTCCCAGCCCCAGGCCTTCGCCGCGTTTCTCGCTGCCCCGCACGAACGGCTCGAACATCGCCTCGCGTTTTTCTTCGGGAATACCCACGCCACTGTCTTCGACGATGAAGCCGGTGGCTGTCAGCGTCAGGCGAATAAACCCGCGCTCGGTGTAATGCAGCGCATTACGCAGCAGGTTGCCCATGACCGCGTGCAGAAGGGTTGCGTTGAAGCAGGTGTTTACCGGATTGCCCGGTTCAAAGATCAGCGCCAGCCCCTTGGCCTCGATCGGCTCGCGCCACAGATTGAGCAGTCCATCGGCGACCTGGTTCAGGGTCTGCTGGGGCGACATGCTGGCGTCTTCACGTTGTGCGCGGGCCAACATCAGAAAGGTTTGCACCAGCTCGCGCATCTCTTCACAGGCGCGGGCGATTCGCTCTACCTGAGCACGTCCACGCTGATCGATGCCAGGGTTTTCCAGCAGCAGCTCGCAGGAACTGGCCAGCACCATCAATGGCGTGCGCAACTCGTGGCTGACGTCACTGGTGAACAAACGCTCGCGGGTCAACGCCTGGCGCAAGCGCCCGAGGGTGGCGTCGAAGGCCACGGCCAACTCGCCCACCTCATCAGCGGCGTAATCCGGTGCCAAGGGTGGTGCCAGACCTAACAATTGGTCACGGTGACGGACCTGGCGGGCCAGTCGCACCACGGGCGCCATCACTTTGCGCGCCAGTATCCAGCCGAGAAACACCGCCAATGCCAGACTCAGAACGAAGCCCACCAGCACCACGGCAAACAGCACCCGTTCACGCTCTTCGAAATCGCTCTGATCCTGCAACAGCACATAATGCCGGCCGTCGACGACTTCGACCATCGCGTGGTACGACAGCTGCTCACGAAACACTTCGTGAAAACCCGGCTCCAGATGGCGTAAATCCTTGGGCAACTGAAAATCGCCCGGCCCGCCACTGAAATAGAACAGCTGGTCCGGCTCGGGACGATGGCTCCAGTCCGACACGCTGTCCATCAGCAACAGCCGTTGTAAATCGCCCCCCAGACCTGCCGAAATCAGTTTTTCTTCCACCAGGTGCACGGTCGCCACAATGCCCATGGCGAAGGCCCCTGCCACCAATGCGCTCATCAGCGCAAAGGCAATGATGATCCGTTGAGCAAGGCTCTGCTTAAACTCCATCACGGCCCTCGGCCAAGCGGTAACCCACACCGTGCACGGTTTGCAGCAACGGTTTGGCGAACGGCTTGTCGATCACCTGGCGCAATTGATGGACGTGGCTGCGCAGGCTGTCGCTGTCCGGGCAGTCATCGCCCCACAGCGCCTCTTCGAGAATTTCCCGACGCAGCACATGAGGACTTTTCTGCATCAACACGGCCAGCAACTTCAGGCCCACCGGGTTGAGTTTGAGCAGACGACCTTCGCGGGTGACTTCCAGGGTGTCGAGGTCGTAGTTCAGATCGCCGACCTGTAAAGTACGGCGACCGCCACCCTGGGTGCGACGCATGACCGCCTCGATGCGCGCCGCCAATTCAGACAGGGCAAAGGGTTTGATCAGGTAATCATCGGCACCGGATTTGAAGCCTTGCAGCCGGTCGTCCAATTGATCGCGAGCGGTGAGCATGATCACCGGCGTGTCGCGGCGCGCGTCTTCACGCAGACGTTTGCACAGGGTGTAACCGTCGATGCCAGGCAACATGATGTCGAGTACGATCAAGTCGTAATGCTCGGTGGCCGCCAGGTGCAAGCCTGACAAGCCGTCCTGCGCGCAATCCACGGTATAACCTTTGAGCCCCAGGTAATCGGCCAGATTGGCCAGGATATCGCGGTTGTCTTCAACCAATAGAATTCGCATGGGTATCTCCTGCGTACACAGTAACGGCCGTCTTGGCCCGCGCAGCTTAAGGCCAAGTGTGGCTGAGGGCTAGGACTGCGTGCAGTTGTAATTCCCCCCCATAAACCCGGGGCGGCTTCAACGACTTTTTCACTATCGATTCACACGCTGACAACAGCATCAGGCTCAAACTCCGCGCCGCTGCGTTTTCAGAACATTTCACCGACCAAGGAACTGCCATGGTTTCGACTACTGCCCGCCCCGCCTCTCGCCCGCTGAATTTCTGGGTATGCCTGGGCGTTCCCGCCATCGCGGCGATCGTTCTGGTGCTGCTCGAACTGACGTCCCTGGATATGGACCTCGCCAAGCTGTTCTATGACCCGGTCGCGGGGGATTTCATCGGACGACACAGTTACTTCCTCGAAAACATCCTGCATGACCGCGCCAAGCAGGTGGTCATCGCCTTCTCAGTGTTGGCCATCTTCGGTTTCATCGCCTCCTTTTTCATGGACAGTCTCAAACCGATCAAACGGGAACTGGGCTGCCTGGTGCTGTCTCTGGCGCTGGCAACCTCCTTTGTCACGCCAGTCAAAGCGGTGACGGCCGTTCAATGCCCGTGGAGCCTTGAGCAGTTCGGCGGTCACGAAACCTACAGCGAACTGCTCAGCCCTCGCCCGCACACCGATAAGCCTGGCCGTTGCTGGCCCGGCGGTCATGCGGCAACCGGTTTCACACTGTTTGCGCTGTTCTTTGTCCTGCGTGACCGTCGTCCGCGTCTGGCGCGCAAGGCGTTGGTGTTCGCTTTCGCGTTGGGCACGGTGTTTTCCATCGGCCGGATGATGCAGGGCGCGCACTTCTTTTCGCACAACGTGTGGACGGCGATTTTCTGCTGGCTGATTTGCCTGGGGGCGTATTACTACATCCTTTATCGGCCGGCCTCGAAGGCTGAGCGAGAGTCCAAAGCAGAACCGGTCAGCGCCTGAAACACAGATCAAAAATGTGGGAGCGAGCCTGCTCGCGATGGCGGTGTTTCAGTCACTGATGATGTTGACTGATACGGCCCCTTCGCGAGCAGGCTCGCTCCTACAATGGATCGATGTGAAACCCCGAAATATGGGCAATAAAAAACCCCGCCGGCTTATCACCGGCGGGGTTTTTATGTACGGGGTAAGGCTGGCTTACATCATGCCGCCCATGCCGCCCATACCGCCCATGTCTGGCATGCCGCCGCCAGCTGGACCGTCTTCCTTGATCTCAGCGATCATGGCTTCGGTGGTGATCATCAGGCTGGCAATCGACGAAGCCGCTTGCAGAGCCGAACGAGTCACTTTAGCCGGGTCCAGGATACCCATTTCGATCATGTCGCCGTATTCGCCGGTAGCAGCGTTGTAACCGTAGTTACCCGAACCCTGCTTGACCTTGTCGACAACTACGCTTGGCTCGTCACCGGAGTTGGCAACGATCTGGCGCAGTGGCGCTTCAACAGCGCGACGCAGCAACTGGATGCCAACGTTCTGGTCATCGTTGTCGCCTTTCAGCTCGGAGATTGCCTGCAGAGCGCGAACCAGTGCCACGCCGCCGCCAGGTACCACGCCTTCTTCAACGGCTGCACGGGTAGCGTGCAGGGCGTCTTCAACGCGGGCTTTCTTCTCTTTCATTTCAACTTCGGAACCAGCGCCAACCTTGATCACTGCAACGCCGCCGGACAGTTTGGCCAGACGCTCTTGCAGTTTTTCACGGTCGTAGTCGGACGAAGTGTCGGCCACTTGCTGACGGATCTGCAGAACGCGAGCCTGGATGTCAGCCTCAACGCCGGCACCGTCGATCACGGTGGTGTTTTCTTTGGACAGGATCACGCGCTTGGCATTACCCAGGTGTTCCAGGGTAGTGCTTTCCAGGCTCAGACCGATCTCTTCGGAGATAACGGTACCGCCAGTCAGAACAGCGATGTCCTGCAGCATGGCCTTGCGACGGTCGCCGAAGCCTGGAGCCTTGACGGCTGCGACTTTAACGATGCCACGCATGTTGTTCACAACCAGCGTCGCCAGGGCTTCGCCTTCAACGTCTTCGGCCACGATCAGCAGTGGACGGCCGGCTTTGGCAACGGCTTCCAGTACTGGCAGCATTTCGCGGATGTTCGAGATCTTTTTGTCGACCAGCAGGATCAGCGGACCGTCCAGCTCGGCAGTCATGGTCTCTGGCTTGTTGACGAAGTACGGGGACAGGTAGCCACGGTCGAACTGCATGCCTTCAACAACCGACAGTTCGTTTTCCAGGCCCGAGCCTTCTTCAACGGTGATCACGCCTTCTTTACCGACTTTTTCCATGGCTTCGGCAATGATGTCGCCGATGGAGCTGTCGGAGTTGGCCGAGATGGTGCCGACCTGAGCGATTGCCTTGGTGTCAGCGCAAGGCTTGGACAGGGCTTTCAGCTCTTTGACGATAGCGATGGTCGCTTTGTCGATACCGCGCTTCAGGTCCATCGGGTTCATGCCGGCAGCGACGGCTTTCAGGCCTTCGTTGACGATCGATTGAGCCAGAACGGTAGCGGTGGTGGTGCCGTCGCCTGCGTCATCGTTGGCACGGGAGGCAACGTCTTTGACCAGCTGCGCGCCCATGTTTTCGAAGCGATCTTTCAGCTCGATTTCTTTTGCAACCGACACGCCGTCCTTGGTGATGGTCGGAGCGCCGAAGCTCTTCTCGATGATCACGTTACGGCCTTTAGGGCCCAGGGTCGCTTTTACTGCGTCAGCCAGGACGTTGACACCGGCGAGCATTTTCTTGCGGGCGGAATCGCCGAATTTAACTTCTTTAGCAGCCATGATCGATATTCCTTAAATACTTTGTAGTAGCGGGAAAATGAGCGGGGAATCAGCCTTCGACAACAGCGAGAATCTCGTTCTCAGCCATTACTACCAGGTCTTCGCCGTCGACTTTCACAGTGTTGCTGCCGGAGTACGGGCCGAACACAACCTTGTCGCCCACTTTCACGGACAGTGCACGCACTTCACCGTTGTCCAGCACTTTGCCTGGGCCTACAGCGAGGACTTCACCCTGGTTTGGCTTCTCAGCAGCCGAACCTGGCAGGACGATACCGCCAGCGGTTTTCTTTTCTTCTTCGCTGCGACGGATAACGACGCGGTCATGCAGAGGACGAAGCTTCATTGTCGATCTCTCCTAATTGTGGTTTTCATCGGCCGGTGTATTCCCGGCGGGTTTAACAAATCCGGCGGTGCCGGGTGCGGTTCGTCGAGCGAACCGCGGAAGTCTGTCTGGCGTAATCGCCAGAAACCTTGCGGTGACCGTTACATAAGGGCGCATAAGCTTATTACAAGGGCGAGTAAGCAAATTTTTTCAGGTTGCTGCCCCCCAAACGAACACGGCACCCGAAGGTGCCGTGCCGGTGTTGCGGTTTACTTGGTATCGCGGTGTTCGAATTCGCCTTCGATCACGTTGGGCTCACGGCCCAGCGGCTCGCGCGGAACAGGACCGCCACGTGGCTGAAGGTCGTCGGCGAACGCACGCTGACGGATTGCCGCCTCTTCGGCACGCTGGCGCATTTTATTGGCCAACAGTCGACGAGAGATCGGCAGCAACATGATCAGACCCAGCACGTCAGTGACGAAACCCGGCAGGATCAACAGACCACCCGCCAATGCCAGCATCAAACCTTCGAGCATGGTCTGGGCCGGCAACTCGCCGCGGTTCAGGCTTTCACGAGCACGCAATGCGGTTGCCAGACCAGCGATACGCAGCACGAACACGCCGAGCATCGAGCCGAGAATGACCAGCAGCAGGGCCGGGAAAAACCCGATCGCCCCGCTTACCTTGACGAATACGAACAGCTCCAACACCGGAAACAGTACAAAGAGCAATAAAAAAGGGCGCATCAAATGGTTCCTCAACGCAAGAATGCCTTGCCAGTCTTCCCTAGATGACGTCGCCGATTCGTGAATTCAAGCGTCGGCCACTTCATTTTTCGGCCAATGTTCGGCGTGAGCCAGGAAAACCAAGGCTTCGCGCACTTGTGTCGGCGTATTACACGGCGCTTGAAACGGTAACCAATAGACCCCTTGGCCAATGCGCAGGTGCATGCCTTCGGTGTCGATACCCGCCAGTTGCGCCGGCTCGGTTTTCGGCAGGCCCGCCAGTTCGACGTAGTGGGCGATGGCTTTGGCGTGATCGGCATTCATGTGCTCGACCATGCTCGCTTCGGCTTTTCCGGCGAACGGGTTGGCCAGGGTCAGTTGATCGACCCAGTGAATCGCACCGAAACCGCCGATGTAGCGATGACGTACCGGTTTGAGCACCCAGAAATCGAAATCGTGGGCCTTGTGGTAGCTCTGCGAATCCGGGAAATAGCGGTAGTAACGCTCAGCCGCCGCTTCGATGGCGGCCTCGTCCTCAAGCTTTTCTGCTTCGGCGAGGTAGGTCAGGCGACCAACGGCTTGCACATCTTCGGCCCCGCGCTCGCCCACAAACAGCGAGCACTTTGGATCTTTCTGCAGGTTGTGGGTGTGCTGGGCGATACGGCTGATAAGGATCAGCGGCCAGCCCTGTTCGTCCAGACAGTACGGAACCACGGAGCCAAACGGGAAACCGGGCATCGCCTTGGAGTGCGTCGAGAGCACTCCACGGTATTCCTTGAGAAGCAATTCTCGTGCATTCTTGGCCGCTTCAACGCTCAATTTATGACTCCTTATATAGAATCCGTCAAAAAAACGGACAGGCGCCTGAGGATAAGTTCCAGTCCGCCATCGGGGCAGTTCTCATGTGCAACCAGGCCGTATCAGGTGCAGATCGAGAGGCTACTCTCTAAAAGGAAACCACTCCCTCTGACCTGCTATTGGGGCATGCGAATGCAACTCACTGACAAAGTAATCATTATCACTGGCGGTTGCCAGGGTTTAGGCCGCTCGATGGCCGAGTATTTGGCCGGTAAAGGCGCGAAGCTGGCGCTGGTGGACCTGAACCAGGAAAAGCTCGACGACGCCGTCGCCGCTTGCAAGGCTAAAGGCGTCGAGGCTCGCTCTTATCTGTGCAATGTCGCCAATGAAGAGCAAGTGACGCACATGGTCGCCCAGGTGGCCGAAGACTTCGGCGCGCTCCATGGCCTGATCAACAACGCCGGGATCCTGCGCGATGGCTTGCTGATCAAGGTCAAGGACGGAGAGATGACCAAGATGAGCCTGGCCCAGTGGCAGTCGGTCATCGACGTCAACCTGACCGGCGTATTCCTGTGCACGCGTGAAGTCGCGGCCAAAATGATCGAGCTGAACAACAGCGGCGCGATCATTAATATCTCGTCGATCTCCCGCGCTGGCAACGCCGGCCAGACCAACTACTCCGCCGCCAAGGCCGGTGTCGCCGCGGCGACCGTGACCTGGGCCAAGGAATTGGCACGCTACGGCATTCGCGTGGCAGCCATTGCACCGGGCTTTATCGAAACCGAAATGACGCTGAGCATGAAGCCTGAGGCGCTGGAGAAGATAACGTCCGTGATCCCGCTCAAGCGCATGGGCACGCCTGAAGAGATCGCCCATTCGGCGGCGTACATTTTCGAGAACGACTACTACAACGGTCGGATTATGGAGTTGGATGGCGGGTTGCGGATTTAAAGCCTGCCAAAAACCCCTGTGGGAGCGAGCTTGCTCGCGATAGCGGTAGTCCAGTCAACAAATCTGTTGAATGTTAATCCGTCATCGCGAGCAAGCTCGCTCCCACAGGTTCCAGTGTTAACTGAAAGGTTTCAATCGTCGCTGATGGTGATGTTCGGCATCGCTGGCGACACCGCTTCCTGCAACACGATCCGCGCGCCGACATGGCGGGCCAGTTCCTGGTAAACCATCGCAATCGGGCTGTCAGGCTCGGCGATCACCGTTGGTTTGCCACCATCGGCCTGTTCGCGGATGGCCATCGCCAGCGGCAACGAAGCCAGCAGCTCGACGCCGTACTGGTTGGCCAGCTTCACACCACCGCCCTCACCGAACAGATGCTCGGCATGCCCGCAATTGGAGCAGATGTGCACGGCCATGTTTTCCACCACGCCCAGCACCGGGATGTTGACCTTGCGGAACATCTCCACGCCCTTGCGTGCGTCCAGCAATGCCAGATCTTGCGGCGTGGTAACGATCACCGCGCCGGCCACCGGGACTTTCTGCGCCAGGGTCAGCTGGATGTCGCCGGTGCCTGGCGGCATGTCGATGACCAGGTAATCCAGATCGCCCCAGGCGGTTTGAGTGACGAGTTGCAACAAGGCGCCGGAAACCATCGGCCCGCGCCAGACCATCGGCGTGTTGTCATCGGTCAGGAACGCCATGGACATGACTTCGACACCATGGGACTCGATCGGAATGAACCACTTCTGATCCTTGACCTTGGGTCGGGTGCCTTCGGGGATGCCAAACATGATGCCCTGGCTCGGTCCGTAAATGTCCGCGTCGAGGATCCCGACCTTGGCGCCTTCGCGGGCCAGGGCCAGGGCCAGGTTGGCGGCAGTGGTGGATTTACCCACACCGCCCTTGCCGGACGCCACGGCCACCACGTTCTTGACGTTGGCGAGCCCCGGGATCTGCGCTTGAGCCTTGTGCGCGGCAATGACACTGGTGATCTCGACGCGGGCGATGGTCACGCCATCCAGCCCTTCAATGGCCATTTGCAGCAACTGCGCCCAGCCACTCTTGAACAGACCGGCGGCGTAACCCAGCTCCAGCTGGACGCTGACGCGATCACCCTGAATGTCGATGCCGCGTACGCACCCGGCGCTGACCGGGTCCTGGTTCAGATAAGGGTCGGTGTATTGGCGAAGGACGGCTTCCACCGCTGCGCGATTGACGGCGCTCATGGGCAACTCCGATAGCAAGACTGGAAAATCAGGCGGGTATCGTACCTGTTCTATAGTCCGGACGGCATGCTTTCAAAACGAGACAAATAACCCATGGTCGAATGCTACCTGTAGCAGCTGGCGAAGCCTGCGTTCGGCTGCGCAGCAGTCGTGAATCCGGGCAACGCGGACTACTTGAAACACCGCGGTGTCTGGTTTTACGACTGCTGCGCAGCCGAACGCAGGCTTCGCCAGCTGCTACATGGACCGTGGATACTGGCCTCGGGGGTGAAAAATATGCGCCGGCGCTTTATAGTGGCCGACCTCCGTTTCATCAAGTAGCCGAGCCCCATGTCCGAGCCACGCAAGATCCTCGTCACCAGCGCCCTGCCCTATGCCAATGGTTCGATCCATCTTGGCCACATGCTGGAATATATCCAGACCGATATGTGGGTGCGCTTCCAGAAGCACCGCGGCAATCAATGCATTTATGTCTGCGCCGACGACGCCCACGGTTCGGCCATCATGCTGCGCGCGGAAAAGGAAGGCATCACCCCGGAACAACTGATCGCCAACGTCCAGGCTGAACACAGCGCCGACTTTGCCGAGTTCCTGGTGGACTTCGACAACTTCCACTCCACTCACGCCGAAGAAAACCGTGAGCTGTCGAGCCAGATCTACCTGAAGCTGCGCGACGCCGGGCACATCGCCCAGCGTTCGATCACTCAGTACTTCGACCCGGAAAAGAAAATGTTCCTGGCCGACCGCTTCATCAAGGGCACCTGCCCGAAATGCGGCACCGAAGACCAATACGGCGACAACTGCGAAAAATGCGGTGCGACCTACGCGCCGACCGACCTGAAGGATCCGAAGTCGGCGATCTCTGGCGCCACTCCGGTGCTCAAGGATTCCCAGCACTTCTTCTTCAAGCTGCCGGACTTCCAGGAAATGCTGCAAGCCTGGACCCGCAGCGGTACCCTGCAAGAAGCCGTGGCGAACAAAATCGCCGAATGGCTGGATGCTGGCCTGCAACAGTGGGACATCTCCCGCGATGCGCCGTACTTCGGCTTCGAAATCCCTGACGAGCCAGGCAAATACTTCTATGTCTGGCTGGACGCGCCGATCGGCTACATGGCCAGCTTCAAGAACCTCTGCGACCGCACGCCGGAATTGGATTTCGACGCGTTCTGGGGCAAGGATTCCACCGCCGAGCTGTACCATTTCATCGGCAAGGACATCGTCAACTTCCACGCCCTGTTCTGGCCAGCCATGCTCGAAGGCGCCGGTTTCCGTAAACCGACCGGCATCAACGTGCACGGCTACCTGACCGTCAACGGTCAGAAAATGTCCAAATCCCGCGGTACCTTCATCAAGGCCCGGACCTATCTCGACCACCTGTCGCCGGAATACCTGCGCTACTACTACGCGGCGAAGCTGAGCCGTGGCGTCGATGACCTGGACCTGAACCTCGAAGACTTCGTGCAGAAGGTCAACTCTGACCTGGTCGGCAAAGTCGTCAACATCGCCAGCCGTTGCGCCGGTTTCATCCATAAAGGCAACGCCGGTGTACTGGTGGCGGGCAATGCCGCGCCGGAACTGACCGAAGCGTTCCTCGCCGCAGCGCCGAGCATTGCCGAGGCCTACGAGGCTCGCGACTTCGCCCGTGCCATGCGCGAAATCATGGGCCTGGCCGACCGTGCCAATGCCTGGATCGCCGACAAGGCACCGTGGTCGCTGAACAAACAGGAAGGCAAGCAGGACGAAGTCCAGGCCATCTGCGCCCTGGGCGTCAACCTGTTCCGCCAACTGGTGATCTTCCTCAAGCCGGTGCTGCCGTTGCTGACCGCCGATGCCGAGGCGTTCCTCAACGTCGCGCCGCTGACCTGGAACGACCACGCCACCTTGCTCAGCAACCACCAGCTGAACGAGTTCAAACCGTTGATGACCCGCATCGACCCGGTAAAAGTGCAAGCCATGAGCGACGCCTCGAAAGAAGACCTGACCGCCAGCGCTACCGACACCGGCGACGCTGCACCTGCCGGTAATGGCGAACTGGCCAAAGATCCGCTGTCGCCGGAAATCGAGTTCGATGCCTTTGCCGCTGTCGACCTGCGCGTCGCCCTGATCCTCAAGGCCGAACATGTGGAAGGTGCCGACAAACTGCTGCGCCTGACCCTGGACATCGGTGACGAGCAACGCAACGTGTTCTCCGGGATCAAGAGCGCTTATCCGGATCCGTCCAAGCTCAATGGTCGTCTGACCATGATGATCGCCAACCTCAAGCCACGGAAAATGAAGTTCGGCATCTCCGAAGGCATGGTGATGGCCGCCGGCCCTGGCGGTGAAGAAATCTACCTGCTCAGCCCTGACAGCGGCGCCAAGCCAGGTCAGCGCATCAAGTAAGGCTCTGCGGTAAACCGATCCCACAGTCGTGCCTGGCGCGACTGTGGGATTTTCATGTCTGGCCCACCCTCCGTCCTTGCCGGATAATGCCTAAGCTTTTTAGACCGCTCCGTTAAAAAGCCCCGTTCTTGCCGGCACGATCATGACCGAAATTGTTCTTACGCTTATCAGCACTGCCCTGATCAACAACCTCGTGTTGCACTGGCCGCTGGGCGTCGATCCGCTGCTGGGCGACGAACATCGGCAAGTCCACGCGCTAGGCCTTGCGACGGCTTGCTTGATGTTGATCGTCGGCATAGTGGGCTACTCGGCCTACCGTTGGATGCTGGTGCCGCTGGAGCTGACGTCGCTGCGACTTTTCGTCTTCCTGCCATTAAGCGTTCTGCTGATTGGCCCGCTGCTGAAAGTGCTTTCCCGGTTACTTCCAAAGCTTGCGTTCGATGGCCTCTGGCCCCTGCTGCTTGGCAACGCCGGCGTACTCGGCCTGACGCTGCTCAATGCTCAGGACGACAAAGGCTTCTTCCACGCCATGGCCCTGAGCCTGGGTGCCGGCCTGGGCTTCTGGCTGGTATTGAGCCTGTTCAGCGACTTGCGCCAACGCACAATCGAAAATGATATCCCCCTGCCCTTTCGCGGCCTGCCCATCGACCTGATCGGCGCCGGATTGATTGCAGTGGCCTTTCTCGGATTCAGCGGACTGATCAAAACATGAGTCTGATTCAACGCATCGACGCCCTCTTGCCGCAGACCCAATGCGGCAAGTGTGGCCACCCCGGATGCAAACCGTACGCCGAAGGCATTGCCAGCGGCGAACCGATCAACAAATGCCCACCGGGCGGCAGCGAAACTATCGCGGCCCTGGCCGAGCTGTTGAAAGTCCCGGTGCTGGAACTGGACGTCAGTCGCGGTTCGGCCCCGGCGCAAATCGCCTACATTCGTGAGGCCGAGTGCATTGGTTGCACCAAGTGCATCCAGGCCTGCCCGGTGGATGCCATTGTCGGCGCGGCGAAATTAATGCACACGGTGATCCTCGATGAATGCACCGGTTGTGACCTGTGCGTAGCGCCCTGCCCGGTGGATTGCATCGAAATGCGGCCGTTGCCGCTGGACACGGTGCTGCCGATTGTCGGCGGCCTGGCGTTCAGCCTTGAGGAACAACGCGCCAGAGCGGCCAAGCGCAATCACGCGCGACGCCGATTTGAACAGCGCAACGCTCGCCTGCATCGCGAAGAACAACAGAAAATCGCCGAACGTCAGGCCCGCGCCCAGCGCGCCGTGCAGCAAAGCGAGGTGGCGACGCTCGACCCGGTTCAGGCCGCTCTTGAGCGAGTCCGTACACAGAAGGCCGCAAATGCGGATACGGCGCTGAAAAAGGCCAAGATCGATCTGGCGATGAGTCGGGCGCAATTGAACAAGTCACTCAAGGCGTTCGGGCATCCGCCGACCTTCGAACAGCAGTCGCAACTGATCGTCCTGCAACAGCAGTTCGAGGCGGCCGAACAGGCTTTGGAGAAGCTGGAAAGTACTGCACCGCCAGCCGCGGCCCCCGTCGTTCCGGCAAAAAATGCGCAGCTGAATCGGGCAAAGATCCAGTTGGCCATGCGCCGCGCCGAACTCAAGAAAGCTCAAGCCAACGAAGCGCCGATTGAGCAGATCGAAGCCCTGGAACTCGCGGTGAATGAAGCCGAGCGTCAGGTAGATGCCTATGCCGCCCCTTGAATCGGTCGACGAACGCCTCCAGCAAGCCATGAAGCTGGTATTGCTGGCCACCGTGCCGGGAATACTGGTGTTTTTCTGGCTGTATGGTTGGGGCGTGTTGATCAACCTGATTCTGACGGGTATTACCGCACTGGCCGTTGAAGCGACCGTGTTGCGCTTGCGCAAGCTTGCGCTGAAGCCGACCTTGAGCGACGGCAGTGCGCTCGTCAGCGCGACGCTGTTGGCGCTGGCCTTGCCGCCTTATTGCCCGTGGTGGCTGACGGTCTGTGCCGCGGCGTTCGCAATGGTGTTCGGCAAACACCTGTATGGCGGCGTTGGCAAGAACCCGTTCAACCCGGCAATGGTGGGCTTCGCCCTGGTGCTGGTGACCTTTCCCCAACAGATGACCCACTGGCCGTCATCCCATGGGCTGGGCCTGATCGGCGGTTTGCAGCAGGTGATCGGGTTCAGCCTCGGGCAGACGCCAGACGCTTGGGTTCAGGCCACGGCGCTGGACAGCCTGCGGATCAACAAAAGCTTGACCATGGACGAACTGTTTGCAATCAACCCGGCGTTCGGCCACTTCGGCGGCCGAGGCATGGAATGGGTCAACCTGGCCTTTCTGGCGGGCGGCGCGTTTCTGCTGCAACGACGGGTGTTCAGCTGGCATGCGCCGGTCGGCATGCTCGCCAGCCTGTTCATCATTAGCCTGCTGTGCTGGAACGGCTCGGGCTCCGACTCCCATGGTTCGCCGCTGTTTCATCTGTTCACTGGCGCGAGCATGCTGGGTGCATTCTTCATCGTCACCGAACCGGTGTCCGGCGCAAAAAGCCCCGGCGCACGACTGCTGTTCGGCGCGGGCGTCGGGCTGCTGACGTACCTGATTCGTACCTGGGGAGGTTATCCGGACGGCGTCGCCTTCGCCGTACTGTCGATGAACCTCTGTGTGCCCGCGCTGGAGCGGTTTGCCGCCTCCAGACTGGAACGGGGTGCGCCATGAGCCGAGCGTCGAGCGTTGTGATCCTGGTGGTGCTGGCAGGCCTGGGGATTGGCGCGACTTACCTCGTGCAACACGCCAGCGCGCCGCGCATTGCGGCCGAACAGCGCCTGATCGACAGTCGTAACCTGCTGGACCTGCTCCCGACTGAAAGCTACGACAATCAGCCGCTGGAACAGCCACTCGCCCTCGAAAATACTGGGCTGGCCAACAGCACGCTGCTAGGTGGCTACCTGGCGACCAAAACTGGCCAACCCAGCGCCGTGTTGCTGCGCAGCCAGACCCTGGGCTACGAGGGTTCCATCGAATTGCTGATCGCTATCGGCGCAAACGGTAAGGTGCTGGGCGTCAAAACGCTCAAGCAATCGGAAACGCCGGGGCTGGGCGGTCGACTCGCTGACTGGCCCAATGCCTGGCTTCAGGCTTTTTCCGGAAAGTCCCGAACAGAACCTGCCGACAATGGCTGGGCCTTGAAAAAGGATCAGGGGCAATTCGATCAAATGGCGGGGGCGACCATTACTTCGAGAGCGGTCATCAACGCCATCCATGACGCGTTGCGCTACTTCGACGAACATCAGCAACAGTTGATCGGGAGCAGCGCTCATGAATAAGTCATCGACGCTGCAGAATTCACTGATGCTTGCGCCGCTGATCGGTGCCACAGACTCATTGGTGTCCGCTGTGGGCTTGTGGCTGATGTTCATCGTGGTGATCAGTGCCTTTGGAGTGAGCATGGGCGCGTTGCGATCCCGGCTTGTCCCGGCGACACATTTGCTTGCCAGCGTCTTGCTGGCGGCCACGCTGACCAGCTGCGCGGAGCTCGCCGCGCAAGTCTGGTCGCTGCAATGGCACCAACATGTAGGGTTCTATGCAGGATTGATTGCCTTGCAATGCGTTGTGCTGGAGCACACCGGTTTTCTCCAGAGCGCCTGGCGTGATCGCCTGCGCCTGTGTGGCCTGTTCGGCGCGTTGATGGCGGGCCTTGGCGTGCTGCGCGAATTCATCGGCAACGGAACATTCGGCAGCCATCTGCCATGGCTGGCTGGCACTGCGCAAGCGGGCTGGCAAGGCTGGGTACTGACCGCCGACGGTGGCTTGCACCTGGCCACCCTGGCCCCTGGTGGATTCATTCTGCTGGGACTGCTGATCGCCGCACGTCAGGCCTGGACCCGCTCGACGCACTCTCACTGACCGCCTTCGAGGAAACGCACTGCCCATGAATGCCGCAAAACGTCTGGAAATTTTTCGCCGGTTTCACGAAGACAACCCGGAACCGAAGACCGAACTGGCCTACTCCTCGCCGTTCGAATTGTTGATCTCCGTAATTCTCTCGGCGCAGTCGACCGATGTCGGTGTCAACAAGGCCACCGCCAAGCTCTACCCGGTGGCCAATACACCGGCGGCAATTTATGCCTTGGGTGTCGAGGGACTGTCGGAATACATCAAGACCATCGGCCTGTTTAACAGCAAAGCGAAAAACGTGATCGAGACCTGTCGCTTGCTGATGGAGCGTCATGGAGGCGAAGTGCCGCAAACCCGTGAAGAGCTGGAAGCGTTACCCGGCGTCGGCCGCAAAACCGCCAATGTGGTGCTCAACACCGCATTCCGTCAGCTGACCATGGCCGTGGACACGCATATTTTCCGGGTCAGCAATCGTACCGGCATAGCACCAGGCAAAAATGTGGTCGAGGTTGAGCAAAAACTCATGAAGTTCGTGCCGAAGGAATATCTGCTCGACTCCCATCACTGGCTGATCCTCCACGGACGCTACGTTTGCCTTGCCCGCAAGCCCCGCTGTGGCAGCTGCCGGATCGAAGACTTGTGCGAATACAAGCAAAAGACATCGGACGATTGAGGCGCTATTAGGATTTTCGATTTACCGATTGAAAAAATCTTTTTTACCCGCAGGGAGATTATCGATATAAGGAGCGCCAAAGGCCGTCTTAGCCTGGAGTAACACTATGAGCACTGGCAAAGAGCAATTGGACGTAGAAGACGACTTCACCCCTGTCGAGGCAGATGATGCTGAGCCGGTGGTTGAAGTGGCGAAGACCAACCTGAGCAAACGCCGTACCATCGACAATCTGCTGGAGGAGCGCCGACTGCAAAAGCAATTGGCCGATTACGACTTTGATCTATGACACCTAAAAGCCTCCCGAAACGGAGGCTTTTTACTAAGTGCCGACCCCTGCCCCCCCCCGCTCATCGCGCCTTGTCAAACGCTGAGACAGTCACACCAGACCATTGCGTTGAGCCAATTCGATCAGGTCTACCAGGGACCGAGCATTGAGTTTCAACAACAGGCGGGTCTTGTAAGTACTGACGGTCTTGTTGCTGAGGAACATTCCATCGGCAATCTCCTTGTTGGTCTTGCCTCGGGCCAACTGTTGCAAGACCATCATCTCCCGTCCCGACAGTCGATCCACCATATCGGCTTCACTGGCGTTGCCCAAACTGGAACGTACGGTGTGCAAGGCTTGATTCGGAAAGTAACTGTAGCCCGACAATACTGCCTTAATTGCACTGAGCAACTCAGTGAGGTCCTGTTGTTTGCAGACATACCCGGCGGCACCGGATTGCATGCAGCGCATAGAAAAATGCCCAGGTGCCTGGGAAGTTAATATCAGCACTTTCATGGGCATCGCTGTCGATGTCAGACGCGCAATGACTTCCAGCCCATCAAGTTTCGGTATTCCAATATCCAGGATGACAATATCCGGCATATGCTCACGGGCAAGTTGCAACGCATCCACGCCATTATCTGTCTCTGCAATAACTTCGTAGCCGTGACGCTCCATTAGCATACGTACCGCAAGACGAATGACGGGGTGATCATCCACGATCAGCACTTTATTCATGGGCAAGTCCAATTTTCGCTGTTCGAATTTTTAGAGCCCGCACGATAGCCTAGTCGTTTCACCCATGGCATGCCGCCCCCCTCGGCCACCCACACCGAGAGACATTCCCTACAGACATTAAAGAAAAGTCTTACAAAATCCCCAAAAATACCGCGGCGGTAAAGTTTTTATAAACCTGAAAACATTTCGAATATTCGCAGTTTTTTTGTTTCTGTTTACAACCAGAAAATCAAATACCTGGGCTCGTCGCAAGAGATCCAACGAATACCGACTATTGAGCTACCCTTAAAAGTAACTGATATTTACCACTTCAAATCCCATACCACAAACACCGCACCTCAAGGATGTAATAAAAAATCACACCAGGCAACACTTCAACAACAAATTCAACCCAACACTATCTAAAACCCAACAACAGAGGCACCCGCTACACGCCCAATACCGCTACTATCAAACCTTCGCAACCAACAATTAAAAGGAGTACTGCACCAACATAAACACCGACCACTTAGTTATTAAAATGAAAACTAAAAACATCAATCAACCGAGAAAAGACAATATTCCAATGAGCAAAAAACATGATCAAATTAAAGAAAAAAATCTTCAACCCCATGACAGTTATTGCAATATTTGCCGCTATTTCTGAAACATCGGCCGCCGTCTCACTGCCCTTTCTCGACAATAAGGAGCGGGAGCTTTATGTCTGGTTCCTGATCAGTTTCCCTTTTTATTTGCTTTTTCTTTTCTTCGCCACACTCAACTTCAACTACCGGTCGCTGTACGCGCCATCCGACTTCGGCAAGGGAAAGCATTTTATAAAAGTGATGGACAACGCTGAACGCGGTCAGCGGCCCGATAACCTGAAGGCCCCTCCCGTCCGGATCGGTATTCAGACGGGCCTCTCGGTTCTACAGCACATTTGCCTGGCCGAGCCGCTAGATAACCTGCACATCGTCGATGCGCGGTGGCTAAACAAGAAAATGGAATTCGGTGCCTGGATCGAAAAAAACCGCCCCCCACAGGGAAACCCAGCACAAGTGATCGTATTTCTCACCTGTACCGATTCGGAGGAATTACTGAAGGAAAGCGCAAGCAAGCAATCAAAACAGGCAAAGAATCGCAGCAGCCCAACGCTTTGCATTGCTTACAATTTGAATTCACACGGTCTGACGATTCTTGATCACTCTTTTTACCTGACACGCAGCAGGTAACGCTTGAAGAGCATTCAGAGAGAGGAAACAGAAGGAAGGTATTACAGATACAAAAAGAGCGCTGATAACACGATGTCCGGCAGGAAAACTCCCCCTATTCAGAATTGTGGCCTTGTCACCGACAAGGCCACAACTCTTTCAACGTCGTTGCACTACGGTTTCAAAGATCTCAGAAAAGCTTCCGGCCTTTGTTCGCCGCAATACGCATGCGCAAGGCGTTGAGCTTGATGAAGCCCGCCGCGTCGGCCTGGTTGTAGGCGCCGCCATCTTCTTCGAAGGTCGCGATGTTGGCATCGAACAACGATTCGTCGGACTTGCGACCGGTGACGATCACATTGCCCTTGTACAGCTTCAGGCGCACAACGCCGTTCACGTGGGCCTGGGATGCATCGATCATCTGTTGCAGCATCAGACGCTCAGGGCTCCACCAGTAACCGGTGTAGATCAGGCTGGCGTATTTAGGCATCAGCTCATCTTTGAGGTGAGCCACTTCGCGGTCCAGGGTGATCGATTCGATCGCACGGTGGGCGCGCAGCATGATGGTGCCGCCTGGGGTTTCGTAGCAGCCACGGGACTTCATGCCCACGTAACGGTTCTCGACGATGTCGAGACGGCCGATACCGTGTTCGCCGCCGATACGGTTCAGGGTCGCCAGCACGGTAGCCGGGGTCATTTCGACGCCGTCCAGTGCAACGATGTCGCCGTTGCGGTAGGTCAGTTCCAGGTATTGAGCTTTATCTGGAGCCTTCTCCGGGGAGACAGTCCATTTCCACATGTCTTCTTCGTGCTCGGTCCAGGTGTCTTCCAGCACGCCGCCTTCATAGGAGATGTGCAGCAGGTTGGCATCCATCGAGTACGGGGATTTTTTCTTGCCGTGACGCTCGATCGGGATGTTGTGCTTTTCAGCATAATCCATCAGCTTTTCACGGGAGAGCAGGTCCCATTCGCGCCACGGAGCAATCACTTTCACGCCTGGCTTCAAGGCGTAGGCGCCCAGCTCGAAACGAACCTGGTCGTTGCCCTTGCCGGTGGCGCCGTGGGAAATGGCGTCAGCGCCGGTTTCGTTGGCGATTTCGATCAAGCGCTTGGCGATCAACGGACGAGCGATGGAAGTACCCAGCAGGTACTCGCCTTCGTAAACGGTGTTGGCGCGGAACATCGGGAAAACGAAATCGCGCACGAATTCTTCGCGCAAGTCGTCGATGTAGATCTCTTTCACGCCCATGGCCTGAGCCTTGGCGCGTGCAGGTTCGACCTCTTCGCCCTGACCCAGGTCAGCGGTGAAGGTCACGACTTCACAGTTATAAGTATCCTGCAGCCACTTGAGGATCACCGAAGTGTCCAGGCCGCCGGAATACGCCAGAACGACCTTGTTTACGTCCGCCATGCCATCACTCCACGGGGTTCTACGGAAAGCCGTCAAGTCTACCGCTCATGCAGGATAATTTACAGAGGCGCGACAGCTTATGACGACGAAGCGACAGATTATGTCGAGTGCGCGACGACAACAGCGGGTTCAGGAGGTCGACGCGGCGCTCGCCGATGCAGTGGCCTGAGGGGCCGGCGTTTCGGTGGGCGCAACGCGCGCGAGGTGCACATTGACCCGACGGTTCTTCGCCCGGTTGGCGGAATTGGTATTGGGCGCCAATGGATAACGCTCGCCGTGAAAGCGCACGGTGATCTGCGATTCCTGAATGCCGTTGGCCTTGAAGAACTCCATGACGGCCAAGGCCCGACGCCGCGACAGATCACGATTGGTCAGGCGGTTGCCACTGTTGTCGGAGTGGCCATCGAGTTCGATGTGGTTGACCGTCGGATCAGCCTTCATGAACTCCAGCATCACTTGCAATTGAGCCTTGGCCTGCGCGTCGAGATCGATGCCTTCGCCGGGGAAGCCGATCTGCGATTGTTTAACCTGTTCGAAATTCTTCGGCAGCAGCTTCGCCACGCAGCCTTGATAGTCGTTGAAGGCCTGGCTGAACTTGACCGGCAACAGGCGCACTTCCGACACCCGGCCATCCCCCGAGTAATGTCGAACGACCGGACTGCGGCCATCCATCAGGCCACTGATCAAGCGGCCGGCCTGAACTTGTGAACTGTTGAACAACACTTTGCCGCTGCCGATCCGCACAGAACCGAGGTTGATGTCACCACGCCCCGGCTGCCACGGTGCAGCCGCCGCCAGCAAAGTGGCCGAACCACCGCCGATCATCGCGTTGTAGGCCTTCAGACGAAACGTCGCTTGCTCGCCAGCGCGGCGCACGAACTCACCCGAACCAAAATCGGTGATCGGTTGACTCAGGCGGCACTCGAACTTGTCTCCTTCGACTTTCCACTCGATGCTCTCCAGACGGGTCTGGAAAGTGAGCGCCATCGCAGGAAGGCTGGCAAACACGCTGAGCAAGGCTAAATAACGCTGGCGCACGGGAGGCTCCACTGGCTTCTACAACAAAAAGACCGACACACAGATGTTTACGGCATACCTGTTGGATATCGGAAGCTTCCAGCAAAACTTGATAGCGAGTGCCTGGAAGAGTCTTTTCCGGTAGCATTCCCCTCAGTTTGACCCGCCTGGAATCCCCTCATGTCCGACCGCCTGACCCTGCTGCGTCCCGACGACTGGCATATTCATCTTCGCGATGGTGCTGTGTTGCCCAATACAGTCGCGGATGTCGCGCGCACCTTTGGTCGCGCCATCATCATGCCCAACCTGGTACCTCCGGTGCGTAACACCGCTGAAGCCGACGGCTATCGCCAGCGGATTCTCGCTGCACGCCCGGCTGGCAGCCGCTTCGAACCGTTGATGGTGCTGTACCTGACCGACCGCACCCAACCCGAAGAAATTCGCGAGGCCAAGGCCAGCGGCTTCATTCACGCCGCCAAGCTGTACCCGGCCGGCGCGACCACCAACTCGGACTCTGGTGTCACCAGCATCGACAAGATTTTCCCTGCACTTGAGGCCATGGCCGAAGTCGGGATGCCCTTGCTGGTTCATGGTGAAGTCACCCGTGGCGATGTCGACGTGTTCGATCGCGAAAAAATCTTTATCGATGAGCACATGCGTCGTGTGGTCGAGCGTTTCCCGACGCTCAAAGTGGTGTTCGAACACATCACCACCGCTGACGCCGTGCAGTTCGTCAACGAGGCTTCGGCCAATGTTGGCGCGACCATCACCGCGCATCACCTGCTGTACAACCGCAACCACATGCTGGTGGGCGGGATTCGGCCGCACTTCTATTGCCTGCCGATCCTCAAGCGCAACACCCATCAGGAAGCCCTGCTCGACGCCGCCACCAGCGGCAGCGACAAGTTCTTCCTCGGCACCGACTCGGCGCCCCATGCCCAGCACGCCAAAGAAGCCGCTTGCGGCTGTGCCGGTTGCTACACCGCTTATGCAGCGATCGAGATGTATGCCGAAGCCTTCGAACAGCGCAACGCGCTGGACAAGCTCGAAGCCTTCGCCAGCCTGAACGGCCCGCGTTTCTACGGCCTGCCGGTGAACACCGATCGCATCACCCTGGTCCGCGAAGAGTGGACCGCCCCAACCAGCCTGCCATTTGGCGAGCTGACCGTAATCCCGCTGCGCGCCGGTGAAAAACTGCGCTGGCGCCTGCTGGAGGAACACGCGTGAGTGAAGACCATTTCGACGACGAACAGGACGGTCAAGGCGGCGGAGGTGGTTCGCGCCACCCGATGGCTGAGCGCTTCCGTGGATACCTGCCAGTCGTTGTCGACGTTGAAACCGGTGGTTTCAACTCTGCCACTGACGCCTTGCTGGAAATTGCCGCAACTACCATCGGCATGGACGAAAAAGGGTTTGTGTACCCCGATCACACCTACTTCTTTCGTGTAGAGCCTTTTGAAGGCGCGAACATCGAAGCGGCCGCTCTGGAATTCACCGGGATCAAACTCGATCACCCGCTGCGCATGGCAGTGAGTGAAGAAGCTGCGCTGACCGACATCTTCCGCGGCATCCGCAAGGCCCTGAAATCCAACGGTTGCAAACGAGCGATCCTGGTCGGGCACAACAGCAGCTTCGATCTGGGCTTTCTTAACGCCGCCGTCGCGCGCCTGGACATGAAACGTAACCCGTTCCATCCGTTCTCGAGCTTCGATACGGCAACCCTGGCCGGTCTGGCTTACGGCCAAACCGTACTGGCCAAGGCCTGTCAGGCAGCCGATATCGACTTCGACGGTCGTGAGGCCCACTCGGCTCGCTACGACACCGAGAAGACCGCCGAGCTGTTCTGCGGCATCGTCAATCGCTGGAAACAAATGGGCGGCTGGGAAGATTTCAACGACTGATCTGTCGCTGATTAATCCCGCGCATAAAAAAACCGGCCACTGAGGCCGGTTTTTTTATGCCTGACGCTTGGGCTTACAGCGCCGCAGCGTGCTCGGTCAGGTAAGCAGCAACGCCTTCTGGAGAAGCGTTCATGCCCTTGTCGCCTTTTTTCCAGTTGGCAGGGCAAACTTCGCCGTGCTCTTCGTGGAATTGCAGAGCGTCGACCAGACGAATCAGCTCTTCCATGTTACGGCCCAGCGGCAGGTCGTTGATGATCTGCGAGCGGACAACGCCTTTGTCGTCGATCAGGAACGCGCCACGGAATGCAACGCCGTCAGCGGACTGAACGTCGTAGGCCTTCATGATTTCCTGCTTGATGTCGGCAGCCATGGTGTAGCGAACCTGGCCGATACCGCCATTGTTCACCGGGGTGTTACGCCAGGCGTTGTGAGTGAAATGCGAGTCGATCGACACGGCAATCACTTCAACGTTGCGGGACTTGAAGTCAGACATGCGGTTGTCCAGAGCGATCAGCTCGGACGGGCAAACGAAGGTGAAGTCCAGTGGGTAGAAGAACACCAGGCCGTATTTGCCTTTGATGGCCGACGACAGGGTGAAGCTGTCTACGATTTCGCCATTGCCGAGTACGGCCGGTACGGTGAAATCAGGGGCTTGTTTGCCTACGAGTACGCTCATTGGATATCTCCTGGTGTAAAAACGTGAAGTTCCGGGTTTGCGCCAGCCTGCCACCTTCAGGCGACAGCCCTGTGACACGAACCCGCTTCATAAGGACCGGCCATCATACACTGCGTTTTTGCCCTGTCCTTAACGGTTTTTTTGTCAGGGGAAATGCAGTCGACGGGTTTTCCTCATGATCGATGCCGAGAGGAAACCGTTCGTCAGCCCTGCTCAAAGCTTTCAGAAACCACTTTGACAATCATTCTCGTTAACATTAAGATCCATCGCAATTGAGTCACAACCAGCGACGGTTTTCACTTATGTATGTTTGCCTCTGCACTGGCGTCACCGACGGTCAAATCCGCGAAGCGATCTATGAAGGTTGCTGCAGCTATAAGGAAGTCCGTCAGGCCACCGGCGTAGCCAGCCAATGCGGAAAATGTGCCTGCCTTGCCAAGGAAGTGGTCCGCGAAACCCTGACCAAATTGCAATCGGCCCAGGCCGCGATTCCTTATCCTGTAGAATTTACTGCCGCGTAAGTAACGTATTTCAAAGAACCGGACTTGATGTCCGGTTTTTTTATGTCTGAAAATCAACCGCTTACGCTCTAGACGCGGAACACAAACATTCTTATTCCGATTAATTTTCATTTAAGTTTCAATAACTTAGGTTTGACACTCTTAATTACGCGGCTCAAACTCTGCCTTATAGACAGCTACTTAGGGCAGGACCCCACCATGAAAGGCGACATTACAGTCATCCAGCATCTCAACAAGATCCTTGCCAATGAGCTGGTCGCGATCAATCAATACTTCCTGCATGCACGCATGTACGAAGATTGGGGCCTGAACAAGCTCGGCAAGCACGAATACCACGAATCCATCGACGAGATGAAGCACGCGGACAAGCTGATCAAGCGCATCCTGTTCCTTGAAGGCCTGCCGAACGTCCAGGACCTGGGCAAGCTGCAGATCGGCGAACACACCCAGGAGATGCTTGAGTGCGACCTGCGTATCGAACGCACCGGTCATGCGGATCTCAAAGTGGCTATCGCTCATTGCGAAACCGTTGGCGACTTTGGTAGCCGCGAATTGCTTGAAGATATTCTTGAATCCGAAGAAGAACATATCGACTGGCTGGAAACCCAACTGGGCCTGATCGATAAAGTCGGTCTTGAGAACTATCTGCAATCGCAGATGGGCGAAGAGTAGGAGCTGCCGAAGGCTGCGATCTTGGCGATGGCAGCGGCAATATTGCAGTAACTTCTTCGATGCAATAAAAAGCCCCGCCTCTCTTTCGAGGGGCGGGGCTTTTTAGTTGCTGACAATCAAAAGATCGCAGCCTCGTTTCACTCGACAGCTCCTACGGGGGGAGGTGTCAGGACAAAGATTTTTGCAGGTGATCCATGCTCGCACCGATTGCCTGCTGGATATCCGCCAGGCCATGGACGCTGTCGGCAAACGGTTCGAACGACAGGTAGCCGCTGTATCCGCTGCTGAGCAAGATGTCGATTTGCGCCGCGTTGCCGAGGATGTCGCCCTCGCCCACCAGCACCCGGTGGCCGTCGCGAATGCTCGCCAGCGGTGCCTCGGCATCCTCGACACCAGAGATGTGCACCAGCCCGGTCAGCTCGGGGAAGAACTCATGCTCGCTGGCCAGGTGATGGTGAAAGGTGTCGTGAACCAGGCGGAACACATCCAGCCCGCCGATGGCCTTGATCGCGTCCACCGCCGTGCGCTTGCGGCGCAGTGAGCACTCTTCGAAACCCAGCGGTTCGATGAAACCGAGAATGCCGTGATCGCGCAGGATCGGCGCCAGTTCAGTCAACGCCGTGCGCAGACCCGAAGCACGTGCGGCCTCATTACGCGGGTCGGCACGGTCATTGAGCGGACACATGACCAGCCCTTGAGCGCCGCAATCGCGGGCATAAGCGGCCAGCTTCAAGGCCTGTGCACGGCGCTCGTCATTCCACACATCAAACGGATACAGCGCGTTGATCGACAGCACCGTAATGCCTTTGGCGGCACACAACTCACGGACGCGCTCGGGTGCGGTGCCGTCTTCGATCTCGACGCCTTTAAGGTCATTGCGAATTTCGATGGCGTCGGCCTTGAGAGTCACCGCCAGCTCGATGAACGCGGGCAGGGACAAACGTGGGGCGACCATACGGTTCAGGGCGAAACGCAGGGGCTTGCTCATTATTGTTGTTCTCCGCACAGGTGAATTAGTTGGCCGTCGGCATGTTGAATTCAGGGCCCTTGGCGATGCTGTCGGGCCAGCGCTGCATCACGCTTTTGTAGCGGCTGTAGAAGCGAATGCCTTCTTCACCGTAAGCGTGGTGATCGCCGAACAGCGAGCGCTTCCAGCCGCCGAAAGAGTGCCAGGCCATCGGCACCGGAATCGGCACGTTGATGCCGACCATGCCCACCTTGATGGTGCGGGCGAAGGCGCGGGCGATGCCGCCGTCGCGAGTGAAACAGGACACGCCGTTGCCGAACTCGTGGGCGTTGATCAACGCGACGGCGCTGGCGAAGTCCGGCACCCGAACGATGCCCAGCACCGGGCCGAAAATTTCCTGCTGGTAGATGCTCATCTCGGTCGTGACGTTGTCGAACAGCGTCGCGCCGACGAAGAAGCCGTTCTCGGCACCCGGCACCTTGAAGTGGCGGCCATCAACGATCAGCTGCGCGCCCTGGGCCACGCCTTCGTCGATGAAACCTTCAACCTTGGCCTTGTGCTCGGCTGTCACCAACGGCCCCATGTCGCTGTCGCCCTTCAGGCCATTGCCGACTTTCAGTTGATCGATACGCGGCAGCAGTTTGGCAATCAGTTGGTCGCCGACATCGCCCACCGCCACGGCAATCGAAATCGCCATGCAGCGCTCGCCGGCCGAGCCGTAAGCCGCGCCGATCAAGGCATCCGCCGCTTGATCCAGATCCGCGTCGGGCATGACGATCATGTGATTTTTCGCCCCGCCCAGCGCCTGCACACGCTTGCCGCGAGAGGTGGCTTGCTGGTGGATGTACTCGGCAATCGGCGTCGAGCCGACAAAGGAAATCGCCTCGATGTCCGGGTGTTGCAGCAATGCGTCGACCGCGGTCTTGTCACCCTGAACCACGTTGAACACACCGTCCGGCAAACCGGCTTCGCTCAACAGACGGGCCATCAGCAAACTGGCGGACGGGTCGCGCTCGGACGGCTTGAGGATGAAGCAGTTACCGGTGATCAGCGCCAGCGGGATCATCCACAGCGGCACCATCACCGGGAAGTTGAACGGCGTGACTCCGGCACAAACACCCAGCGGCTGACGCAGGTTCCAGTTATCGATGCCGCCGCCGATGTTGTCGCTGAACTCGGTTTTCAGCAGGTTCGGCGCACCGCAGGCGTACTCGACGATTTCGATGCCCCGGGTGACTTCGCCCTTGGCGTCCGAAAACACCTTGCCGTGTTCGCGGCTGATGATTTCTGCCAGCTCATCGTGATGCTGGTCGAGCAATTCCTTGAACTTGAACATCACCCGCGAACGGCGCAGGGACGACTGTTCGGACCAGGCCGGAAAAGCTTTCAGGGCCGAGGCGACGGCTTCGTCGACGGTCTTCTGGCTGGCCAGCCCGACGCGCGCCTGGACGCTGCCGGTGGCCGGATTGAAGACGTTGCTGAACCGTTCGCTGCTGCTGTCTTGCACTTGACCGTGGATGTAATGGCCGATGATCGGGGCGTCGCTCATTGATCGTGTTCTCCGTGCAGAGGTTGAAATTCAGGCTTTTTAGTTCAGAGATCGAGCAGCCAGCTGTGCTGCGGATCGTTATGGAACTGCCAGACGCGTTTGGGTCCGGCCATCACGTTCAGGTAGTACGACTCGTAGCCGTACGGCACGCTGACCGGGTGATAGCCCTTGGGCACGACCACGAGGTCGCTGTTTTCCACGGCCATGGCCTGATCGATGCTGCGGTCATCGGTGTACACCCGCTGGAACACGAAGCCCTGCGGCGGGTTGACCTGGTGGTAATAGGTTTCTTCAAGAAAACTCTGGTGCGGCAAATCGTCGGTGTCGTGCTTGTGCGGCGGGTAGCTCGACGAGTGACCCGATGGCGTGCGCACTTCCACCACCAGCAGCGAATGGGCCGGCTCAGTGTCCGGCAGGATGTCGCAGACGTAACGGGTGTTGGCGCCTTTGCCACGCACACTGCGCTTCATGCTGTCGGGTTTGATCAGCCGTGGGCTGTAGGAGCTGCCGAAGGCTGCGATCTTTTCGCTTTTAGCTTCAGTAGTGAATCCAGGCGCGGCGCACACGGCGATTTGCACATCGCTGAGCGCGACCACTTGCGCCTGACTGCCGGGTGGCAAGTACGCGGCGAAGGGGGATTTGTCTTCGAACACCGACTGGCGATCGCCGATGTTGTCCCAGTCGAACGCGCCCTGCCCCGGCGCTTCGCCCTTGATGCTGACTCGACCGCTGAGCAGCACCAGGCACAGTTCTTTATCACCGGCGCAAATCGGCAGGGTTTCGCCCAGGCTCAAGCGGTAAGCGGCGAAACCAACGTATTCCAGCTCACCTTTGCCCAACTCGACCATGGTCCGGCCACGGGCGTTGCTTTTGACCAACAGGCTCATAATGCAGTCCTCTCGTCGAGCAGCGCACGCAAGGTGTCGTAGCCTTTTTTGGCGAAGACATAACTTGGCGCCACCGCTGGGTCCTGCTCGGCTTCGACCACCAGCCAGCCGTGGTAATCGGCCGCCAGCAGCACGTCGAGCAATGCGCCGAAGTCGATGTCGCCATCTCCGGGCACGGTGAACGTGCCGTTGATGATGCAATCCGGGAAGCTCCACAGGTTGTTGCGTGCCAGTTGCACCACCGGTTTGCGCACGTCCTTGAAATGCACGTGGCAGATACGTTCGATGTGTTTGCGCAGCACCTGCAACGGTTCGCCGCCGCCCATGTAGCAATGGCCCGAATCGAACAGCAGACCGACTTCACTGCCGGTCAACGCCATCAACTTGTCGATGTCGGCCGGGGATTCGACGTAGGCACCCATGTGGTGGTGGTAGGCCAGACGTACGCCTTGGGACAAGGTGAAGCGCGCCAGCTCGGTGAGCTTGTCGGCGTATTCCTGCCAGGCGTGTTCGGTGTGGAAACGTGGACGCTCGACCAGCGGAATGCGCTGGCCTTGAATGGAGTCTGCGACTTCACCGTACACCAGCACCTTGGCGCCGTTCTTCGCCAAGAGCTCGACATGGCTGCCGATGGCGTCGATTTCTTCGGCCACCGAGCGGCGGGCCAGACGGCTGGAATACCAGCCGGATACCAGCGCCAGGTCATAGGGGCGCAGTACATCGCCGACACCCTTGGCGTCTTTGGGGAACTTGCCGTTGAGTTCGAAACCTTCGTAGCCGATTTCCTTGCCTTCGCTCAGGGCGGTGCTCAGCGGCGTCTCGCCGCCGAGGGACGGCAGGTCGTCGTTGCTCCAGGAGATCGGGTTGATGCCAATTCGAATAGCGGGCATGGCTGCACCTTTTATTGTTTTACCTAACCATTGAATACGACGCGAACCCCTTGTAGGAGTGAGCCTGCTCGCGATAGCGGTGTGTCAGGCGCCATTTATGTTGACTGGCAGTCCGCTATCGCGAGCAGGCTCACTCCTACAGGGATTTGCGGTGTGGCGTCATGCGCGGGCCGTGCGCCAGGCATCGATCAATTCAACGAACGTGCCCTGCACCTGACGGATCAGCGCTTCATCGTCGATTTCACCGGCCATCCACGCGCGGCTCGGCTCCTGGAAAATCGTCCGGCCCACGGCGAAACCACGGCAAGTCTGGCTCTGGCTGGCCTGTTGAAACCCTTCGGCCAGTGCCGCTGCCGGTGCATTGAGGCCCAGCAACACCACACCTCGGCAGTACGGATCACGTTCCTGAATCAGCTCGTCGAGTTGTTTCCACTCCTCGGCGCTCTGCGCTTCGATCTTCCACCACGCCGGGTAAATGCCCAGGTTGTAGAGGCGTTTCAGCGCGCGATACAACACGTCCGGATGGGTCGACGGATGATCCTTGGGCGGGATGATTTCCAGCAGCAGTTCATGACCGCTGACTTGGGAGGCCTGGTACAAACCCTTGATCTGCGCTTCCTGTTCCAGTCGCAGCAGCGGCTCATCGTCAGGGTGAAATTGCACCAGGCACTTGATGATTTGTTCCTGCGGCCAGGCAATCAGGTTGCTGCCGATGGAACGCCCATGTTCGAAAGCCAATGGTCGCGAGCCTTGCACTTCCACCGGACGCGCCACCCACCAGCCGCGACCGGTGGCGGCGTTCAGCGAGTCCTGCCCGAAGCGTTGATCGGCCAGCAGCCCGACATCGGCCTCGATGCCCTGCTCGCGCAAATCGGCTTCGACCCGCTCCACGGCTTTGATAAACAGTTGCTTGAGTTCGCCGATGGCGCTCAGGTCGCGACCGCCCTTGTGCGCCAGTTCCACCAGTTGCCCGCGATGGTCGAAGGCAAAAATGAACAGTTGCTTCCACTGTTTGCGCGGCACGCTGACCTGATGCAGACGCTGCAACACCGCGTCCTGATCGGGCCGGGTAATCGGCACCGGACTGTTGAACAGATAGTCGAGTTCGGCGCGGGTCGGCATGGCCGGTGCGCAGGCATGGCGCGACACCACCAGACCGCCACAGGCATTGGCTAACTGGCAGCAGCGCTCGTCGCTCGCGTCCTCCAGCCAACCGGCGAGGAAGCCCGACATGAAGGCATCGCCGGCCCCCAGCACGTTCAAGACTTCCACCCGAACGCCGGGGTAAATCGCGCCGTCTTCGAGACGTTCCGGGATCATCCCGTGAATCACCGTGCAGCCCTGCGGGCCGAGCTTGACCACCAGGGTCGCCGCGCTCAGGCGCCGCACATTGCGCAGTGCGGTGAGCAAATCCTCGGAGCCGCCGGCAATCAAAAACTCTTCTTCAGTGCCGACGATCAGGTCGAAACGCGGGAGGATTTTCTGCACATGCTGGCTGACGTTCTGGTCGGCGACGAAACGGGTTTCGCCGTCGGCCTTGCCGGCCAGGCCCCAGAGTACCGGGCGATAGTCGATGTCCAGCACCCGTTTGACGTTGTGCTTCTCGGCATAGTCCAGTGCCTGGATGCTCGCCTTGTAGACACCGTCGGTGGAGAAATGGGTGCCGGTGATCAGCAAGGCTTTGCTGGAAGCGATGAAGGCTTCGCTGATGTCTTCGGCCCGCAGCGCCATGTCGGCGCAGTTTTCGCGGTAGAAGACCAAAGGAAAGGTTTCGCGATCCTTGAGGCCCAGCAGGACCATGGCGGTCAGGCGTTCCGGATCGACCTTGACGCCGCTGACATCGCAACCTTCGTGAGTCAGGGATTCAACGAGGAAGCGACCCATGTGGTCGTCCCCTACCCGGCTCAGCATCGCCGATTTCAGGCCCAGCCGAGCCGTGCCGAAAGCGATGTTGGCGGACGACCCGCCGAGGTATTTGGCGAAGCTTGAAACATCTTCCAACCGCGCTCCGACTTGCTGCGCATAGAGGTCGACGCCCAGGCGCCCCAGGCAAATCAGATCCAATTGACGCCCACTGGCAAAACGAGTCTGGCCCATGCTGGCTCCTGTTATTTTTATCAGCCTGCGTTCGGGGCGATGGCCGCGCCGAACACTCTTGGTGGATGCAGACTAAAACGACCGGGACCGAACAATCAATAATTATTCTAAATATTTTTTACGTGGAATATTTTTTCCAATAAACTTTGGTACAGGCGTTCCAGAGGCAGTGCATCGTTTCAGCACACCTCGTACTGACCGCAAGCTCAAGATTTTATTCCGGCCTACCCTGTAGACTGCGCACAGCCAACCTATTGTCAGGGGATGACGCTCTCTGTCCTCCCTATAAGAACAAGCCAGAAGGATTCCTTATGACCCGCACCGATCAGCCGGCGACGACTGAGAGCACGCCCGACAGCGATCTCGCCAGCCCCCCGATCAATGCCGAGCGTCTGCTGCAGCTGATCACCAACGAGTACGAAAGCCTGCCGCGCCAGCTCAAGCGCATCGCCAGTTACATGAGCCAGCAGAGCGACCGGATCATGGTCGACCGCATCAGCGACATCGCCCGCGAGTGCGAAGTGCACCCGTCGGCGATCGTGCGGTTTTCCCAGCGTTTCGGCTTCAGCGGCTTCAGCGAAATGCAGGCGCTGTTCCGCGAGGCCTATACCCACAAGACCACGCCGGTGCAGAACTACCAGCAGCGCATTCGCAGCATGATTGCCAACAAATCGCAGAAGGCCAGCGGCGGCGACCTGGCGCGCGAGTGCATCAATGCGACCCTGTCGGGCATCGAACGGCTGGGGCTGGAACTCGATGACCAGGCCTTCGACAAGGCCGTCGACCTGGTGGTGAATGCCGACAATATCTACGTGGTCGGGGTGCGCCGTTCGTTCGCGGTGGCCGACTACCTGGTCTACAACCTGCAACACACCAACAAGCGTATCCATCTGGTCTCGGGGCTCGGCGGCAGCTACCGCGAGCAGATGCGCAGCGTGCGCGCCAATGACCTGGTGATCGCCATCAGCTTCACGCCCTACGGCAAGGAAACCCAGCACTGCCTGCGTATTGCCCAGCACCATCAGGCCAAAACCCTGATCATCACCGACAGCAACCTCTCGCCTCTGGCCAAGCGCGCCAACACTGTGCTGCTGGTCAACGAAGGCAGTTCGTTTGCCTTCCGTTCGTTGAGTGCGACGCTGTGCCTGTGCCAGGCGCTGTTTATCGCCGTGGCGTATCGGCTGGAATTGAAGGTCGATGAGATTCACGAACAGGTCGGCTTCGAGGATTAGCGCCCACGCCGTTTGCAGCTTGCTGAAGCTAAACTAAGGTTGTCCATCCCGAAATGGACATCTGAAGGAGCGGTTCAATGAAGCTGATCGGCATGCTGGATTCACCGTACGTGCGGCGCGTCGCCATCTCTGCCAAACGCCTTGGCATCCCACTGGAACACCAGGCGGTTTCGGTGTTTCGGCATTTCGAGCAATTCCAGCAGATCAACCCGGTGGTCAAGGCGCCCACCCTGGTGCTCGACGACGGCGAGGTGTTGATCGACTCGACGCTGATCATCGATTACCTGGAGGCCTTGGCCGGTCCTGGCAACAGCCTGATGCCCAACGATCTCGATCAACGCCTGCGCGCATTGCGCCTGATCGGCCTGGCACTGGCGGCGTGCGAAAAGTCCGTGCAGCTCTACTACGAACGCAACCTGCGGCCGGCGGATATTCAGTTTGAACCGTGGGTGGAGCGGGTCGAAGGGCAACTGGCGGCCGCCTATTCGGCGCTGGAGCGGGAGCTGGAAATGCAGCCGCTGAAGACTGACGGGACGATTGCTCAAGACGGGATTACGCTGGCGGTGGCGTGGAGTTTCACCAATCTGGTGGTGCCGGATCAGGTGGATGTGAATCGGTTTCCACAGATCAGCGCGTTTACGGCGTATGCCGAAGGGCTTGAGGAGTTTGTCAGTACACCGATTGAATAGATGGGTTTGCTGTGCCTGATCTGGCCCCATCGTCGGAACGCCGCCCGGAGCAAGCTCGCTCCCACAGTTGACCGAGTTGCCCAGACAAGCGCGATCCAATGTGGGAGCGAGCTTGCTCGCGATGGCGGCCTGACAGTCACCATCAATCCAAACATCAGTCCGATCAAACAAAAACGCCGCTTCCACCCAAGGCAGAAGCGGCAGAGGCATGAGCCTCAGAGGATCAATGCATGAACAGGGCGATCAGGATGATGATCGGGATCGGTACGCCGAGAAAGAACAGCAGTAGTGAGCGCATGGTAGTTCTCCTGGGTTAGCGAACTGGCAGTGAAGTGGTGGTTACGTAAGCGTCGGATTCCAGATACACCACGGCATCCCGACGACGGCCGCCAAAGGTGGCAGCGAGGCTGGCGAAAAATGCACCGATCAGCAGCGCAATGAACATCCACAGCGAAGTCCAGGCAGCGACTTTGGCGGCGGTATCGGCGGCTTGTTGGGCAGCGAGTTTGGCGTCGGCCACGGCTTTTTGCGTGCGGGCATACACTTCATCAACGCGACGTTCCGCGTCTGCTTGAGTGAGGTTGGTCCGTTGGGCGACCAGTTGCGCCAGGTAGGTGCGGTCTTCGGCAGCCAGTTGACCGCCGTTGCTCAGGCTGCGCACGAAGATGCGGGTCACGGTGCCATGAACGGCGTCATCACTGATCGCCGCCGGGCGATCATCGCGGAACAGGCTGTCGACGAAGTAACCGTACTGATCACTGCCCGTGTTGCCGGCAGCTGTGCCAACGGCTTGAGTCGCGGCACTCGCAGCGCCACCGACCACACTCGCCCCGGCCTGCACGCCACCACTGACAATGCTGCTGACCGAACCGACCACCAGCGTTGCCGTCACCAACGTCGCTACGCACCAGGCCAGGAAGCCATGGGCGGTATCACGGAAATACACTTCATCCCCGTGCATGTTGGCCCACTTCACCCGCAGACGACCGGCGATGTAACCGCCGAGCCCGGAAGCCACGATTTGTGTCACGGCCAACCAGACAATTGTTGAAATCCCCAGGCCCTTGGCGCTCACCCCTTCATGGGCCCACGGCGATACCGCGGAAAAACCCAGGCCAAAGCCGAGTAACACGAGGATCAGCGACAACGCCGCCGCAGCAGCGGCCCCGGCGAAGATCGCGCCCCAGGACACGCCAGAGAGCGTGCTTGTTTCTTCGAAGGCAGGATAGAAACCATCAGAGGATCTATTCATTGTTATATCGCTCCAGGCAGGAAAGATGGTGTTACAACTCTTCAACGAAGGAAGTGCAGTCACCGTGCCAGTCGCCAACTTTAAATAAATCACTGATTTTCAATTACTTATAAAGTTTGAACTTCCAATGGCCATGCAAATTGCAAGGAACTGTCTGTTGCGGCGGGTTTTATGCATTGACCGGGAGCGGGGGTTTCAATGGAAAAATCAAAAGATCGCAGCCTGCGGCAGCTCCTACATTGGATCGCGTTTTAAATGTAGGAGCTGCCGCAGGCTGCGATCTTTTCGTCTCACATGAAGTTTTATTTAGAAAGCCTGCCATCATTTCTTGGCAAAATGCCGCTCAACGTTGAGTACTCCTAATCAGGCCCGCCCTATGACCCGCATCTTGACCATCGAAGACGACGCCGTGACCGCCCGGGAAATCGTCGCCGAACTGAGCAGCCACGGCCTCGACGTGGACTGGGTCGACAACGGCCGCGAAGGTCTGGCGCGCGCAGTCAGCGGCAACTACGACTTGATCACCCTCGACCGCATGCTGCCGGAGCTCGATGGTCTGGCGATTGTCACCACGTTGCGGACCATGGGCGTGGCCACGCCGATCCTGATGATCAGCGCCCTCTCCGACGTCGATGAGCGTGTGCGCGGCTTGCGCGCGGGCGGTGACGATTACCTGACCAAACCGTTTGCCACCGATGAAATGGCCGCCCGGGTCGAAGTCCTGCTGCGTCGGCAAAACACAGTGACCGCCCAGGCCACCACGTTGCGGGTGGCGGATCTGGAGTTGAACCTGATCAGCCATGAAGCCAGCCGCGACGGTCAGCTGCTGACGCTGTTGCCCACCGAGTACAAGTTGCTGGAATTCCTGATGCGCAACACCGGGCAGATCCTGTCGCGGATGATGATTTTCGAAGAGGTCTGGGGTTACCACTTCGACCCCGGCACCAACCTGATCGACGTGCACATCGGCCGGCTGCGCAAGAAGATCGACCCGCCAGGCAATGTCCCACTGATTCGGACGGTGCGAGGCTCGGGTTATGTCATTGCTGAACCCCTCTAACGGCTGGCGTTCATCCAGCAGCCGTTTGCTGGCGCTCTACAGTTCGCTGTTCGTGCTCTGGAGCGGCATTCTCATGGGGGTCATGTACTACGAGGTGTCCGATTACCTGGACAACCTGGCCAAACACTCGCTGATGCAGCGCCAGCATTTGTTTTCGCGCTTTCAAGGCGAACAACTGATGGACGCCCTCGCCGTCAGCATGACCTTCGACATTCGCGGCATCGACGCCTATGGCCTGTTCGATGGTCAGCATCGCTACCTCAATGGCGCCCTGCGGCACATTCCCGAAAGCCTGCCGCTGGACGGCAAGATTCACATGCTCAGCGACTGCGCCGACTCCGACGACCCGACCCTGCCCGCTGACAGCTGCGACGCCGTGGCGACCCAGACCCGGGATGGACGCTGGCTGGTGCTGGTGCGCGACAACGGTTCGTTATTCGCCGTGACCCGGATCATCCTCCACGCGTTGTTCTGGGGCGTGACCCTGACGATCCTGCCGGGCATCGCCGGCTGGCACTTGTTGCGCCGCCGCCCCTTGCGGCGCATTCGCGGGATTCAGGCCAGCGCCGAGGCCATTGTCGCCGGCGACCTGACCCGCCGTCTGCCACTGTCCAATCGCCGCGATGAGCTGGACATGCTCGCCGCCATCGTCAACGCCATGCTCGAACGTATCGAACGCTTGATGAACGAGGTCAAAGGCGTCTGCGACAACATCGCCCACGACCTGCGCACGCCGCTGACGCGCCTGCGGGCGCAGCTGTACCGGATTCAGCAACAGGCTGATGAAGGTTCGACGCTGGCGGTGCAACTGGACTCAGTGCTCGGTGAAGCGGACACCTTGATGGCGCGCTTTCGAGGGTTGTTGCGGATTTCCGAGCTGGAAGATCGTCAGCGCCGTTCGGGGTTTGTGCAGCTGGATCCGGTGCCGTTGTTGCAAGAGCTGCACGACTTTTATCTGCCGTTGGCGGAAGAAGGTGAACTGGTTTTCAAGCTGCAACTGCCGGAGTCGTTACCTTCTCTAAACGGTGATCGAGCGCTGTTGTTTGAGGCAGTGGCGAATTTGCTGAGCAACTCGATCAAGTTCACACCGCCGGGTGGCGAGGTGATTTTGCGTGGGGTCAATGAGGGCGGGCATACGCGGATCGAAGTGCTCGATTCGGGGCCCGGAATACCTGAGAGTGAACAGGTAGCGGTGTTCCAGCGTTTCTATCGTGCCGACGGCGGCAACCAGAAAAGCGGGTTCGGGCTGGGGCTGTCGATCGTTGCGGCGATTGTGAGCCTGCATGGGTTTACGCTTGAAGTCAGTACTAGTGAACTCGGCGGTGCGCGGTTGGTGCTCGACTGCCGGCAGAGTTTGATTCCCCCGACCTGACGCTAACTCAAGAACAAAGTAGATCCCTGTGGGAGCGAGCTTGCTCGCGATGGCGGTGTGTCAGGCGACATCATTTTCGCCTGATAGACCACTATCGCGAGCAAGCTCGCTCCCACAGGGATTGGTGGTGTTTTCAGTAGTCCACCACTCCTTCTTCATGTATCTGCTGCAGTAATGCCAAGCCGCTTTCCATAAACTCCGGCGACCCAGCCATCCCCGCCTCCACCGCCAATCCTTCCAGCTGCTCACGCCCGTCCAGTTGAGGAAATTCCTCAATCCGCTGCAACAACCGCCAGGCCAGCGGGCTCAGTGCAGAAAACTTCACACTCCAGTCCTCAGCCCGACGCACCAGCAACAATGTCGGCTGAGCCGGCGCTGTCTGCGGTTGATAATCTGGCCCCACCAACTGCACCGGCCAGGCATAAGCCAGCGGCCAGGCCAGCGGCGAAACCTGCAACGGTCGGTCCAGCAACAGCCCGGCATCGCTCAGCGGCAACGGTTCCGCCTCGGACTGCTGCAACGCCATCTCGATCCACTCGTAATGTGCCAGCTCCACCATGAACGGCGGCCACGCGCCTTCGGCCAAGGCTTGCGGTTCCGAGGCCAGGAACTCGACAAACTCCTGGGCGATCTCGCCGAATTTCGGCGTGTGCGCGCGGTAGTCGCGCAGGAAAATCCGTACCAGTGAACGCCAGCGTTCCTCACCGAGAATCTTGATCAGCACCGGAAAAGTCCCACTGAGCAACGACGACAGGTTCGCGAAAATCAGGTCGCGGTAAACCTGCGCCCGTGTCACGTCCATCCCGGCCGGTGGCGCGCAATGATCGGGATCGCGCAGGTAAAGGCCCAGGGTGTTTTGCTGCTGAAACAGACTCGGCTTATCCACGGCTCACCCCCTCGGTTTGCAGGCGGCGAATGGTCTGCAACTCGCCCAGCAGTTCAGAAAATGCCGGGAAGTTGAAATCCCGTTCCAGCAGCGTCGGCTGAGCGCCGAATTGAGCGTAAGCCTCAGCCAGCAACGACCAGACCACCGGTTTGACCGAAGCGCCGTGGGTGTCGATTTTCAAGGTGTCGGACTCATCGAAATGCCCGGCCACGTGCATCGCCACCACCCGACCCGAATCGATGCCGGCCAGAAAGGTCTGCGGATCGAAACCGTGATTGATCGAGTTGACGTAGACGTTGTTGACGTCCAGCAGCAGGTCGCAATCGGCTTCGCGCAACACCGCGTTGGTGAAGGTCACCTCGTCCATGTCTTGCTGTGGCGCGGCGTAGTAGGAGACGTTTTCCACCGCCAGGCGCCGACCAAGAATGTCCTGGGCCTGGCGAATTCGCGCGGACACGTGATGCACCGCTTCTTCGGTAAAGGGCAACGGCAGCAGGTCGTAAAGGTGGCCGTCATCGCTGCAGTAGCTCAAGTGTTCGCTGTACAGCGGCACGTTGTATTGATCGAGAAAAATCCGGACTTCCTGCAGAAACCCGACATCCAGCGGCGCCGGGCCGCCCAAAGACAAGGACAAGCCATGACAGGACAACGGAAAACGCTCGGCCAGGGCACGCAACGCATGGCCATGAGCGCCGCCGATACCGATCCAGTTCTCCGGCGCGACTTCCAGAAAATCGAAATCGCCCACACGAGCTGCCTGAAGGTCCTTCATTAAACCGCGACGCAAACCGAGCCCGACGGTCGCCTTCGCTGATGTGATGGGGGTCTGCATGATGTCGATCTCAATGATTGTCAGAACGGAATCACAGTTAACCGAAAGGGTGTATCCGGTCTGTGTTGCGCTCCGGCAGAAAATCGCAGTGGTTGTATCGTCAGCGGGTCCGTACACACTGTGATACAGACCCGCCGTTGCGCGTTAAGCCAGGTCGTACTTCTCGCGCACCAGATGGCCAATGCCGATGCGATCCAGCACGGTCATCGGGCACAGGAACGTCACGCGGACGGTGCCCGGCAAGCGGCTGATGTCGATCGAGCCGGTGATGGTCGCGCGGTTGAGCACTTCGTCGTACGGCAGACCGGTGACCGAGGCGGCGCGTTTCAAGCCATTCTCTACCGCGACGTTGAGGTTCTCGCCGCTGCCGATAAAGGTGATCGGCCCGCTCTGCTCGATGTCGTGCTGGCCCCAGCGCTCGCCCAGTTCGCGGACTTTCTGCCGCTGCCCGGCATTCATCGGCCGGGCCATGGGCGGCAAGTCGTCGAGGTTTTGCAGCAGGATCGGTCCTTCCAGCGTCAGGTTCTTCACCACTTCCACCACCACTTCGGTTTCCCCGGAGCAATCGGTGGCATGTCCGGCAATCTCGCCGTTGCCCTGTTGGGCGTGCATGTCGCCCATGTACACACCGGCGCCTGGCACCTTGACCGGGCAGATCAACACGCAACCCTCGCGGATCGAGTTGGTGTCCATGTGACCGTCAGTCTTGGCCGCGTGCAGTTCTTCGCGGGTCATGCCGAAACGGTGCGGCGCGCCGATCAGGTATTGGCCGAAATCGGCGCAGTTATGGGAGTCGGGCAAATCACGGGACGGCGTGGTGCCGATGTTGCCGAGGAACGGCCGCATGTGCGCCGCCACACCGGGGATGTCGGCGCGCGCCAGGGACAGGATCGAATGTTGCGCGGCGAACTCCGGCAGCGCCGACATCTCGGATGCGTGACCGGCCAGTTGATTGGCGATGTCCTGATTGACGGTCAGGCTGACCTGATTCTGCGCATCGAACACGATCACGTAGCCGTGACTGAAGCGAAACGCGCTGACCTCGGCGCCACAGTTGTTACAGCGAATCGCGTCCTCGCCAATGCCTTCGACATGACTGGCCGGGTGTTCGGTGCCGCACTTGGCACAAAATTTTGAAACGAACGGATCGCCGTGGTAGCGACCTTCAACGAAGCTCATCACCCCCGACGAAGTGGCCAGCGAGGTGACGCGCATGCTTTTGATCTTGATCGCCACCGCGTCGCCGATTTCCGCACCGGCGATGGCCACCGGTTGCGTCACTTCGTGGCCACCCTCGAAGGCCGGCGTGATCATCGGCCCCCAACAGCCCGGCGGCGTGCCGGTGATCAGGGTACCGCCGTCGGCCAGTGGCCCGAGCATCGGCTGGCTTGGGCCGATGAGGCCGCTGGTGTATTGGTCGACGCGCAGGCGATTGACGGGTGTAGATTTCAGGTCGGTTTCAGGCAGGAGCGTAGTCATTGTTGTCCCCTTCACGGTGTATAGGGTGCCAAATGGCCTACGCAGTTCATCGCAGGTTTGTATCTCGCCTGTGTTCGGTAGAGCCCTGGTATTGGGGGAAACTGTATCGGGACGGGGGTTGGATACAGTCGGATACACACCACCAATCCCCTTGTAGGAGTGAGCCTGCTCGCGATAGCGGTGTGTCAGATAACACTGATGCCAACTGACACACCGCTATCGCGAGCAGGCTCACTCCTACAGGGAATTTTTGGTGGTCAGGGGAATGTGGCTTTCGTCGCTCAAGGCTGCGCCACACAGACCCCGGACTAAACTTAGTGCACGCAGGGCGTGCTTATCGTCCTGTTCATTCCCACGACCACCGCCCAGAGGTGAACGCCTCGAAAAACAAGGCCTCTGGACCGTGATCCTGCTGAAGGAGCACACGTGATGGACGAGGCCAGACTCAATGATTTCATGGGCAAACTGGTGAACGACATGGGCGGCGCGGCGATGCTCGCCAACGTCATCCTTGGCGAAGAGCTCGGACTGTACCGGGCCATGGCCGACAGTCAGCCAGTCACCCCTGAAGCCCTCGCCGACAAAACCGGCTGCAACACCCGCCTGCTGCGCGAATGGCTCAGCGCCCACGCCGCTTCCGGTTACATGGAACACCGCGACGGCCAGTTCCGACTGCCCGAAGAGCAGGCCCTGGCACTGGCGATTGAAGACTCACCGGTCTATGTGGCGGGTGGTATCGGGGTGGTTGCATCGTTTTTCCATGACAAGGACAAACTGGTCAACGCCATGCGCGGCAACGGTGCCCTCGCCTGGGGCGATCACCATCCGTGCATGTTCAGCGGCACGGAGCGGTTCTTCCGGCCAGGTTACAAAGCGCACTTGGTTGCCGAATGGCTGCCGGCGCTCGAAGGCGTGGTCGCCAAACTGGAGGCTGGCGCCAAGGTGGCGGATATCGGCTGCGGACACGGCGCATCCACCGTGATCATGGCCCAGTCGTTTCCGGATTCGCGGTTCGTCGGTTTCGACTACCACGCGCCCTCCGTTACCGTCGCCACCCAGCGCGCCGAAGAAGGTGGCGTGGCCGGGCGTGCGCGGTTCTTCCAGGGCACGGCAAAAAGCTTCCCCGGCGATGACTATGACCTGGTGTGCTATTTCGACTGCCTGCACGACATGGGCGACCCGGTGGGCGCGGCGAAACATGCGTATGACGCGCTGAAACCGGATGGCACGGTGCTGCTGGTGGAACCGTTCGCCAACGACAAGCTCGACGACAACATCACCCCGGTTGGCCGCTTGTTCTACGCCGCCTCGACCTTCATCTGCACCCCGAACTCGCTGTCCCAGGAGGTCGGCCTCGGGCTCGGTGCCCAGGCTGGCGAGGCGCGTTTGCGCAAGGTCTTCACCGAGGCGGGGTTCAAGACGTTCCGGCGGGCCACGGAAACGCCGTTCAACCTGATTCTGGAGGCGCGTAAGTAAACACCGTTGACGGGCTATTGTAGGAGCTGCCGAAGGCTGCGATCTTTTGATCTTGATTTGGCGATGCTGAAATCGCTGACGATCAAAAGATCGCAGCCTGCGGCAGCTCCTACACGTCCACCGGAGTGTTGAACATGCTCGACAGCCTCATCCACGAACAGCTCGACCACCTTCAGCAGTTAATGGCTGACCAGCCGTTTGTGGTCCTGACCGGCGCTGGCATCAGCACTCCGTCAGGCATTCCGGACTACCGCGACAACCAGGGCGTGCGGCGTGGCCGGCAACCGATGATGTATCAGGAGTTTCTCTCTGCCCCCGAATCCCGGCGACGCTATTGGGCGCGGGCGATGCTCGGTTGGCCGCGGGTGCGCCAGGCCCAGCCGAACGTGGCCCATGAGGCCTTGGCCCGTTTGCAAAGTTCGCAGCAGATCAGCGGGCTGATCACTCAAAACGTCGACACCCTGCACGACCAGGCCGGCAGCCATGACGTCATCGAACTTCACGGCAGCCTGCACCGGGTGTTGTGCCTGGACTGCGGAAAACGCAGCGAACGGGATTCGATCCAGCAATTGATGGAAGCGCAGAATCCGTATCTGGCCGGGGTGGATGCGGTGCAAGCCCCGGATGGCGACACGCTGCTGGATGCGGCGTTTGAGGCGCGGTTTCAGGTGCCGCATTGCCCGCACTGCGCGGGTGAGCGGATGAAGCCGGACGTGGTGTTTTTTGGCGAGAATGTGGCGCAGGTGACGGCGGCCAAAGCGATGGCAGCGGTCGAAAAGGCTGCAGGATTGCTGGTGGTGGGGTCTTCGTTGATGGCGTATTCGGCGTTTAGGTTATGCCGGGCGGTGGCGGATCAGGGGAAGCCGTTGATTGCGATTAATTTGGGCAAGACACGGGCGGATGATTTGCTGGATTTGAAGATTGTGGGTTCGTGCGAACAACTGCTCCCGCTCCTGAACCAGCGCCTCTCTTCCTGATCAACCAAAAACCCTGTAGGAGTGAGCCTGCTCGCGATAGCGGTGTATCAGATAACATTGATGTCAACTGACACTCCGCTATCGCGAGCAGGCTCACTCCTACAGGGAGGTTGTGATCAGGGCAGGGAAACTTGTTTGCCCAAGTTCTCTTCTTTCAGGATGTCGAACAACGCCTGCGCCGCCGCCGACAATTCAACTCCAGGCTTGGTCAACACCCCGATCGCCCGCTCCACCACCGGATCGCACAAGGTAATGCACCGTGCGCCCAGTTCCAGCATCTGCCCGACACACAACGCCGGCACCGCGCTCACCCCCAATCCACTGGCAACCATCCTTCCCACTGTCGCCAGCTGATGGCTTTCAAACTCCACCGGCAATTTCATCCCTCGCGCCTGCAAGTGCTCTTCGAGCATCACCCGAACCGTCGACGGGCGCTGCAAGGTGATGAACGGTTCCTTGAGCAAGGTCTGCCAATCGATGTCTTCCCGTTCGGCAAAAGGAGAATCCTTCGGCACCACGGCGACGAAACGATCCATGTACAACGGCGTGAAGGCCAGCGACGAACTCTGATTCGGTTCAAACGCCACCCCCAGCTCAACCTGCCGGTCACGCACCATCTCCAGCACCTGCTCGTTGATCACGTCATTCACCGTGACGTTGACCTTGGGATAGCGCGCGCGGAAGGTTTTCAGGATCGGCGGCAGCAGGTTGCCGGCAAATGAGGGCATCGCCGCCAGCGTCACGCGGCCACGCTGGAGAGTGAAGCGTTGGCGCAGCTCATCCTCGGCATTGTCCCAGTCAGCGATCAGACGACGCGCCAGTGGCACCAGCGACTCGCCTTCCGCGGTCAGCGCGACATTGCGCGTGTTGCGGGTGAACAGGCGCCCGCCCAGTCCCTCCTCCAGTGCCTTGATGGTCAGGCTCAGCGCCGATTGCGACAGGTGCAACCGCTCGCAGGCCACGGCAAAACTCAAACTCTGGGCCACGGCCAGGAACGCGCGGATCTGCTTGACGGTCATGCGCGGTCTCTCCAAGGTAACTACATTAATTCAACGTAAAAAAACCCTGTAGGAGCTGTCGAGTGAAACGAGGCTGCGATCTTTTGATCTTGTTTTTAAAGATCAACGTCAAAAGATCGCAGCCTCGTTTCACTCGACAGCTCCTACAGGTTCCTATGGCTTTACATTAGTGAGCTTTATCTATCAATCAACCTTAAAAATCAACTTAACAAATGAATACTGCGGCGAGACACTTCATCCCATACGGCTAGCCAGCCGCCCACAAAGAATAAAAGAGGTGCATATGGCAGGTTTCGACAAGCGCGTGAGTTCCTACGAGGAAGCCCTTGCAGGTCTTGAAGACGGCATGACCGTGATCGCCGGCGGCTTCGGTCTGTGCGGGATCCCGGAAAACCTCATCGCCGAGATCAAGCGCAAAGGCACACGCGACCTCACCGTGGTTTCCAACAACTGCGGCGTCGACGGTTTCGGCCTCGGCGTGCTGCTGGAAGACCGGCAGATCCGCAAGGTGGTGGCCTCCTATGTTGGCGAGAACAAGTTGTTCGAAGACCAACTGCTGAAAGGCGAAATCGAAGTCGTCCTGACCCCCCAAGGCACCCTCGCCGAAAAAATGCGCGCAGGCGGTGCCGGCATCCCCGCATTCTTCACCGCGACCGGCGTCGGCACTCCCGTTGCCGACGGCAAGGAAGTCCGCGAATTCCATGGCCGCAAGTACCTGATGGAAGAATCCATCACCGGTGACTTCGCCATCGTCAAAGGCTGGAAAGCCGACCATTTCGGCAACGTCATCTATCGCCACACCGCCCAGAACTTCAACCCGCTGGCCGCCACTGCCGGCAAGATCACCGTGGTCGAAGTCGAAGAAATCGTCGAACCCGGCGAGCTGGACCCGGCGCAGATCCACACCCCTGGCATCTACGTCGACCGGGTCATTTGCGGCACGTTCGAGAAGCGCATCGAACAGCGCACCGTGCGTAAGTGATCCCCTGCCCCCGGACCGAATGAAGGAATAACAACAATGGCACTTTCCCGCGAACAAATGGCTCAACGCGTCGCCCGCGAAATGCAGGACGGCTTCTACGTGAACCTGGGCATCGGCATTCCGACCCTGGTCGCCAACTACATTCCTGAAGGCATGGAAGTCATGCTGCAGTCGGAAAACGGCCTGCTGGGCATGGGCCCCTTTCCTACTGAAGAAACCATCGATGCCGACATGATCAACGCCGGCAAACAAACCGTGACCGCGCGTATCGGCGCGTCGATCTTTTCCTCGGCCGAGTCCTTCGCGATGATCCGCGGTGGTCATGTCGACCTGACCGTGCTGGGCGCCTTTGAAGTAGACGTGCAAGGCAACATCGCCTCGTGGATGATTCCCGGCAAACTGGTCAAGGGCATGGGCGGCGCTATGGACCTGGTGGCCGGCGCAGACAACATCATCGTCATCATGACCCACGCGTCCAAGGACGGGGAGTCCAAGCTCCTGTCCAAATGCAGCCTGCCGCTGACCGGTGCGGGGTGCATCAAGCGTGTGCTGACCGACCTGGCTTACCTGGAAATCGAAAACGGCGCGTTCATCCTCAAGGAACGTGCACCGGGCGTCAGCGTCGAGGAGATTGTCGCCAAGACCGCCGGTAAACTGATCGTGCCGGATCACGTTCCGGAAATGCAGTTCGCTGCCCAGTGAGGAATCATTCCATGCAAGAAGTCGTCATTGTCGCCGCCACCCGCACCGCCATCGGCAGTTTCCAGGGTGCCCTGGCCAACGTGTCCGCGGTTGATCTCGGTGCCGCGGTAATCCGTCAGTTGCTGGCGCAAACCGGCCTGAACGTTGCTGAAGTCGATGAAGTGATCATGGGCCAGGTGTTGACCGCCGGTGCCGGGCAAAACCCTGCGCGCCAGTCCGCGATCAAGGCCGGTCTGCCCTTCACCGTGCCTGCGATGACCCTGAACAAGGTCTGCGGCTCGGGCCTCAAGGCGCTGCATCTGGCCACTCAGGCGATTCGCTGCGGCGATGCCGACGTGATCATTGCCGGCGGCCAGGAAAACATGAGCCTGTCCAACTACGTCATGCCGGGTGCTCGAACCGGTCTGCGCATGGGTCACGCGCAAATCGTCGACACCATGATCAGCGACGGCCTGTGGGATGCGTTCAACGATTACCACATGGGCATCACCGCAGAAAACCTGGCTGAGAAGTACAACCTGACCCGCGAACAGCAAGACGCCTTCGCCGCGGCCTCGCAGCAGAAAGCCACGGCCGCCATCGAAACCGGGCGTTTTGCCGACGAGATCACGCCGATCCTGATTCCTCAGCGCAAAGGCGATCCTGTTGCTTTCCAGGTTGACGAACAGCCACGGGCCGGCACCACGGCCGACTCCCTGGGCAAACTGAAACCGGCCTTCAAGAAGGACGGTTCGGTGACCGCCGGTAACGCCTCGTCCCTGAACGACGGTGCCGCCGCCGTAATCCTGATGAGTGCGGAAAAAGCCAAGGCCCTCGGCCTGCCCGTGCTGGCGAAAATCGCCGCTTACGCCAATGCGGGCGTAGACCCGGCGATCATGGGCATCGGCCCGGTCAGCGCGACTCGTCGTTGCCTGGACAAGGCCGGCTGGTCCATCGACCAACTGGATCTGATCGAAGCCAACGAAGCCTTCGCTGCACAATCGCTGGCGGTGGCCAAGGACCTGGAATGGGACCTGAACAAGGTCAACGTCAACGGCGGCGCTATCGCCCTGGGCCACCCGATCGGTGCATCGGGTTGCCGGGTGCTGGTGACTCTGCTGCATGAAATGATCAAGCGTGACGCCAAGAAAGGCCTCGCCACCCTGTGCATCGGTGGTGGTCAGGGCGTGGCACTGGCGATCGAACGGGCGTAAAGCGTTCAACAGACGGTGCGGGGACCCACGAATATCCGTTCGCCGTCTGGCAATACACCCGGTGCTTCCGAGTTAAATCTGAGCCGCTTTTGTGGCGAGGGGGCTTGCCCCCGTTGGGTTGCGCAGCAGCCCCCAAAATCTCGGCAATTGTCGAAGACTTTTGGAGCGCTTCGCACTCCAACGGGGGCAAGCCCCCTCGCCACAATGAGCATACATTCAGGCTTGCCTCAGCTGTTTGGCACCGGGTTCTTTTTGTCTGGCCGTCAGGCAAATTTCACCAGATTCAGCACCGGCAGCGGACCGCCTGGAAACTGCACCAGCCGCGCACCGACGCTCAATTCCCCCAGATCAATCCCGAAGAAGCCCAGCTGTTCGATCAGCGCCGCCACTTGAGCTTTCGCATCGGCATCATCACCCGAGAGAAACAGCACTCGGCGCCCGCCCTCCGCCGCCGGATCGCTCTCCAGAAAACGCGCCTGAAGGTGATTGAACGCCTTCACCACCCGCGCACCGGGCACCCATTCGGCAAACACTTCGCTGGACGTCCGCCCCTGCAAATCCACCGCCTTGAACGACGGCGCCTCAATTGAGTTGTTGGCGTCGATGACAATCCGTCCGCCAAAATCCGGCAGGCCGGCGAGCGCGGTCGGCAACTTCGACCAGTTGACCGCGACCAACACGATGGCTTGTGCGGCGGCCTCCTCGCGAGATCCGGCACGCGCCGTTGGTCCGAGTTCTTCCACCAGCGAGGCCAGGCTTTGCGGGCCACGGCTGTTGGCGATAACCACTTTAATGCCTTGACGTGACAGTGCTCTGGCAAAGCCTGCGCCGATTGCGCCGGCGCCGATGATTCCGATGGTGCTCATGGTTGTTCACTCCGTGGGTTGTCGTTGGAGTGAATACTGCGCTTGCCATTAGTGTTTGATTAGCGGGTAATGCCTTGAATGATCTTCAAGCATGACTAGCAGGTGCCTGCCATGGAAACCCTCGCCAATCTCGAATCCTTCGTCCGCAGTGCCGAAACCGGCAGTTTCTCCGCCGCCGCACGGGTGCTCGCGCTGACCCCGGCCGCTGTCAGCCGCAACGTGGCGATGCTCGAACGCAACATCGGCGTGCGGCTGTTCCAGCGCTCGACCCGCAAGCTGTCCCTGACCGAAGCCGGGGAACGCTTTCTGACGAGTATCGGCGGTAATCTGCAAGCACTGCAGACAGCAATCAGCGCGGTGAGCAGTGACCAAGGCGAGCCGACGGGCGTGCTCAAAGTCAGTCTGGCGCCGACGTTTGGCATCGATCATGTCTTGCCGCTGCTGCCGGCGTTCCTGGCGCGCTACCCGCTGATTCGCCCGGAATGGCACTTCGAAAACCGCCCCGTGGATTTGATTGCCGAAGGGTATGACGCGGCCATTGGCGGCGGCTTCAAGTTAACGCCCGGTGTGGTGTCGCGGACGTTGGCGGCGGCGCATGTCGTGGCGGTCGCCTCTCCCGCCTACCTCGCAGGACGCAGCCTGCCCGACAGTCCGGCAGACCTGTCGGGGCACACCGGCATTGTGATGCGCGGCACCCGCACCGGGCAGATTCGCCAATGGCTGATGCACGATGGCGCGGGCCACGAAGCACCGGCCAATCTGAATGAAAACATTGTGCTCAATGATCCGGCCGCCATGCGTGAAGCGGCGATACTCGGCCTGGGCGTGACACTGCTGGTGTTGCCGGATGTGCTGGCGAATATCCAGCGTGGCGAACTGGCGCGCCTGCTGCCCGACTGGCACGCCGACGCGGGACCGATTTCGCTGTACTACCCGAGCCGCACGTTGATGCCGGCCAAGACCCGGGTGTTCATCGACTTTGTGGTCGAGGCGTTTGAACGGGGTTGAAGAAACCCTGTAGGAGCTGCCGAAGGCTGCGATCTTTTGATCTTGATCTTCGGCGGCGCTGAAATTGCTGAAAATCAAAAGATCGCAGCCTTCGGCAGCTCCTACATGGACCGTATCGTGAACACCTGAGTCAGCATTAAAAACCACAATCTTTGTATACAAAATCACGACATCTATAGAGCAATCACTCCCACGCAATGCTAACGTTGCCGACTCACTCAAGTCGGAGGTACGTGCGTGCTGTTACTCAAACTGCTGGTCATCCCAGGATTTCTCTTGCTGATTTCCCTGGCCGGTAAACGCTGGGGACCGAGTGTCGCCGGTTGGCTGTCGGGGTTGCCAGTGGTGGTCGGGCCGATTCTGTTCTTTCTCGCCATCGAACAAGGCCAGGTGTTCGCCGCTCAATCGGCGACGGCAGCGCTGTCGGCGATGTTCGCGATGATTGCCTTTTGCGTGACCTACGCTCAGGTTGCACAGCGCGCGGGTTGGCCGTGGGCGCTGGTGATTTCGCTGTTGGTCTGGGCCACGGCGGCCGTAGTGCTGTCGTTGATTGCGCCGTCCCTGGTGTTCTCGGTGATCGCCGCCGCGACCGCCCTGCTGGCGGCGCCGTATCTGTTTCCCTCGGTACAGCCGATCGTGTCGGGCCCGGCGCCGAAGTCCGACAAATTGCTGTTGCGCATGATTGCCGGCGCCCTGCTCACCCTCGCCGTCACGTTGTTGGCCAGCACCGTTGGTGAACGCTGGAGCGGCCTGCTCGCCGTGTTCCCGGTGCTGGGCAGCGTGATGGCGGTGTTCTCCCAGCAAACCCGCGGGCCGGCGTTTACCGCTGCTTTGCTGCGGGCGACGGCGACCGGGATGTATTCGTTCGCCGCGTTTTGCCTGGTGTTGGCGCTGGCCTTGCCAGGCATGGGTTTGAGCGCGTTCGCCGTGGGCGTCGCGGTGTCCGTGGGTATGCTCGGGGTGACCAAGCGCTTGTTGGCCAAGCCGGCGAACCCGGTAGCGGACGCTGGACGTACGGCGATCAAACGCTAAGCTGCTTGATGTCATCGGGCCCGGATGGTCGCCCGCTCATCGCGCTGAAGGAACAGACATGACTCCGCTTCGAAACAGCCACAGCGCGACGGCCGTAGGCGTGATTGCGATTGTGCTCTGGTCCTCCCTGGCCTTGCTGACCACCCTCACCGAAGGCATTCCACCCTTTGAAGTGCTGACGCTGAGTTTCGGCGCGGCGTTCGCGGCGAGCCTGGTGATTCTGGGCCGACACGGGCTCGCCGGGTTCACCAGTTGGCGCCAGCCCTGGGCCGTTTGGGCGACCGGGTTCGTCGGAATTTTCGTTTATCACGCGCTGTACTTTTTCTCACTCAAAGCCGCCCCGGCGGCTGAAGCCAGTCTGATCAACTACCTTTGGCCGCTGTTGCTGGTGTTGCTGTCGGCGTTCTCGGTCGGCGAAAAGCTGCACAAGCGGCAATTGCTCGGCGCACTGCTGGGCCTGGCCGGCACGGCCTTCATCATGCAGCAGCGTGCCCCGAATGCTGGCGCCGCGATGCCCATCGCCGGTTATCTCGCGGCGTTCGGTTGTGCGCTGATCTGGTCCGTTTACTCGGTGATCAACCGCCGGTTCAGCGAAGTACCGAGCAGCATCATTGGTGGCATCTGTGGCCTGGTCGCCGTGGCCGGACTGGTTTGTCACCTGATGTTCGAAATCACGATACAACCCGACTTCAGCCAATGGACCGCGATTGTAGTCCTCGGACTCGGACCGGTAGGTCTGGCGTTTTTTGCCTGGGACCACGCCACCAAACACGGCAGTCTGGCGACGCTGGGGGCGCTTTCCTACCTGGCGCCGCTGATGTCCACGTTGTTGCTGATCACCGTGGGGCGCAGCCATGCCAGCCCGATTCTGATCGTCCCCGCGCTGCTGATTATCGCCGGGGCAGTCATCGCCACGTCGCGATCAACCGTCAAAGTGCCGATAACACGTTCGATAGTTTCGAACGAGTGAAGCAAAAAGCTCGCACGTCATTCGAACGGGTTTACTTCAACATCAGCCTCAGTTCAATACCCACCACTGACTGAGGCCTACACCATGAAGTTCTTTTTCCATCCTTCGCCCAATCCGATGAAAGTCGCCCTGCTGCTCGAAGAACTGCAAACGCCCTACGAATTGATTGGCGTCGACACCTTCAAGGGCGAGCAACACCTGCCGGCCTTTTTGGCGATCAACCCGAACGCCAAAGTGCCAGCCCTGGTCGATGGCGACGCGACCGTCTTCGACTCCCAGGCAATCCTGCTGCACCTGGCGCAGAAACATCAGCGCTTCCTGCCGACCTCCGTGGCCGGGCAAGCCGAGCTACTGTCATGGCTGATGTTCATCGCCACTGGCCTGTCACCATTTTCCGGTCAGGCGGTGCATTTCCTGCACCACGCACCGGAAGACCTTGCGTATGCGAAAAACCGCTACCTCAAGGAAGTCGAACGCCACTACCGCGTGCTCGATCAGCGTCTGGCCGACCATCAATACCTGGCCGGCGACACCTACAGCATCGCCGACATGGCGCTCTGGGGTTGGGCCAATTACGCGCCGTACATCCTCGGCGAGAACGGCCTGGCGGCGTACCCGAACGTCAAGCGCCTGTTCGATGAAATCAGCGCCCGTCCGGCCGCCCAACGTGCCCACGGTCTTAAAGAGAAACTGGTGCTGAAGGCTGAATTCGACGAAGAAACCCGTCGCAACCTGTTCCCGCAGAACCAGGCGCAGTAACCCATTCACAGCATTCGAAGGTGATGAAATGAGTGATCAAGTCGCGTTTATTGTTTACTGCAAAAAAACATAAGGAAGCGCATCGCGGTTGCGACCCTTGACTGCTGCAAAACAGCGAGGGCGCAAGCGCCCTCGCTACCCGCCTGGCTACTACCCAGGCTTGTGGTTATCCAGTACGCGATTGACCGCTAACTCACTCAACATGATGACCCGTTGCAGCACCAGCATCGTTTGCCGTCGTGGGCCGTCGGTCAAGTCAGTGAGATCGTTGACCATGGCGCTGGCGGATGCCAACGATTCGCAGGCCTCGACGAGCAACGTTTCGTCATCCACCGCTGCGTCGATGGTGAAAATGGTGCTGGGCTTGCGGGGCGGTATCTGCGTTTTCGACGCCCCGGGGTTGAGGTAGAAGCTGAGTGCGCGGTCGGCCGCCTCTTTCATTTTCTTGGGGTCAAGATCAAGAAAAGCGTCGTAGGGTATCGGAGTGGTATTCGGGGGGTTGGGCGTAACTTTGAACATAGATGAAGCTCCCATTTTCAATATTGAGATTGAGGAGCCATCACCCTCGCTACCAAACGAAGGGTGGCGGCCATACGTGGGTTGGTAGACCGGTCGAAAACGGGAAACCCGGCGCTCACAAAGGAGCCCCACGCATGCCCACCATAAAGCCGAGTCCCAAAAAAAGAGACTGCATAGGTGTCGCCATGTGACCGTTTCGAGGTGGGCTACCAAACCCGATCACTGTTTTGCAGTGACCAGCAAACGATATAGCCCGCCCCACAGCCGCACAAGCCAGCGAATTCTGGCGTACGCGTAGGCAACGACGCAAGGCGTTGTAGCCGTTAGGACGTAACAGCGGGTGTCTTTAAACGCGTACGTTAAACGCGTGAAAGCTTTCCAAAAATCGAGGAAGCGTTCGACATTTTTCCGGGGGCGCGACCTTACCCGCTGGCCGCTTTAAATCCTGCCGGACTCGCGTGGCGACGTAGTGTTTTTTGAGCCCATAAGTAGCCATAGGTAATTGCGCTGGCCAAAGGAACGTGACCGTCCGTTAGACCGCGCTGGAATGCGCCGCAACCTCCATGGGATGATCGCCCCCCACCGCGAGACCGACCATCCCCTGGAGTTTCTGAATGTCATTGTTGAGTAAAAAAACCGTTGTCTTGTTGTTGACGGCGGTTGCCAGCCTGGGAGCGCTGAATGCGCAGGCCGCCAAGGCCACTGCCAGCGATACCGCGCCCGCACAGAAAGTCTCGATGCTCGGCGGCAAGTTCACGTTCACCCTGCCTAAAGGCTTCGTCGCCAACCCGTTGCCTGCCGGCGACGCGACCACCGGCACCGCCGGGGCAACGGGCACCATGTACACCAATCAGGCGACTAAAACCGTTGTGATCGCCGCTGAAAACACCATCCCCAGTGGCCTCAACGTCAAAGACAACGACGGTCAGTTCCTCGACTCCACGGCGTCCGCCTTCGCCACCGAACAAGCCACGGCGCTGCCGGACTTCACCAAACTCAGTGAAAAAAGCCTGACCCAAAAAGGCACTGGCCTGGGGTTGCGGCAGATCGACAGCACCGCCACCCAGGGCGGCGGCAAAACCCTCGACACCACGCTGATGGCCGCGTCCAACACGCGCATGGCGATCGTTCAGGTGATTTCCCGCCTCAGTGACAATGCTGGCCACGAGACGCTGGTCAAACAGATCGTCACTGGCAAGTAAGTATCAAGGATTGAGGCGCTGCAACCAGGCGCTCAAGTCCTGCAATTCGACAGCACTGATGCTGTGACCGACGCCAGGGTAGGCATGAAATTCAGGCTTGAGTGACAGGCTCTGCAACAGGCTGTCGGCGTCCGTACCGTCAATGTACGGAAGACGTTTATCCGCAGTGCCATGACCGATGAAAATCGCCAGCTTCTGGCGCTTTTCATCCGGTTTCAGTTCGGACCGGAGCACCGGCAAAATCCGTCCGCTCAACGCCGCGATCCCGCCCACTGCCTCGGGATGACGCAGGGCCACCTCGTAGGACATGATCGCGCCCTGGCTGAAACCCACCAAGAACACCTTGTTCGGTTCGGTGTGATATTTCTTCGCCGCTTGTGCGACGAAATCCAGCAAGACCTCACCGCTGGCCTTCAGATCATCGGTCTCGCCGTTGTAGGCACCTTCGCCTTTCTTGCGAAACCACTGATAGCTGCCCTCTTCCATCGTCATCGGCGCCCGCACCGACAGGAAGTTGTATTGCGCGGGCAACTCATCCTTGATGCCGAACAAATCCTCCTCGTTACTGCCGTAACCGTGAAGGAAAATCACCAGGGGCTGATTGCGCGATTCGGGGTTGGCCTGTTCCAGGTACTTGAGCGGCAGATCGGTTTGCAACGGGGTTTGAGCGTGGACGGCGGCGGACGCCAGGAGTGTCAGCAGAGCGAGAAACTTCAACATAAACCTTCCTTCACAGAGCGCAGGATTCGGGGCAGAGCCTAACACTGTGAAGCTTGCCGGGGCATATTAGGTGCTGCTGATGCCGCCTTCGCGAGCAGGCTCGCTCCCACAGGGGAATGCATTTCAAATGTGGGAGCGAGCTTGCTCGCGATGAGGCCCTAAGACGCTACGAAGATTCCTCGGCTAATCGTTGATGAGTTTTCCGACCCGAATCGGTTCACGCCCCGCGACCTTCGCCTGCCAAGTGCCCGGCTGCGTATAACGCCCACGATCAATCGCAAACAACACGCCACTGGTCCCGGCGCAAACGGTCGTGACCCGATCATTCAGCGGGTCGACCACTTCAAACAGCGCATCACCCTTCTCCACCCACTCACCGGAATCGCGCAGGAAACTGACGACCCCGTGATGCGGCGCGAACAGGTATTGGGTGCCTTCGAACGGCATGCCTTCACAGCATTCGCTCGGGGCCGATGGCCAAGTACCGGTGATGAAACCCTGCTCGGCGAGGAACCCGAGAATCGCCTCGCAATTGGCTTGAGCCTGATCGACTCGCGTATCACCCATGCTGCCCAGCTCCAGCGTCGTCGCCAGATTGGCCGGCGGGATCGCGGCCTCAGGGAAAGCCTTGGCCAGGCGCAACCACGGCGTTGAACACGACTCATCGAATGAGCTGCCGCCGGAGTCTTCACAGAGCAACGCCACCCCAGCCTTCAAACGTGCCGCCAGGGATTGCCACTGCGGCCAGTGTTGCGGCAAGGCATACAGATGAATCGCCGCGTCGAAATCACAATGCAGATCGAGGGTGATGTCGGCCTCACAGGCGTGGCGCAGCAGCAAGCGGTGCATGGCTTCAAGCTGCGAGGCAGGTGCCGGCAAGCCGTCGAGTACCTGGCCCATGGTCTGGCGAATCAGCGCAATGTTGGCAACCGCATCATTGCCCAACCGATCACCGATCAACTCGGCCACCGGTGCGCTGAGTTCGACGAAGGAGCGGTTGAAGTTCTTGCCGCTGCCCAGTTCGAAGCGGCCCATGTGGCTGCCTTGCAGGTGTTGATCGAGGCCGATGGGATTCGCCACCGGGACCAGTTCGATCACGCCCTTCAATTGACCTTGGGTTTCGAGCTCGGCCAGACGTTTTTTCAGCTCCCACGCCGTGCGCATGCCCGGCAGTTCATCAGCGTGCAGGCTGGCCTGGATGTAGACCTTGCGAGTGCCCGCGCCAAAACGAAACACGCTGAGGGTGCGCTCGGTGCCCAAGTGACTCCAGGGCAGTGAATGATCGATGCGTTGCATGGGGGTGCTCCTGTAGCTATCGGTGCTCAGGATCGCTGAGCGTAGGAGCTGCCGAAGGCTGCGATCTTTAGATCTTGATCTTTAGCGGCAGTGAAACTGCAGAAAATCAAAAGATCGCAGCCTTCGGCAGCTCCTACATTGGATGTATGTCGCAGGATAAATCACATAAAAAAAGTGGCAACCGCGTCAACGGTTGCCACTTTTTTGAACGGCGTGATTACTGGCCGTAAACGTCAAAGTCGAAGTACTTGTCTTGCACTTGCTTGTACTTGCCATTGGCGCGAATTTCGGTGATGGCGGTGTTGAATTTCTCTGCCAGCTCGGTATCGCCCTTGCGCACCGCAATACCGGCGCCGCCGCCGAAGTATTTGGCGTCTTCGTAGGTCGGGCCGACGAAAGCGAAACCTTTACCGGCGTCGGTTTTCAGGAAACCGTCGTCCAGGCTGACCGAGTCGGCCAGCATCGCGTCGAGACGACCGGCGACCATGTCCAGGTTGGCTTCCTGCTGCGAGCCGTAGCGAACCAGATTGATACCGGCCGGCACCAGCACTTCAGTGGCGAAGCGGTCGTGGGTACTGGCGCGCAGCACACCGACTTTCTTGCCTTTGAGCTCGGTCAGCGGGTCCTTGATGTCGGTGCCTTCCTTCATCACGAAGCGCGCCGGGGTGTGGTAGTACTTGATGGTGAAATCGACGTTCTTTTTGCGATCGTCGGTGATGGTCATGGACGACAGGATCGCGTCGATTTTCTTGACCTTCAGCGCCGGGATCAGGCCGTCGAACTCTTGCTCGACCCAGGTGCACTTCACTTTCATCTGCTCGCACAGCGCGTCGCCGATGTCCACGTCGAAGCCGGTGAGTTTGCCGTCAGGGGTTTTCATCGAGAATGGCGGGTAACCGGCTTCGATACCGAGGCGGATCGGCTTGGCGTCTTCGGCCACAGCCGTCAGAGACAACATCGACAGTGCCAGGGCACCGAACATCACTAGCTTCTTCATTTATAACTCCTGTGTGCGGAGGCTTTTATTGGCAGCTTTCGATTGGCTTTCGGTTGCTGCTTCCGATTGGAGAGCACCGAAGTGGGCGGCAGTCTAGAGCGGCTCAAGGAGGGCAAATTGTGTTTAAGCGACAAATACTTATAGAAAAGTGGCCGACGGATTCAAGTCCCTTGAAGCGTGCGCCAAGCCAGTGCAAAGACTGTAGGACAAGCCCTTTTTTCAGACAAAACCTACAAGCAAAAACTACAAGAGAGCCCTTATGCCCACGTTGAACCTGATCCAGCACCACCCCGCCGAAGGTCCCGGTGCCATTGCTACATGGGCTGCGTCCCGAGGTTTGACCTTGAACGTATTTCGCGCCGACCTCGGCCAGTTGCCGCCAGTGAGTGCAGTACCCGTGATTTTTTTGGGCGGGCCTTATGAATCCAACGCCGGACCCGCCTGGCTGGAAGCCGAACGCCAGTGGTTGGCAGGCAGTCTGGACCAAGGCGCGTCGGTGTTTGCGATTTGCCTGGGGGCGCAGTTACTGGCGCTGAGTCTGGGCGGGAATGTGCGGCGGATGGATCGAACCGAAACCGGTTGGACCCGCGTGACGTTCGCCGATGGTCAGCATCTGAACGTGCTGGAATGGCACGAAGACGCCATCGACCTGCCGCCAAACGCGCAGTTGCTGGCCAGCAGTGATCAGTGCGAGCAGCAGATGTTTCGCGTCGGGCCGACGCGGGTGGGGTTGCAGTTTCATCCGGAGTGGACGGCTGAATCGGTGGCGATGCTCAATGAACACTTTGCCGACGAGTCACCGCTGCCCCGGGGTCGACAGGACAGCGCCGCCTACGCGGCCGTGTTCGAGTGGTTGCAGGCGGCGCTAGATGGGTGGTGGGAGGCGCGGGTTTAAGAAGCAAGATCAAAAGATCGCAGCCTCGTTTCACTCGACAGCTCCTACAGGCGATCACGTAGACCTGTAGGAGCTGTCGAGTGAAACGAGGCTGCGATCTTTTCGACTACATCAACACTCGCAACCGATCACGGTGCTGACAGGCCGTTGCATCGCAACACTCAACTCAAAGCCTTCATCCAGCCACCCGGTCACCCCGCCGATCATTTCCTTGACCGGGTAACCCAGCGCCGCCAGTTTCACGGCAGCCTTGTTGGCACCGTTGCAGTGGGGCCCGGCGCAATACACCACGAACATGGCGGCTTTCGGGTAGGCCGCCAGACCTTCAGCGCTCAGCAGTCGCCCCGGAATATTGATCGCTCCCGGCACATGGCCACGCTCGAACGCGAGCGGGCCGCGCACGTCCACCAGGACAAAATCAACTTCGCCGGCCTGTTGGCTGCCGTAGACGTCGGAACAGTCGGTTTCGAAGGTCAGACGGTTGCTGAAATGCATCAGGGCGATGGCCGAGGGGGCGGCGGGAATCTTGCGGACCAGGCTGGTCATGGGCTGTACTCCAAATTCTGTGTGGGTGTGAGAAGACTTTATCCGCCCGGCGCTTGCGGCTAAAGTTGCGCACAAGACACTCACCGGGAACTTTCCGCCAAATGCAACCCACCCCTGGACTGGTCGCGATTCTGGCCTACGACGGCCTCTGTACATTCGAGTTCGGCATCGCCGTGGAGATCTTCGGCCTGGCCCGTCCGGAGTTCGACTTCCCTTGGTACGAGCACCGGATCGCCGCCGTGGATCAGGGCCCGATGCGCGCTATGGGAGGCATTCAGGTGCTGGCCGATGGCGGCATGGAACTGCTTGAGGACGCCCGGACCATTATCATTCCCGGCTGGCGTGATCGCAGCGCCCCGGTGCCTGAGGCATTGATCGCGGCCCTGCGCCAGGCCCATGCGCGGGGTGCGCGGCTGCTGTCGATCTGCTCAGGCGTGTTCGTGCTGGCGGCCACCGGTTTGCTCGACGGTCGCAGCGCCACCACGCACTGGCGCTACACCGCTGAGTTGGCCGAGCGTTTTCCGAACATTCTGGTGGACCCGGACGTGCTCTATGTCGATTCAGGTCAGCTGATCACCTCGGCCGGCAGTGCTGCCGGTATCGATGCCTGCCTGCACTTGGTGGCGCGGGACTTCGGTACGCAAGTGGCCAACTCGGTGGCGCGGCGGCTGGTGATGTCGCCGCAACGCACCGGCGGTCAGGCGCAGTTCATTCCGACACCTGTCAGTCCTACGCCGCGTAGCGATTTATCGCGCGTCATGCAGTGGGCACGCGAGCGTTTGCATGAACCGCTGGAGGTGCGCGAGCTGGCGAGTGAGGCGGCGATGAGTGAACGGACGTTTCTGCGCCGCTTCACTGAAGCCACCGGCATGCCGCCCAAAGCCTGGTTGCAGCATGAACGCCTGGGCCGGGCTCGGGAGCTGCTTGAGAGCACGAATCAGAACACCGACCAGATTGCCCAACGCTGCGGTTATCGCTCGGTGGAGAGTTTTCGGGTGGCGTTTCGTGGGGTGGTCGGCGTGCCGCCGTCGGTGTATCGGGAGCGGTTTGGGCGGGAGGTTAAAGCAATAATTTGAGGAGTTTTTGAGGGCCTCATCGCGAGCAAGCTCGCTCCCACAGTTGACCGAGTTGTATTGACGGACGCGGTCTATGTGGGAGCGAGCTTGCTCGCGATGAGGCCAGCGCAGACACCGATGCACTCAAGGCTTGCGCAACAAATAGGTATCCATAATCCACCCATTCTCCAATCGAGCCACCTTGCGCACCCGTTCGATCTCATCCGCCACATCCTTGAGCTTGCCACTGATCAGGATTTCATCCGGCGTCCCCAGGTAGGCCCCCCAGTAAATCTCCGTCTCCTGGTCCGCCACCCGATGGTAGGAATCTTCCGCATCCAGCATCACCACCAGGCTGTCGGCATCGCTCACCTGCCCCGCCGCCAGCCGTCGGCCCGTGGTGATTTCAATCGAGCGGCCAATGCGGTTCAGCGGCACCTTATGCTGCGCCGCCAGCGCCTGGACACTGGTGATACCGGGGATCACTTCAAATTCGAAGACGCACCGGCCCGAAGCCAGAATCGCCTGCAAGATTCGAATGGTGCTGTCGTACAACGCCGGATCGCCCCACACCAGAAAACCGGCGCACTGGTCATCCGTCAATTCCTCGCTGATCAACCGTTCGAAAGTCTGCTGCTTGGCCAGGTTCAGGTCTTCCACGCTAGCCTTGTAGTCCACATCACCGCGTTCGCGCTCCGGGCTGTGGGCCTCAACGAAGCGGTAGTCGCGATCGGTGATGTAGCGCTCGCAGATCTCGCGGCGCAGGTCGATCAATTTATCTTTGCTCTGGCCCTTGTCCATAAGGAAAAACACGTCGACGAGGTTCAGCGCTTTCACGGCTTGCATCGTGATGTAGTCGGGATTGCCGGCGCCGATACCGATGACCAGAAGTTTTTTCATCAACGTGCTCCCTCAGGGTCCGTGCCCAGCAAGCGTAGGCGCCAGCGGCCGTTGAACCGCAACTCGATGGCCGACAGCGGTTCAATGTCGATCAGGTTGAACGCTGCGCCTTGCAGCACCTGCGTCAGCGCGGCGCGAATGACAAACGGATGGGTGATGGCAACAATGTGTCCCGGTGTGGCCTCCAGCGTTTTCAGCCAAGCGGCGACCCGCTCACCGAGTTGCACCACCGACTCGCCACCGTGGGGCGCCGAATTCGGATCATCGAGCCAGACCTGCAGCGTTTCGGCTGCGTTTTTTTGCAGATCGTCGATCCGTACGCCTTTCCAGTGCCCGAAATCGCAATCCCTCAATGCCTCGACAATCTGCGCGTCGCTGCCGAACAGCTCGGCGGTTTGCCGGGTTCGCAGTTCAGGTCCACACATCAGTCGCGGCGTCCCTTTGAACTGAGCACGACGCGATCCCCTTGCCGATTGCCAATCCATCTCTATGGGCTCATTCGTAGGAAAACTCGCCAATTTTTGTGCGACGGTTCGAGCGTGGCACATCAGGGTCAAACGGGTCGCCTGCACGAGGGATCACTCTGTCGATGGAAATTGAAACGGCGTCACGCCGAAAATAGTTGCCCAATTGTGCCGCAAGAAGCGCGATCCAGGGCGTTTCGTTTGAGCCAGCCAACTCAGGTTCGACCTCACCCACACCTGAAAAAATCGGCGATATCCGACGCCGATAAGGGCAATGACCTACAAGCTCAGTCGACATCCATGTAGCCCAATGCCCACGGGCTTTTCGCCCTGTTTTGGGGCTTTAAAAAACCCTGAAAAAATTCACTAGACATGTTGAGTCCGCTACATAAATACTGTTTTAGCAATTTATGAAATGAAACCGACATACCCATCCAGCAGGAGCCCGGATGCCCTCTCTCAGAGACCTGATCACCGATCCCGGCCTGGACCTTACGCCGTCGGAACGCAAAGTCATCCGTGCCTTGCTGGACCAGTACCCGCGTAACGGACTGGGCCCGATGTCACGTTTGGCCGAACATGCCGGTGTCAGCGATCCCACCATCGTGCGACTGGTCAAAAAACTGGGTTTCAGCGGTTATGCCGATTTCCAGGATGCCTTGCTCAGCGACATGGACCACCGCCTCCGCTCCCCCAGGGCCCTGTTGCAACCTCGTGCCCATCTTCAGAAAGGCGACGCCTGGAGCCAATATCTGGCGCACAGCCATCGAGCGCTGGTGGACACCCATGCGCTGACCCAACCCGAAGATGTGCGGATTCTGGTGGAATGGCTGCTCGACACCCGCCATCAGGTGCATTGCTTTGGCGGCCGCTTCAGCAGTTTTCTCGCCAGTTATTTGCTCAACCACCTGCGCCTGCTGCGTCCAGGCTGTTTAGCCCTGGAAGACAACGCGCAACTGCCCGACCGATTGTTCGACGTGCAGCGTCAGGACGTGGTGCTGGTGTTCGACTATCGCCGCTACCAGTCACAGGCCCTGCGCGTGGCCAATGCGGCAAAAAGTCGATATGCACGCGTGGTGTTGTTCACCGACATCTATGCTTCACCGTTGCGGGAAATGGCCGACCTGATTATCAGTGCGCCGGTTGAGTCGGTGTCGGCCTTCGACTCCCTGGTTCCGGCGCTGGCCCAGGTCGAAGCGCTGATTGCCTGCCTGTCCCTGCGCAGTCCGGATCTGGCCGATCGCCTGGAAGGCATCGACGCCCTGCGGACCGACTTCGACACCCACCTGCTGGAGGATAAATAAGGATGTTCACGCTCCCCCACCACTCGCCTCGGGATTTGCCATTCGTCACCGATCACACCGCGCTGTTGCTGGTGGACATGCAACGCGCCTGGCTTGAACCGCAGTTCGACCCGCACCTCAACGGACCGGACGCCGAGTACTTCCTGACCCGCACCCACATGCAGGTGGTGCCCAATCAACGCCGATTGCTCAGCGCCTTTCGCAGCGCCCGGCAAAACGTGCTGCACACGATCATCGAAAGCCTCACCGCCGATGGCCGCGACCGCTCGCTGGACCACAAACTCTCAGACATGCACTTGCCCAAGGGCAGCCCGCAAGCGCGGATCATCGACGACCTGACCCCGGCAGAAAACGAAATCGTGCTGCCCAAGACCTCGTCCGGGGTCTTCAACTCCACCAACATCGACTACGTGCTGCGCAACCTCGGGACGCAGCACCTGATCATCGCCGGCATCATCACCGACCAGTGCGTGGACATGGCTGTGCGTGACGCCGCGGACCGCGGTTATCTGGTAACGCTGGTGGAAGATGCCTGCGCGACTTACACGCCCGCGCGGCATCAGGCCTGCCTGAATGCAATCAAGGGTTACTGCTGGATCACCAATACCCAGACGGTGCTCGGCCGGTTGCAGGAGATGCAGCCATGAGCGAACGCCTGTTGCCACTGCCCATGACCACCCTCGTCACCACCGACCTGATCGGCGTGACACGCGGACGCTCCTTTCCCACGGACGAACTCGAGCACTATCAAAGGACAGGATGTGGCTGGGTGCCGGCCAACAGCGCGCTGACCCCGCAAGACATCATCGCCTACGCCAACCCGTGGGGTGCTTATGGCGATTTGCGGCTGATGCCCGATCCGGCCAGCCGAGTGACGGTCAATAACGGCCCGGATGCCAACGCTCCGGCGCTGGATTTTATGCACAGTGACATTCGCGAAACCGATGGCCGCCCGTGGGGTGCCTGCCCGCGTACGGTGTTGCGCAACGAGGTAGAGCGTTATCGCGCCGAGTTGGGCTTGCAGGTCAATGCGGCGTTCGAGCATGAATTCAACTTGAACACCGGCGACGTTGAACACCTGGCGTTTTCGCTGCAAGCCCAGCGTCAGGGTGCCGAGTTTGGCGGTTGGCTGCTCAGCGCCCTGCGTGCCGGTGGCGTCGAGCCGGAAATGTTCCTGCCCGAGTACGGCAAGCATCAATACGAAATCACCTGTCGCCCGACCATGGGTGTGGCGGCTGCCGACCGCGCGGTGAACGTGCGTGAAATCAGCCGAGAGATCGCCCGGCAAATGGGCCTGGCGTTGAGCTTCGCGCCCAAGACCTCGGAGCATGCGGTGTGCAACGGCGTGCACCTGCACGTCAGCCTGCTGGACCTGGCTGGCCAACCAGTGATGTACGACGCCGGCACCACCAATGGTTTGTCGACCCTCGGCCAGCACTGGGCCGCCGGCATCCTGCATCACCTGCCTGCACTCTGTGCGTTTACCGCGCCGACGCCGGTGTCCTACGAACGTTTGCAGCCTCATCGCTGGAGCGCGTCCTACGCGTGCCTCGGCCAACACAACCGCGAAGCGGCGCTGCGAATCTGCCCGACGACAAGCCTGGGCGGCAAATCGGTGGCATCGCAATACAACCTCGAATTTCGCGCCATGGACGCCACGTCCTCACCGCACCTGGCCATGGCCGCGCTGTTGATTGCCGGTCGGCTGGGCATCGAGCAACGCCTGGCCTTGAACGCAATCACCGATGAAGTCCCCGACTCCCTGAACGAAGAGCAACGCCAGGCGCGCGGCATCGTCGCCCTGCCCGCGTCCCTTGCCCAGGCCCTGGATTGCCTGCGCAACAGCGAGGCCCTGATCGAAGCCCTGCCGAGCGCGTTGCTGGACACCTACTTCGCCCTTAAAACCGAGGAGCTGACGCTGACGGAACAGCTGTCGTCCGCCGAACGCTGTGAGCACTATGCGCGCCTGTACTGAATCTGCTGAGCTTGGTCTATACACCGAGCCCGCGTACACCCTGAGCCGGGAAGACTCCGGCCACCCGTTGATTTTGGTGTGCGAGCACGCCAGCCGTTTTATTCCGGCCGGGTTAAATGACCTGGGCCTGAGTCGCGAGGCGGCCCGCGAGCACATCGCCTGGGACATCGGCGCTCTGGCGCTGGCCGAGGGTTTGTCCCGAGCATTGGGCGCAACCCTGTTGGCGGCCAATTATTCGCGACTGTTGGTCGACCTCAACCGACCGCGCCAAGCCCCGGACAGCATTCCGGCGCAGAGCGAGATTTATCAGGTGCCGGGCAACCGGGACCTGGACGAAGCCACCCGCGAGTACCGTCGGCAAACCCTGTTCGAGCCGTTTCACTCGCGTCTGACAGACTTGATCGACGAACGTGTGGCTCAAGGACGACCGGTGCGGGTGGTAGGCATTCACAGCTTCACGCCGGTCTATCACGGCCAGCCCCGCTTGCTTGAAGTTGGCGTGTTGTATAGAGAGGCCAGGGAATATGCCCAGCGCTTGATCGATGGCTTGAGTCAGCACCCATTGAAGGTTGCCGGTAATGAGCCGTACAAAATCAACCCGCTGGGCGACATGACCGTGCCGGTCCACGGCGATGCACGCGGCCTGGAATCGGTGTTGATCGAGGTGCGCAACGACCTGCTGCGCACGCCTGAAGACATCAATCGCTTTACCGAATACCTGGCGCCGCTGTTGTAAAGGAATCGTTTCAAACTCGCAGCTTGCAGCTGCTTTGATCCCAAGGAGAAGGGCTTCATGGAAATAGAAGAATTCGGCTACAAGCAAGAGTTGAAACGCAGCCTGTCACTGACCGACCTGGTGGTGTACGGGATGATCTTCATGATCCCCATCGCACCGTTTGGTGTTTATGGCTACGTCAACGCCGAGGCCCCGGGCCTGGTGCCGCTGGCCTACATCATCGGCATGGTGGCGATGCTCTTCACGGCCCTGAGTTACGGCAGCATGGCTCGGGCCTTTCCGATTGCCGGCTCGGTTTATTCCTACGCGCAACGCGGCCTGAACCAGCACGTAGGGTTTATCGCCGGTTGGCTGATGCTCCTCGATTACCTGCTGATTCCGCCACTGCTGTATGTGTACGCGGCCATGGCCCTGAATCATTTGTACCCGGACATTCCGAAGGTCGGTTTCATCCTGGCCTTCCTGGTCAGCGCGACGTTCGTCAACTTGCGGGGCATCACCTTCACCGCGCGAATGAACATCGTCTTTCTGCTGGCGCAACTGGTGGTGCTGGGGATCTTCCTGTTTTACGCCTGGAACGCGTTGCACAGTGGCGGCGGTAACGGTCAGCTGACACTGGCGCCGCTGTACAACCCCGAGACGTTCAACTTCGCCCTGTTGATGCAAGCGGTGTCGATTGCGGTGCTGTCGTTCCTCGGTTTCGATGCGATTTCCACCCTCGCCGAAGAGATCAAGGGTGACCCGGGCCGCAGCATCGGCAAGGCCGCGCTGATCACGCTGGTGGTCATGGGCGTGATCTTCGTCGTGCAGACCTGGATTGCGACGGATCTGGCGGCCGGCATGGGTTTCAAATCGGCTGACACGGCTTTTTATGAAATCGCTGAACTCGCGGCCGGCAGCTGGCTGGCCACCCTGACCGCCGTGGCGACGGCGCTGGCCTGGGGTGTGGCGGTGGCAATCACCTCCCAAGCGGCAGTGTCTCGTCTGCTGTTCGGCATGGCCCGAGACGGCAAGCTGCCAAAGGTACTGGCCAAGGTTCATCCCAAACACAACACGCCGTACGTGAGCATCTACCTGGTGGCCGTACTGTCGCTGGTGATCTGCTACCTGTTCATCAACTCGGTGGACACCCTCACCTCACTGGTGAACTTCGGCGCACTGAGCGGCTTCATGTTGCTGCACCTGACGGTCATCAACTACTACTGGCGTCGGCAGAAATCCGGCCAGGTGATCCGTCACCTGATCTGCCCGGTGATCGGCTTCATCATCGTCGCGGCCATCATGTACAACATGGGCGTCGAAGCACAGAAACTCGGCCTCATCTGGATTGCCCTGGGCCTGGTCTACCTGTTTGTACTCAACAAACTGGGCACCCGTGCGGTACTGCCCGACCCAAGCAACGGCTGACAAGAAAAAGAGCGGCGTCTGACAACAATTCAGGCGACCGCCGATATAACGCGTGGAAACCGACAGTGATAGTCAGGTTCGGTGCCAACCGCCGAACCCTTTGATACAGGAGTGCATCCATGCTGGTCTTACGCCCAGTCGAGTTAACCGACCTGCCCCAGTTGCAGCAACTGGCGCGCGACAGCCTGGTAGGCGTCACGTCTTTGCCGGACGACACCGAATGCCTGCGCGAGAAGATTCTCGACTCCTGCGCCTCATTCGAAAAAAACGTCGAGGGTCATGGCCCGGAGAATTACTTCTTCGTGCTGGAAGATCTGACCCGGGAGCGTTTGGTGGGCTGCTCGGAGATCCTTGCCACCGCTGGTTTCAGCGAGCCGTTCTATAGCCTGCGCAACCGGCACTTCACCAGCGCCTCGCGGGAGCTGAACATCGAGCACGGCGTGCCCGCGTTGTCGTTGTGCCACGACCTCAGCGGCCATACCTTGCTGCGGGGTTTTCATATTGACGCAGCGCTGGTGCGAACTCGGTTCTCTGAACTGTTGTCCCGAGCGCGGCTATTGTTCATCGCCGCCCACTCGCAACGATTTTCCGAAGCCGTGATCACCGAGATCGTCGGCTTCAGCAGCGATGAAGGGCAATCGCCGTTCTGGGATGCGGTGGGCAAGCATTTCTTCGACCTGCCCTACGCAGAGGCCGAGCGACTTTGCGGCCTGGAAAGCCGAACCTTCCTCGCCGAACTGATGCCGCAATACCCGATCTACGTGCCGATGCTGCCCCAGGCTGCACGGGACTGTATCGGCCGCATCCACCCCGATGGCCAGGAGGCCTTCGATATCCTCGAACGCGAAGGCTTCGAGACCAACAGCTACATCGACCTGTTCGACGGCGGTCCGACGTTGTATGCGCGCACTCCCGGCATCCGCTCCATCGCCCAGAGCCAGACCAGCACGGCGAAACCGGGCTCCCCGATCGACGCTCGTGGCAGCTATCTGGTGAGCAACGATTCGCTGAAGGACTATCGCGCCATCGTCGCCGATCTGAATTACCAGGCCGGGCAACCTGTGGGGTTGAGCGCCGAGATGTGCACCGCCCTGAACGTGACCGAAGGCAGCCCGATCCGGCTGATCGCACTGTGAGCATCACCCGGCCCCGCGCCCAACGACAGCGCCCGAGCGGGCGTGCAGAAGGAGTTGCATCATGATTGTCCGCCCGGTTCACGTCACCGACCTGCCCGCCCTGCTGAACCTGGTGCACCAGGCTGGCCCCGGCTTCACCACCCTGCCGGCCAACGAGGAACGCCTGACCCACCGGGTGCGATGGGCCCAACGAACCTTCGCCGAACAGGTCGAACGCGCCGATGCCGATTACCTCTTCGTACTCGAAGACGACGATCAGCAACTGGTGGGCGTCAGTGCCCTGGTAGGCGCCGTGGGCCTGCGCGAGCCCTGGTACAACTACCGGGTCGGGCTCACGGTCAGTTCGTCACCGGACCTGGGTATCCGGCGACAGATTCCGACGTTGTTCCTGAACAATGAAATGACCGGCCAATCGGAGATTTGCTCGCTGTTTCTGCGACCCGATCAACGCCACGGCAGTAACGGTCGATTGCTGTCGTTGGGGCGTTTGTTGTTTGTGGCAGAGTTTGCGCACCTGTTCGGCGACAAACTCATCGCCGAACTGCGTGGCAGTGCCGACGAACATGGCTGTTCACCGTTCTGGGACAGCCTGGGCCGGCACTTCTTCAAGATGGATTTCAGCCACGCCGATCACTTGTCGGGGCTGGGCAACAAGTCGTTCATCGCTGAACTGATGCCACGCCAACCGCTCTATACCTGCCTGCTCACCGAACAGGCCCAGGCCGTGATCGGCAAGGCGCACCCGAACACGGAACCGGCGCTGAAAATCCTCACCGCCGAAGGCTTTGCCCATAAGGGTTACATCGACATCTTTGACGCCGGCCCGGTGATCGAAGCCCCGGTCTCGAATATCCGCACCGTGCGCGATAGCCTACCGCTGGTGCTGGCCATCGGCACACCCGACGAGCAGGCCCCGGTGTGGCTGATCCACAACCGTCGCCTGGAAAACTGCCGCATCACCGCCGCCCAGGCCAGGCAAGTGGGCAACAGCCTGATCGTCGACCGCCTCACCGCCAAACGCCTGCAACTGCAACCCGGCAACTCGGTACGCGCGGTGCCGCTGCTCAATCAACAACAGCAGTCGGTGGCGGCGTGACCGACGGTGGTCCGTCCGCCTCTGCAAATTCGTCATCATCCTTCCCCCGCTCGCGTGATAGCCTTTTGTTCCTTCGGCGTTGACACTTTTGCTCAAGCCCTTCCATTCCCATTGCAGTGGTGGAACTCATATGTCCAGGCTTTCTCATCAAGATTTGCGCCGTAACTTTCGCGAACTGTTCGCCTCCAACGCCTGCTACCACACGGCGTCGGTCTTCGACCCGATGTCGGCCCGAATTGCCGCTGACCTGGGTTTTGAAGTGGGGATCCTGGGCGGTTCGGTCGCATCGTTGCAGGTACTGGGTGCGCCTGACTTCGCCCTGATCACCCTCAGCGAGTTTGCCGAGCAGGCCACTCGCATTGGCCGTGTTGCCCAACTGCCGGTCATCGCCGACGCCGACCACGGCTACGGCAACGCACTCAACGTCATGCGCACCATCGTCGAACTCGAACGCGCCGGTGTGGCCGCCCTGACCATCGAAGATACGCTGCTGCCCGCCCAGTTCGGCCGCAAGTCCACCGACCTGATCGGGGTGGCAGAAGGTGTCGGCAAGATTCGTGCGGCACTGGAAGCCCGGGTCGACTCGGAGATGGCGATCATCGCCCGTACCAATGCGGGGATTCTGCCGGTGCAGGAAGTCATCAGCCGTACCTGTCATTACCAGCAGGCCGGTGCGGACGGGATTTGCATGGTGGGCGTGCGGGACTTCGACCACCTCGAACAAATCTCCGAGCACCTGAGCGTGCCGCTGATGCTGGTCACCTACGGCAACCCGTTGCTGCGCGACGACAAACGCCTGGCCGAGCTGGGTGTGCGGGTGACCATCGATGGTCACGGCGCCTACTTCGCCGCGATCAAGGCGACTTACGACAGCCTGCGGGAACAACGGCAGATCTTTACCCAGGCATCGGACTTGAGCGCTACCGAGCTGACTCATACCTATACGCAGCCTGAGGAATACATCCGTTGGGCGGAAGAGTTTATGAGCGTTAAGGAGTGATGGTTCAATGCGTTTGACGGTGTGAACCGGGCCGACGCCATCGTCGGAACGCCGCCCGGAGCAAGCTCGCTCCCACAGGGAATTTTTTGTGGACGCATGATTTGTGTACACCTGCAATCACCTGTGGGAGCGAGCTTGCTCCGGGCGGCGTTCCGACGATGGCGTCAGTTCAAACACTGCTAAATCTCGGCTTTAAACCCCTCCTCCCGCTGCAACGCCCGCGCCTGAACCACATCCAGCATCGCGCAGCCTTCGCGCATCAGCAGATGAACCGCCCGGGTAACGCGCATCAGATCGCAATCGGAAATGTCTTTGAGGTTCAGGCTGGACAAGGTGTCCGCCAGATCGCGAACAACGGTGAAGCGATGCGCAGCGCAAGCGGCGATGTCGCTGAGTTCTTTGTGGGTGTTGATGAAGAGCACCGGGGTTTCGGCGTCGTAGGTGTCGATGGGAGGTAACGGGGCATGACTTGGTCGAACATATTGGTAGCTCCTTATTAATGAGTTTTCCAGGTGTTCGACCGGCCAAGATCGTCGCGGAGGGTTGCCGCGAGACGCAACTATAAGGGTCGATGCTGAAACGCGGCAACAGGGCACGTCGTAGGAAACGTCTTGGAAAGTTGTGGGGTGGTTTTGACGGCGGTGTCCGGCGGGAGAAACACCCCTCACCCTAACCCTCCCGAAACGTCGGACCGCCCCAGAGGGTAGAGGGGACTGACCGAGTTGTTTTGGCTATTTACTGCGACCTGAGAGATTGAGTCGAACTTGGTTCGGCCAACAGCAAAGCACTTAAAAATCGCATTCAACTCGGTCGTTCACGTCGCCGGATGCCTCAAGAAACCCACGGTCAGTCCCCTCTACCCTCTGGGGCGGTCCGACGTTTCGGGAGGGTTAGGGTGAGGGGCGGATCCAACTGACCCACCACCGCCCCCAAACCGCACGCAATTCAATGAGCCTTAGCCAACTCCATAATCATCCGCGACAACAGATAAATCCGCGGCGCCACGCTCTCAACCTCCGCGTATTCCTCCGGCGTATGAATATTGCCGCCAACAATCCCGAACCCATCCAGCGTCGGCGTTCCCACGCCCGCTGACAGGCTGGCATCCGCCGCCCCACCACTTCCCTCTTCCGTCAATTTGCGCCCAATCTCCCCATAAATCCCCTGAGCCATGGCCATCAACCGATCCGATTCCGGCGTCTGCGGCATCGGCGGCAATCCGCGCTGCAGTGTGGTGGTGACTTCGGTGTCAGCAATCAGCTTGTCTTTCGAAACCCGCGCCAGGTCCTTCTCGATCCGGTCAAACTCTTCCGGCACCGCCGCCCGCACGTCTGCCTTGGCGGTGGCTTGATCCGGAATGACGTTGGTGCGGTCGCCGGCCTTGAGCACGGTGAAGTTGATGGTGGTTTTCTTCTCTGCATCGCCCAGTTTGCCGAGCTGCAAAATCTGGTGCGCCGCTTCCATGGCGGCGTTGCGTCCCAGCTCTGGCGCGACACCGGCATGAGCCGCCTTGCCCTTGACCTCGACCACGGCGGTGGCACTGCCTTTGCGCCACACCACCAGGCCATCCGCCGGGCGACCGGGTTCGAGGTTGAGGGTGACGTCGTGGGCCTTGGCGGTTTTCTTGATCAAGTCGGTGGCGATGTCCGAGCCGGTTTCTTCGCTGGCGTCGAGCAGGAAGGTGATTTGCGCGTAGTCCTTGAAGTCGAGGTTTTTCAGGACTTTCAGCGCGTAGATCCCGGCAACGATGCCGCCCTTGTCATCCATCACGCCCGGCCCGTAGGCGCGGCCGTCCTTGATGTGGAACGGACGCTCGGCGGCCGAACCTTCCTTGAAGACGGTGTCCATGTGCGCCATCAGCAGGATTTTTGCCTTGCCGGTGCCTTTCAGGGTCGCGATCACATGGCTGCTTTTGTCCGGTGTATTGGGCACAAGCTCGATAGTCGCGCCGAGTTTTTTCAGTTCGTCGATGGCGATATCGCTGACTTTCGTCAGGCCCGGTTCATAGCCGGAACCGGAATCGATGTTCACCAAACGTTCCAGCAACTTCAGGGCTTCGCCCTTGTACTGTTCGGAATCGGCGAGGACTTGTTTGTGTGGTTCGGCGGAAACTGCGGGAGCGAAAGCGCCAAGGGCGAGGGTCAGGCCAAGGCTGGTGGCCAGCAGGGAGCGAGGGAGATTGAACGTCATGAATCGATCCTTGTTTCGTGTCGGGGGGTGAAAAACACCCTACCTGACTACGGCGCAAGGCTCTAGACCGAATGCAACACTGAGCGTTCGGCTTTGGACCGAGTTGAAGCCATCGCGAGCAAGCTCGCGATGGCGGAATGTCAGGCGACAGTACTGGTGATGGATCACACTGAATCGAGCATTTCGTAATGCGGTTCGCCATCGCCGCAACAGATGACGCGGTTGCGACCGGTGGCTTTGGCTTCGTAGAGCGCCTGGTCGGCGTCGTTGAGCCACAGGGTTGCGTCGGTGTGTGCCGGGTTGAAGGCGGCCAGGCCGATGCTCAGGCTGACTGTCAGCGCCGGGTTCTGCTCGTAGCCCAAGGTAGCGAAACGATCACGCAAGGCATCCATGGCGGCCGCAGCGCTCGTGAGCGGAAGGTCCGGGAGGATCACGCAGAATTCGTCGCCACCGTAGCGCCCGGCAACATCCGCCGCGCGCAGGTTCTGCTTGAGCATTTTGCTCAACTGGCGCAGCACGATGTCCCCGGCAACGTGGCCGTAGGTGTCGTTGATGGATTTGAAATGGTCGATGTCGATCAGCGCAATCGCCCCGCCCTGCTGCTGACGTTGGCAACGCTGGAATTCGACTTCCAGTTGATCCTTCCAGGCGCCGTGGTTCAGCAGGCCAGTGAGGCTGTCGGTGCGGCTCAGGGCCAGCAATTCACGCTTTTGTCGACCGAGGGTGTGGGCCTGTCGGAAGCAGATCCAGCCCAATGCCAGCGGATACAAACACATCAAGGGCAAACAGGCATACATCTGCAGTTGGCTGGTTTGCGGGATGAAGGCGGGGGAGAAAATCAGCAGTCCGACGCCCATCCCGAGAATCTGCGCCACGGTTCCCGCCAACAGGAAACGTAAACCGCCAATGGCCACATTGTTCATCGCCATCATGCCCAGGGTCGTCGCGCTGGGCAGCGGATTGAAGTGCATGGCGGCGACCCAAAAGCCGCCGAGGAAGGCGTCCACCAGCAGGTTGCGGTGTTCGGCGTGATAAGGCACTTGCGCGCGGCGCGCCCATTGATAAGCCAGGTGCGGCCAGAGTACGGCGTTGAGCAGCATCGCCCCCCAGACCCACGGTGCAGGGTTGAGTGGATACATCGCCGCGCTCACGAGCAACAGCCCCAAAGCCAAACCCAGGGTTCGCGATGTATAGAGCCTCCTGGCCAGTGAAAGTCCTTTTCCTCCCGTTTTTTCCATAGAGGCCTCTGCGCCACTGAACGGAACCTGAAAACACAGGGTTTCAAGTGTGGTGAGAGTCTATCAGGGCAACGGCAAATAGCCATCACCGGCTGGCGGTCTGAATACCAAGGCATAGCCATGAGGCGAGCGACCAATGTTTGGCTATACATGAAAGGAGGGTTCGATCAATAACGATAAAAAAGGAGGCCCATGCAAACCTTTCAAGTGTTGATCATCGGCAGCGGTTTTGGCGGCCAGTGCGCGGCGATCAATTTGCTCAAGGCAGGCATCGGCGATTTCCGCCTGCTGGAACGACGGGACTTTTTCGGCGGCACCTGGTGCCAAAACACCTACCCGGGTGCCGCGGTCGACGTGCCCTCGCCGCTGTATTCACTGTCCTTCGCGCCCTACCGCTGGACGCAAATGTTCGCCGAACAGGCTGAATTGCACCACTACACCCAGTACGTGGTGGAGCACTTCGGCCTGCGAGACAAGGTGGAACTGCAGGCCAATGTCGAGCGCATCGAATGGGACGACGACGGCAAACGCTGGGAGGTGCACACCACCAGCAAAGGCACGTTCCATGCGCAGTTCCTGATCAACGCCACCGGGCCGTTGAGCCAACCCGTGATTCCACACTTCGAGGGCCAGGAGCGGTTTCAGGGCAAGACTTTTCACACCAACAACTGGGATCACACCTACGATTACCGGCAAAAACGCGTGGCCATCGTTGGCAGCGGCGCCAGCGCCGCCCAGGTGATTCCGACGATTGCCCCGGACGTCGAGCATCTGCACGTGTTCCAGCGCACGCCTCACTGGGTATTGCCTCGTGCCGACCGTGCCTTTGGGCCATTCCAGCGTTGGTTGCTGGGGCTCAAACCGGCCTACAAACTGTTGCGCTGGATCATCTACTGGCTGTTCGAAACCCGGGTGATTGCCTTCAAGTATTCGAAACCAGCGATCCGCTTGGTCCAGCAACACGCCCTGCACTTCCTCAAACGGCAAGTGCCCGACCCGCAATTGCGGCAGAAACTGACGCCCGACTACGTCATCGGCTGCAAACGGGTGATCATCTCCAGCACCCTGTACCCGGCGCTGGGTCGCAGTAACGTGAGCCTGCACAGCCGCGAGCAAGGCATCGCCACCATCGATGAAACCGGCATCGTCACCCAGGATGGCCAACACATCGACCTGGACCTGATCGTCTGGTCCACCGGTTACGACGCCACCGACGGGGTGATTTCCTACCCGGTCACCGGCAAAAACGGCACACAACTCAAAGATTTCTGGGCCCAGTATCCGCGGGCCTATCTCGGCACCAGCCTGCCAGACTTCCCCAACCTGTTTATCGTCACCGGCCCCAACACGGGCATCGGCCACACCTCGGCGCTGTTCATCATCGAGTCGCAGATGAACTACATTCTCGATTGTATCCGCACGTTAAAAGAACACGGTTTGCGCAGCATCGAAGTACGCCCCGAAGCAGAACGTACCTACACTGAAATGATCCACCGGGAGATGGAACGCACCGTCTGGAAGTCCGGGGGCTGCCACAGTTGGTATCAAAGCAAGAGCGGTCATGTGATTGCGATGTTTCCGGGGTTCAGTTTCAGCTATCACCGGTTGACCAGAGCGCTGAAACCCGCCGATCACATTCTGTCCTGATCACGTAAAAGGAAGATGCCAGATGCTTTTGTTGGTTGTCGCACTCGCAGTTTTCGTGGCCTGGAGCTGGTTGAGTTACCCGGCCGTCGGTCATTGGCTCTATGACTTGAACATGTCGATAGAGGCCAAGCTGTATGGTCTGCACAAAATTGTCGTGCCGATCGCCGAAATGACCGTCTCGACCTGGCAAGGTGGGCCGTACGAAGCGTCCAGCAGCGTGCTGATGCTCCACGGCTACAGCGCCGACAAGAACATCTGGCTGCGTTTTGCCCGGCACTTTGTCGGCAACTATCGGGTGATCATCCCCGACATCGCCGGCCATGGCGAAACCGGCTTCAAGGCGGGCGGCGGCTACGACATTCCCTTGCAGGCCAAGCGGATGATCCAGTTGCTCGATGTCTGCGGCGTCGAGAAAGTCCATGTGATCGGCAACTCGATGGGCGGTTACATGGCAGCGTGGCTCGCGGCCACGTACCCGGACCGCATTGTTTCGGTGGCCCTGATCGACCCGGCGGGTGTCACCGCCCCCGAAGCCAGCGACCTGGAGCGGCATTTAGCCAAGGGCCACAACCCGTTCCTGATTCATTCACGGGAAGAATTCCAGCGCTTCTACGCCATGACCATGGCCGAACCGCCGTGGGTACCCAAGGTGGTGCTGGACGCCATCGCGCAACGCTATGAACAGCAATGCGAGGAGCTGGAGGAAATCTTCAGGGACTTTCGCGCCAGCCCGCCGATGGAGCCGAAACTGCCCGACATCAAGTGCCAGGCGCTGTTGCTGTGGGGGCGCAAGGACCGCTTGATCGATGTCAGCAGCGTGGCGATCTGGAGCAAAGGCATCGCCGATCTGCGAGTTGAAGTCTGGGACCACACCGGCCATATGCCGATGGTGGAACAACCGACGAACACGGCGCGGCTGTATCGGGAATTTTTGGCATCGCTGCGCTCTGAACTTCCTGTGTAGCAGCAGCCTTGTGGCGAGGGGATTTATCCCCGTTCGGCGGCGAAGCCGTCGTAATCCATTGGACGCGGTGTGGCTGGGCAGACAGGGGCCGCTTCGCAGCCCAACGGGGATAAATCCCCTCGCCACAAGACAGCTGCTACACAGCAGTCCTTTGCAGAATGAAGTCCGTAAGATTCTTCGTTTGTCGGCGCCGCGCAAGGCTGCGATCTTTTCCCGCATCCTTTACGTCACCGCACCAGGAATTGTTTTCATGAGCCACCCGAACTTCGTCAGCCCTGACCTGATCCGCCAACGCTTTTCCAAAGCGATGTCCGACATGTACCGCGAAGAAGTGCCGCTCTATGGCGCGCTGATGGAACTGGTGGAACAGACCAACCGTCACGTGCTGGACAGCGATCCACAGATCGCCCGACAGTTGAACAGCACCGGTGAAATCCAGCGCCTGGACCTGGAGCGGCATGGCGCGATCCGTGTCGGCACCGCCGATGAACTGGCCACCCTCGCCCGGCTGTTTGCGGTGATGGGCATGCAGCCGGTGGGTTATTACGACCTGACCCCGGCCGGCGTACCGGTGCACTCCACGGCTTTTCGCGCGGTGCATGAGACGGCTTTGCAGGTCAGCCCGTTCCGGGTATTCACTTCCCTGCTGCGCCTGGAACTGATCGAAGACCTTGAACTGCGAGCGTTCGCCCAATCGGTGCTGGATAAGCGTTCGATCTTCACGCCCACTGCGCTGATTCTCATCGAGCGCGCCGAAACACAGGGCGGCCTCACCGAACAGGAGGCCCAGGACTTCGTCGGGCAGGCGCTGGAAACGTTCCGTTGGCATCACACCGCCACTGTGACCGCCGAGCAGTACCGCAAACTCAGCGCCCAGCATCGCCTGATCGCCGACGTGGTGGCGTTCACTGGCCCGCATATCAACCACCTGACGCCGCGCACCCTGGACATCGACATCGTCCAGGCGCAAATGCCTGCCCACGGCATCACCCCCAAAGCGGTGATCGAAGGCCCGCCCCGCCGTCAGTGCCCGATCCTCCTGCGCCAGACCAGTTTCAAGGCCCTGGACGAGCCTGTCGCCTTCACCGATCAAGCCGAGAATCGTGGCAGCCACAGCGCCCGTTTCGGCGAAATCGAGCAACGCGGCGCGGCGCTCACCCCCAAAGGCCGGGCGCTTTACGACCGTTTGCTCAACGCTGCCCGGGATGAATTGAAAGACTTCCCCAATGAGGCCAATGCCGCACGTTACAACGCGCTGATGGTGCAGCACTTTGCAGAATTCCCTGACACCGTTGAGGGCATGCGCCAACAGGAACTGGCGTATTTTCGCTACTTCGTCACGGAAAAAGGTTTGGGGGCCGATGAGCTGAAATCGCGTTCGCTGGAGGATCTGCTCAGCGGCGGCTATTGGCGGGTTGAACCGTTGGTGTACGAAGATTTCCTGCCGGTGAGCGCTGCGGGGATTTTTCAGTCGAACCTGGGGGATGCGGCGCAAACCCACTATGGCGTGCAGTCGAACCGGCAGGTGTTCGAGAAGGCGCTGGGGCGTTCGACAATTGATGAGTTGGCGTTGTATGCCGAGACGCAGCGGCGCTCGATCGAGGAATGTTTCGCGGCTATTACGCGATGACACGTTGAAAAGATCGTCCGAACGCGGCCCGAACCTGCGGCAGCTCCTACAGGTGTTCGCGTTCCCATGTAGGAGCTGCCGCAGGCTGCGATCTTTTGATCTATTTCAGCTTCGCCAACAACGCCTCGGCGGCAGCCTCGGATGATGCCGGATTCTGACCGGTGATCAGCAAACCATCAGTGAGCACATAACTCGCCCAGTCAGCACCTTTGGAATAGACGCCACCCTTCTCCTTAAGCATGTCCTCCACCAAAAACGGTACAACCTTCGTCAGTTGCACAGCCTCTTCCTCGGAATTGGTAAAGCCCGTCACGCGCTTGCCTTTGACCAGCGGCTGGCCGTCCGCGCCTTTGACGTGACGCAACACACCCGGTGCGTGGCAGACGGCCGCGACCGGTTTGCCTGCCTTGTAAAATGCCTCGATCAGAGCGATCGAAATTTTGTCTTCGGCCAAATCCCACAGCGGGCCATGGCCGCCCGGATAAAAAACCGCGTCGTAATCTTCAGCTCTCGCGCTGCTCAGCAGAGCGGTAGAGGCCAATGCGGACTGGGCGGCAGAGTCTTTGCGAAAGCGCTCGGTGGCCGCAGTTTGCGCGTCCGGCTCGTCGCTTTTTGGGTCCAGCGGTGGTTGACCGCCCTTCGGTGAGGCCAGGGTCAACTGAGCGCCGGCGTCCTTAAAGGCGAAATACGGTGCGGCGAATTCTTCCAGCCAGAAGCCGGTTTTCTTACCCGTGTTACCCAATTGATCGTGTGACGTTAGAACCATCAAGATTTTCATGTCGTTCTCCTTGAATTCGCAGATGTTCATTCATCTCGGCGCTGAGTTTGACCTCCAGGCTGCGGCATTCGTTGCACCTGTCACCCTAGCGCGTCTGCTGCCGGTTACCGGCAAATCAGACGATGGGTCACCGGATGATGGCTAACCGCCTTGATGCGCAAGAAGTTGCGCACTCAGCGCTGCAAACGCCCTTCCCGGGTCGCTGAGCGCCCGGCCTGTCAGGCGCCCCAGCCAAGTGCGCAAGAAGTTGCGCAGTACTGCGCAACTTCTTGCGCACATTCACTGGCGATCGCTGCCGAACATCCTCCGCGAGTGCTGAAAATCCTCTCAACCACCTGATTTATATAGCCTTAACCGTTTCTGGCACGGACCTTGATAACAGTCAGGCACCCACCGGGCGATACCGCCTCCCGGGCACCCTAACTTTTAGCAAGGAGCACATCCATGGCTACACCAGCGTACATGTCCGTCACTGGCGAAAAACAAGGTCTGATCACCGCCGGCGCCTTCACCGCCGACTCGGTTGGCAACACCTATCAGGAAGGTCACGAAGACCAGGTCATGGTTCAGGCATTCAGCCACGACGTGATCATCCCGCGTGACCCGCAGTCCGGCCAACCGACCGGTCAGCGCGTCCACAAGCCAGTCGTGATCACCAAGGTGTACGACAAGGCTTCGCCACTGCTGCAGGCGGCTCTGACCTCCGGCGAGCGCATGAGCGAAATCGTTATCCAGTGGTACCGCACCTCGGCTCAAGGTACCCAAGAGCACTACTACACCACCAAACTGGAAGACGCGATCATCGTCGCCATCAACAACAAAATGCACAACTGCCAGGACCCGTCGAACTCGCACTTCACTCACCTGGAAGAAGTGCAATTCACCTACCGCAAAATCACCTGGACCCACGAAGTATCCGGTACTTCGGGTTCCGATGACTGGCGTCTGCCGGTCGCCTAACTCAGGCCGACCGTCTCAAGCATCGGCCAGCTCTGCTGGTCGATGTTGTTTTCGCCCTTCCAGAATTTTCGCGTCCGCAAGCTCCCTGCACGGGTGCCGGCGAGCGCCGCTGCACTGCACGAGGAACAAGGGATGTTCGCGCCGGCCAATCAAACTCACTTTGCCCTGACCATCGAAGGTCTTTCCAGCGACTTCCAGGTTTTTTCCCTGCAAGGTCGGGAAGCCATCAGCCAGCCTTTTGTGTTTGAGGTGGAGCTGGTCAGTGAACAGCCGTCCCTGGACCTCGAGACCCTGCTGCACAAACCGGCCTTTTTGCAGCTCTCGCCTGACGGCAGCGGCATACATGGCCAGATCTACCGCGCCGCCCAGGGTGATTCCGGCAAACGCCTGACCCGCTACGCGGTGACCCTGCGCCCGCAACTGTCTTACCTGGCGCACCGCATCAACCAACGCATCTTCCAGAACCTCACCGTGCCGAAAATCATCGGCAGCGTCCTCGAAGAGCACGGCATCCAAAGCAATGCCTACGAATTCAAAGTCGGGGCGATTTATCCCGAGCGCATCTACTGCGTTCAGTACGATGAATCGGACCTGCAATTCATCCAGCGCCTGTGCGAGGAAGAAGGTATCCACTACCACTTTCAGCACAGCGCCACCGCCCACAAACTGGTGTTCGGCGATGACCAGACGGTGTTCCCGAAACTCTCCCCTGTGGCCTACCAGCAAGACTCCGGCATGGTCGCCAACGACCCGGTGATCAAGCGCTTTGACCTGCGCCTGGAAACCCGCACCAGCCGCACCACCCGCCGCGACTACGACTTCGAAAAACCGCGCCTGACCCTGGAAAGCGAAAACCGTGGCGACGCCCTGCCCGACCTCGAAGACTACGACTATCCCGGCCGCTTCATCGACCGCGAACGCGGCAAGCACCTGGCCAAACGCGCCCTCGAACGTCACCGCAGTGACTTCCAGCTCGCCGAAGGCAAAAGCGATCAGCCGTTGTTGGTCAGCGGCCACTTCCTGGCCCTGACCCAACACCCGAAAGCCAAATGGAACGACCTGTGGCTGCTCACCGAAATCCTCCACGAAGGCAAACAGCCGCAAGTGCTGGAAGAGTCGGTCACCAGCGACACCACCAATCTGAAAGGCGATTTCCACCAGGGCTACCGCAACCGCTTCCAGGCCACCCCGTGGGACGTGCCGAACCGCCCGCCCCTGACGCAAAAGAAACCGCGCATCCTCGGCAGCCAAAGCGCCGTGGTCACCGGGCCAAAAGGTGAAGAAATCCACTGCGACCCATACGGTCGCGTCAAAGTGCAATTCCACTGGGACCGCGAAGGCCAGGCCGACGACAAGACCAGCTCCTGGCTGCGCGTCTCCTCCGCCTGGGCCGGCGCCCACTACGGCGGCATCGCCATCCCGCGCATCGGCATGGAAGTGCTTGTCACCTTCCTCGAAGGCGACCCCGACCAACCGCTGATCAGCGGCTGCCTGTACCACAAGGAAAACGTCGTCCCGTACGCCCTGCCGGCGAACAAAACCCGCAGCACCTTCAAAACCCTCAGTTCCCCCGGTGGCGGCGGTTACAACGAACTGCGCATCGAAGACAAAAAGGGCCAGGAACAAATCTTCCTGCACGCCCAGCGCGACTGGGACGAAAACGTCGAACACGACCAGAAAATCCGCGTCGGCAACGAACGCCACGACACCGTCGAGCAAAACAGCTACAGCGAATTCAAGGCCGAAGAACACCACACCGTCTACGCCGACCGCAAAGTCGAAACCCGCGCCAACGACCACCTCACTGTGGGCGTCAACCAGCACATCAAGGTCGGCACTGGCCAATTCATCGAAGCCGGCCAGGAAATCCACCTGAGCAGCGGCATGAAAGTCGTGCTCGAAGCGGGCAGTGAACTGACCCTCAAGGGCGGCGGCAGCTTCATCAAGATCGACGGCAGCGGCGTGACCCTGAGCGGGCCGGTGATCAACGTGAACTCGGGTGGCAGCCCCGGCAACGGCACCGGCGCGGCGCCACTGATGCCCGGCGTGCTGAAGCAGGCCGACGCCGACAAGGCCGGTGCGGTCCTGACCCCGGCGCAGATCAACACCCTCAAACGCAACGCGCCGTTCTGTGAAGAGTGCGAAAAATGCAAGGCAGGTGCTTGTGCGATCTGATCTTTTGACCCCGCAGGATTGGCTGGCGGAACGGCCGTTGCAGGCTAATGAACGTCTCTATTTGATTGTCAGTGCGGCGAGCGATGCCGAGCCACTGAAGGCCTTCTACCAGCAGGAGATGGCACCGGAACTGATCCCGATCTGGAGCGGCACGCCGTACGCCGATTGGCAGCCAGTGATGCCCTACCTCGCCGAGCTGAAACCCAACGCCGGTTTCCTTCAGTGGATTGCTGAAACCGACGCTCAGGATTGGGGCTGGCTGGCGGTGTCCACCAGCACCCCGGACGTGGTCTTCGAACATCTTCGCAGTTTGACTCAAGTGCGCATGCCCGATGGCACCGAGGTGTTTTTTCGGTTCTGGGATGGGCGGCATATCTTCCCGATTCTTGAAGGATTGGGTGCTGGCGCGGGAGAGGTTTTGCCAGTGTTCGACCGCTACCTGATCAATGGCCAGACACTGGAAGTGGGACCGAGAGGAGTGCCGCCGGCCAAGGCCTGGCCGTGGTGGGAGGTGCCGCAGAAGTTAGTCGACACGCTGGCGGAAAAAGACCACACCACCGTCGTCGACAACCTGATGCAGTGGTTGGGAGAAGATTGCCCGGAACTGTTCTTCGCCTTCCCCGAAAGTAACTTGCGCCACAAGGTCGAGCGCTTCGTGCGCCAACAATCCAATACAGAAGATATGGCAGAGCGTCTTGCTGCTGAGCTGACAAAGGAAGTCACGTCATGATTGATCCCATCGGTAAATTGGTCCTTCAAGTCCTGGACGCCAAGACGCCTGACGTGAATGTCATCCTCAAGGATTTCAATAATTGCCTGAGCGACTACAAGACCTGGGCCGACGGCTTCTGGACTGGCTGGGCAATGGATGTAGATCAAAAGTTCAAAGTGGGCAACGAAGTCAGCGTCACTGAGCGCAAGACCAAGACAGGCCCCGTTGAAACCTACGCCACCTGTCCGTTGATGGGTGATTTCACGCTGATCCACATGTTTGAAAGCGCGCGGTACGTTCCCATTGGCAATACGCCGGTCAAGCTCGAACCCGTCAAAAAAGCGATGTTCGGCGGATACGATGTTGTCGGCCCGGTGATTCCCGCAAATATCGGTCCGAGCGGTATTGAAGTCATCAAAGGCTGCAAGCCGGGTCAGATGTACCGCATTACTTTTTTCCCGAACGTGTCTGAAAGCAACGTCAAGGCGCTGTACGCCTCGTACCAGGGTGTTATCGGAAATCTTGACGGCTGGTTGAAAAGCGAGTGGTCGGGTAAGTTCCAGCCGCAATGGGCGAGCTACACGGCAGCTGACCGGACGGGTCGCTCGGTCATTTTGGTGAAGTCCGCACTTGATAGTCTTGAGAAAGCGCTTCTGGGTCTCTGGGATGACATCAAAAGCCTATTCGAATTATTAGCCCACCCCGTCGACAATGCGAAGAAACTTCTCCAGTACCTGGATGAAGACGAGGTAAAAAAACTCTATTCAGCATCGAAAGAAGCCATTGCTACCGGGCTGCTGATTCTCAGCGACGAGCCGCTGATGTTCATCTATCTCTCGGCCATTGTCGCGTGGGTCGGCATGTTGCCGCCGCAAGTCTGTGTGGAAGTGATTACCGCCATCAGCACTTCCTTTCTGATCAACGTGGTGCTGGGGATCTGTCTTTCCGGTGGCGTCGGGCTGGCGATTCGTGTTGGCACAAAAACCTTGGTCAAAGTCAAATCGGGTACCGCAGTACAAATGCTGCAAGAGTTTGCCGAAAAACTGTTGGCGACGAGTAAGGGACACGCCTTGAAGGCTCACGGTGAAACCGTGAAACCCCTTGTTGCTAGCGCGCAAGGCGTACCGATGAATGCCGCCAAAAAGGCCGCACTGAAAATCGAACAAGCGACGAAGGCAACCGCCAAAGGTCCAGTGCCGATCACCAGCGACACGCCTACCCTGCTGGAGAAAAACGCCTCTGTATTTGCTCGTAAGAAAGCAGAAAAACAATTCGTTCTGGAGCCAAAGGAAAAGATCGACGACGTTTCTACTCAGTCGAAAACACCTGACGACAAAAGCGCCACATGCGCCAAGAAAACCTGCACCAATGGCTGCCCCGTATCGATGGTCACTGGCGAAGAACTGCTGACCCTGACCGACGGCGAACTCGGCGGCCTGCTGCCCTTCAGCTGGACGCGCCTTTATCGCACCAGCGCTGCGGAAATCGACTGCGGCCTCGGCTACGGTTGGAGCCACGCCCTCGCGCAACGCGTCGACATCAACGGCGACGAGGTGATCTGGACCGACCACGAAAACCGCGTCACCACATTCCCGTTGCCAAGTGTGCAGCGCCCAGCTATTACCAACAGCCTGTCGGAAGCGGCGATTTTCCTCGGTGAGGATCCCTCCGAACTGATCCTCACCCAAGCCGGTGAACGCACCCAGTTCTACCATTTCCGCTACAACACCAAAGGCGCGACGCTGATTGCCATCAGTGACGATTATGGCAATCGCCTGCACATTACTCGTGACATCCACGATCGAATCAAACGTGTCGATAACGGTGCCGGTCGCGCCCTCCTCGTGCGTTACGATCGAAAACACATCGTCGCCATCGACTATCAGCAGTTCAGCCCGGCAGACAATCTGGAAGATGCCTGGAGCACCATCCAGACGTTGGTCACCTATGGCTACGATGCCCAGCACCGCCTGATCGAAGCCAAAAACGCTGCTGGTGAAGCCGAGCGTTATGCCTACAACGACCAAAACGTCATTCTCGAGCGTCAACTGGCCGGCGGCGCCAGTTTCTACTGGGAATGGGAAAAAGAAGGTAAGTCGGCGCGCTGCATCCATCACTGGGCAAGCTTCTCGCAGATGGACGCGCATTACGCCTGGGATGACAAAGGCAGCGTCACGGTTACCAACGCTGACGGCAGCGAAGAGGTCTATACCCACGACGATAAGGCTCGACTGGTTGCCAAAGTCGATCCGGACGGTGCGGAACACCTCAAGGCCTACGACGACAAGGGCCGCCTGATCGCCGAAAAAGACCCACTCGGCGCCGTCACCGAATACCAGTACAACGACGCCGGCCGACTGGTGGCGGTCATTCCACCGGAAGATGCACCGACTACCTACGAGTACTACCACGGCTTCGTCCGCGTTGTGAACCGTGGGCCGGCGACCTGGAAATACTGGCGCAACGACCAAGGCGACATCACCGAACAAATCGACCCGGACGGCAATTCGACCCATTACAACTACGACCGTCAGGGCCGTCTGCTGGAAATCCGCCACCCCGACGGCAGCCGTCATCAGCTGGGTTGGAACAACCTAGGCCAACTGCTCGAAGAACAGCTACCGGATGGCGGTCAGCGCAAGTACCGCTATGACGCGCTTGGTCGGCAAATCACTCGCCAGGACGAAAGCGGCGCAATCACTCAATACCAATGGGACGCGGCGAACCGCCTCGCGCAAATTACCCTGCCCGGTGGCGCAACCCGTGCGTTCACCTACAACGCCTACGGCAAAGTCACCGCCGAACGTGATGAACTGGGTCGCGTCACCCGCTTCGAATACGCCGATAACCTGCACCTGGTCAGCCGCCGCATCAACCCGGATGGCAGCCAGCTGCGCTATCGCTACGACAACTCGCGCCTGCTGCTCAGCGAGATCGAAAACCAACGTGGCGAGCACTACCACCTCGACTATTACCCTAATGGTCTCATCCAGCAGGAAACCGGTTTCGACGGTCGACGTACCGCTTACGAATACGACCTCAAAGGTCAGTTGCTGAAGAAAACCGAGTTCGGCGACGACGGCAGTGAGCTGCTCACTGAGTACCAACGCGACACCGCTGGCCGCTTGCTGGTGAAAACCCTGGCCGATGGCGAGAAGATTCACTACAGCTATGACGCCCTCGGTCGCCTCGTGAGCGTCGACGACGGCCACTGGCCCCTCGCCTACGAATACGACCTGCAAGACCGTCTGATCACCGAACACCAGGGCTGGGGCATCACGCGTTACGAATACGACAACCTCGGCCAATTGAGCCACTGCCGTCTCCCCGACGGCAGCAAACTCGACTACCGCCACCAATCCGGCGGTCGCCTGAGCAGTATCGACCTCAATGGCTCGCGCTTGACCACTCACCAGTTCAGCGCCGGACGCGAACAGCAGCGTCAACAGGGTCTGTTGCTCAGCCAATACCAGTACGACGAACAAGGCCGACTGCAAGCCCACAGCGTCAGTCAGCAAGACCGGAACCTGTTCCAGCGCCGCTACGCCTACGACGCAAACGGCAACCTCGCCGGCATCGACGACAGTCGCAAAGGCAACCGCAGCTACCACTACGACCCGCTCGATCGCCTGATCAACGTCCGTGGCACCACCCCGGAAAGCTTCGCCCACGACCCCGCGGGCAACCTCCTGGGTCAAGGCGACCAGCCAACCTCGAACCTGGCCAACGTCAAAGGCAACCGCCTGCTCATGCAGGGCGACCGCCATTACGACTACGACGCCTACGGCAACCAGATCCGCGAACGCCGCGGCACCGGGCAAAAGCTTGTCACCGAATACCGTTACGACTGCCAGCACCGATTGATCGGAGTCAGCCTCCCGGGTGGCAGCATCGCAAGCTACAAGTACGACGCCTTCGGCCGTCGAATCGCCAAAACCGTCGATGGTCAAACCACGGAATTCCTGTGGCAAGGCGAACGCCTCATCGCCGAAAGCGCGGACAACCGCTATCGCAGCTACATCTACGAGCCGGGCACCTTCCGCCCCTTGGCGATGCTCGATGGCGAAGGCCCGCTAAAAGCCGAGCCGTTCTACTACCAACTCGACCACCTCGGCACCCCGCAGGAACTCACCGACTACAGCGGCGAGATCATGTGGTCGGCGAAATACCGCGCCTACGGCAACCTCGCCACCCTCGACATTGCGGAAATCGACAACCCGCTGCGCTTCCAGGGTCAGTACTTCGATGCGGAAACGGGCTTACATTACAACCGGCATCGCTACTACAATCCGGGAACTGGGCGGTATTTGACGCCGGATCCGATCAAGCTTGCAGGTGGGTTGAACAACTACCAGTACGTGCCTAACCCTACGGGGTGGGTGGATCCGTTGGGGTTGGCCTGCGGAGTTGGAAATTGCCCCAAAGTCACTCGAGATGCACAAGGCAGAATCACAGACTGGGAGTTTGATGTCACTCCGGATGACATAGGAACGGGTAGCGCGACGAATCAAGCCGCTCGGGATCATGCAAGAGAGCTTGGGAACGCAACTGATGACGCAGGACATGCGAGAGGGAACAAGCTAGGTGGACCAGGGACGGTGCTGGACAACATTTTCCCTCAAGCGCCATCAGTAAACCGGGGACAATTTAGAGTGTTCGAAAAAGGTGTTGCAGAACATATAACTGAAAATGACGTCAGCGCTAGCGCCCGCTTGACTGCAGTTTATGAAGGGCAAGACACTCGCCCGTACAAATTGATCTATAAAATTACATTCTCAGACGGCACAAAGCTCACCAAAGAATTTGATAACTAAAGGACACTACCAATGTTTATAGTCAAAACAGACATCAAAACAAACTCGTACATTGGTGGTAATCCTGTACTTCCATCAGGAGTAGATGCGCCGAAAAGTAAAAGCGACGTACCACTAACTTTTTTCTTTACCATTGAGTTCCCTGCCACGCACGCGTTCAGCGGCTACACGTTAAGCTTTTTCAGTGCTACAGATGAATCCGATGAAAATCTTACGATACCCGAAATGCTTAGTACGGACCTAAAGAATGCAATTATTCCAAACGGCTTTTTAAGAACATATCAAAAGCTTTTCAAAACATATTTATTTAAAACAGAAACAGCTAAAACATTAAATATAGCCTCCCGCATAAAACTTCAACATCTAGAGTTTTCCACCCAAGAAAATGGAGAAATCTTTGGCTGGGCTGGTCTACCTCCAAAATGGATACTTGAAGACGAAGCTCCGTCCACTTACGAAGGTGAAAGTCTCGATTTTCTACTCCAAGTAAAACGCGACCAGGCTTTTGACATTACAGACGCAGCCCCACCACAAAAAGAAATTAATATATTTGGCGGCGAAAAAGACAGAAAAAAAAGAAATTACTTCTTCTTCAATCAAAATGAAACGTACTTTTTCGGCCAACCCTCAAAGGCTTTTGACAACAACGTATATATTCTTACTCAATGCGACTAAGCCAAAACAATTAAGAAAAAAAGAAAAAGGGGACAAATTTATTTCCACGCAATCACGAAAATAAATCTGTCCCATTTTGTTCGCTGCGCCGATGCTCTGCCCTCAGGACTAAAAATTGAGGAAACAACTAATGGGCTCGAAAAAAATCGTTTCTATTTGGAAGGCGAACACCGATTGGGAACCGTCTACGCTTCGAGATGTGATGAGCCCAGAGTATTCTGACGACGGAGACTTTCTTGGCACTGAGTTCAGCAAGGCTTTCTTACTTGGTTTTGTTGACGATGACACTGTCGAAGCAGATAAAAATCGAGCCAACAAATTCTCTAATTGATGCAATTGACGGGTGCTCATACGACTTTGACATCGCGTCTGACATGAAAAATAAAAACACCCCTCTGACCGAAGCGCCTATAGACACCATAGTTGCAATCTACGACTACTCCTTCTCGGCCCCCCCTCAAAATACTAAACTCAGAAATAATCTCTTTACATACCGCGGATGCTTTGAATACCAAGACTAAACTCTCAGAGAATAGAAACAAAGGGGACAGATTTATTTTCCACGCAATCACGAAAATAAATCTGTCCCTTTTTGGTTCAAACCAATTTGAGGACTGGGAAAAACCTCAATGAAAACCAAATTTCAGATCGCACTAGAAAACAATGAGCCCTCCGAGTTCTTTAAAGGTCAAGGACAATATTTCTCCCGAGACCCTGATTGGGGAGATCATCTCTATATAAACAACTGGCAAGGTCTCTGCGGATATCTAAAATCTAAAGAAAGCCCAAACAAAATACTACTTGACGTATTCAGTAAATATTTAACATCACTGCAGATCCGCTACGAAGATGCGGACTCCTTGCTGTTAAATATAAGCTGTTACTATCTAATGCGAAATGATACATCGTTCATGCCCGAAGACAGCTTTGACTTAATAGCGAACCTTAGCGAAAGAAACAAAAAAACAATCGGCGAACTGTTCAGACTTCTACGTAGAGAGTACGCCAACCAAAATGCTGGCAAGCCTGTGATTAGCCTTAACCAATTTCTGTCTGAAATAAAGACAAATGGTTGCAGTTTTGATCTAGAAAAACTGTAGCTGACATCAAGAAAAAAAAGAGAAGAAAAACTGAGATAGATTTTTTTCTAAACAAAAAAACCCGGAAATAGGGGACTAATTTATTTTCTATGTAACCACGAAAATAAATGTGTCCCTTTTTTGTGCATGTTTCCATCGCCTCCAAAAAGAGGGCGTAGATTTATTCACTGCAAGGGAGCCATATATGAAATTCGACTGGAATTCTTATGGGATTGATCCAGGATCTTCAGTTGATTGCGATACGATTTTCCAAGTACAAAAACTACTTGGTGTAGTTTTTCCAGAATCATTTTTGAATCTAGTCACATACTCCAATGAAGCTTCTCCAGAAATATCTTCATTTTCATATGGTAATGAAGAAACCTGCATAAGCGAGTTCTTTTCTTTCTCGCCTGTTGTGACCCCGTATACCATCACATGGTATTTAGGGGCAGGAAGACCCCTTGGCCTTCCCAAAGGAATGGTCCCTATAGCAAGGGATGCAGGTGGTTACCTGGTTTGCCTGAATTTTAAAACGTTCTCAATCACTGTTGAGATTTTTGATACAAACTCGCGCAACGTTTACTTTATTGCTAATAGCTTCGATGATTTTGTTAACTTGTGGAGCGAATAGAGGGCTTCATAGTTGAGGAAAAAAAGGGGGACGAACAACGAGCGTAGATTTATTTTCCACGCAAACACGAAAATAAATCTGTCCCCTTTTGGCTCCTTTTAGTTCTCTACAGCCACTGCCCCAGAGAAACGTTGGTACCCCCTATTGGTCCTTCAACCAGCGCTTTCACCCCGGACAGGATTCCACCGCATGCCTTACCCCGATCTGCAAAACGCTGTTCAACGTGCCGGACTCACCATCACTGATTACTCAGATCAACGAGACTATTTTGGCTGTTGGTCGCTAACCGTCGAAGGCCATGGGCGCACCTATTTAATCGTCAACGAAGGTCGAGACGGTTGGCTGATGTTTTATCGCGCAGACGCGGCGGGGACAATGACTGAGTTGGACAAGAAAGAATCGGCCTGGATGGATGACACCGACAAAGCAACCCAATGTCTGATCTGGCTTTCTGACAACCGCCCTGCCCCACAGCCCCACAAAGTCCGCAGTTACTACGTGATTGCGGAAAAGGATCTTGTACCGCAGCAGCCCCATAGTTCTGATTGGCCCAAGTTGATAGGCTACTGCTACGACGAAGCTTACTTCTTGTTTTTTGAAGGCAAGGGTCATGGACTGGTTGGGACAGCAATGCCGGCTTGCAAAGCGAAAAGACCTGAGTGGCTGGCGATATTCGCGGCGCTGGACGTGGAGTGGTTTCTGGACTTTCTGGAAACGTCGGGGTTCACATCCGAAGAGGAATTTGTCCTGACGTTGAACGCGAAAGTTGGTTCGCTCAGCGTATATCGATATTAAGTCAGGACAGTCAGTGAAAAAAACATTCAGTCAGAAAACAAAGGGAAGCTTTGGCTAGGCGGTCGAAAACAAATGACGAACCAAATGAAAAAGATAAAATTTGCTGATGTTCTTTCTGATGTTGCGAACCTAGACTGGGAAGACGCACTTTATTTACCAAAAAATAAAGAAGAATGGGGTCTGAATTGCGAAGCAATTATCGAAAACCCGGACAATTACGAAGATTGTGATGTGGATGACAATCCAGTAGCCATGTCGAAAATCAATTACAGGTATGTGTTACTTTGCGACGACCTATTGTCCATCATAAAAAACCTACAAGAGCAGAGCGCCTGGTATGATTTGGATAACGCTTACAAAGCATTTATTTTCTACTTCGAAAATGACAGCTTTATTAAATTAAATGCTTAAGCTAGAACAGTCGATTGTTTGGGGTCTCTTGCCCGTCGTTTTGGGCAGCGCATTAGAAAAAAGCGTGCCCCTTTTTGGTTGTGAATATTAACGATGAAATACAATAAAACTATCAAGCTTGCCGATCTAATCGATTTTTTAAAAACACAGAAGAAAACCCTTACCTATTGTGTTTATGGAAAAGGATCATCGGACAAAGCGACTCTGGAAACCGACTGCGTGATTGATGAATACTCGGAGATCACCGATGACGATGAAGAGATTTTCCCAGAGAACATTACTCAAAATAATCTCGAATTTTGGTTTACCGATGAGCTTTTGGAAGATGTTACATTCAACGTACTGAAGCAAAAAAAATCTGCTACAAATGAGGAAATACTAAAAGCCATAAAACATTATAATGAGCGCGACAGCTTTATGGACCTATAAAAAAATTGAACAAAAGGGGACAGATTTATTTCCACGCAGTCACGAAAATAAATCTGTCCCCTTTTGTTGTTGGTTCCTGAGGATTTTTGAGCCATGACCAAGATTAGTATTGCTTCTGCACCCCCTTCTGATGACCTCAAAGCTGCAAAATTTCTACACCAACGATTTAAGATGTCACTGGTGGGCTCACAAAAAAAACTTGCCATGGGTGATAGAGGCTTTTTTTACACATGTAATCTTTACGGAAATGACCATGTTCAGCGCGAAAAAGACATTCGCGACATAATTACCTTCTTCAGTCAAAAGAAACTTCCACTGCTGCTCCTGAAAATCGAAGATGAACAGGAATGGGGGGATTTAGATACAGACAACCTTAGTCAATATTCAATATCTGAAGAGGAACTGCTAAACGCTCTGGATTCATCTAAAGGACTTTACGAGTAGCCGAGCCCTTTCTTCACACTTGAATACCTGACCGGCCTTCGACGAAAAGAGTAAAGGAAAAGGGGGCGGATTTATTTTCTATGCTGGCACCTGTAGACAGAAAGCTATTTGACAAAGAGGTTCCTCAATGTTGTAGGGGGCGCGCAGCCGAGGTAAACAAATGATACCCAAAGACTTAGTTAGCCTGATAGAAAAGCAGCCAGGCAACATACATAGAACCGACAAGGACCTGGCTATAAGCGCTCTTGAAACACTTGGGGTCGCTCCAGACAGCGAGTTCGGTAGTATTTATATAAATTACCTACCTGCTAATTTTCAGAGCTCTGTATCTGACGAATACATTTTTGACATATCCGAGCCCATAGAGCAGATTCTGATGGGGACTGAGTTCATTCACGACATGTGGGAGCTACCAGAAAATTACATAGGCTTCACCTCCTTGCAAGGTAAAGGAGGTTATTTACTCGACAAGAATAGCGGTGGCGTTTGGGACTTCGGCTTAGCTCAACGAGAAGACTTCGTATCTGGCCTAACTCCTCCAAAGTGGAGTGGTTTTTTTGAGTTTGTCAGGTGGTATCTTTCGACAACAAAATAAAAAACGGGACTAAAAAAATGGAACAGATTTATTTTCCACGCAATCACGAAAATAAATCTGTCCCCTTTTGTTCGCTGCGCCGATGCTCTGCCTTCAGGACTAAAAAATTGAGGAAGCAAAAAATGGGCTCGAAAAAAATCGTTTCTATTTGGACGGCGAACACCGATTGGGAACCGTCTACGCTTCGAGATGTGATGAGCCCAGAGTATTCTGACGACGGAGACTTTCTTGGCTCTGAGTTCAGCAAGGCTTTCTCACTTGGTTTTGTTGACGATGACACTGTCGAAGCAGATAAAATCGAGCCAACAAACTCTCTAATTGATGCAATTGACGGGTGTTCATACGACCTTGACATCGCGTCTGACATGAAAAATAAAAACACCCCTCTGACCGAAGCGCCTATAGACACCATAGTTGCAATCTACGACTGCTCCTTCTCGGACACCCCCAAAAACACTAAAATCAGAAATAATCTCTTTACATACCAAGGAAGCTTTGAATATCAAGACTAAACTCTCAGAGAATAGAGAATAAGGGAAAGATATACTACTGCACTTTAAAATGAATCTGTCCCTGAGAAATCCCATCAATGTTAAACCGGAGACTTCGACTCGCATACCGGGAAACCGATGAAAGTGAAGATTGATAAGAGCCTCGAACGCCTGGATCGTTTGAGCCATGTCGAATACTTATGATCTGCGCAGATCTCAAGCCGATGCCTCTATGACGATGGCGCGCTTTTGCACGACTTTGCGTTAAAAAACGAGCGATCTATCGATCAACCGTTTTTTTATACCCTTCAACTCAGCAACCCTTCCTCAACCTCATACTTAACCACCACCCGATTCTTATAAAGCCGCTCACTCTTCAACACCTCACTCTCCTGCCCCTTGCTCCTGATCTCCCGCCATATCTCGTTCTCGCGAAAAACCCGCCCACCGTCTCGCACAAACCGATGCCCAAGTTGATAAACGTGATATCGAAACTCTCTCACCTGATCGCACAACAACTCCCCTTCCAACTGTTGCTCCGCGACATTGAGCTTCAACTGAAAATGGCGTTCGGTCGGGTTATGCAATACCAGGTCAATGTAGTTGTAGAAGATCGCAGCCCCGGACCCGAATGGCAGGACCCGCCCGTCGTCAGGAAAGGGATCGAAGCTGTGGTTCGACCGCTCAACCACGACCAGCGGCGAGTGGATCGCCATCCAGTGAATCAGGTTGCTCAGTTGGCAGATCCCGCCGCCGATGCCGCTGCGTGCTTCACCAAATGACAGCTCCATGCCTTCGACATAACCGCGTTTGCGGGTGGGTCGACCCACGAGGCGGCAGAATGAAAAATATTCGCCAGGACCGATGATGACGCCGTCCATCGAAGCGACGGCCAGTTTCAGGTTGATGACTTTGTTGTGTTGCAGGGCAAGATCGGAGTTGCCGAGTTTGCGGATCAGTTTGGAGGTGTGCTTGAGGTAGCGAAATGGCAAGCGGGAAACGGTGTTCAGCGAAACAGCGTATTGCTTGCGGGAGAAGCGCCAGGCCAATTGCCGGAACAGTCTTTTTTGCCACACGCGGAGCCAGTAGAGCGCCGGGTGGTAGAGAGAGAGTGGTTTCATCCGTGTCAGAACGGCGGCTGCCGTTTTCTTCCTTGATCTGCAAAATACCGCGCATTTTAACGTATTGCTGCAGGTGTGTATCGCACGCCGAGAAGGTGTTCGCCCAGTGTAATGGCCTGGCAATCCATGCACCGGTAAAGAGCCCTGACACTGGGCGAACGGGAAGTATTTTAATTGAAGTCTTCGAATATGTCCGCGTACATGAACATGAAATTTATCGAAACAACATTTGATTAAATGTCGGCCCAAATACAAATTTACAAACCCGCAAACTCACCAGTTAGACCATTAAAACTGATTACTCTTATACAGAAAAGTTGTACAAGAACAATCAACATATAGAGCTAATACTCAACTTCAGTGCTTGCTGGTCACTGTCAATATGTCGGTATAGGTCACAACGACACTCTGTCCAACTTTCAGGTCTTTCAATTTCGCTTGAACTTCAGGTCTTACGACGTCAACGGTCTTGGACTGGCCGGCGGGGTTTTCGAAGGTTACCTGGTTTTTCTTCAGGTCGATTTTGGTGATTTTCAGTTGGACCTGCACCTGACGGTAGGCTTCGCCGCCCGGGTTGTCGCTGCCGGGGGCTGCGCGGACTTCGCCAGCGCGTTCGACGGTGCCTGGCAGGCCTTTGTCGACATCGGTGTCGAGGTAGGCGGCGACAGCGCTAGTCACCTTGACATCGACTTGGTCGCCGACTTTCAAGTTGCCGAGGTTTTTGGCCTTGTCGGTCAATTGCACATGGACCTGACGACCTTCCGGCCCCTCCAGGACGACCTGATGGTTGGCAGCATCGACCGAGACAACTTTGGTGGTGACCTGATCCGCCTCCACAACGGCAGACAGCGGGATGTCCGCAGCCATGGCGCTAAGGCTGGCGGCAGACAGCAGCGTTGCGAGGGTGATGGCTTTGGTCAGTGTGTGAAGTTTCATAAGCGGTACATTCCCTGTGAATTGGAGGCAGCAACGAGCGCTGAACCACCGTTCGGCGCCCTCTGCGCAAATGAGCATAGACGCTGATCAGGGAGTGTTCGAAGTTTCTTGGAGCGCTCCTCAAGCCTCGGGATCGTCGACTTCTTGGGCGACGTTCACGGCAGGCGAGTCTTTATGGGATTGATCGGCCTGGGCCTTCAAGGCTTGCCACTGTTCCAGGTCAATGGCGCCCTGCCCCAGCAAGTCGTCGGCCACCCGCAGCAGTTCGGCGTAATGGGCGTCGGGGGATTGTTGCCAGTAGGCCTTGTCTTCGAACAGGCGCTGCCAGGCATCGAGGTCGGGGGGTTTTAGGTCTTCGCTCATGAGTGAGCTCCTGCTGGGCGTTCTAACGGTAGAGGCTTGCGCACCGTTTGGAGTTCCGGGGGATTTGGTGAGAAGCAGGGTCAAAGGATCGCAGCCTCGTTTCACTCGACAGCTGCTACAGGGGGTTAGTAGCCGGTCATTTCGAGGTAGCCCGTCCCGCCGCTGAATTGCACGGGACCTTCCCAATACGGTATGCGCAAATCCATCCAGGCATTGGGATTAAGGGCGCTGATCGTGATGTCGAGGTGTTTGTCGGGGATTTTGATCGACCAGCGCACCGGCATCAAACGTCCGGCGACTTTGGCGGTGTCTTGCGGTGTGAGGCTGATGTCGGTGGCGTGCAGCAACTGCGTCTGGCCTTGAGCGTCGATCCAGGTGCCGGTGAGGTAAGGCGCGCCGTCCTTCTGCCGCATGCGGTAGAGCATCACCTGTTCGCCGCTGTCGAGGTGCAGGGAAAACCAGTCCCAGCCGGTCTGGTTGGCGGTCAGGGGTTGGCTGCTCCATTCGCGGTCGAGCCAGGCCGGACCATTGACTTGATACGTTTTGCCGTCGATATCCAGTGTGCCGCTGGCCTGAAAAAACGGCTGACTGTAGTAGTACGACGCCTGCCCCTGTTCGGATTTCTGGCTGAAGCCTTTGTCGCCCTGAAGCACCAAAGGACGTGTGGAGGTCAGCCGCAGTTGATAGCCAAAATCCTTGTCCCGGGCGCTGAGTTGAAGCTGCGCCATAGGCTCGGAACCCTGACTGCTGAAACGCCAATCATCGATCCACGCGTTGAACGGTTCGAGACTCACGCCAGCCTGACCAACGCCACCACGGGCGTAACGCTCGGCGGCGTGATGCACCGTCGCCGATGTCACGGCCGCGTGGCCAAGCCAGATGATTTGATTACCCCAGCCGGCCACTTCGGGCGTCGCTTTCAAGGCGCTGCGAAACAGCGTCCACTGCGCGCCGAACTCGCGTCCCTGATCGTCCTTGAGGTTGGCGGTGACGTACCACCATTCAATGCGAAAACCGTCATGAGGACCGTGATCCGCCGGAAAGCTGAACACCCGACCGGGCACCACCGGGGTGAACGCGGCGGCCTGATGACCCAGCCCGGCGAAGCCTTTCTCAACAGGCGCCGAGTTATCGCACCCGCTCAATAACGCCAATAGCAACACACCGACCTTAATCTTCATGAGCAAACGTCCTCAGCAGATCCGCCGGTTGCGTGCGGTACAGCGAGTACAGCGGCCACGCCGACGCCAGTAAAGTCGCCAACAGCGCCAGCCCCATCAACTGCAACAGCTGCAGCGGAAACACCCGCAGCGGCAAGCGCCAACCGAAGGCCTGGACGTTGATCACCGTGTCCAGGCACCACGCCAACGCGATCCCCAATGGCAACGCCAGCACCAGGGTCAGCACCGCCAGCAACCAGGTCTGCCCGAGATTGAGCAGCATCAGTTGCCGGCGAGTCACGCCGAGCGCCCACAGGGGGGCGAGTTGCCCCAGGCGGCTCTGACTTTGCGTCAACAGGCTGATGAACAGCGCCACGCCCGCCACACAGAGGGTCAGGCTGTTGAGCGCGGCGGTCGCGGCAAAGGTGCGTTCGAACACTTGCGTGGACCAGCCCTTGAGCCGGGCCTGGTCGACGATGCGGCTGTCCTCCAGCGTGAAGCGGGTTTGCAGCGCGGTCAGGAAATCAGGGATCAACGTCGGGTCGATGCGCAGGTTGAAACGGCTGGGTGTCAGCTGCGGCCAGCCGCGCAGCAGATGGTTGACGTTGACCAGCATGTGGCCCTTGGGATTGCCGTAGTCGGCGTAGATGCCGACGATCCGTGGCGACCAGGCGCCGTTCGGTGTCGGAATCGTCAGGTTATCGCCAAGGCGCACCTTCAGCCGACGGCCCAGTTGTTCGCTGAGCATCAGCGCATCGTCCTTGGCCAGTCGGTCCCACGGGTTGTCGCCCAAGGCTTCCAGCAGCGGCCAATGCTGGCGATACGTCGGGTGATCGATCACGCCGAAGACGTCCGCCGGCCAGCCTTGCAACTGGATCGACACTTGCCAGTTGGGCAGCACCGCCGTGAGTCCGGGTTGCTGCTTGAGCCAGGTTTGCAGCTCTCTGGCCTGGGCCGGATTTTGCGGATTAACGTAGAGTTCGGCGGTCAGGCGTTGTTCGAGCCAATCGCTGAAGGTCTGACGAAAACCGGCCGTCATGCTGCCCGCGCCAATGTTCGCCGCCAGTGCCAACAACAGCGCCATCAGCGCCAGGCTCAGGGCCGGCAGTTGCTGACGGCAGTCGGCGAGAAACCATTGGCCGAGCACCGAGCGACTGCGATGCAGCACCCGATTCAACACCCAGTTGAGCACCACCGGCAACGCCAGCGCAGCGCCGATCAACAGTGCCGCCATCAGCACGAAGCCACTGCTCAGGCTGTCGCCAAAGATCAACGCCAGCAGTGCGATCACCGCAGCAATCGCAGCAACCCAACCTTGGCGCCGCAACCAGCGCGCGTGAGCCTGATGCCAGGCTTGCGGGTCGGCCAGGGCCAGCAAAGGCAGGCGCGCGGCCCGCAACAAACTGTTGGCCCCCGCCAACAACGCGCCCAACAGACTCAGGCCGACGCCGCTGAGCCACCACCACGGACTGAGGCTCAACTGCCCCGCCACTTCGGCGCCGTACAACCCGCGCAGACTCGCGGCGACATCCGGCAACAGCACGCTGGCCAGCAGGTAGCCGCTGGCGACGCCGACCAGTCCGCCGATCAACGCCAGCCCACCCAGTTCAACCGCCAGACAGGCAATCAGCATCCGTGCACTGACACCGCAGGCGCGCAGGGTTCTGAGCAAGCCACGACGTTGCTCCAGCGCCAGGCCGATCGCGGCGTGGACGATGAACAGGCCGACCACGAATGAAAGAAAACCCAGCGCATCGAGGTTCAGGTGAAAGCTTTCGGTGAGGCGCGACAAATTGTTCTCTTCGCCGCTGGTTTTGAGCTGCAGTTGCCCCTTGAATTGCTCAGGCAGCGGCGCGGTGAAACCCTTCGGCAGCAGCAGGCGCGACAGCTGATCCGGCAGGCCCAGAATCTGCTGGGCGAAGCCGATGTCCACCAACAACACACCGGGGGCCATATCAGGTTGGGCATGCAGCGGCGGCAAGGCCTGACCACTCAAAGGCAGCGGGCGTTCGCCTTCATGCAGACCCAGTGCCTGCAACGTCTGCGGCGAAATCCAGGTACTGCCCGGCGGGCTGAAAAACTCGACAACCTGCTCAATCGCCAACCCCTGCCCGGCCACTGAGGAACCGGCGGGCAGCGACACCGGCTCGATCCCCATCATCTGCAAACGCTGGTCTTCGTGACCCTTGAGCGTCACCCGGCCTTGCAGGACCGGCGACACCGGCCAACCCGCACGACGCAGATCGACAAACACGTGCTGGGAAAAGGTTGCACCACTGGGTGAACTGAGGCTGGCCTGGGGTTCGCCGCCGATCAACTGACTGGCCCGGGCATAGCTTTCGCGCGCCTGGCTGTTCAGCGCCTGCACGCCGGTCAGCAGACTGGTGGCGAGCCAGAGCCCGGTCAACACACTGAAAAACTGCACCGGATGCTGCCGCCAATGACTGAGCAGCGCCCGCAGCGTCTCGCGAAAGACCCGCACCTCAGCGCTCGTCCGCGCCAGCCAGACGGCCACCGTGGAGCACCACTTTTTCGGCCAAGCGCGCGGCAACGCGTGGGCTGTGGGTGACCATCAACAAGGTGGTGGGACTGTCGTCGAGCAACTCCAGCAACAACTTCAAGACCTCATCGCTGGCGGCTTCATCGAGGCTGCCGGTGGGCTCGTCGGCCAGCAGCAGTTTTGGCTGCGACGCCAGGGCCCGGCCCAGCGCGACCCGTTGCTGCTGGCCGCCGGACAGCTGTTCCGGATAACGCCGCAGCAAATCAGCCAAGCCCAGACGTTGCACCAGATGCGCCTGCCAGCGCGGATCATGGCGCCCCGCCAGTCGTGCCTGGAACGCCAGGTTGTCCTCCACGCGCAGACTGCCGATCAGGTTGAACTGCTGAAACACCAGGCCGATTTCGGTCCGCCGCCAGTTCGCCAGTTGCCCTTCGTTCATCTGCTCCAGCCGATGTTCGCCGCTGCGGATGCTGCCGCGATCAACCTTGTCCAGTCCGGCAATCAGGTGCAGCAAGGTGCTCTTGCCACTGCCCGACTCCCCCATCAACGCCAGGCTGCTGCCGGGTTTCAAGGTGAGGTCGACACCTTGCAGAACCGCTAATGGGCCCTGGGGAGTGGCGTAGCTTTTGAAGACGCCTTGGACCGAAAGCATGGGGGAAACCGTTCGATGTGCGTGGAGCAAGGATAGCGGACGGTAGCGGCACCGCGTTATCGTTCATCGTCGGAACGCCGCCCGGAGCAAGCTCGCTCCCACAGTAGATTTTCGTCGTACACACAATCTGTGTCTCATGGAGGTCAAATGTGGGAGCGAGCCTGCTCGCGATGCAGGCGACGCGGCTTTAGGTCTTCACCGCCACCCACGTAAAACACAACGGCAACTGCGCCGTTTGCTGCTCATACCGATCATAAAGCTCCTCGCGGTTGGAATGCGGGTACTCCTTGAAGTGGCTGATCTGCAATCCGGCGTCGATGGCGCCGGTGAAGATGGCGCCCAGGGTGTGGACGAACCAGTAGGACGGAGCCGTCTGCCGATCGACTTTGCCTTCGTAGACGATCGGTTGGTCCTGCACGAAAGGTTCGCTGCGAAAGTACGAGCTGTCCGGCCGATACGGATCGGCGGACTCGGGGTCGAACATTTCGAGGAAGGGATGGGTTTCGTACACCACCAGGCTGCCACCGGGCTTGAGGGTTTGCGCGACGTGGCGCAAGAATTCGCCGATGTCCGGCATCCAGTTCAACACGCCGATGGTGATCAGGGCCACGTCGAAGCGGCCATGAAGTTCAGGCGGCAAGTGATGGATGTCTGCCTCGATGAACTCAGGCGCATGGGGCGAGCGTGACGTCAGTTCCCGCGCCTGATCGAGAAAGGCCTCGGACTGGTCGACGCCTACGACGCTTCGGGCACCCAACGCAAACAACGAAAGGCTTTCGCGGCCGTTATTGCAGCCCAGTTGCACCACGTCCTTGCCGTCGACACCCACGTGTTCCAGCAAACCTCGGAGGGTGTCGTCCATGCAGCAAAAATCCCTGTCACCCACAGCCGTCAAACGGGCCTGCCATTCGGGGGTGTCTTTGTGGTGTCGGGCGGAGTCATTCCAGGCATCGCGGTTGCTGGCGATGGCTTTTTCTTTTGTCGGCATTTCCTTTGCGCGCTCCAGACTGGGGTCTTGATTGACCGGCACGAGTATAGGGGGCGTTCTCAATTAGTTTCCACGCCGCGTTGTCGCCTTAAAGCGGGCCAGGCAAGGCGCAGGCCGCTGGGAATGGTTGTTCCCTTTCCAAGGCCTGCAACGCAGCCTGGCCCGCTTTAAGGCACAACCCGAAGCGCCGGGCCTGCTGTTGTGCAGGGCTGCGTTGCTCGAAGCTTAGTTGGAATGACCAAACCACGCTTCTCGCGCCTTGCCCTGCGCAACAGCAGACCCGGCGCGGTGTGGAAACTAATTGAGAACGCCCCCTAGATCAGCGTTTTGAAAAACCCCATTGAGTCTTTGTTCAAATCTTGTATTCCGCGCATGGCGAACGCGCGCTCGTACGGGAGCTATAGTTAATGACCTTGGGGAATTGCGGGAAAAACCGATTTCGCAGGTGCTGCCATGAAAACAACTGATCCGAGGCTACTGCTCGCCCTCTGCCTGATCACCACAACCGGTGCTTACGCGGACGACAGCCTGACACCCACTACCGATTACAGCAGTGGGTTCAACTACTACGGGGCCGACCAACCCTTCGCTCACCCCGTGCCACCGTCACTGAGCACGGTGCCGCCCGGCTCGTACATCCCGACAGCACCTCAGGACTTCATCCCCATTTCGAGTCAGCATGTGTTCTACGACTCAAGATTGCCGACGGTAGCGGATGCCACGGTTCGCGTGTTCATCCGCTCCTACGATCAGCAACGCGGTGTCTACGTGAACGAAGAAGTCCTCGACCCCACGTGCCTGCTCGCCTGCCTCAGCCGTCAGGGGCCATTGATGCAATAAGGCCTACCACTGGCGCTTCTCCGGGCGCGCGAGGCCGAGTTTCTCGATTCGGTAGCGCAGCATGTCGCGGCTCAGGCCAAGCAGCCGTGCGGACTTGGTGACGTTCCAGTCGGTCTTGTCGAGCATCTTGCGCACCATGTCGCGCTCCACTTCCGGCAGGTTCATCGACTCGGTGCCGTAGTAGACCGGACGCGGTTCGCAGTATTGCGGCTCTTGCTGAAACAGCAGTGGCTCATCCACCAGGCTAAGGCACACGTTCAATTGATGGGCGGCGATGGTGTCGCTCTGGGCCAGCAACACGGTTTGCTCAAGCATGTTGCGCAACTCGCGCACGTTGCCCGGCCAACTGTAGCTGAGCAGCAATTCCTCGGCCTGATCGCTGAAATGCAGGTTCGGTTTGCCATAGCGTTTGCCGTGGACCGCCAGGAAGTGCCGGGCCAGCAGCAGGATATCTGCACCGCGGGCATACAGGCGCGGCACCTTGATCGAGATGATCCGCAAACGGAAGAACAGATCGCGGCGGAACTTGCCCTGCTGGACCATTTGTTCGAGGTTGCAGTTGGTCGCACTGATCACCCGCAAATCGACCTTGCGCTCCTTTACCGAGCCGACCCGGCGGATCGTCCGGTCCTCCAGCAGCTTCAGCAGTTTGGCTTGCAGCAACAGGTCCATCTCGCCGACTTCATCGAGAAACAGCGTCCCGCCATCGGCCGCTTCCACCAGCCCGACGCGGCGGTCCTTGGCGTCGGTGAAGGCGCCCTTCTCGTGACCGAACAGCTCCGACTCCACCAGGTTGGAAGGAATCGAGGCGCAGTTGAACTCAATGAACGGGCCTTTGCTGCGCGGGCCGTCGAAGTGCAACGCACGGGCCACCAATTCCTTGCCGGTGCCGGTCTCGCCTTCCACCAACACCGGAGGCAGATCGGTATTGGCCATGCGCCGCTCGGCGTCGATTAACTGGCCAATGGTGCTTTTCAGGTACTGCATCGGTGCCGATTCGCCGATCAATGCCTGCACCCCTGACTTCTGCGCTTCGCGCTCCTGATAGAACGACAGTGTGCGTTCCATTCGGTCGGTGGCCATGGCCTTGTCCAGCAGCAGTTTGAGCTCCGGCAGCGCCACCGGCTTGGTGACGTAATGGAAAGCGCCCTCTTTCATCGCCACCACGGCGTCTTCGACGTTGCCGTAGCCGGTCATCATGATCACTTTCAGATCCGGCGCGCTGATGCGCAGCTTCTGGATCAGGTCGTGACCGCTCATGCCCGGCAGCGAGTTATCGGTCAGCACCACGTCCGGGACGAAAGTGCCCAATTGGTCCAGCGCGTCCTCAGCCGAGTGGCAGACCGTCACCTCGAAGTCCTTACGCTCCAGGTAGGTCTGAATATTCTCGGCGAGGAGTTCATCATCCTCGACCAGCAGAATGCTGTGCTCCATATACCCCTCCCGTTGCCACTTTGAAATTGAGACAAACGCGGGTTCCTTCCTGCTCTTGGCTGGTCAATTCGACCGAGCCTTCGAAACGCTCCATTATTCTTTTGACCAGGGCCAGGCCCACGCCCAACCCTCCTTGTTTGGTGGTGAAAAACGGCTTGAAGGCCATTTGTTGTTGCTGTGTGGTCATGCCCTTGCCGGTATCGCTCAGGGTCATGCGCACGAGTCCGGGCTGCGGCGTTTCGATATCGATACTCAGCACGCCGCCCTTGGGCATGGCTTCCAGGGCATTGGCAAACAGGCTATTAAGAATTTGCGTGAGCAACACCTGTTGGCTGACGACCGGCGGACAACTCTGAGGGGTGAAACGCACGTCGATGCCTGAGCGTTTGATCAGCGCGTCAAACGCACTCAACGTGTCGTCGATGACCAGCACCAGGTCTACCGTTTCGTAGTCGTCGTTCACGGGTCGCAATGACACCAGCAACTCCCGAACCCAGCGCGACATGCGATCGACCTGGTTGATGATGTCGCCGATGTTCTTTTGCGCGTTCTGGCTGGCGATTTCCTGAGCCAGTTCGGCACTGGAACGAATGTTGGCCAACGGATTGCGCAAGCTGTGGGCCACCGCCGAGGACATTTCCCCCAGCGCGACAAAGGTCTCGTTGCTGATCAGTTGTTTCTGCTGGCTCTGCAGCAGCGTGGACGCATGCCGCACAATCCAGAACAGTCCGAGGTAGATGGCCAGGCCGCCGAGCAGAGTTGCCAGCCAGATCGACTTGAAGCCACGCTGGATGCGTTCCACCAGGTCCACGGGTTCCTTGTAGATCTCCACCATGGCGATCACTTTGCTTTTGTCGGCATTGAACATCGGGATGTAGTTCTCGATGAACAGGTATTCAGGCTCGCGCAGCAGTTGCTGCTCGGGGCGCTCCTCATCAATTTGGTGGTAGCTGGTGGACACGGGTTCCTTCATTTCGAAAGACTCGTCCAGTTCCTCATCACCTTCGACGCGCATGCCAATCATTTTCGTATTGGTCGACCAGACCACGGTGCGATCCAGGGCGTACACCACCGCCAACAGCGTGTCCGGCAGGTGTTCGACATGATCGAGAAACTCTATACGGGCAGCGGCACGGGCCGCCGGATCTACGTCGGGATAGGCAATGTCATCGCGCGGATCGAGCATTTCCCCCATGGTTCTTTGCAAGGGGATGCCGGCATGGCGAATTTCTGCATCACCAATGGCCTGAATGAACTGCGCAGTCAGCAAGGAATCACGCTCAATGCTCTCATCGACGACGAAACGCGTGGACACGTAGCCCAACCCCAGCGCCACGGCGGCAATAATGAAAAAACTGCCCAGGGAAAACCAGCGCAGCAAATTGAACTGTCCTCGCCAGCCCTTGCTGTCTGCTGCCGACATCGCCGACGCAGGTATTTTTTGTTGTTCTGGTATCTGCATAGGACCTTCCCGGTTGCCTTGCATCAAGCCTTTTCAGCCGCGTTTCGGATCAGTGTAGGTGGCATTGATCGAGACTGACGGCCCCAATGTAGTATTAAGCCGCTATTGCGATTGCGCTGCCTGCAGCGGTTGCTGACGATCGGTCTCTTCTTGCAAAAACCCTATGATTGACTGCGCAGCGTTCTCATCCAGGCGCAGGTTGGGCATGGGAATTTTGTCGAAACGTTCAAACAGCTCCAGCGCGATCGGGTCTTTTTCCGCCAACATGCGGTCCGGCTCGCGAATCCAGCGACTCAGCCAGGCCGGATCACGCAGGCGAGTGACGCCGATCAGGTCCGGGCCGATGCTGCGCATGCCGAGGCCCTGCCCGTCCATCGGACCCAGGCTGTGACACGATGCGCAACGGGTGCGAAACAGTTCTTCGCCGTTGCTCGGAGGACGAATATCGGGCGCATCCGCGTAGCTTTCTTCAATACTGGGCTGCTTCCAGTTCTGCAGCGTGTTGGCCAACTGATCGGCCAGAATCCACGGATTTTCGAAAGGTGAAGCTTTCATCCAGCGGCCCGTGGTCTGGTTGCCGACAATCAGACTGAGGTTGTGGTCCTTGTTGCGCCCGTTGTCGACGCCTTCGATGAACAGCCCGAGTTTTTTCCGCAGTTCGGTGACGTCGGCAAATTCCCCGGTGAGAAACTTCCAGCCCGGCCCGACCTTGAAGCGTTGTGCGTAGGCCTTGAGCACGTCGGGTGTATCGCTCAAGGGGTCGATGCTGATGGAGTAGAAAAAAATGTCCTGGCCGACCCGGTCCCCCAGCAACTTCTGCACCTGACGCAGGCGCGCGGTCTCCAGCGGGCAAGAGTCGCTGCATGACGTGAAGATGAAATTGATCACCACCACTTTGTCCTTGATCAAGTCATCAAAGAAACGCACCTGCCGACCGTTCTGATCGGTCAGCAAGGTGTTGGGAAAGTAATCGCCGCCCCAGGGTGTCGCCGACTCCGTCGGTGACGACACCGACGGAGCAGCTTCATGAGCCACCAGCACCCGACTGGCCAGCAGGCAGGTGACCAGCATCAAAACCAGGTGCATGCCCAGGGCGCGGTAGCGTGGCGTATGCAGTTTCATGTCGGCTCCCTCGCGGCTCATGGTTTGGCCACCGCTTTAGGGCCGTAACCGTCGCCAGTACGGAAGGTTGGCAGCGCGGCGGAGTTCACGTAACGCACACCATCCCAACTTGGCAGCGGTGTCGGCATCAGCTGGAATTGCCCGGGTTTCTCAATGTCCCAGCGCAGCAGCATGGAGTTGTCCTCATGCTGAGTGTTGTGACAGTGCTCCATGTATGTCCCGGCGAACTCGCGGAAGTTGATCGCCATCTCGACGTTGTCCAGGCCATCCTTTTCCGAGCCGATGCGGTAGACGTCCTTGCGTGCCCATTTTTCCCATTCCGGTGGCGCCTTGCCGCCGCGACTGAGGATGATCCCCTCCTCGAAGTGCACATGCACCGGGTGGCTCCAGCCCTCGCCGCCGAGCTTGATGTTCCACACTTCCAGGGTGCCGAAACCGGTCACACCGGCATCGGTGGGGCCACTGGCCAGTTGGGGCGCGGCGTTCAAACGCCGTGGGTCCATGGAGAAACCGAAACCGCCATCCGTCTTGACCGTCCACGGTGCTTCATCGGTGCCGTCGGAACGGCCGAAGGTGAAGGTGCGGTGACGGGCCTTGGCCAGCAGCGCCTTGTCGGCGATGTTGTCGCGGTGAATCTTCAGGGGGATCATCACCAGGCCTTCAGCCTTGCCCGGTTTGGCCGGTTCATAAGCAGCCGGGTCCATGGCCAGGTCCTGACCGGTGTACGCCTTGACATTGAGTTGCAACACTTTGCCGACCGCCGGGTCACCGTCTTCCCACTTCGGCCCCTTGCTGGTTTGCTTGATGATCGCCTTGTATTTCTCGGACAGCACGTCAGCCAGGGAGGCGGGTTCTTCCGGGCCCTTGCCGTCTTCGTGCACCAGCAGGTTGACGAAGAACAGCTTGTCGCCCGGTTTGATCCCGTTTTTCGAGAAGTTGACGATGATGTCGAAACGCTCGGCGATGCCCATGGTTGGCAGTATCGCGTTGTGGTTCTGTTTATCGCCGTCGGCATCCAGGTCCATGCTGCCGTCGAACGGCACGGTGTGTTCCATGAGGTTGCCGTCGTTGGCAATCATGTGGAACGGCACGCGGGCATACGACACTCCCGACCCGGCTGGCCCTTGGAACTCCCCGCTGGTGCCTTTGATCTCGCGCACGAGTGCCAGTTTGAAGTAGCGCGACACCGAGCCATTGAGCATACGGAACCGATAGCTGCGGGCGCGCACATCCAGGGCCGGTTTCCACTGCCAGTTGACCAGCACCTGATCACCGAGGAAGCCGTCGGTATTGAACGGGTTGAACCACAGTTGACCGTTTTTATCCCACGCCTTGTCGGCAAACAGCAGGTTGACGTCGTAGTCGCGGTTACCCCACGGCAACGCCGAGCCACTGGGAAGACGCAGGTTGACGCCGTCATTCACCGACTCATTGCCGCGGTCCAGCGCGCTGTAGTAGTTCATCATCGCCGCGTTGCCCTTGTAGACGTTCTGCGCGGTGAAATCGAGCATGTGGTCGTGGAACCAGTGGGTGCTCATGGTTTCGCGCCAGTCGCCGCGGATCTTGATCGTGCCGTTGTTGCAGGTCTTGAGGCTGGGGATGAGGTCGTTGGTCCACAGGGTTTCGCCCGGCGAGCACGGAAACGCTGCACGCGGGTCTTCAGCCTTGGTGTTGATGCTGTCGTAGCCGGCCAACTGGATCGGCCAGCGATAGTCGTAAAATTGCCCGGGGAAGTAAAACGCATTGGCATAACCGTCGCTTTCCGCCGGTTGGTGGCCGTTGTGTTCGTGGGTGGTGATGGTGTGCAGACCAAAACCCATGTTCGCCGACGGGTCGATCGGCAAGCCGTTGTAATGGCGCATCAACACGGGTTGTCCGTAACGCACCATGAGCAACTTGGGCGGCAAGGTGCCGTCGAAGGTCCATACCGAGTTGTGGTTCTGCACCGGCATTTTCGGGTGAAAACGCGCATCGACGCCTTTGGCGGTGCCGTCGGTCGCCGGTACGCCCGCCACGTTGTGATAGAGGCCGCCAGGGCCAAACTCGCCCACGGCATAGCGGTGCATCTGACGACTGTCACGCAAACCGGTATTGACCCGTGCACCGGTTTGCACGGTCTTGTAGGCCGTCTGCGGGTAAAACTCGTTCCAGCGCTGGTGCGACCAGCCTTTTCCTGGCGGACGGCCTTCAGCCGAGGAGCCGATACGGCGGTTGAGGAAAAATTCGATCTGCTTCTGCCACGGGTTACGGTCGACCACGTTGGAGTACAGACTCGGGAACGGTGTCAGCCCCGGTTGACGCAGAAAGGCGTCGAGTGCCGCACTCGGTGGCGCACTGCGGGCTGCACTGGTGGGGTCCTGCTGTGGCAACGGGCCGATGGCTGGCGGTGGAAAACCCAACGGCGCCGCCGGTGTGGTGGGGTCGAGTTTTTCCGGGCCGAATTCTTCGAACAGCACCAACTGCTGAGTAAACGGTAGAGCACCATACAGCGGGCTCGGCTTGCCGTTGGTGGGGTAGTTGAAACTGGTCTGCACCGCCGGCGGCAGGATGTTTTCCACCTGCGTGGTGTCTTTGCTGCCTTTGACGCCACCCGGCAAGTCGAAGGAATCCAGATTAGCCTCGGGCATGGTCAAAATGGCGTTCAACGCCGCCGCTTTGTCAGCCGGTTCATCGTGGTAAGCCGAGGGGTCGGAAGGTTCTGGCTGTCGCTCGTCGTCGATGGGGCTGGCGCGCAGAGTCGCTGAGCCCAGCGTCATTGTCAGAAGAACGCTCAGAGGCGTCAGGAGACCGAACCATTTGAAGGGGTAACGCGCTTTTCTGTCCATCACCAGCCGCCTCGAAGTAATGAAGGGGGTAATGGGGGTGGTGCAAGGACCTCGCCAGAGTTGTAACCGGTTTTTACGAAAGTATTAATACTTGTCAAAACAATGGCTTATCAACATCAATGTGCCATTACTGGGGAATGACACCCGCTAACGGGGAAAGTTCACACCCGTTTTCAGGGGACCAATTTGAACGACAGACGGACACTCGTGCCCTCGCCTTCCCGGCTTTCCAGGGTCACCGCACCGCCAAACCGTTCCATGATCCGCTTGACCAGCACCAGCCCGACACCCAACCCACCTTGTTTGGTGGTGAAAAACGGCCGGAAGGCCATGCTGCGCTGTTCTTCGTTCATGCCTTTGCCGGTGTCGCTCACCACCACGCTGAGGCCAAGGGAATCGGTCGGCTCCAATGTGATGGTTAACGTGCCGCTCTTGTCCATGGCTTCCAGTGCATTGGCCAGCAAACTGTTGAGGATCTGCGTCAACTGTACTTGTTGGCTCAGGACCATGGGCGTCAGCTTCGGTTCGAACACCACGTGGACCGAGGCTTTGGCGATTTGATGCTCGAATGCCATCAGGCTGTCATGCAGCGCCGCCACCAAATTGACAGGCTCGGCATCATCGTTGAGCGGACGCAAGGATTGCAGCAGCTCCCTCACCCACTTCGACATGCGATCCACTTGGCCGATGATGTCGTTGATGTTCTTGTGGGCCGGGCCGCTGTCGAACTCCAGCGCCAGTTCGGCGCTTGAACGGATGGTCGCCAGCGGATTACGCAAACTGTGGGCGACCGCTGACGACATCTCGCCCAGGACGACAAAGGTTTCGTTGGTGATCAGTTGCTTTTGCTGCGTCGCCAGCAAAATGGCCGCCCGGCGCACGATCCAGTACAGCCCCAGGTAAATCAGCCCACCGCCCAGTGCAGTGGCCAGCCAGATCAACACCAGGCCTCGCTCCATGCGGCTGATCAGGTCCTTGGGCTCCTTGTAGATCTCGACCATCGCCGTGACTTTGTCGCCGTCGGCATCGAACAACGGAATGTAATTCTCGATGAAGATGTATTCCGGAGGCGTCACGAACTTCTGTTCCAGGCGGCTCTTGTCCACATCGTGATAACTGACCGACACAGGAACTTTGGAAGCAAAGGCTTTCTCCAGGTCTTCGTCGGCGTGGATCGTGGTGCCCATTAACGCCGGGTTGGTCGACCAGATCACCCTGCGGTCGGGGGCATAGATGTTGGCCAGAATCACGTCCGGCAAGTGCTCGATATGGTCGAGGAATTCGCCCCGGGCAATGGCGCGGGCCAGCGGGTTGACGTCAGAAAAGTTTTTGTCGTTACGCGGATCGAGCAGCTCGCCCATGGTCCGCACATTGGGAATTGATACGTGGCGCACTTCGACCAAGGCTATCGCCTGAATGAACTGGGACGTCAACAACGCATCGCGTTGCACGCTTTCGGTAATCACGAACCGGGTGGACACCGCCCCCAACGCCACCGCCACCGTGCCAATCACCGCCATGCTGATAAGCGAAAACCAGCGCAGTAAATTGAACGGCTGCTTGCGCGAGCTCAGGCGAATATCACCCCCCTCGGCCTGGAGTGCTTGAGTAGGCATGTCCATGGACGTGTTCCCGACGAATCCCCTATAGGGTTATAGCCCACTCATGGTCGTTTGCCCGACGTTGAGTCTCGTCCCCCTACTTCTTCCTTATCCCCATCTACCCCCAATTCTGGGGACAGTGGCCCGCGCCCAAAAACCGCGCTCCGATGCCGCTTGTGAGTGACACGCCCATGACTCGGGCCTCTGCCGGTCGTTTTCGCCGGTTGGTATGGAAGTTGCCGAACCCTCGCAACTGACCCGTCCCCATGGGGCAGGCATTCCGATATAGAGGGCTTAACTCATGCACCCTTTACTGTCCAAAACCGCGGCCGCCCTGGTCGTTAGCGCACTGGCCCAAGGCGTCGCCCAGGCGGCGCTGTTTGCCGTCGACCCCGGCCCCTACGTGCCAGCCAACGGCTCGTTCGCCGGCTGGTATCAGGACACTCACGGTCGAACCCTCGAGCTTTGCCTGTCCAAGGCCGTCAGCTCGCGAGTGCCCAGCGCACCGGGCGCACCGACATACATGTGCAACTTGCTGCCGGCACCCGGGATCTTCGACGACGCGCAACCGCTCGTCTTCCCGACCAACTTCCCCGACGAAGCGTTCTGGTTCACCGGTGACGGCACCATCGTCGACGCAGCCCGAGGTATCGACCTGACCTATGTCAGCGCCGTTGAAGCCGCCTTCAGCGGTGGCGACCCAATCGAAGGTGACCAAATCAGCTTCGCCCGCATCCGCATACGTGTCGATGTACCGACTGCGGGCACCTACGTCATTACCCACCCCTACGGCGTCGATGTCTTCAACGTCGACACCCCCGGACGTCGGGCGATCAACATGACCCGGGACATCGGCATCGGCGTGCCGAAAACCTACGACGGTGCCCTCAAGGGCGATGTCGGGCCGTTCCTGCGCAGCGTCAATGGCCCCTACACCGAGACCAATCCGGTCACCGGTTCAGCCGAGCAATTCGTCGGCGACCCGAACCTGGTGGAAGCCTTCACTGGAAGCCCTTTCAATACCAACTTCATCCGCATTGAAGGCCCCAACGGGCTGGATTTGCGCACTACGGTGATGGCCATCTCCGGCAAGTTGGCGACAATGGCACGACCGACGCCAATGATCACCCAGCGCAGCACCTACTCGCGTAAACCCGGCGCCAGCGCTCCGGTGGCTCAGCAAGACGTGTTCGTCCTGGCCCCGCCGCCACCCGCCAAAGTGACGCTGGACAGCAACAACCCGGTGTTGAACCTTTCCGAGGCCAACACCACCGGCAACTGGTATGCGCAGTCTTCGACCAACCCGAGCTTGCCGAGCACTTTGCAAGTGACTGCCGACAACCACCTGGCCATCGCTAGCAGCACGCCGACCACCTTACCCATGCCCCTGACGGACCTGGTGGTGATTTCACGTGCCGAATACAGCCTCAGCACCGGGCAAATAACGGTCGTGGCCTCGACCAGCGACGAAACTTCGCCACCGGTGCTCACTGCTACCTCTGGCACCGGTGTCGCCATTGGCGCCCTCAGTGGTGATGGCGCAGTGAAATCCCTGGCCACCGGCATCTCGCCGATACCACCCGCCAAGGTTCGAGTGACGTCATCCAATGGCGGCAGCGATACCGAAGAAGTGGTCATCGTGCAATGAACGCCCACATGCCCAGATCCTCATCAGGAGGCATCATGAACAATTGGCCACGCCTGGCGCTCAATGCACTGGGACTGACTCTATCGCTGTCCGGCAGTGCATTCGCGCAACTCGCTGCCGTCGATCCCGGCCCTTATACCTTCGCTACCGGGAAATTCCCGATGTGGTATCAGGACAACAATCTACTGTCGATGGAACTGTGCCAGTCCCGGGCCACGAGTTCGCGAGTGCCGGCTGCCACGCCACCGGCCTACATGTGTACCCTGCTGCCGGCACCGGGCATTTTCGACGACACCCTGCCGATGGTGTTCCCGGATAACTGGCCAGACGAAGCCTTCTGGTTCCTCGCCGAGACCAACATTCCCAACAACGCCGCTGGCTATGGAATGGACGCCTACGTGGCCGGGATAGAAGCCGCTTTTGCCGGCGGGAATCCTCTCGATGGCGATCAAATCAGCTTTGCGCGGATTCGAATGCGGATCAACGTGCCCGTCGCCGGGACCTACACCATTACTCACCCTTATGGCGTGGAAACGGTCAATGTCACCACACCCGGTCGTCGTGCAATCAACATCACCAGAGACATCGGCGTAGGTGCGGCAGGGAATTTCAGCGGGGCACTTACCGGTGCTATCGGGCCATTCCTGCGCAGCGTCAACGGCCCCTACACCGAAGTGAACCCGGACACCGGCGCAATCGAAACCTTCGTCGGCGACCCGAACCTCACCGAACAAGTCACCGGCAGCCCCAACAACACCAACTTTGTGCGCATCCAGGGCCCGGCCGGGACGATCCAGAGCAACCTGTTCACGCTGGCCGGTAAAGTCCTCGACAATCGTGCGCAAACCCATGTCGACCTTAGCCGTGCAACCTACCGTCGCACCGCCTCGGGCACCGGTACCAGCACCCGGGTCGAAATCTTTGGCAAAGCGGACAACAGCTCTACATTGTGCTTTCGCGAGACCCTCGCCCTTGTGCCAGGCCCACCGCCTACGCCATGCCTGACCAATATGGTGGGTGACGGCACCGGGTTGTACTTCGGCCAACGCCTGCTCAGCGGCCCCGTGCCTCCGGTCGTGGTGCTCACCGCCACCAACCCGGCCGGCACCACCCGCCCTACGGCAGTCTCGAGCAAGCTCGTTGACCTGGTGAAAATCCAGACCGCTCGCTACAACTGGAGCAATCACAGCCTGCTGATCGAGGCCACGTCCACTGACGAAGTGGCGGTGCCAGACATGGTCGCGCAGGGTTACGGACGTCTGTCGAAAACCGGCACCCTGCAAAAAATCACCGTCGCCGATCTCTCCCAGCCACCCGCCACTGTGACGGTCAAATCCGCCGCGGGCGGCAGCGATACCGAGCCCGTCGTGGTCGTCGGTACTGCACCGGACACCGGCGAGAACCAGGTGCCACTGTCCGTGGCCGACACCGGCAGCACCAGCTTCGGCGTGCCCATCACCCTCAACCTGCTGGCCAACGACAGCGACCCGGACGGCAACACGCCGCTGAGCATCACCGCGCTGACCCAACCGGCCGCTGGCCAAGGCACCGTGGCGATGAGTGGCACCACTGCGGTGGTCTACACCCCGCCCGCCGTGGTCACTGTGCCGTTAACCACGACCTTTACCTACAAGGCTCAAGACATCAAAGGCCTGGCTTCGACTACCCCAGCGACCGTGACCATCACCGTGGCGCCTAACCGGCCACCGGTGGCAGTCGCCGACGCCGTCGCGACACTGGGCGTGGCGATACCGATCAACGTGTTGGCCAATGACACCGATCCGGAAGGCAACGTGCCGTTGGCGGTCGCCAGCCTGACCCAACCTGCGGCCGGCCGAGGCACAGTCAGCAGCAATGGCACGGTGATCACCTACACCCCACCGGCCACGGTCACGACGGCCTTCACCACGACCTTCACCTACATCGCCCGGGACAGCTTCGGCGCCCTGTCGACACCGGCCACGGTCACCGTGCAAGTCTCGCCAAGGCCTGCTGCGGAAACCTTCACGGTGACCACGGCGACGGTCTCGGCTCGCTCCAATAACCGCTTCACCTGGGACTTTGCAGGAACCTCATCGGTGGTCACCGGCAACACCATCACCATCAGGGTTTCCACCCCGACCGGGCTGGCAACGCTGGGCACCACCACGGTACCGGCGACCGGTCGCTGGAGGCTGACGGTGAACAACACCACTACGGTGATTCCATCGGCGAACCCGACTGCCACCATCACCTCGTCCCAAGGCACCGTGCGCACGGTCTCGGTGACCTCGAACTGAGCCCTCGCCCCACCCGCCGATTCGGTGGGTGGGGCTGGCCTCTTCCCAAAGGACACAGCCATGAAAACCTCGACCGCGGCCCTGCTCTGCCTGCTTCTGCTTTGCAGCAGTGCGGGCGTGCGCGCCGATGACTTGATGGAAAACGATGACTTGGGTCCCGGTAGCGACCTCGGCGAGTTACCACCACCGATTGGCCAGCAGGCACTGATCGATCAGAACGGCCAGGCCAACGTTGCGCTGCTGCAACAGAACGGCCAGTCGCTGCTCGGTCGCATCGTCCAGTCGGGCAGTAATCAGGAAGCCTACATCCTGCAACAAGGCAGCGACCTGATGGCAATGATCACTCAGCAAGGTTCCGGCAACGCCGCCTCGATCACCCAGACCGGCAGCCACAACCGCGCGCAGATTTCCCAGAACGGCAACAACAACGACGCCAGCATCGACCAGGCCGGCACGGGGCTTTCAAGCGCCGTGACCCAGTCTGGAAACGGCATGAGCGTTTCGGTCAAACAATCCCGCTAAAGCACTGCACCACATGGAGGTTTCATCATGTTCAAACTGACGCCCCTCACCGCCACCATCCTGGTCCTGATCAGTGCCCAGGCGATGGCCGACGACAGCGTTTCCACCCAGGACCAGGTCGGTACCGCCAACATCGCCGACGTGAAACAGACCGCGGCCCCGTACAGCACCGCCACCCAACAACAACTCGGCGAGGGCAACGATGCCGCCGCGGTGCAAGACAACGCCACCGGCACCATCACTCAGGATCAACTCGGCGACTACAACGCCGGTTACGCCGAGCAACTGTTCGAAAACGGCGACACCATCACCCAGCAACAGGTGGGCAGCTCCAACACCAGCCATGCCAGCCAGTCGATAGGCGTGGGCGGCAACGAAGCGCTGCAACAACAGCACGGCAGCGGCAACTTCTCGTTCATTTATCAGGACACGCAGGAAGGCACCCAAGCTCAAACCTTCCAGTTTGGTGACAGCAACGAGGCCAATATCGAACAGATCCAACTGGGCACTGCCAACAACGCAGTGATCATCCAGTACGGCACCACCAACTACGCCACCGCCGAACAAATCGCCCACATGGGTGGCCAGATCAACCTCAACCAGTCGGGCGAAGGCAACTACGCCTATGGCGACCAGCGCGATGGTAACGGCGGCACCGTGAACATCAACCAGTTCGGTGACTTCAACGGCGCCGAAGTCTGGCAAGGCGGGCAAACCGCCAGCGAGGCCACCGTCAACCAGTACGGGCAAACCAACGAGACCGTGGTCGACCAGAGCTTCGGCGAAAACAACAACGCCCAGGTGCTGCAAGTCGGCGACCTCAACGCGATCTACGCCGACCAGTTCGATTCCATCGGCTCGGTCCTGGCGCTGTACCAGCAAGGCACCGGCAACGTGCACTTCACCTATCAAAGCGGCGACAGCCATGTGCTGAACGCTACCTCCGTGGGCACTGAAAACAAGGTCTACGCCAGCGACTGGAAAGGCCCGCAAAAGGGTGGCCAGTTCGGCAGCAACCAACGTGCAACCGTCTACCAGAACGGCACCAACAACACCGCCAGCTTCAAACAGGACGGCATCGGCCACGTGATGACCACTAACCAGACCGGCTACGGCAACAAAACCACCGTCACCCAGGCCGAAAACTACAACGAGCTGTACTTCGACCAGAACGGCAGCGACAACATCCTCATCGCCGACCAGCGCGGCACCTCCAACCTGGCCCAGGGCAGCAGCAACGGTGTCGGCAACACCACCAACTTCGACCAGTCCGGCACCCTGAACGTGGCCTACGTCACTCAGGGCGGCACCGGCAACATTGCCACTGTCACTCAGAGTGGCATGACCCAGACTGCCACCGTGCAGCAGATGGGTACTGACAACAAGGCGACTGTGCTGCAGCAATAATCGCGCTGAAAAAAAACCGCGGCCCTTGGAGGTCGCGGTTTTTTTGTCAGGCCCGGTTGATCGTTCCCATGCTCTGCGTGGGAATGCATCCCGTGACGCTCTGCGTCACATTCAGAAGCGGAACGCGGAGCGTCCCTGGCTCCTTTGGAAAATAGCGCCACCAGAACCTGTCGCTAAACAAGTAAGGGTGGCGGCTGTATGCAGGTTAGCGAACCGGCCAAAGGCACCCGGTAGACCCGAAGATCTCCCGCATACAGCCACCATAACGTAATTGCAGACATCAAAAGTCTGCAAGAAAGTCTGGAGCACTGATGCACTTTGGATAGTCCGGGCAACTAAACCCGGCCGCTGAATTCAGCGGCCCGGAAACGATAAAGACCAGGTAAAAAGCGCACAAGCCGGCGGATTCTGGCGTAGTCGCAGCGGCGCAAGGATCTCTAGCTTTCAGGAAGTAACGCTAAACGCCATTAAACACGCCCCTCGAATCAGCGCATATTCCCTGTGGGAGCGAGTCTGCTCGCGATTGCGGTGTGTCATTCAACATTGATGTCAGCTGACCCATTGTCATCGCGAGCAAGCTCGCTCCCACAGGGGATTGAGTACGTAGGGGAACAACTGTTCGGCTGTCAGGCCGTCTCGCGTGTTTTTGCACGACGCCGATCAACTGTGGGAGCGTGGCTTGCCCGCGATTGGCCCTGTCATTCAACCAGTAACCCGCTAACAAACCACCTTCCCCCAAACACCGAAAAAAATTCGGACTTCCCCTACAAGCCAAACAGAATCCCCCGGCATCCACTCCAGAGCCCGATCGCCAAAGTGCCCCGTTTCCAAGGACCGGGCACAAAGCGTGACCAAACTCATCCCCCAACACCAACTCGCCGGCCAGAGCGGCCAAGTACTCGACAGCCATCAAGCTGCCGATGCTCTTCGTCAGGCCCTGAACTACCCATACAACTTACAAGGCTTCGACGACCTGCTGAATGCCGTGGGTGCCAACCGCTCCAACTACATGCAGGCTGCCCACCAGCAAAAACTGATCAACGCCGTGAGCAACGGTGATTGGGTAATGGTCACCCCTCACGCCAATCCAGATAACGGTGGCGCTTCATGGAACGGTTTCAAGAACAACCCCGAGCCACCACCGGCTCAACATCTGGTCGAAGATCACGCCTTCACGCAGCCCAAACCGGCGGAGTCCGGATTTCACATAATTGAAAAGCCCATGAGCCTTGAGGCGCTGGAACGCTCGCTATACGAGAGTTCGCCAAGTCATGCGCTACGTCGCGAATTTCGTTCGCTCAATCGCCATCTGGGTGAACACGTGAAACCGGGGCAAATGGTGATCTTCAGCGATTCACGGCATTACATGTGCCGGCGTGAAGAGGCACAGATGATGATCGCTGCCGAGAAGGTCAACGAGGCGCTCAAGGATCTGAGTGATGAAGAGGCTTCGTTTATGGTTGAGCATCATGAGGTTATAGAGCCGTTTCTGGAGGTGTCGGCGGGATCATTGGGTGTGGCGTCGTTCATGATTGGGCAGCATCTGGAGGGCTTGAAAAATGCCCTCAAAGAACTGGAGGAGCTGCATCAGCAACAATATCGCCAGTACCGCAATCTGCATTCGCCAGAGTTTTTTTCCAAACGTAAACGACTTATGGCGAAGCTTGATGCCAGCCTTGGGTCACTCGTACGCAAAGGCACTGGCATTGCGGATCACCCGAAACTCAAGCGAGCCTTGGGATTATCAACTCGCAGAACGATTCATCGTTGGGACAAGGCTGGGGCACCAACACAGTTGCCTGGGTACGCAACGAACATTGAGGGTGTCTCACGAGCGGCAAAATTTATGAAAGCTGTTGGTTATGTCGGGATTGGTCTGCAGTTAGGCGCATCCAGTTTAAAAATTCATGAGGTATGCACTACTGGTCGCGAGGATGAATGCAAGCAAATGAAATTTGTTGAGGGCGCAAAAATGGTGGGCGGTACAGCCGGAGCTGTCGCCGGGGGTGCAGCAGGCTCGAAAACAGGCACCGCTGTGTGTGCAAAAGTAAAAGGACTCGGAAAACTCGTTTGTGTACTCGTTGCCGGCGCGGTAGGCGCCACCGGAACCGGAACGCTGATGACCGACGGCAGCGAACTGACTGGGCAAGAACTCTATGAGCATTCTGAATAATGGAACTCACTAGAACAACACTTGCCTGGGTCTGGGGAGCGCTAATCCTTCTGAGCCTTTTCGACGTAGCTATCATTTTTTATGCTGCTCACACAAAACTCGAAGCGCTGGAAAAGCATTTTAAACAACTGGATTCCATATGCGTCAACCGCCTCACGTGGGGCACGGGGCATCATGGAAGAATTTTTCGTCTGGCCGCAATCAGCGCTTTAATCTCGTCTAAAAAAATTCAGCGCCAGGAACCCTTATCAGTTGAAGACGTGAAACGGTTGCCTATAAGGCTTAAGCGCTGGGCAGCGTATCCATTTCATATTGCCTATTTCATTACAGGGGCGGTGGTGGTTCTTTGGTTATATGGGAAATACACCGGCCTACTCAAATGAAAAACCAGCAGCTAACTCTACGACCCAATACGAGTTCCTGAGATTTACTGCCTGTTCATTCTTCGGTTTGGTAGCGCTTTGGCCGCTGGGGAAGGCCACTGGGTTACTGGGCGTATACCCTGTGTGAGATAGGTCGGCTATCAGGCCGCCATCGCAGGCAAGCCAGCTCCCACAGTTGAACCGAGTACATCTGTAAGAAACAGGTCGACTGTCAAGCCGCCATCGCGAGCAAGCTCGCTCCCACAATGGATCGGGCACGCCTTTCGCTTCTCACCACTCAACAGGCCGAGCGTTAGCTCGCCTGCAGCTCTTGATCTTGATCCACCCGCCCCTTCGGTAGGCTGAGTGGAGGTGTTCAT
>NZ_LACH01000047.1:122383-155244 GCF_000968015.1 Pseudomonas fluorescens
GACCGGAGGGCAGTGTCCCCGTATGGATACCGGAACGAAGGAACGCCGAGCCTAAGCGAGGGGCCGGACGCTCGGGGCGAAGACTTTTGGTTACTTTTTGTCGTTTGAAAAAGTGACTCGCTGTAAGAGCGAAACCGTAAATGGCCGTTACCGCAGAAATGGATATGTACTCCTGAAAGAAACAGGTCGGCTATCAGGCCGCCATCGCGAGCAGGCTCGCTCCTACAGTTGGACTGGGTACATCTGGAGGAGGTTGGTCGGCTGTCAGGCCGCCATCGCGAGCAAGCTCGGCTCCCACAGGTGATCTGGGGACATCTGAAAGAGCCAGGTCGGCCCGAAGGCCGCCTCGGCTCACTCTTCCTCACCCTCAGGCACAACCTTGTTCTGAGTCAAATAACGGTCAAGCGTCGCATTGTTATCAGGCGAAGAACCATCCCCGGCCACCTGCCACAACCGCCGCTCAATCCCCTGCGCCAGCAAATGCCCAACGGCCGCCTCGATCGCCGACAACACACACAACTGCGCCGGCTCATTCGTGGTGTACCCGACCTCAGCCTCCAGCAACTTCTTGAACTCGATAAACTTGAACACCCCCGCACTGCGCCCGACAGAGTAAATAGTCTTGCTGGTCATCACATTGGCCAACACCTGCCCACTGCGCACATCCACCGCACGAAGATTCACCGACACCTGATCCACCCGATACTCCCGGGAAATATCGATCCCCAAATATCGCGCCCCTTCCCCGCCGCTGCGCACGTTGGTGTCATAGGCAATAATCCCGCCCTCAAGCATCAAATTGGCCGCCTGCAACGGTGGCAACTCACCCTGGATATTCACCGGCGTATTCGGCTTTTTCTGCGAGGCGCGAATGATCTTGCGTTCGGTCAACAGGTTCTGCAGCCCTTCACGTTCCAGCACCACAAACCAGCCACTGGCCTGCAACGCATCCATCAACATGCTTGCCGCGCCCTGGGTCACGCTGGTGGAAAACGAACTGGCCGGGGTCGGTTTGTACTGCCCGGTCTGATCCCGGAAGCCATACACCACCGCCATCAACCGCCCCTTGGGTCGAGGCATGTTCAGCAAGTCGTAATAGGTCGACGCCCGAGGTGTCAGGGTCGGTGATTCGGTGTCCTGCTCGGCCCCCACCGGCTCGCGCAAACTGCACCCTTGCAATGCCGCCAACATCAGCCCCAGCGCTATTATTTTTTTCATGTCCTTAACTCCCCATCGATCCATGTCCCCGTCAAGGGGCCAGGCCATTCACCTGGATTTCGGAAACTTCACCGGTCGCTCGGTCGGTCACTTCAATAGTCAGTGCACCGGAGTCGTCGATGACGTTCACAACAAAAGCGTCAGTGGTCAGGCTCCCGGCATTGCCTGCGGAGATGTTGTCCATCAACTGCCCTAGCAGCCGTGATTGCAGCTGACTGGTGAAGCGTTCCAGGGCCGACGTGCCGGCCGCGCTGGTACGGTTCTTCAAGTCAGGGTCGTCGTAATCGTTCTGCGCCTGGGCGTTGTTGAGCAACCAGGTCCCGTTCAACGGGTTGCCGCCAAACGAGGGGTTGATCGGCGTGTAGACCAGCTCCGTGGCCTGGACCAGCCCACAGCTGCCCAGCCCCAATAACCACATGCCCGTGCGTTTCGAGAAAGTTCCAGTACTCATAGTTCGTCCCTCTCAAGGTCGGTGGTGTCCTGTAACAAGGCTTCCAGCCTGCGCTGGACGATCTGCACGCGGACCAGATCGGCAGCCTCATAGGCCTCGTCCTTCAACTCCACGGTGTTCGGCGGCAGGAAGCGCCGATAAACCAGGCGTTGCTGATACTCCACGGTCACCAGGCTGCCCCAGCGTGCCGAAGGTCGTTCACGCACCACCAGGTTGAAGTCCATCGGACTGGTGGCGCGCAGGCGTTCACTGAACGAGTAGTAAAAGTCGTGGCCGATGTGCGAGATCGTGTCGTCGACGATAAAACCCAGCATTTCGTCTTCTTCGGCGGCCGAGGCGAAGGACGTCATCAGCATCAGGGCCAGGGTCGGTAGCCAGTGTCTGTTCATGGCGTCACTGCCCCAGTGCCTGAGGCGTTTGGGATTGGCCTTTAGGCGCCGACGCGCCATCGAGGAAGGCTTTCTCGGCCACGAACTGCCAGTCCTTGTAGCTCGCCATGCCGGTGAAGTCCGACCATTGACTGGGGAAATCCGCCTGCTTGAGCGGCGTGTCCGTGGAGGGGCTGTTGAGGCCGGTGATGCGCCCGTCAAAACCGCGCATCAACGTCCATTCGCCCCCCCCAATCGGGTCCGGGTAGAGGTTGCGCAAGTGGTGTTTGGGCGACGGAAAACGCTCGTCCTGCAACAGATCCGCCAGCTCTTTCGGGTACTGGGCCAGGCCAGGTGAACTGCGGTAATAGCTGCGCAATGCCTGAGCGTATTGAGTGCCGACCCAGAGCAACTGGCGTTCACGATCACGGCGCGACGCGGTGGACCACAACTCGCCGGCACTGGCCAGACCCAGGCCCATCAGCATGATCAGAAACAGCACGCCCAGGTAAGTGAACCCGGCCTCGTTCGAGGGCTTACCACTCGGAATAAAGGCTGCCATCACGCGCCCTCCCTGTGGCCCCGCTTTTGATATCGGCGACTCCGCCCGGCACGCCGTCAGGCGGCGCCACCAGCACCCAAAGGTCTTTGCGTTCGGCAATCGGGTCCATCGGCGGGTTGCGCAGATAACGCTGCTCGACCAGTTGTTCGAGGGAGTCGGGATAACGCCCGGTGTCGCCGTAGTAGTGGTCCAGTGCTTCGCGCATGGCCGACAGGCTCTGGCGCAGCGTGGTCTCTTTCGAGACCTCGAGGCTGTTGAAATAGCGTGGCAAGGCGATGGTCATCAGGGTGGCGATGATTGCCATGACCACCATCAGTTCCAGCAGGGTAAAACCCTTTTCCCGACGCATAATTTCACCACTCCCGGTAGGCGATGCCGTTCAGACCCTTGCCGCGCGCCTTGGAGTAGACGTCAAAAACGTCTTCGCCTTCGCGCGGATTTTGAGCCGTACTGTCGTAGGAGCGCATGCCCCAGCCACCTTCGTCGTCACGCTTGACCGGCGCCAGCGGGTCATGAGGTACGCGCCGTAAAAAGAAGAACTTGGCGCCCTTGGCGCTGCGCACATCGCGCACACCGTCCACCAGCACTTGCAGGTTCGGCGGGTAGCCGCTGCTGTTCAGGGATTTCTCGATGTAGCCGGCGTCGAATGCACGTTTGTAGGCGTCGATGGCATCGCGAATCTGATACAGCGCTGTGCGCAATTCCTGCTCTTTGCCCCGGCGCACCACGGTCTCGGTCAGCGGCGCGGCCATGCCGGCCAGCAAGCCGATCAGGGCCAGCGTCACCACGACTTCGATCAGGGTAAAACCACGTTGCGAGGCGTTCATGATCAAGGCTTCTTGACGACAACAGTGGTGGAAGTGGAAGCAACCGGCCGATCGATGTGTTCGTTCTGGATCGGCGTTTCCATGCGGCGGTCCGGCGCCTGAATGTGCATGCTGGTTTCGGTACCGGTGGTGAACTCCATGTCCGACGGGCTCTGGTACGGCAGGTTGCGCACGATCCGTGGCGTGATCGACAGCACCAGCTCCGACTTGCCGACGGTGTCCTTGTTGCTGCCGAACAAGCGGCCAAGACCTGGAATGTCGCCAAGGCCGGGGATTTTGTTGCCGGTGGCGCCATGGTCGTTGCGCATCAGGCCGGCGAGGATCTGGGTTTCGCCGTCATGCAGACGCAGGGTGGTCTGGGCGTTACGGGTATCGACCTGAACCGGAATCGTGCCCTGGCGGGTCGGCTCCAGCGGCGTGGCGTTACTCACTTCCAGGGCGATTTTGATCGCCACTTCGTTGTTCAGGTGCACGGTCGGCTGTACTTCAAGTTTAAGACCGACATCAAGGTAGGTGACGCTTTCGGTGATCACCGGCCCTTGAGTCGAAGGCACCGAGGTGGCGCTGATGATCGGTACGCGCTGACCAATGTGGATGCGCGCCTGTTCGCGGTTGCTGACGCGGATCACCGGGCTGGCCAGGGTGTTGATGTCATTGTCCTGGGCGTTGATCTTGGCCTGCGGCGACGGCGAGATGGAGATCCGGCTGGAGTTGATGCCTTTGAGTTGATCGAGCAGGGTCACGGCCGAGCCGTCGCTGTTGACCACGCCGAAGGTGTTCGGCCATTGCAGGCCAAGGTCGAGAATCCGCTGGGTGGCGACTTCCATCACCTCCACTTCCAGCACCACTTCAGGGTTGGACTGGTCCTGCGATTGCAGGAGTTTTTCAGCCATGCGCACAGCGTCTTCAGAGTCGCGCATGGTCAGGGTATTGAGGCGTTCGTCGACGAACACATCGCGGGTCTTGAGCATGGTCTTGATCATGTTCAGCGCGGTGTTGGCATCGATGCTGGTCAGGTAGAAGGTGCGCATCACCAGCTCTTGGTAATCCTTGAGCTTCTGTGGTGAGTCCGGGTAGATCAGCAAGGTGTTTTCGTTCACCACTTTCTGGTGCAGCTGGTTCTGTTGCAGCAGCAGTTCCACCGCGTCTTCGATGCGCACGTCACGCACGAAAATGGTGGCTTTCATGTCCGGGCGCAGGTCCTTGTCGAAGATGAAATTCAAACCGGCGACCTGCGACAACACTTCGAAGATGGTTTTCAGGTTGGCTTCGCGAAATTCCAGGGTCACCGGCCGATCGAGACGGGTCCGCAGTTGTGGATACGGAATCACGTTGCGGCTTTGCACCAGGCGGACGTCGCTTTGCAGCTCCAGCGCCCCTTCATTCGTCGGGTCCAGTTCGAGGATCTGTTTCACCTGGCGGTCGGCACCGTAGATGTCACCGCGACGCAGGTCACCACGGGCCAGTTCGAGTTTTTCATCCAGGCTGCGCATGTGATCGAGCTGGCGCAGCGAGTCCTGAGCACGGCGGTTGTTCGGTTCGATGGTCAATACCCGGCCGAAAGCCTGGCGGGCAGACGCGAAATCACGCTGGGCGCGATCCATGTCGCCCTGGGTCAACAGCGCCGTCACTGCACGAGCACGGCCGCTGTTCAGGGCCAGGTGCAGCTCAGTGTCGCGAGGGTTTTCCTTCAACCCTTCCTCGATGCGGGCCAGGCCAGCTTCATATTGCCCCGACTCCATCAGGTCGGTCGCCTCTTGCTTGGCAACCTGCGCCGAACTGCACGCGGCCAGTCCTGCACAAAGGCAAAGGTTCATCAGCAAACGGGTTCTGTTCATTGCGTGCTCCCCACAGACAAAGTCTGAGACAAATGCAGAGGCAGGTAGACAAAGCTGAGTTCCACGTCGGAAATCCCCTCGATCCGCCAGGTGTCGTCGATCACATCCCCCTTGCGCACGACGTATATTTTTTCGCCGTTCTGCAAAAACACTTGCAGGTCGGAACGGTCATTCAGTTTGCCAATGAACTGGAAAGGCATCGGTGGTGCCGTGGGGACTTGCACCACCGGGGTCAGGTTGAGGGGTTGTTCGTTGACGGTGGCGAGCTGTGGCTCAACCTTCCAGCTGCGGGCGGCGAACAGGTCGCCCACCGGGCTCAGGTCCTTGATCACTGCCGGTGTTTTACCGGCAGATGCGGCCGGCAGCACACCACGGGTTTTGCTGTTGGTCGGGGTGGCCACGGCGGCCACCGGAGCATCGCCCTCCTCTGACGACGTGAAGTATTCAGGCAACCAGGTCAGCGCCGCCGCCACGCCGAAGAACGCCACCCACCCCACTACGCGCTTGGTATTCATCATGACCTCGACAGGTAAAGGGTCATGCGGATCCGCCCGGTCAGGTCGGTGTCGGCGATTTTTTTACGCTGGAACTCCACGTCCTCCACCACCACCGCCGGCAACTGGCCGAGCAAGGCGTGCAGGAAGCGCCGCAGTTGCGGGTAGCTGCCGCGCACCGGCAGCAGAATCTGATAACGGGCCAGGTGCGTCTTGGGGTCGATGCCCAGGGAGTATTCGCCACGGGCCAGGGTGATGTGCTCCTGAGCCGCCAGTGCGTAAATCTTGTCGATGGCCACGGTGGCCTGTGGCTGGGACGGCAACTTGCTGCGGAAATCGTCGAGTTGACGTTGCGGCACCACCGGCGCGGCGATACTGCCGTCTTCGACTTTGGCCAGGTATTCGCCGGCTTCGCGCGTCTGCTGGCTAAGCGTCTGCAGCGACTGCCAGTCAGGCAACAGGCCCGCCAGGCCATACACCAGCGCCAGCAGCAACATCGCCAGCCCCGCCAAGCCGGGAATGCCCAAGCCTTGCAGGTATTCGTGGACGATCAATCTAGGGATTTGCATCGCCAATCTCCCAGCTAGCCGACAGGTTGAATTGCACCGGGTGTTCCGGCACGTTCGCGACGATTTCGTGGCTGAGCAGCGACACATCGGACAGCTCATCGCTGGCTTCGAGGCTGCGGTGGAAGTCGAGCATGGCTTCCAGATCCCGTGCTTCGGCGCTGATTCGCACCTGGCCTTTGCGGGCATCCGGGGTCAGGGTCAACAACGCAATGTCGTCCCGGGGCATGGCTTCGAGCATGGCGAACAGACGCTCCCAAGGCCGGCGCAATTGCTGGGACACTTTGCGCATCTCGGCCAGGTTGTGCGCCTGTTCGCGGGTTTCGGCCGGGGTCAGGCTGACCTTGCCGCCCGTGTCGCCGGTGAGTACGCGCTGAGTGGTTTGCAAGTGGCCTTGCTGTTGCGCGGCCTGTTCGCTGAGGTGCTGCTGAACCAGCACGCAGGTCAGCGTCAGCACCACGCCACCGGCCAGCAGGCTCCAGCCCAAAGGGCCCGAGCGACGGCGCGGCTGGAAGTCGAGCATCAGGGCGCGCATGTCAGGCCACCGCCCGGGACATGACGTACAAGCCATCGCGTACGGATGTCCGGCCTTCTTCGAGGGTGCGCAGGTGCACACCGGGTACGTCAGGAGGCGAGTCAAAGCGTGCCGGCGCGTGCAGGTAAACGTTCAGCGGCCGCTCGCTGGTGGACGCCTGCAATTGGCTTTCACGACCGATCAACGCGGTCAGCGCGACGTCGCTGTCGCTGCTACCCACCGAACGCACCGCCGCCCAGCGCCCTTCCCGCGCCAGCAACAAAACACTGCGCACTGGCTCAGCGACGACGAACAGGAAGTCGCCGGCGTCGAAGCTTTTATCGAAGTGATTGAACGCCGCCATCAGGTACGGCTGCACCGAGCGCAGGCGCAGGCCACGCCCCGTGACCAGCGTGCGCAGATGCGTCAGCAAGTCTTGCGGCAGCGCGGTGGCGACCCGGTCATAACCCGCCGGCTCAGCCGACAGCACCATGCTCCAGGGTTGGGTCGGTACGCCATAAAGGTCTTCGAAACACAGTTGGGCAAACCCGAGCAATTCGGCAGGGCTGCCGATCTGTTCGCTCCAGGGCACCAGACAAAAGCGGCTGAAGTGCCCGGAGATCACCACACTCAATTCGGCACCGGGACGGGTGTGTTCGCCCAGCAGACAGTCGAGTGTTTCCAGCGCCACGGCCCAGGCATGGAAGCCTTCGTCGATAAAACCGACGCTGCCCAGCCACAAGGTTTCACTGCCACGGCGCTGGCCCAGACCGACACCGCTGGCGCCGAGCACGGCGACAAAACGATCACGAGATAAAAGTGACACGATTGATCTCCTCGAGCGTGGTCCGCCCCTCTGCAACCAGTTCCAGTGCCGACTCGCGCAACAGGCGCAAGCCACGGCTGCACGCCAGGGCCTTGATTTTCGAAATGGGTTGGCGCTCGACGATCATTTGCCGCAGCTCGTCGTCGAGGTGCAGCAGTTCGGCAATCGCCGTGCGCCCGCGGTAACCGGTGCCCCGGCAATGACCGCAGCCCTTGCCGTGGACAAAGTGGTAGTGATCGACCTGTTGCGGATCGAGACCGGAGAGGCGCAATTCTTCATCGGTCGGGTAAGCCGGCGCGCTGCAACTGGAGCAGACCAGTCGGATCAGCCGCTGGGCCAGCACCGCATTGAGTGCCGACACGAGGCTGTAAGGGTCGATTTCCATCTGGGTGAAGCGGCCGATCACGTCGAACACGTTGTTGGCGTGAATGGTGGTGAACACCAGGTGCCCGGTGAGCGCTGATTGCACGGCGATCTGCGCGGTGTCGGGGTCGCGGATTTCACCGACCATGATCTTGTCCGGGTCATGGCGCAGGATCGAGCGCAAACCACGGGCGAAGGTCAGGCCCTTCTTTTCGTTGACCGGGATTTGCAGCACGCCTGGCAGTTGGTATTCCACCGGGTCTTCAATGGTGATGATCTTTTCCACGCCGTGGTTGATCTCGGTGATCATCGCGTACAGCGTGGTGGTTTTGCCGCTACCGGTGGGGCCGGTCACCAGCACCATGCCGTAAGGTTCGGCCGCCAGCCGACGCAGATGACGCAGGGTTTCTTCTTCGAAGCCCAGGGCTTGCAACTGCACGCCGCAGACCTTGTCCGCCAGGTCCTGTTTGTCGAGGACCCGCAGCACCGCGTCTTCGCCGAAAATGCTCGGCATGATCGACACCCGAAAGTCGATCTGCCGGCCACTGATGCCGATCTTGAAGCGACCGTCCTGGGGCACGCGTTTTTCGCCGATGTCCAGTTCGGCCATGACCTTGACCCGGGAAATCACTTGCTCGGCAAATTCGCTGCCCTGGATTTTGCTGATGTTGTTCAGCACGCCATCGATCCGGTACTTGATCACCAGGCCGCTGCCGGTGGTGCCCAGATGGATATCGCTGGCGTGCATTTTCAGCGCGTCGTAGAGGGTCGAGTTGACCAGTTTGACGACGACGCTGGCGTCCTCGCTGATGCTGGTCAGGGACAGGCTTTGCAGGGTATCGGTTTCGACATTGGCGTCGGCCTGGGCATTGAGCGATTCCACCGCGTGGAAGCTCTCTTCGTGGCGTGCCAGGTAGGCCTTCAGGTCGTCGGCATGCACCAGGTACAGCGGCGCGCCGTGCAGGCAGTCGTCGATCCAGGCCAGGCGTGAAGTATCGAAGGGGTCGGCAAAGACGCCAATGACCGTATCGTCGTGACGCAGCAGGATGAATTCACGCTTGAGGCATTGGGCCAGTGTGACCCGGTCGAACACCGGGGTGGCTTTGAACAGGCTGTCGGTGTCGAGCACCGGATAATGCAGGGTCGCGCCGAGGCACTGGATGAAGGGCATGGGGGCCAGTTCGCACAACCCCCCGAGGGCTTCCAGTACCCGTTCGCCGGAACTGGCGGCCAGGGCGCGTGCCTGGGCCAGTTGTTCACTGGAAAAGCGAGACGGTACACAGTCCAACAGCGCCGGTTCGACGGCAAGGAATAGACGGTCCATGGCATGCTCTCCAACGCCGGGGGCTTTGAGCCCTGTCGACGCGGCAGGCCATTGCGGCGGATGCCGGAACGTCTTGTCGCGCCACTACTCCCCGGTGAGCAATTGTTCGTCGTCTGGTGCGTTGGAGGTCGATGTGTTTCGTCGACGATCTACCAGCACCCAACTGCCGTCGTACAACTGCAGCGGGAAACTCTCGGACCTGCTCTGGCGTCGTTCGACAAAACCTTGCGAATTGCTCATGCCTGCTTTGGGTTCGCGCTCCATCCCCAGAAGGTCGCAGACTGCTCGGGCCAATTCCGCCAATGGAAACGGTTTGAACAGGATATGGCTGACTCCCAGTTGCCGGGCCCGCTCACAGACTTCAGCGGTTGGGTGCCCGGTAATCAGCACAAAATGACACTTCCTGTTCTGGCGGACAGCATCGAGCACCTCAAAGCCTTCCATGTCGGGCAAGCGGTAATCGAACACCATCACATCGGGTGAAAAACGCTCGGCCTCGCCGATTGCCATCGCACCGTCGTGAGCTATCCGGACTTCCAGCGCTTGCGCCTGAAGGTAATCCTTGAGGTTTTCGGCAAGCAGCTGTTCGTCTTCGACAACCAGTATTTTGTTTAACAAGGTCGACTCCTTGAAGCCGCAGGTCCGATGTTCCAGCCCTGGGAGTACGCGCCTTCACTGAGGCTAACGCACACTTCATGCCAGGCTGAGCGTCGGTTTTTTACCGTTGCACGTCTTTGATTTTCATGAAAAAACCATTTCGTCCAGAAACTCCATCCCCCAAAGGCGGGGAAGCACTCGGATGTACCTTGAAGCATTTCCCCACTATTGGGGGGGGAACCTTCAATCATCGTCAACCCGTTCGATTCGACTGCTTGATCGCAGTTGCGCGAGAACCTGTAGACGAGCCTGAGCCTGTTGCTGTCGGGCGAGGTAAGCCCGGACCATTTCAAGCCCTTGCACCTCTGAGACATCGGTCGCCTCCAAGTTGTTCTGCACGTAGATCAAATGCCAGCCCAGCGGTGTACGCACCGGTGTACTGACAGCCCCCAGTGCCAGGGCAAAAGCCGCCGCTTCGAATTCAGGCATCATCCGCCCACGAGGAAAATAGCCCAGATCACCGCCCTCGCTAGCGGAAGCGTCTTCGGAACCGGCCCGGGCCACACTGGCAAAATCCTCACCCGCACTGATTTTTACACGCATCTCCTCTAAGCGTAGCCGGGCGGTTTCAACCGTGGCGGCATCCGCGTCTTGAGGCACTTTGATCAGGATGTGCCGTGCCTGGATGTGTTCCGGCCGGCTCATCTCGGCGCGATGCTCTTCATAGAACGCACGGACCTGTTTTTCGTCAGGCCCGACGACCTGCGTGAGGTCGGCAAACACTTGCCGGGCCGCGAGCTCACGGCGGGTGTACTCGGTGTAACCGACTTCGTCGAAACCGGCGTCTTCCAGGCGCCGGGCGAACACGTCGGCACCGCCCATGGCCTGCCGGGTCTGATCGACCTGGCGTTGCACCACCGCGTCACTGACCACCACCCCACGCTTGACGGCTTCCTGCCACAGCAATTCTTTGTCAATCAAGGCTGTCAGTGCCGCCTGACGTAATTGTTTGTAGGCCTTGGGGTTGCGGATGTTGCCCACCGCCCGGCCCTGATCCTCCAGGTATTCGGCGAAATAACGCTCCAGGCGAAACGCGGAAATTTCCTCGCCATTGACCCGCGCGGCGGCCGGGCCATTGCTGCAGAACGCCACGGAAACCCACAGCGTGAGCAGGAACAACAGAGTCTTGAGCGCCATGATCGAGACCTCCAGTCAGGGTGTAGCGACAATGGGTTTATAGGGTGCGACCAGATAAAAGCGCTGGTCGGGCAAGTCCACGGTCACGATATGCGCGCCACGCAAGCCGAGGCGGCGGCCCGGACCGAAGCTGATCAGCGGGGTCAGCCCGGTATCGAAGTCATGCAGACCTTCCAGCGCACTGATGAGTTTCTCGCGGCTGGCGTCGCGCCCGGCCTGTTTCATGCCTTCGCTGAACAGCAACATCGAACTGAACGCGCCGACTTGCAGCATCGCATGCTGACCGCCGAGCCCCTGGCGTTCGCGCAATTGGGTCAGGGCCAGGCGTCCGGCCAGTGTCCAGTCACTGGGCACGAACGGATAAGCCAGAAACACCCGCCGGGAAAAATCACTGGGCACCTGCAACAGATCACCCGCCACCTGGTTCGACGCAGCGAACAGATAAGGCACCTGCCCCGCCGCCTGCAAGCGCTCGGCGAGGCGACTGAAACCGCCGCCGCTGCCCAGGTAAAACACCGACCGCGAGCCCAGTGGCAATTCGTCTTGCGCCGAGTCGTAGGCTTTTAGATTGACCTTTTGCCAGTCGTGATCCTGCAAGTACTGGCTAAGGCTCTGCGCCGCCAACCGTTGACTGGGTTCGTCCGGGTAAATGATCAGCGTCGGTCCCTGGAGCACCCGTAAATTAGCGGTGGCGTAATCGGCCAGGGCGATCAGTTGCTCGCGCAACCCCGGCAGCGGTTCGAAAATCTGTCGACTGGCCTGCGCCGTGCCCAGTAATGACAGCGGTCCGATCAGCGGAACGCCGGCCCGTTCCAGGCGCGCGGCCAGGTCCGAGTCCAGTGCCGGTGCCAGCGGCGCGATCAGGGCGAACACCTGTTCCTGCTCGATCAATTGATCCAGCGCCTGCTCGGCACTGGCGCGGTCCGGGCCCGGGTCGACGATGGTCAGGCGCAACTGCCGACCATGAATCCCGCCCGCTTCGTTGATTCGCGCCACGCTACCCTTGAGCACCGCCGCCACCGTGGCGCCCTCCTCGCTCAACGGCCCCTGGCTTGGCAACAAGGTGCCCAGGTGCAGACTGTCAGGGGTCAGGCCGGGGTCGCGGTCCTCGGTCACGCGTTTGAGGTAGGCCGTGAGGTTGCGCTGATCATTCATCGACAGGACGAAGCGCGGCATCGCCGGGTCGAGCCGGTTGTTGCCCGGATCACGCCCTTCCTGGATAGCCCGAGCCAACGTGCCTTCGGTATACGCCGGGTACGCACGGCCATTGATTTGCTGCTGGCCGTAGGTGCTGGTGAGCCGCGACCAGCTGAGATCCGGCGGTCGCACCCCGCCTTCGGGCCGCCCGAGGCCATCGGCGCCGTGGCAGTTGGCACACGGCAGGCTGGTGGCGGGCAACACTATGTTCGCCGCCCCGACCCGCGCCATGATTGGCTCGCCACTCGCGGACACACCCTCGCGATACAGCCGTTTGCCGGCGCTTTCGTCAGGGTTCAGCAGCAACGCATCAGCGGCGAAATGCAAGCCGCCAAGCAGTAGCAGGCCAAGAGCGAGTGAAGTTCTCATGGCACGGTTCAACGACCGGCCACGGGCATTGTCAGCAACTGCAAGCGCTGGGCAATGGCGGCGGCCGGGGCATCGGGACGGATTTTGCTCCAGCGTTTATTGGCCACGTCACCCACGATCAGTTGTGTTGAATGCTGCTCGGGGGTCGGCACGATCTGGCCGATGCGCCCCAATACAAGGTCCATCTGTGCCTTGTCGCCGGTAAGAAAAAGCCAGTGAGGGCCGTCGACGCCCTGCTTCAAGGTGTAAGCCTTGAGTACCGCTGGCGTGTCCCGCAGCGGATCACTGGTAAGGGAGATAAACGTGATGCCGTCCGCCTTGTCGCCCAGCAACTCACGCACTTCCTTGAGCTTGCGGGTGATCAGCGGGCAGGCATCGTTGCAACTCGTGAAAATCACATTGAGCAGCACCACGCGGTTCTGCAGCGCGTCGCTGTAGAAACGCAGGGTCTCGCCGTTCTGGTCCTGCAACGGCGTGTCGGTGAACCAGGTTTTCGCATCGCGGGTGCCAGTGCCCGTAACCAAGCCGGGCGGTGCGGCAACGGCGGCCACCGCCGGTGCCGGCTCTTCGTGCCCTTCGTGGGCGGACGCCAGCGAACTGAACAGGCAAAAGCACACCGTCAGGGAGATCCAGTCGAGGGCTCTCATGGCAGCTGCTCCATCGCGATGGCCGTGTGCTTGGCGTGGACGTTGCGCTGACCGCTGAGTTTCTCCACTTCACGGGCCAGCACCGTCGGGTCGGTGAAGCCGTAATAGCGGGTCCAGTGGCGGCTGTTGCCATCCCCCACCAGAATCAATGGCTGATGGTTTTTGAAGTCCCCACTGAAAGTGCCCAGCCCCTTGAGGGTTTCGTCGATCGACTGCGAGCTGCCGGTCAGCCAGCTCCAGCCCGGGCCTTTCTGGAAGTTGCGGGCGTAGTCGTTCAGGCGTTTGGCGTCATCGCGCTGCGGGTCGATGCTGATCGACACCAGCTGCACCTCGCCGCCGACCCGGGCACCCAGCTGTTTTTGCACCTTGCCCATGATTGACGACACCACCGGGCACACCGTGGTGCAACTGGTGTAGATGAAGCTCATGACCACAATCTTGTTGGTCACCAGGTCCTTTTCCAGGCGCACCGGTTTGCCGTTCTGGTCCACCAGCATCACGTCGGCGAACTTGACCTGGGCGCTTTCTGAACGCGCGCTTTGGGCCGGCATTTCGTGACCGGCGTGTTCATCCGCCGAGTGGGCCAGGGCCTGGCCGATACCGGCGGCCAGCAGACAGAACGTCAGCAGTCCACGGTGTGCGAATCGGTTCATGGCGGAACTCCTTTCTAGTGGGCATCGCCGGGCAGGACCCGAACGCTGGCAAAAGTCTTGTCATCGAAACTCGCGCCCAGCGACGCCGCGCGTACGTGCAGGTACCAGGCGCCGTTCTGATCGAGGGTCACCGGGGCTTCATAAACACCGTCGCCCACTTCCTGCGCGGCGACTTGCTGGACCCGGGACGTCGGGGCCCGGAAGTAGCGCACCTGAACGTCCTTGACCCCACTGCGCTGTGCCTTCTGCGTGCCCTGAACGATGCGAAAACGCACCACGTAAGGACTGCCGAGGGCGGCCGTGGACGTGCCGAGCATGAATTCCACCTTCGGCACCCCCGGGTGTCGGGTGAAGGTTTTATCGGGCTCAACCAAAGCCGTGAAGCAATGGATGATGTTCGGCTGGTTCAACAGGAAGGCCACGTCGTAGCGTCCGGCAGCGGGCAGTTTGATCCGGGCGCTGTACAGCCCCGGCTCGACTTCGCGCAGGCTGCGGTCGATGACCATCGCCGCCCGCGCCACTTGCCCACGATTGGGGTAGCCGGACATCGGCGCGTTCATGCCTTCAGCGTAGAAGTAGGTGGTGTTGTCCACCGGGTTGACCACAAACACCGCGTTGTCATCCCGCGACACCGCCAGGCTCGATGCCAGCGGCAAGTCACCGGCCAGCCGTGGCGCCTGAGGCCCGGCTTCGAAGCCCTGGCTGATGGGCGTGCGGCCTTCACCCAAGGACGACAGATTGATCATCGTGACCTTGGCCGAGGCGAGTCCGCGAATGTAGGCGTAGGCCTTGGTGTACACCACTTGATAAGGTTCGGCGGACACGTCCAGTTCATGGATCAACGAGTCGGTGGCCGCGTCGATTACCGAGGCCTGGTTCTCCAGGGTGTTGAGTGCGATGCCAAAACGACCGTCAGCGCTGAAACCCATCGGGCCCAGGCCCTGTTTCATCTTGATCACCCGCCGTACCGCGAGGCTGGCGGTGTCGACCACGGTCACCGTGCCGTCCTTGCCATCGGCGACATACACCGCCTGGGACAGCGGCGAGTACGCCACGGACAACGGGTGCGAGCCGGTCTTGAGTTGCTTGCTGATGGTCAGGCTGGCGATGTCGATGAGACTCACCGTGCCGTCATCGCGGTTGGTGACGAAGGCAAAACGACTGTCCTTGCTGAAGGCAATTTCGTGATGCCCGGCACCGGTGGCCAGGTGTTTGAGGGGCTTGAGGCTGCGCGTGTCGATCACCGTCACCCCGGACGCCTCGGCCGACTTAGCGTTGTTGCCGACCCACAGCAGACGCTCATCCGGTTGCAATGCCAGCCGTACCGGGTTGCTGCCGGCAGCCACCGAGTCAATCAACTTGAATTGCTCGCTGTCGATCACCGCAATCTCATCAGCGGTTGGCATCGAGACGAACGCCCGCTTGTTGTCTCTGGGCGTGACCCAATCCATCGGCGGTTGCTTGATATCGATCCGCGCCATCGTGCTGGTGATGCCGCCCACCGACACCGACGGATCGACCACCGAGACGCTGGCATCGCGGTTCATCACCAGCAGGAAGTAGCTGTTCAGATCGAGCAACGGCCGCGCGCCAATGCTCGATTTCAGAAACACCCCGACCCGGGATTTGCAGCTGTGTTCGCGGCCCTGGGCCTGGTCGGCGGCGACGGTTTCCGGATCGAGCCAGGCACCGGGTGCGACACCCGACAGTGGCTGGCCCGAAGCGCTGTCAGTGACCCGAAAGCGCACGTCGGCGAATCCACCCTCGCGCAGCACGCCGTCCTGCGCCAGCGGCCGCACTTCGAGCGCCACCGACACCCCGTCACGCTCAAGCACCTGGCCGCTCCAGGTGTCCGGCAGCGCGACTTCGCTCAGCATGACCGGGGGAGTCGTGCGCCATACGCCCAGCCAGATCAGCACCAACCCTACAACCAGTGCACATCCGGCGATTTTGATGGTCCTGTTCATAATGCTTCTCCCCTTACTGATCTGAGCCTGCCGCAACGTGCCCCTGTGGGAGCGAGCTTGCTCGCGATGGAGTCACCTCGGTTTTGCGTGGTGAGGCGAATGACGCCATCGCGAGCAAGCTCGCTCCCACAGGGGTGGTGCCAGCCACCACCCCATCCCTGTCCTACGGTGCCGGAGCCGGTTCAGGTTCGTTGGTCACCCGCAGCAATCCCCAAAGCCCGGCAGTGTTGCCGTAGGCGCCGTAGTCACGGAACAGGTAGTCGCCCGGTATCGCGTTGCTGCCCCCGGCGCTTGGGTGCATGAAGCTGAAGTGCGCCGCCGGCAAGATGCTTTCGTGGGCGCCGATGTACATCGACATCGGGTTGAAACCGAACCGCACCGAGCCCACCCCTGGTGCAGCCAATGGATAGCCACCGGTATCGCTCTTCTCCGACTGGAACGGGTTGAGCGACCAGACGTGACCATCGAGTTGGAAGGTCGTGCCACGGCTGCCGCCGGTGGGCATCATGATGTGGGTGCGGAACGGTTGCCCCGGTTTCACATAAAGCACTGGCGTCTGCGGATCGCCTCCCACCAGCGCATTGCTGAAGGCCATGTGTGCGTTAGGCACGTCACCGTAACCATGACCGTCGGCGTGCCCAAACGGCGCATCCGGTGGCAGGCCGAAGCGGAACCACATGGGTTCGGTCTTGTAGTTGATGGCCATGCTCGAGTTGTCCTGTGGATCGGTCGGTACACCGGCCTCCGAGGCAATACCTTCCACCGGACGACCATTGGCCCAGCGCATGTTCAACGCTTTCTGCCAGACCATCGCAAAATCACGGTAGGTGGTCTGCCCCGGTGCGGTGACCGTCGCGGAGACTTTGCGTGCATCGTCAACCCAGGTCGCGCCGACCGGCAGAATGCTCATCGCCCCGCCCAGGCCTTTTTGCGGTTGCTTGATGACGTCCGCCGGGGTGAAATTCAACCCGCCGAACTCCACCGCCGTGGCGTTGATGTTGTCGACACTGCGGCCCAATTGCGTGACCGGTTTGCCTTCACGCTCCAGGTGCCCGGCGTAGTACTGATAGGTACGCGTCGGGTACGCGCCGACAGTGCCGACACGTGGCGGCACGGTCTGGATCGGGTTGGTGCCGACGTTAGTCCCGTCGGATTTAGTAATGTCGTACGCCAGCAGTTGTGCGTGCAGGCCCACTGTGCTGGATGGCCGCATCAGGTTATTGCTGAAGGTGGTCGAGCCCTCGCCATCATTGCGGTCACGCTTGACCATACCCATCACCGTAGCCGTCTGAGTCAGATCCGGCATCACCATGGGCAGACGGTTTTCCAGCGTGATGTTGATGCAATCACCGGCCGCCGCGCGCAGCACCAGCGGTTCGACCGGCACACCGGGTTTGAGCTTGCCGGTGATCGGATCGAGATCGCCCTTGCGCACATAAAGAATCGCCGTCGGGTCATGCAGTGGCCCGCTTTGTCCGCCGATGGTGAAGGTCGTCCCGTCCTCAGGATCGTTCACCGTAACCTGAGGAATGTTCACTGCCCGCGAGTTGTACACCAGGGTTCCGCCCGCCGGATTCAACGCCCCGCCGACGTGTTGCCCGATGCCGGCTGGATCAGCCATCGACAGATTCAACGGATTGCGAAGGATGTCATTGGCCAGTGCCGCGACCACTTCATAGTTGCGTTGTGGCGTCGGCCGGGTGCCGATGCCATTGGGGTTGGCGCCAATCCGTGGGCAGATGCCATCGAACGCCACGGTGTTGCGCATACCGGCCGGTTTCGCGTTGTTCGGCAGCGCGAACAGGTCGCTGCGTTGGGCCGTGTAGTTGCGCATCACGCCCCAGATCCCGCTCCAGTAACCTTCCAGGGAGGCGTCCATCGAGTACAGGTAATCCCCGGTGGTCGCGGCCGCGCTGGAGATCATCGACACCGGCGCATTGAAGCCCATCTGCTCGGAGATCCCGATCATTTGCGACGAGCGCCAGCCTGAGTTGGAGCTGTTGCCGAAACCGGAACCGCTTTGCAGCCACTTCACGCCGTGCAGGGTCACGTTGTGCTCTTCTTCGTGACCACCGGCATGCACCCGCAGCCGCACGTTGTCACCGGTGTAGGTGCGCAGCATCGGAGTGAACGGGTCACCCGGTTCGGCGCCGCCACGGTTGATGTGTGGCGGGAACAACGTGGTGCCGCCCGTTGGACCGGTAGCCGCGGTCACCAGGTTCGGCGCCAGGTTCATCGCCGGGATGGCGCGGTCGGTACGGCTTTGCATGGCGTACGCCAGGTCGCCGCCGAGGCCGTCGGCCTGCATGCCGCGCTTGCCGTCCGGGCCGACCTTGTTCGGGTCGTACACCCGCAGGGCCAGCGGTTCGTTGCGGTAATTGACCACGAACATGCCAGGGTCATCGACCGAGATGGCTTGTGGGCATGGCCGGCTTGGGCAACCGGGCATCAGTCCACCGCGGGCTTCGACCACCTGTTCAAGCAAGGTCTCGGCTTCTTTGCGCACCGGCGGGTTGATTGCGTAGCGGAAGCTGTCAGCGGTGGCCGGGAAGGCTTGCGCATTCGGTACGCCGTTAGGGCCGGCGCCCACGTACACACCGGCTTCATAGGCGTGCTGGAAGTCGCTGTATTCGAGGAAGAACTCACGGAAACTGTCGTTCTTGCCGTCGCCGTCCAGGTCACCGGTGGCCACCACCGCTTGCCACGAGGTTGGCCCGCCGTCCTGCCGCGCGCCGCTGTACAACGGCTCGCCGGTTTCGGCGTGGAACCAGGTCGAACCGGCCGGTTCTGCCAACACGGTGGCGTACAGACCGATCTGTTGGTGAGTCGATGGGCCGAGGTGGTCGTGGGTGAAAATGGTTCCCAGGCCACGGTCGACACCTTTGGCGTTCACCACCGGATCGGCAAACCAGCGCTGCATCGCCGTGCGCGCGCCGACCCAGTCGGCCCGGCCGTATTGGCCGAAGAACGGATGAGCCTTGGCTTTCGGACAGGCCGGCGTGCCGTCACGCGGATCGGTGCCTTGGCACTGGTTGAACTCGCGAATGGCGTGGATGCGTTCTTGCACGGCACCGGGGGAAAGCACGCCGTCTTCATAGTTCCAGCCGTTGGCCGAACCGTCGGCGGCCGTCAGGTCCCATTTCGGCAGGTGAATGTGCTGGCCGATCACGTCGGTCGGCGTGCGCACCTGATAGTCGTCCATTTCATAAGTAGCCGGCACCAGGTTGGTTTGCTGATACTGCACGCAGTCGAAGGTGTTCATGCGCATCACCAAAGGCTCTGGTGGACGCTGCTTGGTAATCACCGGCCAGGCGTCTTCCCACAGCGCGAGAATGCGCGCTTGCGGGAAGTGGTAACCGACCTTGTTGTAGACCGCATCGAACTGAATGTTCGCCGCTTTATAGACCCGTGGACGGTCGGCGGTGAACGTCGAGGAACCGCTGAAGGACAGGCCGTCAATCCGTTCACCGCTGTTGAACTCACCGGTGCCGGCGCTGCTGGTCAGGCGTTTTTGCCGGTCATCCATGCACGGTTCGTAATACGGTGCGCCCGCGATCGGCAAGGCGCCGTTGGTGCGGAAGTTGCGCGCCACGATTTGATTACCGGGCAGCACGGCGAAGCTTGGGTGGTCTTTTTTGGCATGGAACGCCATGGCCGCCTGTTCGACTTCGGTGCCCTCTTCCGGCATGTAAATCGGCTTGGCGCGTGTCACTTCCTTGGAGAAATCCAGGGACGTGGTAATGGTGTGCGCCTGGCCACCGGAGGAGAAACCGTCCAGAGAATGGCGCCCCAGGCCGCCGTCCCAGCCACCGGACTGAGCCGGGTCGAGATTGGCCCACAAGGCGTTGCCACTGGTTTTCAAGGCCTGCGCCTTGGCAGCGTCGAGCATGTCCAGCGGTGGGGTCGGTGGGCGTTGGCCGACCGAGCTTTCCATGCCGCCGATCCAGAACGGATAGCCAGGGTTTTTCAGGCTGCCGTCGGCATTGCGGTTGGCTTCACTGCGATCCACCAGGGCCAGGGAACCGATGGCCTTAGCACCGCCGTTGCCGCTGAGTTGTTCGTCGTCGTCATCCTCCTCGTCATCGTCGTCATCGCCACCGGCCACCAGGGTTTCGCCGATTTTCGGCACGACCGCGACTTTGCCCGGCATCGGCGGCATGGCTTTGCCTGGCAACGGCACAACGGCTGGAATCGGTGTACCCGCAACGATCTCGCCATCGGGCAAGGCGCGGGCGCCAGCGGCCGGTTTACCGCTGCGCAGTGCATAAGGTTCGCTGTGATACCCGTCGGCACCTTGCTGGGACACCTCAAGTTTGGTGCCCTCTTCAAAGACGTCATGCACCCGCCACATGCTCCACATGCCTTGGGCAAAGTGCGGATAGAAGTGGCAGTGATAAATCGCATCGCCCGCGACCCGGTTGCGGTTGCCCGACCCACCGTTGGCGATTTCGTAGGTGTAACCGGCGCCCGGACCGATGCCTTGGGCGTCCATATAGTCGGAGTTGTCGTCGTTGGGGTTGAACAACCACTGGTGCCCGTGCAGGTGGAAAATGTGCTGCTCGTGGCCATTGTGGGTGTTGCGGAATTTGATGAAGTCACCGATGTAACTGTGGTTGACGTTGGACGGCTCGGACGGGTAAAGCGCCATGGTCGCCTTGACCCCGACCTGATCGGCGCTCGGTGTTTCACCGGGACGAATGTTTTCCAGGCCGGCGTTGGCCGGCACGTCCACCAGCATCGCCACGTCGCCGACGGTGTGCGAGCTGAGGAAGAATTCTTCATAGGCGCAGGACAGGCAATCGTGCATCGGCCCGACGCCCAAACGGTTGGCGACCACTTCGGCGCCCATGCCGCCGGAGCCATAGTTGATCATGAACGAATCGCGGGTCGGCTCCAGCACGTGGGCCATCACCGGATCCGCCCAGTAAGCGGGGAACGCCTGGGTCGCGGCGGTTTCATCCTGGAACTGCGAGGCGAAATCGCGGAACGGTTCCAGACGATTCGGGATCGCCGGGTTGCGTTTGCCGATGGCTTCCAGCGGATAAGTCGTCGGCGGGAAGCTGCCGTCGGCGTTGCTGCCCATCACGATCGCGTCGCTCTCGCTGGAAATGATTTCATTGCCGTCGACCATGTTGATGATCGGCGTGCCGGCCTTGCCTTCACGGATCCACGGCTCGCGTTGCGGGTAGCGCGCCTGGTAATCGACAATCGGTTGACCGGCCGGGGTGCGGCCGACGCTGGCCAGGCGCATCTCTTCTTCGGTCACGGTGTTGCGATAGGTGCGACCGCCCTTGGGCACCACCACCACTTGGCCGAACAGTCCGTTGGCCACGTTGCCCGCATCCCCTTCACCGCCGAAGGTCGCGCCACGGCTACTGGCGGCAAACGCCCCTTCGCGCTCGGCGTACAAGGTGTAGGAACGGCTCGCGCCGGGGGCAATCAGGGTATTGGCGTTGCGCCCGGTATAGGACGCAATGTCGTCGATGCTGTTGACCGCTTGCATGCCGTTGACCTGGAAGCCGACGTGGCGGTCGGTGACTTGCTCATCGACTTTGAAGTTTTCTTCGTTGCCGATGGCGACTTCGCCCTCAATCTCTTCCTCCCCTCCATTTTCATGGCTTCCGGGGTTGGCCTGGTAGGCGAGCAAGTTCTGCAGGTTGATGGTCAGGCAGTCACCGGCAGCGACGCGCAGTACCAGTGGACGCGGACGCTTGTCGGGCCGCAGCGAGACTTTGCCCGGCACCGCCGCCCCGCCCTGAGCCAAGGACATCTCGTGGTCATCGACCACGTCGCGGCGCAGGGCGAACATCATGCCGTTGGCGTTCTGCGCGCCGAGGCGGTTGAACATCAGCGGCTGATCCAGCGCCACGACGTTGGCCACCAGATTGCGCTCGCAGCGCACGGCGGCCTCAACCAGTTCGATGCCCAGCATCGAAGCCACCAACAGCAGCAGATTTAACAAGGACGGAGCGTAGGGTATGCCGGTCATGATCACGGGCCTCGCTGTGGCACTCATTAGGAATAAGTCTCGACAAATCCCCTTGAGCAATCCGCATGCCATAAATATTTTAGTTATTTTTCAATCATTTATATGAACGACTTAACAACTCGGGGGATATTCCCCACCCATTCCCCCCACTTTCCGGGCTGAAGAAACTTCCCCCAAAACGCAAAATTCGTGACAACCGTCGAAGTCAGCGTTCGGCTGTAGCAGCTGTCGAGCTTGCGAGGCTGCGTTCGGCGGCGCAGCCGTCGTGAGATCCGGCAACACGGTGTTTCAGGAAAACCTCATGCTCAGGTTTACGACTGCTGCGCAGCCGAACGCAGCCTCGCAAGCTCGACAGCTGCTACAGAGCCGCACGCAAGCTCGACAGCTGCTACGGGACGATTGCGGTCTTCGGTCGGCGTACGGATCGGGTGCCCCACATATGGGGGAAACCCCCAATCACAACGGCGCATCCGCGGCCAGGCCCTGCAAGCGTCGGTATTGGCGCAAGACACTGGGCACGTAACGCTGGGTTTCGGCGAACGGCGGGATCACCCCGCCACGGCTGAGCACCGCTTGCGGCCCGGCGTTGTAGGCCGCCACGGCGAGGCTGATGTCGTTATCGAACAGGGTCATCAGGTGCTTCAGGTACTTGGCGCCACCCTGAATGTTGGCTTTCGGGTCGTAGACATTCTTCACCCCCAACTCCCGGGCGGTGTCAGGCATCAATTGCATCAACCCGCCCGCGCCCTTGGGTGACCGCGCGCGGGAGTCATACGCGGACTCGGCCTGGATCACCGCATGCAACAGCGCGGCCGGTAATTCATTGGCCGTGGCAGCCGCCGAAACCAGCTCGGCATAGGGCTGCCGGGCAATCATCTGGGGTTGTTGATCCATGCTGACCCGGGCGGGTTCTGACTCGTGAATCACCCGTTCATAGGTGCGGCCGGGACGGTGGACATTGGACAGAACGTAGCTGCCCTTGGCGTCCACGGAAACGAACACATCGGCCTGTACGACGCCGGTCAGCACCAGCAGACCGAGCAGTCCTGTGGTGAGTGTTTTCATTTTTCTGCCTCCCCTGCCCGGCCCCGAAAAACGGGGCTAATGCCCCAATGGCCGGTAGTAAACCAGCCATATGCAAGCACTGCGCCGGATGCGCAAAGGCCCTTAATTCAGGGGTTTCAGAGGAATGTCCGGGCATGTGCATGGCAATTGCATAAGCCTTCACGGCGACCCGTCTGCCGACTGTGTGAGGTCATCATGAATCAGCATTTGCGTTCCGCCCCGCGTGCTCAGCGCGGGTTCACCCTGCTCGAACTGTTGGTGGTGTTGGTGGTGCTGGGGCTGTTGGCTGGCATCGTCGCGCCGAAATATTTCGCCCAACTGGGCCGCTCCGAAGTGAAGGTGGCCAAGGCGCAAATAGAAGGTCTGGGCAAAGCTTTGGATCTGTACCGTCTGGAGGTCGGTCATTACCCGTCGACCGAACAGGGTTTACAGGCGCTGGTCACCGCGCCCAGCGATGAAACCCGCTGGACCGGCCCTTACTTGCAGAAAAAACTCCCGCAGGATCCGTGGGGCCGTAACTACACCTATCGCTGCCCCGGCGAAAACGGCGAATACGACTTGTTGTCCATGGGCAAGGACGGACAACCCGGCGGCGAAGGCGAAAACGCCGAAGTCACCAGTTGGCAGTAACGGGAGGCGATCATGCGTTTTCATCTCAAAGCCGTTGGCAAGGCCGGCGTCGTTTCGATGACCGTCGAGGCGCTCGGCCATAGCGAAGCCCGGCGCATCGTCGAAGACCAGGGCTACAGGGTGATCAGCCTGTACGCCGAGCGTCACTGGCGTGCGCTGCGGGTTCGACAGCGCGAGACCTTCAACCTGGTGCTGTTCAGCCAGGAACTGACGACGTTGCTCAATGCGGGCCTGCCGCTCATCGATGCGCTGGAAAGCCTGGCGGAAAAAGAGAACGCGCCGCAGGCCCGCAAGACCTTGAGCGAACTGGTGCGCCTGCTTTATGAAGGCAAATCGTTCTCCCAGGCACTGGGCCAGTTGTCTGCGGTTTTCCCCCCTCTCTATGTTGCGTTGGTTCAGTCCAGCGAGAAGACCGGCGCCGTGGGCGATGCCTTGGGCCGCTATGTCAGCTATCGCCAGCGCATGGACGAGGTTCGGCAAAAAATCGTCAGCGCGTCGATCTACCCCCTGCTGTTGCTGGTGGTGGGCGGTGGCGTGGTGTTGTTTCTGATGGGCTACGTGGTGCCGCGCTTCAGCCTGGTGTTCGAAGGGCTGGGTTCGAACCTGCCGTGGCTGTCGCAGATCCTGATGAGCAGCGGGATGTTCCTGCACGCCCATCAGGGCGAATTCTTCGGCGCATTGCTGGCGATCATCGTTGCACTCACCGTCCTCCAGCGCCAACCGGCCTTTCGTCGGGGCCTGGACCGTGTGATTGAAAAGCTCCCGGCGGTCCATCAACGCATTTTCATGTACGAACTGGCGCGCTTCTACCGCTCGCTGGGAATTCTGCTGCAGGGCGGCATTCCCCTCGTCACCGCCATGGGCATGGTTCGCGGCCTGCTCACCGTCGCCTCCCGCGCGCGCCTGGACCAGGCCTGCGAACGGGTGCGCGAGGGCCAGTCACTGTCGACCGCCCTGGAACTCAATCATCTGGTGACACCGGTGTCCCTGCGCTTACTGCGCGCTGGCGAACAGTCCGGCAACCTCGGGCAAATGATGGAGCGTAGCGCCGACTTCTACGACGAAGAAATCAGCCGCTGGATCGAATGGTTCGTGCGGCTGTTCGAGCCCTTGCTCATGACGTTCATCGGCCTGCTGATCGGGGTGATCGTGATCCTGATGTACATCCCGATTTTCGAGCTCGCCTCAAGTATTCACTGAGCCTCTGGAGGGGGGTCGAGTTGTACCGTTCATCGTTCATCCACGTTGCAACTGAATTAATCAGCGCGCTGCGGTGTTCACCCATTGAATCAAGCAGCACGTTGCATTGTTCATCAACGTTCCAACCCGAATCAAGAAGACGGAGAACGACATGCACATCAACAAGCTTTTACTGGCAGTAGCGATTGGCGCAGTTCTGTCGGCGTCTACCGTATTGATTCCGGACAGCCTGTCCGGTGTATCGAGCGCACAGGCCAAGGACGGCGGGAGTGGTGGAGGGGGTGGCGGCTCTGGCGGTGGGGGTGGCGGCGGTTCGGGCGGCGGTGGCGGCGGTGGAAACGGCGGGGGCGGCTCTGGCGGTGGCGGCGGCAGTGGTGGAAGCGGTGGCGGTGGCGGTGGCAATGGCGGCAGTCACGGTGGAGGCAACAGTGGCAGTGGCGGCAATAGCGGCAGCGGTCACGCCGGCAGCGACCATGGCTCGGGACACTCCGGGAATGGGAATACAGCCTCCTCCGGGCGTAGCGGCACTCATGCCGAACCGGGTGACGATCATGGCGTTCATCACGCGGGCGAAGTCGGCCACAATCGCGGGGTTCATCAAGCCGGTGAAATCGGCGACGACCACGGCGTGCATCGCGCCGGTGAAGTCGGCGATAACCACGGTGTGCATGTCGGTGGAGAACCGGGTGACGACCATGGTGTGCATGTGGGTGGCGAGCCAGGCGATGACAAAAGGTCCTGACAACCACTGATGCCCAAAACAACACAAATCCCTGTAGGAGTGAGCCTGCTCGCGATAGCAATCGGTCATTCAACATGATGTCGTCTGACACTCCGCCATCGCAAGCAGGCTAGCACAGTGGCATGTGCTCATGCCCTACAACACACCCTCGGTCTGATCCAGCCGCTCACGCAAAAACTCGATCAGCGCCTGCACCGGCCGCGATGCTTGACGGTGCTGCGGATAGACCGCCGACAACGTCAACGGCTCGGAACGAAACGCGTCCAACACCGGCACCAGCCTGCTGTCCTTCAACGCCGACCCGACAATGAAAGTCGGCAAGTAAGTAATCCCCATACCGGCAATCGCCGCATCCCTGAGCAGTTCACCATTGTTCACCCGCATCCGCCCGGTGACATTGACCACCAACGGCTTGCCCTGCCCTTCGAAACGCCATTGCACCTGACGACCGTGGCCGTAAGGCAGGCAGTCATGGCTGTGCAAGTCTTCGGGTTTAAGCGGCGTGCCGCGCTCGGCCAGGTAAGCCGGGCTGGCGCAGTACACCCGCTGGATGGAAGCGATGCGTCGAGCGATCAGCGTCGAGTCCTCCAGAACGCCGATGCGTAGCGCCAGGTCATAACCCTCACTGAGTAAATCCACCGGCCGATCACTGAGGTCGACCTCCACCGTGACTTCGCGATAACGTTGCAAAAACACCGGCAGCAAACAGCCCAGATGCGCCACCGCAAACGACAACGGCGCGCTGATACGAATAGTGCCGCGGGGCTCAGTGGTCTGGCCGGCGATGCCCTGCTCCACTTGCTCGACTTCGCCCAGCAGGCGCAAGGCTGACTCGTAATAACTCTGACCCAGCGGTGTGACGTCCAGCCGCCGCGTGGAGCGGTTGAGCAGCCGCACCCCCAGACGCTCTTCGAGTTGCATCAACCGCCGGCTGACGAACTGCTTGGACAGGCCCAATTGATCGGCCGCCGCGGTGAAGCTGCCGGAGTCCATGACCTGGCAAAAAATACGCATATCTTCGAACGGGTTCATTGTCACGCCTTGATTGACAGTCAAACATTTTATAGCCGCTTTTTTCCTTTTTAGACACTGTGGCGAAGCCGCTTGCCCTTGTAGCAGCTGTCGAGCTTGCGAGGCTGCGTTCGGCTGCGCAGCAGTCGTGAAACCTGTATACGCGGTCTTGCTGAAAAACCGCATCGCCTGATTTCACGACTGCTGCGCAGCCGAACGCAGCCTCGCCGGGGCTCGACAGCTGCTACAAAAAGCGCATTCGCCAGACACAAAAATGCCCGCACATTCGCGGGCATTTTTACGGATCGCCGGGCTTACTTCGACGACAGCACCGAGTAGCTGTTCATCAAATTGCGGTAGTTCGGAATGCGCGGTGACAGCAGGTTCGCCAGGCCTTCCATGTCGTTGCGCCAGTCGCCCTGCAGCTCGCAGGCCACCGAGAACCAATTCACCAGTTGAGCACCGGCCGCCGCCATGCGCGCCCAGGCTGCTTGTTGCACGGTTTCGTTGAAAGTACCCGAGGCATCGGTCACCACAAACACTTCAAACCCTTCAGCCAGCGCCGACAGCGTCGGGAACGTCACGCACACGTCGGTCACCACACCGGCGATGATCAGTTGCTTGCGGCCAGTGGCTTTAACGGCTTTGACGAAATCTTCGTTATCCCAAGCGTTGATCTGGCCTGGTCGCGGGATATACGGCGCATCCGGGAATTGCTCTTTCAACTCGGGAACCATCGGGCCGTTCGGGCCGTTTTCGAAGCTGGTGGTCAGGATGGTCGGCAGCTTGAAGAACTTGGCCACATCGCCCAGGGCCAGCACGTTGTTCTTGAATTCGTTCGGCGAGAAATCCTGAACCAGCGAGATCAGGCCCGTTTGGTGGTCGACCAACAGGACAACGGCGTCATCTTTGTTCAGGCGTTTGTACGGAACGTTGCTCATGTGAAACTCCTCGGTGGGTAGGTGTTACATACGGCGCCGACGTGAAGGGTCGACGCTTTTTTGATCGTCAGAACGCGAAGCACGAGCAGCCAAACGCGCCCCAGAAACCCGCGAAATCGCTGACCGGCGCATTCGACAAGCGCGCCTTTTCATGGCTATGGGAATGCACACCGCACGGCCCGCTGCAATGGTGAGCCTGCGCCTGCATCGGTGAGGCCGGACGCCAGTGCCCCGGCACTTTCACCACCGGCGACCAGTCCGGCAGCACCGGTACGCTGGCCGGCCCGAGTTTTTCGAAGTCACCGGCGGCGTACACCACCTTGCCGCCGACCACGGTCAACACCGACTCGATCCACTTGATCGCTTCTTCGTCGACGCTGAAAAAATCTGCGCTCAAGGCTGCGACGTCAGCCAGTTGGCCGACCTTGATCATGCCTTTCTTGCCCTGCTCGGAAGAGAACCAGGCGCTACCGTGGGTAAACAACTCCAGCGCGGTTTGACGAGACAAACCCTCGGCATGCAGTTCCAGGCCACCGACCGTGCGACCGCTGACCATCCAGTACAGCGAAGTCCAGGGGTTGTAGCTGGACACGCGCGTGGCATCGGTGCCGGCGCCGACCGGCACACCTTCGGCCAGCATGCGTTTGATCGGCGGGGTCGCTTCGGCGGCTTTGGCGCCGTAACGCTCAACGAAATATTCGCCCTGGAATGCCATGCGATCCTGAATCGCGATACCGCCACCCAGCGCCCTCACCCGCTCAATGTTCTGCGGTGTAATGGTCTCGGCGTGGTCGAAAAACCACGGCAATCCGTTGAACGGAATGTCGCGATTGACCTTCTCGAACACGTCGAGCATGCGGCTGATGGATTCGTTGTACGTGGCGTGCAAACGGAACGGCCAGCGCTGCTCGACCAAGTGGCGCACCACCGGCTCCAGCTCGTCTTCCATGGTGTGCGGCAAGTCCGGACGCGGCTCAAGGAAATCCTCGAAATCCGCCGCTGAAAACACCAGCATTTCCCCGGCGCCGTTGTGCCGCAGGTAATCGTCGCCCTGATGCAGGGTCACGCTGCTGGTCCAGTTTTTGAAATCGGTCAGCTCTTCCTTGGGTTTCTGGGTGAACAGGTTGTAGGCGATGCGAACGGTCAGTTGCTGGTCCTTGGCCAACTGCTCGATCACCTGATAATCGTCCGGATAGTTCTGGAAACCGCCGCCGGCATCGATGGCGCTGGTCAGGCCGAGACGATTGAGCTCGCGCATGAATTGGCGGGTGGAGTTGACCTGATACTCCAGCGGCAACTTCGGCCCCTTCGCCAGGGTCGAGTAGAGGATCATCGCGTTGGGCCGGGCGACCAGCATGCCGGTCGGTTCACCGTTGGCATCGCGCACAATCTCGCCACCCGGCGGGTTCGGCGTGTTGCGGGTGTAACCGGCCACGCGCAACGCGGCACGGTTGAGCAAGGCGCGGTCGTATAAATGCAGGACAAATACCGGTGTATCCGGCGCGGCCTGATTGAGTTCTTCGAGGGTCGGCATGCGCTTTTCGGCGAACTGGAACTCGTTCCAGCCACCGACCACTCGCACCCATTGCGGCGTGGGTGTGCGGTCCGCCTGATCCTTGAGCATGCGCAACGCATCAGCCAACGACGGCACGCCTTCCCAGCGCAATTCGAGGTTGTAGTTGAGGCCACCACGGATCAGGTGAAGGTGCGAGTCGTTGAGGCCGGGAATGACGCAACGACCCTTGAGATCGATGACCTGTGTGCCCGAACCGCGCAAGGCCATGGCGTCAGCGTCGGTGCCGACTGCGACAAAGCGACCATCGCTGATCGCTACAGCGCTGGCGCGTGGGTTTTCACGGTCAACGGTATGAAATTGGCCATTGAATAAAATCAGGTCGGCGTTCATCGCGTTTCCTTGGGCTGAGTGGAAGAGGACAGCCAGGGCGCGAACAACCGCGTCGCCATCGGCATGAACAGGTACACCACCGAAACGACGATGGTCAGCGTGATCAGGAACGTCGCGACCACGTAATTGGACAGGAAGGTATTGAGCTGCAGCAGCGGACCCCAGATCAGCGGCACCAGCAAGGTGTGCGGCAAAATCACCAACAACGTCACCACGGCCTGTTTCCAGCGCGGCGGTGGCGGCGCAGCGGCGTCGGCTTGCGGCGCGAACCAGAATTCGTTGACCGGATTGACCTCGGTCTGGTCGCCGTCAGCCAGCATCGGCGTGGCTTCGTTGACCAGCCCCAGCCGTTGCGGCGAATCGAGCCAGCGCTGCATCGATTCGGTCGAGCAGAAACGCAGCACGCAGGTGTACAAGTCAAGACCGGCACTCTTGCCGCGAATCACATCGACGCCCAAGTGCCCTTCCTGCTGCCCGGCAATGCTGACAATGTTGCGCAACCAGGCTTCGTAGGGCACTTCAAACCCTGCCTTGACCCTGTGCTTGATGACCAGTGTCACGACTTCTTCGAAACGATTGGATTCAGGCATAACGCAAAACTCCAGGGAAACGGACATTGAGCGCCAGCCGTCCCGGCCCGGCGATAAGAAGGCCGGTGAACAACATCATCAGCAGCCAGCCGAACTGCCCTTCATCGAGGCTCCATTGCGGATGCACAATCAACAGCGCGATCAGCAGCACACACAGAATCGGCAGGCACGCCAAACGCACAAACACCCCGGCGACAATCAGTAACGGACACAGCACCTCGGCGAAAATCGCCAGCATCAGCGTGACGTTCGCGCCCAGATGAAACGGGTCTTCGATGGTTTGCAGTTGAGTGCTGTAGTTAAGCAGCTTCGGCAAACCGTGCACCCACAGCAGAAACAAGCCACCGCTGACCCGCAAAAAAAACAGCCCGAAATTCTGGGCCCGCTCATCCCATCGCGACGTACTCATGGGCTACCTGCACATATGAAAAACCACCGGCAGCGATGTGCCGGGACGTTCTTCGATAGTGCCGGTGCAGGGGCGGGAAAAATTGGATGTGTGTGCTCTTTTTGTGTATGAGCCTGGATCCAGATCAAAAGATCGCAGCCTCGTTACACTCGACAGCTCCTACAGGGAAATCGACGTACACGTTTTGCTTCTCACCACTCATTAGGCCGAGCGTTAGCTCGCCTGCTTTTGATCTTGATCCACCCGCCCCTTCGGCAGGCTGAGTGGAGGTGTTCATCTGGGGGGCAGGCGCGCAGCGCCGTGCGGCGAAGCCGCACACATCGAGAGGAGGTCGAAGCGAAGCCGACCGGAGGCGATGCCCCCAGATGGATACCGGAGCGAAGGAACGCCGAGCCTAAGCGAGGGGCCGAACGCTCGGGGCGAGCGTTTTTTTGCTTACTTTTTTTAGGCGCTTGTAAAAAAAGTGAGTCGCCGTAAGGGCGAAACCGCCAGCCGCCGTTCCCGCAGGAATGGATATGTACTCGGCCAACAAGAACCTGGTCGGCCCAAAGGCCGCCACGTTCAAGCCGAAATCGGCAAAGGCCTCGACATGAACTCACTGATCCGCAACCGCAACCATCGCTCCGCCGGATCGTTGTCATGCACCCCGCTCCAGGCCATCGAAAGCTGCGCCGCCTCAATCGGAAACGGCGGGTCTTCGGCCCGCAACCCACACCCCTCGACCAACGCGCACGCGGCGTAATCCGGCACGGTAGCGATCATCTCGGTCCCGGCCAGCAACGCCCGCAACCCACTGAACTGCGGAACGCCCAACACCACCCGCCGACTTCGTCCGATCTTCGCGAGATCAAGATCAATGTCAAATCCCCCGAAAACGACACCATCGCATGCGGTCGTTCACAGTATTCATCCAGCGACAGCGATCCCGGCCGTTTGTCACCGCGCAGCACCTTGCACGGAATATCCCGCAACGTCTTGCGCTTGGCGTTGGCCGGCAGATCCGTGGTGTAACTCACCCCCACCGAAATCTCCCCGGACGCCAGCAACGCCGGCATCAGCAAATAATTCGCCCGCCGCACGACCACGATGATCCCTGGTGCTTCTTCCCGAAGCTGGCTCAACAATGGCGGAAACAAGCCGAACTCGGCGTCGTCAGACAGGCCAATGCGGAACACATCGCAGCTTGAAGCGGGATCGAATTCTTTAGCTCGACTCACCGCCCCGGAAATCACATCCATCGCCGGTTGCAGCTCCTTGAGGATCGCCAGTGCCCGCCCCGTCGGCTCCATCCCGCGGCCATTGCGCAACAGCAGCGGATCGTCGAACAGATCCCGCAACCGCCCCAGCGCCGCACTCACCGCCGGCTGCCCCATGAACAGTTTTTCAGCAACACGGGTGAGGTTCTTTTCGAACATCAACGCTTCGAAAATCACTAACAGGTTCATGTCGACGCGGCGCAGGTCGTTACGGTTCACAGGCAGACTCCCTCGTGTGTTCAGCCATGTACCAAGCGGTGGACTTTATTCGATCAGCGGTACGTTGGCCGCACGTTTTTAAGGACCGTACTCCGGACGCCAGCGCTGCCGCGAGCCCCAGCGCGCAAACCAGAGAATGTTTCATGCCACCACCTTGGTCGAGTCAGGAGAGCGGCCATGCACAACACCGCCAGATGATGTCGATTTTGCACGGCTCGCCCCCGTAGAAATTGCAGCGATGTGCTGAGTTAGCGCCGTTGGTTGCCACCTGCACGGATGGAATTAACAACGTTTAACTCGCCTGCCAGAGCCCTGCGGCCAAAAATGAAGCTCACCGACACGGACATTTGTCATGGCCCATTCTCAGCAAAACGTCGCCCGCGCGACGGCCACTGAAACGCGAAAGAAAAACACCGGTGGCCTGACCCCGTGGCGCGAAAGCCTGGTCAAGCAACTGATTCTCGAGCGCCTTGGTGAAACCGTTGAAGTGACCGAACTGGCCCGTGCTTGTGCCCTTTCGCGCAGTCATTTCTCCCGCGCGTTCAAGTGCAGCACCGGGCTCTCACCTCAAGACTGGATTCGCAACCAGCGCATCGCCCGCGCCAAGCAATTGATCCAGAGCACCGACCTGACGCTGACGCAAATCAGCCTCGAATGCGGCTTCTGCGATCAGGCGCATTTCTGCCACATCTTCACTCGCAATGAAGGCATCACTCCGTTTGCGTGGCGTTGCCGCGCTGTACGCGCCCTGCCCCAACGCCCCGCCTGCACCGCTCAACTTCACGCGCAATAAAGTCGACACCGCACGCTTCGTAGCAGCTGTCGAGCCCCGGCAAGGCTGCGTTCGGCTCTGTAGCAACTGCCGAGCCTGCGAGGCTGCGTTCGGCTGCGACGCAGTCGTAAACCCTGTGTATGCGGTGCGTCT
>NZ_LACH01000048.1 GCF_000968015.1 Pseudomonas fluorescens
GGGCGAGTCCATCCAATTACACGGACTGCGTTATGGCTCGATCGGCCCGTCACCGCCCCTTGGCAAGCGTTGCACACCAACGGTTGGCTTCGGATACACTCCAGCCAACCTTGTGCCACCCCTTCTCCACCCCTCAGGAAATGTTGAGCCGGATATGCCGACCCCATCGAAAAACACCACGGTCTATGCCGCACCGGTTATGCGCAAACTGGCGGAGATCGTTGGCGATTTGCAGCCGTCACTGCGCAAGGTGGCGGACTTTATCCTGCGTCACCCCCTGAGGGCTGCGACGCTGACCATCGAGGAGATGGCCCACGAAACGTCCACCTCGCCAGCGGCGGTCAACCGTTTGGCCAAGGCCCTGAACCTGGGTGGCTACACTGGCATGAAGGCCGAGCTGGTCGCGACGTTGCAGCAAATGGTGTCGCCGGTCGACAAACTGCGCAACGAACTGGCGCACCGTCCTGGCGGCGCGTTTGGCCTGCACGAACAAATCCAGAGCGCCAGCAGCAACCTCGCCACGGCGGCAACCAACAACCATGCAGACACCTTTGAAGCGTTCGTGACCCGCCTGACCCAGGCTCGCAAAATCTACATCCTGGGCTTTGGCAACAGCGTGTACTTCGCCGGTCTCGCCGCCTCAACCCTGATGCCTTTCTGTGCCGACGCCACCGCCATCAGCATGGAGGGCGGCAACGAAAACGCTGCTTACCGTCTGGCTGCGATTACCGATCAGGATGTGTTGCTGGCGATCTCCCTGCCGCGCTATTCCCTCGACACCCTGCAACTCGCCCGTTTCGCCAATGAGCGTGGCGCCACGGTGCTGGCAATCACCGATTCACCTGCCTCGCCGCTCACCAGCATTGCCGAACATGTGCTGTTTGCCCCCGCCGACCATCCGGTATTGACCAGTTCCAACATCGCGGTGCTCGCCTTGATCGAAGGCCTGGTGGCGGGTGTGATGGCGCGCAACAAGGAAGCCGTCAAGCTGGCGACCGAACTGACCGAAAGCGTGATGGCTTACCTGCACATGCCGGGCAACAGCAAATCGGCGAAAGCCACAAAGCCGCGCTGACGCGTCGCCTGCTTACCCGCGACCTGTTGCGCCACAGGGGTTGCGGGCGAGCGTCTGACTGGGAAGTTCGTTGAACAGCGCCCGATAGCTGCTGGAGAATCGCCCCAAATGCCAGAACGACCAGTGCATCGCCACTTCGGCAACGGTGGTGTCCATCGCTGTGCGGCTGAGCAATTCTCGGCGTGCGCTGTTGAGTCGGCGCAAGCGCAACCAATGGGTCGGGGTCATCCCGGTATACGCCTTGAACGCATGCTGCAACTGCCGCAGTGAAACCCCGGCGACCTGCGAAAGCTCAAGCAGATTCAGGGTCTCTTCCGGGGTGTCAGCCGCCCATTCACCGATGCGTTTCATCACTGCACGCTCTTCGGCGCGGCGCTGTAAACCGCCGCGATCAAGGCAAACACAGGCGTTGTCGAGAATGTAGAGGCAGTCTTCCAGCAACTGCTGGGTCAACGCCTCCTTGCTCGGCGGATCGAGGGTCTGCGCCAGTCGGGTCAACGTCCCGCTGAGCCAGCGACTGAACAACGCGTTTTGCCCCGAATTCAGTGGCGCCATGAACAGGCCTTCGAGCCTGGCCACGTTCAAACCGTGACGCTGCACGAACTCCGGCCCGAACACCACGGCGATTTCCTGGTAGTTCTCCGGGGTGATCCAGATGTTGCGGCTTTCACCATTCAACACATAGAGCGCGTTGTCGCTGCGGTCGAAACAAAACGCCAGCGCACCTTCCGGCGCGCTGAAATTCTGCTCGACCCGGGTGTTCATCTGTTCCTCGTAAATCTCCACGCCTTGCAGGTCCAGGTAGCGCACACGCCCGGCGAAATGCCCCGGTGACATCTGCTGGTAATGCTGCACCCAACCCGGTGTGGCGCGGATTTGCTCGGCGACATCGGCGGTGTCGAACGCTTGGACTTGCAGGGGATTGCACGTTGTCATGGGTGACCTTACGCACTCGTTTGGTGCGTTTTGGTGCTGCTGAAAGTGGATAGATGGAACGTCAAGGCTCGCCCAAGATAGTCGTCAACGCGCCACAGGGGAAGTGTGTGGTGGATGAAACCAGCCTCCCCGGCGTTAATAAAACCAATAACGAGGTCTTTATGAATGTCCCTTTCGATCAGCTGCTCACGTGGCTGAAAGATCACAAGATTACCGAAGTCGAATGTGTGGTCAGCGACTTGACCGGCATCGCACGCGGCAAAATTGCACCCACCAACAAGTTCCTGCATGAGCGAGGCATGCGCCTGCCGGAAAGTGTGCTTTTGCAAACGGTAACCGGGGACTTTGTCGACGACGACATCTACTACGACCTGCTCGACCCGGCCGACATCGACATGGTGTGCAAGCCCGTCTCCGACGCGGTGTACGTGATCCCATGGGCCATCGAGCCCACCGCCATCGTGATTCACGACACCTTCGACAAGTTCGGCAACCCGATCGAGCTGTCACCGCGCAACGTGCTGAAAAAGGTTCTGCAGCTGTACACCGACAAAGGCTGGCGGCCGATTGTCGCGCCGGAAATGGAGTTCTACCTGACCCAGCGCTGCGAAGACCCGGACTTGCCCCTCAAGGCACCGCTGGGGCGTTCGGGCCGTGCGGAAAGTGGTCGTCAGTCGTTTTCCATCGACGCCGCCAACGAATTCGATCCGCTGTTTGAAGACGTGTACGACTGGTGCGAACTCCAAGGCCTGGACCTCGATACCTTGATCCACGAAGACGGCCCGGCGCAGATGGAAATCAACTTCCGTCATGGCGACGCACTGGACCTGGCCGACCAGATCACCGTGTTCAAGCGCACCCTGCGCGAAGCGGCGCTCAAGCACAACGTCACCGCGACCTTTATGGCCAAACCGATTGGCGATGAACCCGGCAGCGCCATGCATATCCACCAGAGCATCGTGGACATCGCCACCGGCCAGCCGATCTTTGCCGATGCCGACGGGCAGATGAGCGAACTGTTCCTGCACCACATCGGTGGCCTGCAAAAGTACATCCCCAAAGTGCTGCCGATGTTCGCGCCAAACGTCAATTCGTTCCGCCGCTTCCTGCCGGACACGTCGGCGCCGGTAAACGTCGAATGGGGCGAAGAAAACCGCACCGTTGGCCTGCGTGTGCCGACTTCAACGCCGGACGCAATGCGCGTGGAAAACCGTTTACCGGGCGCCGATGCCAACCCTTATCTGGCGATCGCAGCGAGCCTGTTGTGCGGGTATCTGGGGATGGTCGAACGCATCGAACCGAGTGCTGCGGTGCAAGGTCGTGCCTACGAGCGCCGCAACTTGCGCCTGCCGATCACCATCGAAGACGCTCTGACGCAGATGGAAGAATGCGAAACCATCGGGCGTTATCTGGGCAGCAAATTCGTCCGCGGATATGTCGCGGTCAAGCGCGCCGAACACGAGAACTTCAAGCGCGTGATCAGCTCCTGGGAGCGTGAGTTCCTGCTGCTCAGCGTCTGAGATCTGCGCTGCCCGTGAGGGCCTCATCGCGAGCAAGCTCGCTCCCACAGGGGAACGCATTCCAAATGTGGGAGCGAGCTTGCTCGCGATGGCGGCCGCAAGAACACCAAAGAAACACCTGAAAAATCCAACAACCAAAAGAGGTGTCGATATGCGTCTATTGAAATCCGTGGTTCCGGTCGCGCTGGCAGTGTTGTTCAGCGCCGTTGCGCAGGCTCAGCCAACGGTCAGCGTCTACAACTGGACCGATTACATCGGCGAGACCACCCTCGCCGATTTCCAGGCGAAAAGCGGGATCAAGGTGATCTACGACGTGTTCGATTCCAACGAAACCCTAGAGGGCAAATTGCTCGCTGGTCGCACGGGATATGACGTGGTGGTGCCGTCCAACCACTTCCTCGCTCGCCAGGTGAAAGCCGGCGCGTTCCTGAAGCTCGATCGTTCGCAACTGCCCAACTTCAAGAACCTCGACCCGAAACTGCTGGCGCTGCTGGAGAAAAACGATCCGGGCAACGAGCACTCGGTCCCTTACCTGTGGGGCACCAACGGCATTGGCTACAACGTCGACAAGGTCAAGCAAGTGCTGGGCATTGACCGCATCGATTCCTGGGCGGTGTTTTTCGAACCGCAGAACCTGAAGAAACTCAGTCAGTGCGGCGTGTCGATGATGGATTCGGCCGATGAAGTGTTCCCGGCGATCCTCAACTATATGGGCATGGACCCGCGCAGCGAAAATCCTGAGGATTACAAAAAGGCTGAAGCCAAACTGTTGACCCTCCGGCCTTACATCACCTACTTCCACTCCTCGAAGTACGTTTCAGATTTGGCCAACGGCGACATCTGCGTGGCTTTCGGTTACTCGGGTGACGTGTTCCAGGCCGCGAACCGGGCCAAAGAAGCCAAGAACGGTGTGAACATCGCCTACTCGATTCCCAAGGAAGGCAGTAACTTGTGGTTCGACCTGTTGGCGGTTCCCGCAGACGCCAGCAACCAGAAAGAAGCGCATGCCTTCATCAACTACTTGCTGGACCCGCAAGTGATTGCCAAGGTCAGCGCTTCGGTCGGTTACGCCAACCCTAACCCGGCGTCCAAGCAAGACATGGACCCTGAGCTGGTCAACAACCCTGAGGTTTATCCGCCTCAGGCAGTCCTCGACAAGCTCTACATTTCCACCACTCCGCCCCAGGCGATCATGCGCTTGATGACCCGTTCCTGGAGCAAAGTGAAGTCCAACCAATGAATCAGTACAGCAACGAACATGCCCGTTCCTATTACGCGGCGTCAGCCAATGGAATGGCGCCCTACCCCACACTGGCTGCGGATCTTGAAGCCGATGTCTGTGTGATCGGCGGTGGCTTTACCGGCGTTAACACAGCGATCGAACTGGCTCAGCGCGGACTCTCGGTGATTCTGCTGGAAGGCCGACGGATCGGCTGGGGCGCCAGCGGGCGTAACGGCGGGCAACTGATCCGCGGTATCGGCCATGACGTCAGCGGTTTTGCCCGTCATGTCGGTGAAGAAGGCGTGCGTTACCTTGAGCGTGCAGGCGTTGAATCGGTAGCGCTTGTGGGCAACCGCATTCGTGAACACGGGATTGATTGCGACCTGCGCTGGGGGTTCTGTGAACTGGCCAATACTAAAGCGCAGTTCGCGGCGTTCAAGGCTGAGCAGCAATGTCTTGCCGAATCCGGTTACGCCCACGAAACCCGACTCGTCGGGCCGGAGCAGATCCGGCAGCAGGTGGTGAACTCAGGCGTGTATGCCGGTGGTCTCGTCGATATGGGCTCGGGTCATTTGCATCCGCTGAATCTTGTGCTTGGCGAAGCGCTATTGGCGCAATCCTTAGGGGTGCAGATCTTCGAGCAGAGCCCGGTGCTGGAGTTGGTCCATGGCAGCACCGTGCAGGTTCGCTGTGCCGGCGGCACGGTGCGCGCCGGCAGTCTGGTGCTGGCGTGCAACGCTCACCTGGAAGAGCTCGAACCGAAACTGAGCGGCAAGGTTCTCCCCGCGGGCAGCTACATCATCGCCACCGAGCCGTTGGCGCCCGACGTTGCAGCGCAATTGATCCCGCATAACCTGGCGCTCTGCGACCAGAAAGTCGGCCTGGATTACTACCGACTCTCGGCAGATAGACGTTTGCTGTTCGGCGGCGCCTGTCATTATTCCGGGCGCGATCCGGCAGACATCGAAGCTTACATGCGTCCGCACATGCTCAAGGTCTTCCCGCAATTGGCCAACGTGCGCATCGACTATCAATGGGGCGGCAAGATTGGCATCAGCGCCAATCGCTTCCCACAGGTCGGGCGCTTGAGCCAGCATCCAAACGTGTTTTACGCCCAGGGTTACTCCGGTCATGGCCTGAACGTGACCCACTGGTGCGCAAAGCTGTTGGGCGAAGCGATCCACGTCGGACACAGTCAGGGCTTTGACGTGTTCAGCGCCGTGCCGCACATGACCTTTCCCGGCGGGCCGATGCTGCGTTCTCCGCTGCTTGCCCTCGGCATGTTCTGGTATCGCCTGCGCGAACTGCTCGGTTGACCGCCCTCCCACCTTCGATGAAACACCATTCCCCTGTAGGAGCTGCCGCAGGCTGCGATCTTTTGATCTTCAAGATCAAGGTCAAAAGATCGCAGCCTTTGGCAGCTCCTACGGGAGATCACCGTCTGACCGCATCCCATTGAACAGCCTTTTAATTTGCTCAATCGCGAGGCGCTTCTATATTGAGGGAGTGCTCTGACTTTCCAGCCTCCATTCGAGCCCGACCCATGGCTACGACTGACCCACTGATCATCTGCGAGCACTGCGACTGCGTGTATCAAAAAGTCACGCTCGCCAAACATCAGAAAACCCTGTGTACGCGCTGCGGCGGCGTGCTTCAGCGCTATAACGGCCTGACGGTGGAACAACGTCTGGCGTTGACCTTTACCGCGCTGATGCTGTGGATTTTCGCCAACTTCTATCCCGTCATGAGCATCAGCCTCAAAGGCCTTAAAAACAGCGCAACACTCTGGGATTCGGTGCTGGCCCTGAGTCTTGGGCCGATCACTTTCATCGCCATGGTGGCGGCGATCGCGATGATCATCGCGCCGATTTTCCAGCTAGTGCTGCTTATCTGGGTGCTGAGCTTCGCCCTCGCCCACAAGCGCTCGCCCGGCTTCAAGTTCTGCATGCGCTGGCTGGAAACCCTCAGACCCTGGAGCATGCTGGAGGTCTGTCTGCTGGGGGCGATGGTCGCGGTGATCAAACTCGCCGGATTGCTGGATGTGCTGCCTGGCATCGGTCTGTTCGCCCTGGCCATTCTCAGCCTGATGATGATCCGCATTGCCGGGCGCGACATCCGTGAGCTCTGGGACATCTTATGAACAGGCCCCCGGTGGCGAGTGAACTCAACCTGTGCCTGTGTCATAGCTGCGGCCTGGCCTGTGACATGACCGATGAACCTCACGAATGCACACGGTGCGGTGCGCCGCTGCATCGGCGCAAAACCAACTCACTGGCCCGGACCTGGGCCTACATGTTCACGGCCCTGGCATTTTACTTCCCGGCTAATCTGCTACCCGTGATGAACACCAAGATGGTCGGCAACGGCGCCGATAGCACGATCATGAGCGGTGTGATCGAGTTCTGGCAGCACGGCGCCTGGGACATTGCCCTGATTATTTTCATCGCCAGCATCGCGGTGCCGGGCATCAAGTTCGTCGCCCTGACGCTGTTACTGGTGACCGTTCAGCGCGACAGCCAATGGGCGAGTAAGCAGCGCTCGACGCTGTACCGTTTCGTCGAGCTCATCGGTTACTGGTCGATGCTCGATGTGATCGTGGTCGCCCTGGTGGCCTCACTGGTGAAGTTTCAAGCCCTGGCCGATATCGAACCGCGCCCGGGCATTCTGTTCTTTGGCCTGGTGGTGGTGTTCACCATGCTGTCGGCAATGAGTTTCGACCCACGCCTGATCTGGGATAAAGAAGAGCGGGATAACCCAAACGAGGAGGTCAAGGATGAAGTCGCAAGCCACTGATGGGCCACAAGCCCCCGGCCAGGCCCCTGTCAAAACCCGTCGCTTCAGCGTTTCGCTGGTATGGATCGTGCCGATCGTCGCGGTGCTGGTGGGGCTTTCCCTGGTCGTGCACTCCATGTTGCAGGAAGGTCCGACCATTACCGTCACGTTCAAAACCGGCAGCGGCCTGACGGCCAACAAGACCGAGGTCAAATACCGCAATGTGGTGATCGGCCAAGTCTCGGACGTGGAGCTGAGCAACGATCAGAAGAGCGTCAACGCCACCATCAAACTGTCCAAGCAGGCGGAAAGTTTCACCCGCGAAGACTCGCAATTCTGGGTTGTGCGTCCGCGTATTGGCGCCGGCGGGGTGTCGGGTATCGATACCCTGCTGTCCGGGGACTACATTGGCGCCGACATCGGCCAGGCCAATGCTCGCTCGAAGAACTTTACTGGCCTGGAAAACCCTCCACCAATTACCTATGGCGAGCCGGGCAAGCGCTTCACCCTGCGCACCGATGACCTCGGTTCGCTGGACATCGGCTCTCCGGTTTACTACCGCAAGATTCCGGTCGGGCAAGTGGTGGCCTACGCCCTGAATGCCGACGGTAAAGGGGTCGATATCGAGATTTTCGTGCATTCGCCCAATGATGCCTACGTGACCGATAACACCCGTTTCTGGAACGCCAGCGGGGTCGACGTGAACGTCGGCGCCAACGGCTTTTCGGTAAAAACCGAATCGCTGTCATCGATCCTGGTGGGCGGCATCGCCTTCCGCGCTCCGGAATACAGCCCTAACGATCAACCGGCCGTCGAGGACAAAGCCTTCGACCTGTTCGAAGACCAGCTAACCGCCCTTGCCCCGCCCAGCGGCAAGGGGCAATTCTTGAGTTTGCGTTTCGATCAGGCCTTGCGCGGGCTCAAGGTCGGTGCACCGGTGGAATTCCTTGGCATCGAATTCGGCAAAGTCGTGGCGGTCAATCTGGATTTCGACGCGAAAAAACGCAGTTTCCCGGTCAATGTCGGCATCGTGATCTACCCGCAACGACTCGGCCAGGCTCACTCCAAAATGCTTGAGGTCTTGAAGCATGACCCTAACGACGAAGCCGCTGGCGTACGACTGATGGGCAGTTTCATCGACAACGGTCTGCGGGCCCAGGCCCGGAGCGGCAATCTATTGACCGGTCAACTCTACATTGCGCTCGACTTCTACCCCAAAGCGGAGAAAGTCGTGTTCGATCCGACCGCCCGTCCAGTCTCTATCCCAACCGTTCCTGGCAGCCTCGAACAATTGCAGGAAAAACTGGAGGGCATGGTCAACAAGATCAACCAACTGCCAATCGAGCGCATCGCCGGCAACCTGGACAGCAACCTCGTCGAACTGCGTAAAGGTCTGGCGCAATTCAACGCCAAGACCCTCCCCGGCGTGCAGACCACCCTGGCGGACGTCAGCAAGACGCTGCAATCGGCCAGTTCGACCTTGGCCGAAGACTCGCCACAACGCGAACAATTAGGTCAGACCCTGGAGGAACTCGGACGCATGTCGCGCTCCTTGCGTGAACTCTCGGATTACCTGGGACGGCATCCGGAATCGCTGATTCGCGGTCGTCCCGACAATGCTGCGCCGACGGACCTGCAGGGGCCGCCGCGCAAATGACCACAGGAGCATCACTCATGGTTTATCCGCTGAAGATCAGCTTGGTCACTGCATTGTTGCTACTCGCCGCGTGCCGCAGTGAGCCGATTCAATTCCACACCCTGACCCCGGCCCAACCGAGCGGCAACTCAAGGACCAGCGCTGCGGATATCCAGATCGAGGGCCTCAGCGTCCCTCCTCAGGTCGACCGCCCGCAGATCGTGATTCGCCAGGGCAACAGTGGCCTGGCGATCCTCGAAACCGAGTGGTGGGGCGCGAGCCTGTCGGATGAATTGCGCAGTGCCTTGGTCGATCAACTGGTCAACAGCAATCCGCAGCGCAAGGTTTCGGTGCGCCTGGACGTGCAACGTTTCGATTCGATCCCCGGCCAATACGCGCTGATTGACGTCAAATGGCGCCTGCGTCGCCTCGGCGAAAGCGATAACGCGCTGGTCACTTGCCGCAGCACGTTGCAGACACCTTCAGGGCCGTCCATCGATGAACTGGTAGCGGCTCAGCAGAGCAACGTCAAACGCCTGGCTGCGCTGATCAGTCAGGCCGCCGCCGGAACCCCGAGAGGTTGTCCATCGGCCCAGTAAAAAGTTTACTCGCGGTCCAGCTCAACGGTGAAACAACAACCGTTGGGCTGGCGGCTACTGAGTTGCACTCGCCAGTTTTGATTGCTGCAGATCCGTTGCACCAGTGAAAGGCCCAACCCCAACCCTTCACCTCGACGCTCGTCACCGCGCACGAACGGCTGAAATATCGCATCGCGTTCTTCTTCCGGGATGCCTATGCCGCTGTCTTCGATAATGAAGCCATGTTCGCGCAGGGTCAGTCGGATGTGGCCTTGATCCGTGTAGTGCCAGGCATTTCGCAACAAATTGCCCATGACCGATTGCAGGAACGTCAGGTTATGACGATCCGACGAAACATGCTCGATGTCGTAAATGAATTCGATGCCCTTCTCCCGGATCAGTCGACCCCAGATATCAACCAGCGCATCGGCGACTTCTTTGAGGGTGGCATTGGCCTGCGAACCGGAATCCTCTCGAGCGCGAGCCAGCATCAAAAACGTTTCGACCAATTGACGCATTTCGTCGGTGGCCCGGGCGATTCGGCTGACCTGAGCCGCGGAACGAGGGTCCAGCGAGGGATTGCTCAGCAACAGCTCACAGGAGCTGCCCAACACCATCAGCGGTGTACGCAATTCGTGACTGACATCACTGGTGAAGAGTTTTTCCCGGCCCAGTGCTGCGCGCAGACGTCCCAGGGTCTGGTCAAAGGACTGCGCCAGCTCTCCCACCTCATCAGCCGCATAGTCAGGACGAAGCGGCGACGCGAGGTCCAATAGTTGATCGCGATGACGCACCTGGCGCGCCAGGCGAATCACCGGAGCCATCACACGCCGGGCCAATAACCGGCCCAGCAGAATCGCCAGCAGAATGCTCAAAACGAAACTGACCATGACAACAGCAAACAACATCCGCTCGCGCTGTTCGAGGCTTTGCTGATCGCGCAGCAACACATACTTGCGCCCATCCACGACCTCGACCATCGCGTAGAAATCGGCGCCGTGATACAGGATTTCCTGAAATCCGAGGCCTAGCGATTCCAGCTGCGAATCAAGCGCCATCAGGCCCTTCCCGCCCTGGGTAAAAAACAACTCGTCTTTTTCCGGTTGATGGGTCCACTGACCGGGATTGTCCATCGACAGCAGACGGTGCATCCCTCCTGACAATCGCGTCGTCGTGAGCTTTCGGTCAACCACGTGCACTGTTGCGACGATGCCCACTGCAAATACGCCCGCCACCAACGCGCTCATCAAGGCGAATACGATGACGATCCTTTTCGTCAGGCTCTGCTTGAAATCCATTCTTTGCTTCCACTAGCAAGGTGTAAAAGATAAGAGTTCGCAAACATAAACTAACTAGGCGCTGCCCATAGGCCGTGCAAATTTTTCACATCCATTTCACTTGTCCCACACCTGCCAATATTTAGCCTCTCTTATACCACCTCAATTTTGAATTCGCGCTCTGGCTTGACTGATAGGTTATCGGGCATGGGCACATTGTAAGTAATTCGCTATGGCGTACTGACGGATAAATAAAACGTGATTAAATCTTCGCGCAAGCAGTTACCCAAGCAAGTCTTGAGCCCGCGGCTGACCAGGCTGACGTTGTCGGCGGTGGCACTCATCGCTGTAGCGTTAGTGACGGGTTTTGTCTTGTGGCCCAGATCGCCGGAAAATCTGGGCACGACCGGATCCGACGCTACCACGCACTTGATCAATCAGTGGCAAGCGGGCGAGATCATCGTACTGGTTCGCCATACCGAGCGCTGCGACCGCTCCGCCAATCCTTGCCTGGGCCCGGCCGACGGCATTACCCGAGTCGGCAGCGATGCCGCCGTGGCCGTGGGTCAAGGGTTCCAGCGTCTGGGTATGGACCAGACCGATGTCTTGAGCAGCCCGGTCACCCGTACGGCACAAACCTCGCATTCCATGTTTGGCAAAGACGCAATGACCCAGGAATGGTTGGCCAGCTGTGGCAAAACCCTGCGTAATGATGTGGTGGCGCACAAACGTGCCCAGCACAATCTGGTGCTGGTGACGCACAGCGGTTGCATCAGCGATTTCGAAGCCCAGACCGGTTTTAAACACGCGGCTTCGAGTGAGTATGGTAGTTCGTTGTTTGTCCGCATTGATGCCAATGGTCAGCTGCAAGTACTCGGCATACTTAATGCCGGTGATTGGCACGCCTTGTTTAAAGACTCGCGGATCAAGCAATAAGTTTGCAGTCTTGATAAGCGGACCCTCGATAAAAGCGCTCAGCGCTCGTCGCAACTAACAACTAACAACTACAGGATCTGATGTTTGCAGTTCGGATCCGTATTGACTCACGACATGGATAAAGTTCCGCGCACGCTGAAATGCCCTGCGCACGTCTCCCTCCGAGCAACCTCTGCTGCGCCAAGGTCGAATCATGACACCTGATAACTCGCGGTCCTACGCTGCTGACAATTTACTGCGCCCCGCTTCACAGACCTCCACCCTCACCGAACGCTGGGCCCTACCTGCGTTGCTGCTGGCGTTTTTGGTGTTTTATCTCTTGCCCCTGATGTCCCATGGGCTGTGGACGCCAGACGAAACCCGTTATGGCCAGATCAGCCAGGAAATGCTGCTGAGCGGGAACTGGACCTCTCCGCACTTCATGGGCATTCGCTACTTCGAGAAGCCGATTGCCGGGTACTGGATGATCGCCATCGCGCAGGCCATCTTTGGCGACAACCTGTTCGGGGTACGTATCGTCTCGGCACTGAGCACAGGACTGAGTGTCTGGCTGACTTACCTGATGGCCAGCCGCTTATGGGGCGACCGGCGCAAAAGCGTTGCCTGCGCAATGCTGTACATGAGTTTCGGGCTGATCGCCGGTCAGGCCGGATATGCCAACCTCGATCCGCAATTCACGCTCTGGGCCAACCTGAGCCTGGTCTCACTGTGGTTCGCCATTGATAGCCGTTCTTTGAGTCGTCGTCTCGGTGCCTGGGCGCTGTTGGGCGTTGCCTGTGGGATGGGTTTCATGACCAAGGGCTTTCTGGCGTGGCTACTCCCGGTATTGATCGCCCTGCCCTATATGCTCTGGCAACGACGCATGGGTGAGCTGTTGCGCTACGGGCCGTTGGCGGTGCTTGTCGCCGTGGTGGTTTGCCTGCCGTGGGCGCTCGCAATCCACCATCAGGAACCGGATTTCTGGCGGTTTTTCTTCTGGAACGAACACATTCGCCGTTTCGCTGCCGAAAATGCGCAACACGCTCGTCCATGGTGGTTCTACCTGCCGCTGCTGGTCGTGTCGAGCCTGCCATGGGCTGCGTTATTGCCCACGACATTCGTCCAGGCCTGGCAGCAAAAACGCCAGCCTGCGATCGCTTTCCTGTTGCTCTGGCTGCTGTTGCCACTTGGGTTCTTCAGCCTGAGCAGCGGCAAGCTGCCGACCTATATCATGCCGTGCCTGTTACCCCTGGCGTTGCTGATGGGCCATGCGCTGACCGAGTTGCTGAACAATGCGCGCGGCCGGGCGATTCGTATCAACGGAATGATCAATGTCGTCATTGCTACCACAGCCCTGATCGTCCTGCTCTATCTGCAGAGCACCAAAGAGATCTACGAAAACACTGAGATGTTCAGCCTGTCGCTGGTGTTTTTCGTGTTGATTGGCTGGATCATCGCTAACGCGTTGCAAGTCTTGCGTCCATTGATGTTCTGGGCCATGCCGGCCCTGGGCATCTGGCTGCTGGTCGCATTGCTGCCGGCGGCGATGCCCGGCCAGATCGTCGATAACAAGATGCCCGATCAGTTCATTGCCGAGCATCTGGATGCCTTGAGTCAGACCACCTCGTTGCTGAGCAACGATTTGGGGGCGGCGGCGGCGTTGTCTTGGCAATTGAAGCAGCCGCAGATCGCTCTTTACAACACCATCGGCGAGCTGAAGTACGGTCTCGAAGATCCCTCCATGGCCTCAAGAATCGTCACGATGAAAAGTATTGGGCAATGGATGACCGAGGCCCGCAAAAAAGGCGCGGTCGGCGTGGTGATGCGGGTCAACAGTGTCCAGGAAGTGCAAGAAGTCGAGTTGTTGCCCATCGATGGCAAGCGTTATCAGCGTGGCAATCTGGAGATTCTGATTTTCCCGCAAAGCCAGCCCTGACAATACCGGCAAAAAAAGAGAGGCCCCTGGGGCCTAATGCCAGCCAGTTAAGCAATTTCAGCTGCAGCGCGTACTTTGTAGATACCGTCTTG
>NZ_LACH01000049.1 GCF_000968015.1 Pseudomonas fluorescens
GGCGGAACCCTAAGCCGCCGTTACCGCAGAAACGGATATGTACCCCGACCTTAAGTGAACGGCATTCCGCCCGAATGGAAGGTTTCGAGCCGCTGACAAGTCACCTGCTCCTGAGCCCGGTACCGGAAATTTCAAACAGGCAACACCAAGGAGGCGATTAATGAGCTATACCCGCTAATCTCCCATTGCAGTTCTTCAGCAGGAGGTTGGCAATGAAGCGCAGTCACTCACTTGCAGCTCTAATGGTCACCGCAAGCCTTTTCGGCTGCACCACTTCATCCAGCCATGGAGTGAGCGTTCCTTTGGTTGCCACCCGGCAGAACGCCGGTCAGATCGGCAATGTAACGTTGGCCGACTGGGGCAAAGAAACCGGGTTCAGTTTCTTCATCAGTGGTGCTCCAAGCGGATCGTCTCTGCCCTTACGCCTCTTCACCTTCATCAATAAAGGCAGCTGCCAGCAACCCGGGCCAGTCGCTTACGCCATGAATGATCATGTCACCACCGAACGCCAGGCCATACGCGGCTGGGCTTTCTCAAGAAGCGCGCCTGTCGCAATGCCGGTCCTGCTTTCCGGTGAGTACTCCATCGTCGTGCGAAGTGCACCGGACAGTGGCAACGTCGATATCTTTTGCGGAGACATCAGGCAGAAAGGCTCAGGGAAATAGCCTCTCTTTCACGTCTCAATCACATCGTCCGCCCAACTGATGGCCGCAACAACGGTGGGAAAACCGATCGTGCTGGTCAGTGAGATCAGCGTGTGACGGATCTGCTCTGGCGTAGCGCCCGCTTCCAGTGCCCGTCGGGTATGACTGTGCACTGCGCCCTCAGAGCGGATGGCCGCGGCGGCACCGAGCTGGATCAACTGCACAACGATCTCTTCCAGTGGGCCGGTATGACGCACCGCCGTACCCAAGGCCTCAACGGCAGCCAAGTAATCCGGGTACTGCTGTTCGAGACGCTGGTAAGTGTTGTGCGCTTTCTTCTTTGTCATGTTGGTTTCCTCACGCTGGAGGGCGATCAGTTCTCGCCTTGGCGCCCGAGTCATCAGGCTGCGATTTCCGAAACTTGCACACTGCAACAGTAGGCTACGCTTACAGCAGCTTATTGCACACGATGCTCGCGTCTGCAGGTTTTGGTTTGTTCTGGAGAGCGTCTGCAACAGCTATTTCAGACAGGCCCAAACAATTCACGCAGGACTACGTGATGACCGAGCCCCTCCTCAGTTTTGATCAACTCAAGCGTGCTGCCGCCTCCGGCGAAATCGATACCGTTCTTGTTTGCATGGTCGACATGCAAGGCCGACTGGTCGGCAAGCGATTCCAGGTCGAGTTTTTCATCGACAGCGGCCATGAAGAAACCCACTGCTGCAATTACCTGCTGGCCGACGACATCGACATGGAGCCGGTGCCGGGTTACGCCGCGGCCAGCTGGAGCAAAGGCTATGGCGACTTTGTGCTCAAGCCCGACATGTCCACCTTGCGCCGGGTGCCCTGGCTCGAATGCACGGCGCTGGTGCTCTGCGATGTGCTCGATCATCACCATCGACGCGACCTGCCGCACAGCCCCCGGGCGATCCTGAAAAAGCAGGTCGAGCGACTGCGCGAACGCGGTTACACCGGGATGTTCGCCTCGGAACTGGAGTTCTATCTGTTCGACGAGAGCTACGAGGCGATCCACGAGCGCAACTACCACAAGCCGAAAACGGCCGGTCACTACATCGAGGACTACAACATCCTGCAGACCACCCGCGAAGAACCGGTGCTGCGGGCGATTCGCAAGCATCTGCAGGCCAGCGGCATTCCCGTGGAAAACTCCAAGGGTGAATGGGGGCCGGGCCAGGAAGAAATCAACATCCGTTACGCCGATGCACTGACCATGGCCGACCACCACGTCATCATCAAGCACGCCTGCAAAGAGATCGCGCAACTGCAGGGCAAGGCGATCACGTTCATGGCCAAGTGGCGTTATGACGCCGCCGGTTCCAGCAGCCACATTCACAATTCGCTGTGGGACAAGAACGGTAAAAAGCCGCTGTTCTTCGACACCAAGGCCGAGTTCGGCATGTCGAAACTGATGCGCTCCTGGGTGGCCGGGCAGCTTAAATATGCCAACGACATCACCTGTTTTCTCGCGCCTTACATCAATTCGTACAAGCGCTTTCAGGCCGGCACCTTTGCCCCGACACGGGCGGTATGGAGTCGGGACAATCGCACCGCGGGCTTTCGTTTGTGCGCAGAAGGCAGCAAATCCATTCGCATCGAATGCCGCATTGGCGGCGCCGACCTCAACCCCTATCTGGCCTTCGCCGCCTTGATCGCGGCAGGACTGGCCGGCATCGACGAGAAGCTCAGCCTCGCGCCGCCCTTTGAGGGCGATGCCTACGTCGACGAACACTTGCCTGAAGTCTCGAAGACCCTGCGCGAAGCCTGCGCCGCACTCCAGGGCTCGACCATGTTGCGCGAAGCGTTCGGCGATGAAGTGATCGACCACTACGTGCACACCGCCGAATGGGAGCAGAAAGAGTACGACCGGCGGATCACCGACTGGGAACTGCAGCGCGGGTTTGAGCGCTATTGAGACCGCCATCATGACGTCAACGATTCAACTCATCTCCCCGGTCGATGGCCGGGTCTATGCCGAACGTCGCTGCGCCGATGCAGCGCAAATCGACCAGGCTCTGGCAGCGGCCGAAGCGGCCCAGGCGCAATGGAAACGCCGGCCACTGAGCGAACGCGCCGCCTTCTGCAGCGCCGCGGTGGACGCGATGCTGGCCATGAAGGCTGACATCGTGCCGGAATTGGCCTGGCAGATGGGCCGCCCGGTGCGTTTTGGCGCTGGCGAACTGCGCGGGTTCGAAGAGCGTGCCCGCCACATGATCGCCATTGCGCCTGAAGCGTTGGCAGCGCTTGAACCCACTCCGGTTGCGGGTTTTCGACGCTGTATCAAACGCGAGCCGCTGGGTACGGTATTGGTCGTCGCGCCCTGGAATTACCCCTACCTGACCGCGGTGAATACGATTATCCCGGCACTGATGGCCGGCAACAGCGTCATCCTCAAACACGCGTCGCAAACGCTGCTGGTGGGTGAACGGTTCGCCGAGGCGTTTCGTCGCGCCCATCTGCCCGAAGGGCTGTTCCAGAACCTGCTGCTCAGTCACGTTTATACCGGAGCGATCATTGCCTCTGGACGCGTGCAGCAAGTGAACTTCACCGGCTCGGTCGAAGCCGGCAAATCCATGGAACACGCTGCCGTCGGAGGCTTCCTTGGCGTGGGCCTGGAGCTCGGTGGCAAAGACCCGGCCTACGTACGGGCAGACGCCAACCTCGAACACGCGGTGGAAAACCTGGTGGACGGCAGCTTCTTCAACTCCGGGCAAAGCTGCTGCGCGGTCGAGCGTATTTATGTCGATGAAAAAATCTACCCGGCGTTTGTCGAACGCTTCGTAGCGCTGACTCGCCAATACGTGCTGGGCAACCCGCTGGACGAAGCCACCACGCTCGGCCCGCTGGTCGCCCCGAGTGCCGCTGAGTTCGTTCGCGGACAGATCGCCGATGCGCTGACCCAAGGTGCTCGGGCGCTGATCGATCCAAAGGAATTTCCTGCCGACGCGCCGGGCAGCGCCTACCTCGCGCCGCAAGTACTAGTCGACGTCACCCATCAAATGTCGGTGATGCGCGAGGAAAGCTTTGGTCCCGTGGTCGGCATCATGCCGGTGGCCAGCGACGACGAAGCCATCGCCTTGATGAACGACAGTGAGTTCGGGCTCAGCGCTTCCATCTGGACGCAAGACCTTGCCGCCGCCGAGCGCCTGGGCAACGAGATCGACACCGGCACCGTGTTCATGAACCGCTGCGATTACCTGGACCCGGCCCTGGCCTGGACCGGTGTGAAGAACAGCGGGCGCGGCGTCACGCTGTCGCGCCTGGGTTATGAAAATCTGACCCGCGCGAAATCCTTCCATTTGCGCCACGAGATCTGAGCCATGAGCCTGACCGCGAACTGGAATTACCCCACAAGCATCCGCTTCGGTGTCGGCCGCATCGCTGAGCTCGCCGAGATCTGCCGCAGTCAAGGGATCCAGCGACCGTTGCTGGTCACCGACAGTGGCCTGGCGCGTGCCCCGATCACCATCGCAGCAGTGGACGCCTTGCGCGCCGCCGGCCTTGGCGTCGCACTGTTTTGCGACCTTAAACCCAACCCGGTCGAAGCCAATCTGGCGGGCGGGCTCGACGCCTGGCGCGCCGGTAAACACGATGGCGTGGTCGCCTTCGGCGGTGGCAGCGGCCTGGACATGGGCAAGCTCATCGCGTTCATGAGCGGCCAAACCCGCCCGGTGTGGGACTTCGAAGACATCGGCGACTACTGGACCCGCGCCGACGAAGGTAGCATCGCCCCGATCATTGCGGTGCCGACCACGGCAGGCACCGGCTCCGAGGTGGGCCGTGCGGCGGTGATCATCGATGAGCGTACGCACACCAAACGCATCATCTTCCACCCGAAGATGATGCCGCGCGTGGTCATCAGCGACCCGGCCCTCACCGTCGGCATGCCGGCCAAGGTCACCGCCGGCACCGGCATGGATGCGTTTGCGCATTGTCTGGAATCCTATTGCGCCCCCGGTTTTCACCCCATGGCCGAAGGGATTGCGGTGGAAGGCATGCGCCTGGTCGCCAATGCCCTGGTGCGGGCCGTACACACGCCCTCGGACCTGGAGGCGCGCGCGGAAATGCTCGCGGCTGCTGCGATGGGCGCTACCGCTTTCCAGAAAGGTCTGGGCGGGATGCACGCCCTCTCACATCCGGTGGGCGCCCTGTACGACACCCATCACGGCATGACCAACGCCACGTTCATGCCCTATGTCCTGAAATTCAATCGCCCGGCCATCGAGGAACGCATCACGCGCCTCGCGGCTTATCTGCGTCTGCCCTCGCCCGGCTTTGACAGTTTTCTGGCCTTCGTCCTCAAGTTGCGCAAGGACATCGGCGTGCCCCATACGCTGGTTGAGCTGGGGGTGGATGATCGGCAGGCCGACTTGATCGCGGACATGGCGATTGTCGACCCTTGCGCCAGCGGCAACCCGCTGCCACTGACCCGAAATGGCGCGGCAGAAATTTTCGAAGCGGCGTACCACGGCCGTCTATAGAGCAGTTGTCTGTCCATGGCCAAAGTGCGAACGCGCAGCATGGACGGGGTTTATCCGCAAGAAACAGGAGCAGTACGACAAGGGGTTGAAGGCCAGCCCATCCGGTCACGTAAAACCCGGATGGATGCGTATCAAAACCTGAGGGGCACACAACATGAAGCCAGCAAGCCAGCCCGGCACGAGCGCGCCGCAAGACGATGACGTCAAGGTGCTGCACAGCATGGGCTATGCCCAGCAGCTCTCGCGACGCATGGGCGTTTTCTCCAACTTTGCCATTTCCTTTTCGATCATCTGCATCCTCTCGGGTGGTATCAACTCACTCGCTCAGGGCACCTCGGGTGCGGGCGGTGCGTCAATCGGCATCGGCTGGCCGATCGGTTGCCTGATCTCCGGGGTGTTCGCCATGGCCATGGCGCAGATTTCCTCGGCCTACCCCACCGCTGGCGGCCTCTATCACTGGGGGTCGATTCTCGGTAACCGCTTCACCGGATGGCTGACCGCGTGGTTCAACTTGCTCGGGCTGGTCACCGTGCTCGGTGCGATCAACGTCGGCACCTATTACTTCTTTTTCGGCGCCTTCGGACCGGCCCTGGGCATGGAGGACACCACCACGGTGAGGGTGATTTTCCTGGCGATCCTGACCGGCCTCCAGGCCTTGTGTAACCACCTGGGTATCGGCCTGACCGCGAAGCTCACCGATTTCTCGGGGTATCTGATCTTCGCCACGGCGCTCGCGCTGACCATCGTCTGCCTGATCTCTGCACCCAGCTATGAGTTCGCCCGGTTATGGACCTTCAGCAACTATTCCGGCGAGGCTGGCGGCAGCGTTTGGCCTCAGGTGTCGAACGGCTGGATTTTCATGCTCGGCCTGCTCTTGCCGATCTACACCATCACCGGCTATGACGCCTCCGCGCATACCTCGGAAGAGACCCGAAATGCCGCCATGTCGGTGCCACGCGGCATGGTCATGTCGGTGGTCTGGTCGCTGCTGTTCGGCTGGGTGATGCTCAGCGCATTCGTATTGATGCTGCCGAACATGGATGACGCGGCCAAGCAAGGCTGGAACGTGTTTTTCTGGGCCATGAACACACAAGTCAACCCAACGTTGAAGCTCGCACTGTACGTGGCGATATTCATTTCGCAGGTCCTCTGTGGGCTGGCGACGGTGACCTCGGTTTCACGCATGATCTTCGCCTTCTCCCGGGATGGCGGCTTGCCCTGCTCGAAAGCGCTGGCCTCGGTCTCGCCGACATTCCGTAGCCCGGTGGCGGCGATCTGGACCGGTGCCACCCTCGCGGTATTGTTTGACTGGGGATCGTCGGTGATATCCGTCGGTGCAACGCCGGTCTACACCATCGTGGTGTCCTGCACAGTGATCTTCCTGTTCTTCTCCTTCGTCATTCCCATCGTGCTGGGCCTGTTTACCTACGGGACCTCGAAGTGGCCAACCATGGGGCCGTGGAACATGGGGCGTTTCTGGTACACCGTGTTTGCCCTGCTCTCGGTCCTGTCGATGGTGATTATTTTCGTCATCGGCATCCAGCCACCGAACGATTGGGCGCTGTACATCACCATCGGCTTTCTGGTGCTGACGGCCATCGTCTGGTTCGGTTTTGAAGCCCGTCGCTTCCAGGGTCCGCCGATTGGCGACATGATCGTCAAGCGTCAGGCTGAAATTGCCGCGGCTGAAGAGGCGTTGAATAAACGGGCTGGAAGCTGATCGCTACAGATGAATAACCTGTGGCGAGGGAGCTTGCTCCCTCTGGGCTGCGCAGCGGCCCCAAAAGATCGCAGCCTTCGGCAGCTCCTAGAGGTTTACACGCCCCTGTAGGAGCTGCCGAAGGCTGCGATCTTTTAAGGCAACACTCATGCTACATCGATCAGCTCTCAGAGGACATGATTGAGTCGTCGCCGGACTCAGCAGCCAGCTTCAATCGGTCAGCTTTACTGATGTATTTAGACTTGCTTGCCGGTGCCAGTTTGGCACTGGCCTTTTTGGCGTGAGCCTTTAATAACTGCTGTATTTTTTTACGACGATTCATATTTTTTCTACCCGGCTTGTAAGTCTTGAATGATATCAGCTTGCGGTTTGCGCAAAAAAGTAGAAGTGGCCCTAGTGCCGCAGGTGGTGCGTTGTTACTGTCAGCGGCTTGAGAATCGGCCTCTTTGGAGCCTCGCATGCCCCCTCTCTGCACCCTCCAGCCTCTGCCCTCCTCAACACTGTTTTCGCTTCGTTCGCGCAGCCTGCTCGCGCGGACCTGGTTGCGATTGGCCTTGTGCCTGAGCATTGTCGCGCCCGGCATGGCCGCTGCAGAGACACGCCCCGAGAACATGGTTTATCTGCGTACGATTGATCCGGGCATCGAGCAAGACATTCGCTATGCCAGCGCTCACAACTTCACCGGGCACCCACTCGACGGGTACGACGCTGGGGAGTGCCTGTTATCGCGGGACGCCGCCAAGGCCCTCGCTCGGGTACAAACGGCCTTGCGTGCGCAGGGTTACGGTTTGAAGGTGTTTGACTGTTACCGACCGAGCCGTGCCGTTGCCGATATGGGGCGTTTCGCTTTGGTGCCAGGTGACCCACGCAAGGCCGAGTTCTATCCGCGCGTGGACAAGCAGGACTTCTGGCGCCTGGGTTACGTGGCCCGGGTGTCGGGCCACTCCAAAGGCTCAACCGTGGATCTGACACTGACCGGCCCGGATGCCCTGCCCGCCGATACCTGGACACCTTCAGCCGGGCAAGTCGATTGCACGGCCGCCTATGGCCAGCGTTGGCGCGACGGCGCACTCGACATGGGCACCGGTTTCGATTGCTTCGATGAGCGAGCGCATACCGACAACCCGACGATCAGCGCTGCCGCCAGGGACAATCGCCAGAAGCTCAGCAGGGCGATGGAAAAAGAAGGGTTTACCGGGTACTCGAAGGAATGGTGGCACTTCACCTACAACGGCGAAGGATCGCCGAAGAACGTCATGGACTTCCCCATCACGCCGCTGGGGACACGCGATGTTCTCGACACCGCCAATCAGCTGATTGTGGTCACCACAAAAAACTGGACTGACATCCAGGGCACAGCCCAGCGCTATGAACGGCAGGGCAACACCTTTCGAAAATACGAATCGCCGTTTCCGGTGGTGGTCGGCAAGAGCGGGCTGGCGTGGGGCAAGGGTCTTGGCAGCGTTGAGCAACGCGAAGGTCCGATCAAACGTGAAGGCGATGGAAAAGCGCCAGCCGGGGTATTCAAACTGGGAACGGCGTTTGGCTACGACAGCACGGCCGACACCCGACTGCCTTACCTGGCGCTGACCCCGACCATCGAATGCGTGGATGACAGCCACTCCGCCCGCTATAACGAGCTGGTCAATGGAGCGACTGTTTCGAAAGACTGGAACAGCTCCGAACGTATGCGTCGCGATGACGATATGTATCGAAAAGGCATTTTCATCAAGCACAATACGCCGGCGTCCCCCGCCTGGGGTTCGTGCATTTTCTTCCACATCTGGCGTGGGCCCACCTCCCCGACGCTGGGCTGCACCGCCATGGATCAAGCGGATATTTCTCGCTTGTTCCATTGGCTGGATCCTCGCCAGTCCCCGCTGCTGGTTCAAATGCCCGAGGCGGAATATGAGCAAATCCGCGAAAGCTGGAACCTCCCCGAACGTTGATACAACACCGTTACGCAGGCTGTTACTTCCTGATCCGCACCGGCGCCAATGACCCTCCTGACTGTAACGCCAAGACACTTTGCCGCACTGCGCGACCCGCCTATCGTGAAGCCGTCAATGTGCTTACAGGGTCGTGACCCATCAGAAGCCCGCTGCCCATTGATTGCCCAACACTCAACCAAGGAAGAGGGAAACCATGAGTCAGTCAAACGCAGTCAGCAAACAAAGCCAGCAACTGCACAAAGACGTGCAAGAGGCGTTCAAGTCGTTCCAGAGCGTCGCCCCAACGGCCCTGAAAACCACCGACTACAGCAAGGTGCTGACGTCGACCCTGGCGGCCACCCAAAAGTCGGTCAAGATCCAGATCGCCGCCGCTGATCTGACCCTGCTCAAACAATCAGGCTACAAGCTGTGCTTCGCCAAAAAGGTCGGCAATGAAGCCTACAACGTGGTCTGGCAGTCCTATGTTCAGTATCTGAGCAACAGCACGTTCAGCTGGACGCCCCAGTATCAGTTATTCGGCGCCAACTCTTTCCAGGCCAACGTGCAGGTTGATGTGTCGACCAACCTCGTCAATATCGGGCTGGGCCAACAGTCGATACTCGACAATGCCGGCCTGTTGGGTTCGGCGACGAGCGGTGGCCCCGACACCTCCATCACCCTGGTGAACAACTACGGTGCGATTCACCCCGGCCTCAGCCAATTGTCCACGGGCATCGATGGCAAGCAGATCAGCACGCCCATCTACGTGGCCTCGGCACAAGTCGTCACCGGCCAGACCGTGCTAACCCCCGTCGAGACCATTCTGGTGTGGTTCGAACAGAACGTGCAGACCAGCACCATGTTCAGCACCTCACGCTCGCAATCCATCGAAATCGACCTGACCTTCGATAACAGTGCGACCCGCCTCTACTCTGGCGGTAGCTGGACTGTCGTGTAACGTCAGCCTCCAGGGGCAACCTTGTGGTTGCCCCTCTGTTCATCAATCGTCACTGCCACCCCGGGCGAAATAACCCGTCAACGACCGGCAGATGGATTCGGCCAGATCTTCCTGAGTGGCGATGCCATAGGGTTGATTGCGATCGAACTGCTCTGACCAGCGAATGCGGCCCTGAGCGACATCAATCAAGCGTACCGAGGTCCGGACGCGGGCCGGCTCCACCCGCACGCTGCCCTCCAGCGAATAGCTGCCGCGCCTGGCCCGCTCCAGGTCTGGTGCTTTTACGCTGCTTCGTGGCACCTTCATCAACACATGGTTTGCAGGTGTTTGCATCTGTTCGAACGACTCGAACAGCCTGCAACTCAACTCTTCGCACAAGCCCTGGGTAAAGTCATCGCCATCATGGGTGATGCAGGTAAACGGCTGGAGCTGCAGGACAGGATGGCGAATGGCGATGCCTTTGAGTCTGAGTCGCTGGTACGCCAGCCGATAACAACCGGCCGGCAGGCTCAGGCGCACCGGATCCTGCTGGCCAAACGTGGCGTAATGACTGGCGAGCTTGCGCCGCAACCGGCCTACCTGAACCCGCACCACCGGATCATCGCCGGTGCTATAGACCGCCGGATCACGGCGAAACACCGCGATGCCGATGGCGTGCTCGGTAAGGGGGATGTCCGAAAACTGAAGGTCGTACTCGACCAGAAAGCGCAGCAGGCTGCCCATCCGCCGTGACTTGGCGAACAACGGGCTGGCCAATAACTGCGCGAGCACCCGCTCCACCTCTTCCCGAGCGAGAGGCTCGGGAACGATGTCCGCACTCGAGTTACCACTGTGCTTGGTCACAACTGCCTGCCTCCTTGCAGGTTGCCGCCTGTCGCCCGCCACCTCGATGGCCATGAACGACTCGAGCGCTGCCAGAACGTAGCGTAGCAGTTGCAATCGGATCGGGAAGATATTGCAGCGGCTGGAATTCCTGGCCATTGCCAAAGGAACACTCAGTGCAAATTCGTATACCATATCTGCAATTCAATCCTAACGATCACGACCGTGGCCCTGACAAAACTCAACGCTCCCGACCTTGGCAATTCGCCTTCGACGTCGGAAATCATCACCCGTCATCTGCGTGACGCCATCGTCGCCGGGCATTTCGCCGAGGACGAGCCGATTCGCCAGGACGATATCGCCCGCCAGTTCAACGTCAGCAAGATTCCAGTGCGCGAAGCCCTCAAGCGCCTGGAGGCCGAAGGACTGGTGATGTTCCAGCGCAATCGCGGGGCGATGGTCACCCGGGTTTCCGATGCGGAACTGGCGCAGATGTTCGAAGTGCGCATGCTGCTCGAAGACAAGGTGCTGCGCCTGGCCATTCCCAACATGACCGAAGAAACCTTCGCCCGTGCCGAACGCATCTGCCAGGAGTTCATCGGCGAAGATGACGTGGGTCGCTGGGCCGAACTCAACTGGGAACTGCACGCTTGCCTCTACGAACCGGCGCAACGACCGTTTCTGGTCGGCCTGATCCGCTCGGTCAACGACAAGCTGGAGCGCTACCTGCGCATGCAAATGAGCCTGTCGGCCGGCAAGGAACGCGCCGATCACGAACACCGGGAAATCCTTGCGGCCTGCCGCGCCGGTGACGTGGACCTGGCGGTGAAGTTGCTCGACGAGCACATTGCCGGCGTCTGCAAGACCCTGTTCGAGCACCTGCCTCACAGCCACTGACCCCTCGCCACACTGTGCCGATTTCGTCATCGGCACTGGATAAAACCATCAAGCCGGCAAGCCCTCGTACAGGCCACTCTTTTGTTCACTCATCTGAACGGGCGTGGCCAACTTATGAAACGCATCACCGTGATCGACTCCCACACCGGCGGCGAACCGACCCGCCTGGTGACCTCCGGTTTTCCTGACCTGGGCAGCGGCAGCATGGCCGAACGTCGACAGCGGCTGGCCGAACAGCATGATCAATGGCGCGCTGCCTGCGTGCTGGAACCACGGGGCAGTGACGTGCTGGTCGGCGCCCTGCTCTGTGAGCCGGTGGACCCGAGCGCCTGTGCCGGCGTGATTTTTTTCAACAACAGCGGATACCTCGGCATGTGTGGCCATGGCACCATCGGCCTGGTGGCCTCACTCGCGCATCTGGGCAAGATCGGCCCTGGGGTGCACAGCATCGAAACCCCGGTGGGCACCGTGCAGGCAACGTTGCACGAAGACTATTCGGTGAGCGTGCGCAACGTGCCGGCTTACCGTTACCGCAAAGCGCTGTCACTGCAGGTACCGGGGATCGGTCAAGTGACCGGCGATGTTGCCTGGGGTGGGAACTGGTTTTTCCTGATTGCCGACCATGGCCTGCGCGTTGCTGGCGATAACCTCGATGCGCTGACCGCCTACACCTACGCCGTGCAGCAGGCACTGGAGGCTCAGGGTATTCGCGGCGAAGACGGCGGGTTGATCGACCATGTCGAGCTGTTCGCCGATGACGAGCAGGCCGACAGCCGCAACTTTGTCCTCTGCCCCGGCAAGGCCTACGACCGCTCTCCGTGTGGCACCGGCACCAGCGCCAAACTGGCGTGCCTGGCGGCCGACGACACATTGCAGCCGGGGCAGATCTGGCGTCAGGCCAGTGTCATCGGCAGCGAGTTCGAGGGTTCCTACGAACTTCAGGGCGAGCGCATTGTGCCGACCATTCGCGGCCGCGCCTTTATCAGCGCCGAAGCCAGCCTGATCATCGAGCAGGACGACCCGTTCGCCTGGGGCATTCGCCCGTGAACGAGGGCCGGGTGGGCGATGTGATCGTGATTGGCGCCGGCATCATCGGTGCCGCTTGTGCCCAGGCGTTGGCGGGGCGCGGCTTGCGTGTGCTGGTGCTGGACGCCGGCCTGCCCGGCGCTACAGCAGCGGGCATGGGCCACTTGCTGGTCCTCGACGACAACCCGGCCGAACTGGCCCTCAGTCAATATTCCCTGCAACGCTGGCGCGAACTGGCGCCGGCCCTGCCCGACGGCTGCGCCTACCGCCGCAACGGCACCCTCTGGCTGGCGGCCAATGCCGAAGAAATGGCCGTCGCCCACAGCAAATACCTGAACTTGCAGGCCCAAGGCGTGGCCTGCGAATTGATCTCCCGCAGTGCCTTGCACCAGCGCGAACCAGAACTGCGCGAGGGCCTGGAAGGCGGATTACTGATCAATGGCGACGGCATTCTGTATGCGCCGGCGACGGCTAATTGGATGCTGGACACACCGAACATCAGCCAACGCCGGGCGCGGGTCAGCGAGGTCGATGGCAACCGCGTGCGACTCGACGACGGCCAGTGGCTGAGCGCCGATGCGGTGATTCTGGCCAACGGCATCCAGGCCAACGAGCTGTGCCCGGAATTACCAATCGAACCCAAGAAAGGCCACTTGCTGATCACCGACCGCTACCCCGGCAAAGTCACCCACACCTTGGTGGAGCTCGGATACGTCACCAGCGCCCACAACGCCAGCGGTCCATCGACGGCTTGCAACATTCAGCCCCGACCAACCGGGCAACTGTTCATCGGCGCGTCGCGACAATTCGGCACCACTGACCCGCAGGTCGAGGGCTGGATGCTGGCGAAAATGCTCCGGCGTGCCGCCGACTACATGCCGGGTCTGGCTCAACTCAATGGCATCCGCGCCTGGACCGGTTTTCGCGCGGCCAGCCCCGACGGCTTGCCCTTGGTGGGTCAGCACCCACAACGCAAAGGTTTATGGCTGGCGGTCGGTCACGAGGGCCTCGGCGTGACGACCGCCCCCGGCACCGCCGACCTGCTGGTCGCGCAGCTGTTCGACGAAACGCCGCCACTGGCCGCACAACCGTATCTGCCGCAACGTTTTCTCGGAGAGCCCGTTTATGCCTGAATTGATGCTGGACGGACGTGCCCTGCGGGTGGCCGAGGGCACCAGCGTCGCCGCGGCACTGGCGCTAAGCGGCGATGGCTGCACGCGCACCTCGGTCAGTGGCCAACGCCGCGCACCGCTGTGCGGCATGGGCATTTGCCAGGAATGCCGGGTGACCATCGATGGTCGACGGCGTCTGGCCTGCCAGACGCTGTGCCGTGACGGCATGCACGTGGAGACTCAAGCATGAGCGAATACGCCGACCTGCTGATCATCGGTGCCGGGCCTGCCGGAATGGCCGCTGCGCTCGCTGCGGCGTCAAGCGGTGCGCGCATCGTCCTGCTCGATGACAACCCGCTGCCGGGCGGGCAAATCTGGCGTGACGGGCCTCAGGCCAAGCTGCCGAACCCGGCACGTCAGATGCGTGATCGGCTGGAGGCGTGCAGCAACATCCGTCGCCACTCCGGCACTCGGGTGATTGCCTGCGTCGGGCCGAAACAACTGCTGGTCGAAGACGCCGATCGAGGCTGGGTGATCGGCTACGACAAACTGATTCTGTGCACCGGCGCCCGCGAGTTGCTGCTGCCCTTCCCCGGCTGGACGCTGCCCGGCGTGACGGGCGCGGGTGGCCTCCAGGCATTGATCAAGGGCGGGCTGCGGGTGCAGGGCGAACGCGTTGTGATTGCCGGCAGCGGACCGTTATTGCTGGCCAGCGCCGCTACTGCAAAACACAACGGCGCCCGGGTACTGCGCATCGCCGAGCAAGCCCGCGCGCCCGCCGTCGCCGGTTTCGCCGCGCAACTGCCACGCTGGCCCAACAAGCTGATGCAGTCGCTCACGTTGATTGACCGCCACTACCGCACCGGGACTTATGTACTGGCCGCTCTGGGCAATGAGCGGCTGGAAGGTGTGCGCCTGCAACAGCAAGGAAAAATCGTCGAACTGGAATGTGATCGCCTGGCCTGTGGCTTCGGTCTGATTCCCAATACCCAACTCGGCCAGGCCCTCGGCTGCGAACTTGAAGATCAGGCAATCGCCGTCGATGCCTGGCAGGCCACTCGCCGCGCCGATCACTACGCGGCAGGTGAATGCACCGGTTTCGGTGGCAGTGAACTGGCGTTGGTCGAAGGCGCCATCGCCGGCCACGCCGCCGTCGGTGAACTTGATTCAGCCCAAGCATTGTGGCCGCGCCGTGCGCGCTGGCAGGGTTTTGCCAACGCGCTGAACAAGGCCTTCACCCTCGATCCGCAACTCAAGACGCTGGCACAACCCGACACCTTGGTGTGCCGTTGCGAAGACGTGCCTTACGGGTTACTTGCCGGGCACACTGACTGGCGCGAGACCAAACTGGCCAGCCGCTGCGGCATGGGCGCGTGCCAGGGCCGGGTGTGTGGCGGCGCGTTGCAGCACCTGTTCGGCTGGCAACCTTCGACACCACGGCCGCCGTTCAGTCCGGCACGGATCGAGACCTTGCTCTGCCTGGACGACACCCCGCCGGCCTGAATGCCGGCCCGGGGCTTTCGGGTCCGTCGCCGAGTCTTTATGATCCCGGGCATTGCCTCCAGACGCCCAGCGCCATGTATGCCTCGCTCACTACCTTCAAACCCTGCGACCTGCCCACTCTGCTGAGCAGTCTGCAGCCGATCGCGGCGCTGCTCGATACCCTGTCGGACGTGGTGTTTTTCATCAAGGACAGCGAGGCCCGCTATGCCTTCGTCAACCAGACCCTGGCCCGGCGCTGCGGCTTCAAACACAGTGACGAGTTGCTCGGGCGCACCGCCGACATGGTCTTTCCCGAGCGCTTCGGCCCGCTGTACACCGAGCAGGATCGGCGGGTGCTGTCCACCGGCCGCGAACTGGCCGACCAACTCGAACTGCACCTGTATTACGGTAACCAACCGGTTTGGTGCCTGACCCACAAACTCGCGCTGCGCGACCTGCAAGGTCAGATCGTCGGCCTGGCCGGCATCTCCCGCGACCTGCAAACGCCACAGTCGAGCCATCCGGCCTTTCAGAAACTCGCCGCAGTGGACGCGCATATCCGCAGCCATTTCGCCCGCCCTATCAGCCTTGCCGAACTGACCGCGATCGCCGGGTTTTCCGTGGCGCAACTGGAGCGCCATTGCAAACGGGTGTTCCAGCTCACCCCACGGCAGATGATTCACAAGGCGCGCCTGGAAGAAGGCTCTCGACTGTTGCTGCACACCGACCTGCCCATTACCGAGATCGCCCTGCGCTGCGGTTACACCGACCACAGTGCCTTCAGCCGGCAGTTCCGCGCCTTGACCAGTCTGGCACCGAGTCAGTATCGCGAAAGCCGTCGCTGAACCCGGGCGAGTGTTCCTTTAAGGGGCGCCCGGCGTTCCCACTGCTCCCTTCTGTAACACCACCTGATACAGCCCGCCGAGGCGTTCTTCTCCTACGCCCTATTCCTAAAATCTTGCAGGACGTTTAACTCAAGGCTTGGCGATAAATTCTCGCCTCTGTTCGGAAACAGGCACGCTCATTGCTAATCACATATCGTATACGAAATTCACAATACGATATCCAACAGCACTTTCCGACAACGAGGCCTCTATGAAAAACCCCGCATTTGCCGTAGCCCTCAGCGCTGTTCTCAGTACTTCCTTTATCGCCACCGCCCAGGCCGACAAGCTCGACGACATTATTGGTTCGGGCAAGCTGCGCTGCGCCGTGACCCTGGACTTCCCGCCCATGGGTTTTCGTGATGCAAGTAACAACCCGGCCGGTTTCGACGTGGACTACTGCCACGACCTGGCGAAGATCCTCGGGGTCGACGCCGAAGTGGTTGAAACGCCCTTCCCCGATCGAATTCCGGCGCTGGTCTCCGGGCGCGCCGACGTGATCGTTGCGTCCACGTCCGACACCCTCGAACGGGCCAAGACCGTCGGCCTCACCGTGCCGTACTTCGCCTTCCAGATGGTGGTGCTGACCCGCGACAACACCGGCATCAACAGCTTCGCCGATATCAAAGGCAAAGCCCTGGGCAACACCAGCGGCACCTATGAAGCCATCGCCCTGGAAAAAGACGTGAAGAACTGGGGCACCGGCACCTTCCGCGCGTATCAGTCGCAGAACGACACGCTGCTGGCGGTCGCCCAGGGTCACATCGACGCCACCGTGGTCACCAACACCGTGGCCGCCGCCACGATCAAGTCGGGCAAATACAAGAACCTGAAAATCGCCGGTAACGCGCCGTACACCATCGACTACGTGTCGCTGGGCGCCAAGCGCAACGAGTATGGCCTGCTCAACTACCTCAACCTGTTCGTCAATCAGCAGGTGCGCAGCGGCCGCTACAACGAGCTGTTCACCAAATGGGTCGGCACCGAGATTTCACCCACCGACCTGACTGTGCCCAAGGTCTATTACTAAGGTGTCCGGCATGCCTAGGCCAACCTCTCTGACCGGTCGCAGCCTGGTCGCCGGCGCCGCACAAGGCGCCTTGCTGTTCGCCGATGTCGGGCTGAGTTTCTGGGGCGGGGTCGATCCGTACAGCGGCGAGGTCATCGACCGTCACCACCCGCTGAGCGGCGAATACCTGGCCGCCCGGGTGCTGGCGATTCCCAGCGGCCGCGGCTCGTGCACCGGCAGCAGTGTGCTGATGGAACTGATCAGCAACGGTCATGCGCCGGCCGCACTGGTGCTGGCCGAACCCGATGAGATCCTGACCTTGGGCGTGCTCGTGGCACAGACCATTTTCGAGCGTTCCCTGCCGGTGCTGTGCATCGGCCGGGAGGCCTTCGCCGCCTTGCGCGGCAAGGCCTTTGCTCGGGTCGAAGCCTCAATGGTGACTCTGTTCGAACACCTGCCGGGCGATGCCTGGCAGGCACTCGACAGTCCGTTGCAGACAGCAGAAAAAAACACCGCTATCGAACTCACCGATCACGATCAGGCACTGCTCGACGGCGAGCATGGCAAAGCTGCCCAAGTGGCCATGAAGATCGTCTTGCGCATGGCTGAACTGCAAGGCGCCCGTCACCTGGTGGATGTCACCCAGGCACACATCGACGGCTGCATTTATACGGGACCTGCGAGCCTGCGCTTCGCCGAACAACTGGTGCAGTGGGGAGCAAACGTACGGGTGCCGACCACCCTCAATTCAATTTCTGTCGACCAACGCCGTTGGCGCGAGTTGGGCATTGATCCGGCACTCGGTGTGCCGGCCAGCGCCTTGGGCGACGCGTACATGGCGATGGGCGCACAGCTGAGTTTTACCTGCGCGCCCTACCTGCTCGACAGCGCGCCGAAGGCCGGCGAGCAAATCGTCTGGGCCGAATCCAACGCCGTGGTGTATGCCAACAGCGTGCTCGGCGCACGCACCCTGAAATACCCGGACTACCTGGATATCTGTATCGCCCTGACCGGCCGCGCCCCCCTGATCGGCTGCCATCTGGACGCGCAACGTAAAGCGAGACTGCAAATCGAATTGCCGGTTTTGCGCGAGCTGGACGATGCCTTCTACCCGCTGCTCGGCTACCACATCGGCGCCCTGGCCGGCAGCCGGATTCCACTGGTGCTGGGGCTGGAACACAGCAAGCCGAGCCTGGACGATTTGAAAGCCTTCGGTGCGGCTTTCGCTACTACTTCCGCGGCGCCGCTGTTCCATATCGCCGGGGTGACCCCGGAAGCACTCGACCCAGCACAGGCACTGGAAGCGAATGTCCCTGTGCCGGTGGAAAAAATCCGCCTGAAGGATTTGCTGCTCAGCTGGCGAGAACTCAACAGTGCCCGCGACAACCGGGTGGATGTGGTCTCGCTGGGCAACCCGCATTTCTCCCTCAGCGAATTCGCGCATCTGGCGCGGCTGTGCCGGGGTCGGCACAAACACCCCGAGGTGGTGCTCGCCATCACCTGTGGTCGCACGGTGCTGGAGCAGGCGCGCGAGGCCGGGCATATCGCGGTGATCGAAGCCTTCGGCGCGACCCTGGTCACCGATACCTGCTGGTGCATGCTCGGCGAGCCGGTGATCCCGCTGGCCGCCAAAACCTTGATGACCAACTCGGGCAAGTACGCCCATTACGCACCCGGCCTGGTGGGCCGCAAGGTGCACTTCGCCAACCTCGCCGAATGTGTCGACGCCGCCTGCTGCGCCACGGCCAGTGGTCGTTTGCCGGCCTGGCTGCAATCGGCCGCCTCCCTGGAGAGCCCTGCGCATGTTTGATTACACCTTCCAATGGCGCGCAACCCTGCGCGCCCTGCCGGACATGCTCGCCGGCGCCTGGGTCACCTTCGAGACCGCTGCACTGTCGATGATCTTCGGCGTACTGATCGCCCTGGCCCTGACGGTGATGCGCGAAACCAAACAGCCGTTGTTGCGCGGCATCGGCAACGGCTGGGTGTCAATCGCCCGCAACACCCCATCGCTGTTCCAGATCTACGTCCTCTACTTCGGCCTCGGCTCGCTGGATTTGCACGTCAGCTCATGGTTCGCGCTGCTGGCCGGGATCACCTTCAACAACGCCGGTTACCTCGCGGAAAACTTTCGCGGTGGCCTCAAGGCTGTGCCCGGCACGCAAGTGCGCGCTGCGCGGTCGCTGGGCATGAGTGCCTTTCAGGCTTACCGGATGATCATCGTCCCGCAACTGCTGCGGATCGTGTTCTACCCGTTGAGTAACCAGATGGTCTGGGCGGTGTTGATGACGTCGCTGGGGGTGATCGTCGGGCTGAACAATGACCTCACCGGCGTGACTCAGGATTACAACGTCAAGACGTTCCGCACTTTCGAATATTTCGCCATCGCCGCGGCGCTGTATTACCTGATTGCCAAGGCGATCGTCGGCGTCGCCCGGCTGATGGCCTGGCGGCTGTTCCGTTACTGAGGAGGTGAGCATGTTGACCACCAGTTTTTCCTGGAATGACCTGTTGTTCTTGCTTGATGGCGCCTGGGTCACTCTGAAACTCACGTTCTGGTCGATCATCCTCGGCTCTTTCGCCGGGCTGCTGTTCGGCCTGCTGCGGGCGCTGTTGCCACGCGCCAGCCTGCCACTGGCCTGGGTGCTGGACGTGTTTCGCAGCGTGCCGTTGCTGATCCAGTTTGTGTTGTTCAACTCGCTGAAAAGCATCGTCGGCTTGAACATCAGCGCCTTCAGCGTTGGCTGCATTGTGCTCGGGGTCTACGCCGCCGCGTACTTCACCGAGATCGTGCGCAGCGGCGTGCTGTCGGTGCCGTTCACCGTGCGCCGGGCCAGCCGCTCGCTGGGCCTGAGCTTCCTCCAGGACCTGCGCTGGATCGTCCTGCCGATGGCCACGCGGGTGGCTTTTCCCGGCTGGCTGAACCTGGTCCTCAGCGTGATGAAAGACACCGCGCTGGTGATGTGGATCGGCATCGTCGAACTGCTGCGCGCTTCGCAAACCATCGTGACCCGCATTCAGGAACCGCTGCTGGTGCTGTGCATCGCGGGCCTCATCTACTACGTCATGAGCCTGGTGGTCGCTCGCCTCGGCGCTCGTCTGGAAAGAAGGTGGCAAGAAAATGATTGAGATCGACAACGTACACAAATCCTTCGGCAACCTCGAAGTGGTCAAGGGCGTCAACCTGACGGTGAACAAGGGCGAGGTGGTGTCGATCATCGGCGGCTCCGGCTCGGGCAAATCCACCCTGCTGATGTGCATCAACGGCCTGGAGCCGATCCAGAAAGGCAACATCCGCGTCGACGGTGTCGAGGTCCACCACAGCGCCACGGACCTCAACCGTCTGCGGCAGAAGATCGGCATTGTCTTCCAGCAATGGAACGCGTTCCCGCACCTGACCGTGCTGGAAAACGTGATGCTGGCGCCGCGCAAAGTACTGGGCAAGAGCAAGGCCGAAGCCGAGGAACTGGCGGTCAAGCAACTGACCCACGTCGGTCTGGGCGACAAGCTCAAGGCCTTTCCCGGCAAGCTCTCCGGCGGCCAGCAACAGCGCATGGCCATCGCGCGCGCCCTGGCCATGTCGCCGGACTACATGCTGTTCGACGAAGCCACGTCGGCCCTCGATCCGCAACTGGTGGGCGAGGTGCTGGACACCATGCGCATGCTCGCCGAAGACGGCATGACCATGGTCCTGGTGACCCACGAAATCCGTTTCGCCCGCGATGTGTCCGACCGCGTGGCATTTTTCCGCAATGGTTTGGTGCATGAGATCGGTTCGCCTGATCAGGTTATCGGTAACCCGGTGCATGCGGAAACCGCGGCCTTCCTGAAATCAGTGAAATAACCGATGGCCCCATCGCGAGCAAGCTCGCTCCCACAGGGTTTGGTGGTGTACACAAAATCAGTGTGGGAGCGAGCCTGCTCGCGATGAGGCCCTAACAGACAAAACAAGGAGCAAACCATGCGCTCATCAAAAGTCATCCATGTAGTCAGCTGCCACGCCGAAGGCGAAGTCGGCGACGTGATCGTCGGCGGCGTCGCGCCACCGCCCGGGGCCACCGTGTGGGAACAGTCGCGCTGGATTGCCAAGGATCAGACCCTGCGCAACTTCGTCCTCAACGAACCGCGCGGCGGGGTGTTCCGTCACGTCAACCTGCTGGTGCCGGCCAAGGATCCTCGGGCGCAGATGGCCTGGATCATCATGGAACCGGCCGACACACCGCCGATGTCCGGCTCCAACTCGCTGTGCGTGGCCACCGTGTTGCTCGACAGCGGCATCCTGCCGATGACCGAACCGCAAACCCGGCTGGTGCTCGAAGCCCCGGGCGGGTTGATCGAAGCGGTGGCCGACTGCCGTGACGGCAAGGTCGAACGGGTTGAAATCAAGAACGTGCCCTCCTTCGCTGACCGCCTCGACGCCTGGATCGAAGTCGAAGGCGTCGGCTCATTACAGGTCGATACCGCGTACGGCGGCGACAGTTTTGTGATCGCCGACGCCAAGCGCCTGGGCTTTTCCATTGGCCCTGATGAAGCAGCCGAACTGGTCGAGGTCGGGCTGAAAATTACCCGCGCGGCCAATGAACAATTGGGCTTTGTCCATCCGCTGAACCCTGAGTGGTCGCACATTTCCTTCTGCCAGATCGCCGCGCCCCTCGTCTATGAAAATGGCATCGCCACCGGCGCCAACGCGGTAGTGATTCAACCCGGCAAGATCGACCGCTCGCCCACCGGCACCGGCTGCTCGGCGCGCATGGCGGTACTGCAGGCGAAGGGCTTGATGCAGGTCGGCGAGCGTTTTATCGGCCGTTCGATCATTGGTTCCGAGTTTCACTGCCGCATCGATTCGCTGACGGAAGTGGCCGGACGCCCGGCGATTTATCCGTGCATTTCCGGTCGAGCCTGGATCACCGGCACCCACCAGTTACTGCTCGATCCGAGCGATCCGTGGCCACAAGGCTATCGCTTGTCTGACACCTGGCCGGGTGCCTGAGCACGGCCTTACAAACCCTTACCAAAAAAACTCTGACAAACGGCTAGTAAAAACCCCACGAAACTGAAAAAAGCACTGGCCGAGTCTTTTCACTTGCAATATCGTATACGAAATACAATTACCGAACCGGAGGCAACAATGAGCAAGCGCATTAACTGGAGTGGCGTCTTCCCCGCGGTGACCACTCAATTCAACGACGACTTCTCCATCAACCTGGAAAAAACCCACCAGGTGATTTCCAACGTGATCCGTGACGGCGTGTCGGGCCTGGTGGTGTGCGGTTCGGTGGGGGAAAACACCTCGCTGACCGCCGAAGAAAAAATCGCCGTGACTGAAGTCGCGGTCGACGCCTCCCGCGGCCGCGTGCCGGTCATTTGCGGTGTGGCCGAATTCACCAGCATCGCAGCGGCCAAAGTCGCCAACGCCGTGCGCCGGGTTGGTGTTGACGGGGTCATGCTGATGCCGGCGCTGGTCTACGGCTCCAAGCCGTTCGAGACCGCCGAGCACTACCGCTACGTGGCGAAAAACGCCGACGTTCCGCTGATGGTTTACAACAACCCGCCGATCTACAAAAACGACGTCACCCCGGACATCCTGATTTCCCTGGCCGACTGCGACAACGTGGTGTGCTTCAAGGATTCCTCCGGCGACACCCGTCGTTTCATCGACGTGCGCAATGAAGTGGGTGACCGTTTTGTGCTGTTCGCCGGCCTTGATGACGTGGTGCTGGAAAGCATCGCCGTGGGCGCCGAAGGCTGGGTCTCGGGCATGTCCAACGTGTTCCCGAAAGAAGGCGAAACCATCTTCCGCCTGGCCAAGGCCGGTCGCTTCGCCGAAGCCATGCCGATCTACGAATGGCTGATGCCGATCCTGCACCTCGACGCCCGTGCCGACCTGGTGCAGTGCATCAAGCTGTGCGAAGCCATCGCCGGTCGCGGTAGCGCCCTGACCCGTCCGCCACGCCTGGCCCTGCCGGAAGCCGATCGGGTGTTCGTCGAACAGATCATGGCCAAGGCCTTGGCCAATCGTCCAGAACTGCCGGACGTCGGTCTCTGAGTGATTGCCGGGCGGGCCATTACGGCCCCGGCCCGGCTTGCCCCGATACCGGTAAGTTAAGGTGCGCAAACTTGTGGGAGCGAGCCTGCTCGCGATGGCGGCGGTACCTTCAGCATCAATACTGGCTGACCCACCGCTATCGCGAGCAGGCTCACTCCCACAGGGCTGCGGTGTTCAGGTCCATAACTTTCCGGCATTACGGCTTTGCCCTGTCTTTGCGCCTCTACAGGAAACGTCAGCATGCCCAATCCTCACAGCACCGCCCGCGCAACCACACCTTCGGGACTCAAGCGCGTGGTGGCCGCCGCCATGGCCGGCACCGTCGCCGAATGGTATGAATTCTTTCTCTATGGCACCGCCTCGGCACTGGTCTTCGGCCAATTGTTCTTCCGTCAAACCGACAGCCCGATCGATGGCATCCTTGCCGCCTTCGCTTTGTATGCCGTTGGCTTCCTCGCCCGCCCATTGGGCGGCTTGGTGTTCGGTCATTACGGTGACAAGTTCGGCCGCAAACGCCTGCTGCAATTGAGCCTGGTGGTGGTCGGTATCACCACGTTCCTGATGGGCTGCCTGCCCGGTTTCGACCAGATCGGCTACGCCGCGCCCGTGTTACTGGTGCTGCTGCGGCTGATCCAGGGCTTCGCCTTCGGCGGTGAATGGGGCGGTGCGATTCTGCTGGTGTCCGAACACTGCCCGGACAATCGCCGAGGCTTCTGGGCCAGTTGGCCGCAAGCCGGTGTCCCGGCCGGTAACCTGGTGGCGACTGTCGCGTTGCTGCTGTTGTCGTCGAACCTGTCGGAGGAGCAATTCCTCGCGTGGGGCTGGCGCGTCGCGTTCTGGTTCTCGGCGGTGGTGGTGCTGATCGGCTACTGGATTCGCACCAGCGTCGATGACGCGCCGATCTTCAAGGAAGCCCAGGCCCGTCAGGCGCAAAACAAGCAACAACAATTGGGCGTGGTCGAAGTGCTGCGTCATCACTGGCGTGCGGTGCTGGTCGGTATCGGTGCGCGGTTTGCCGAGAACATCCTTTACTACACCGTCGTAACCTTTTCGATTACCTACCTGAAACTGGTGGTGCACAAGGACACTTCAGAGATTCTGTTTCTGATGTTCGGCGCGCACCTGCTGCATTTCTTCATGATCCCGTTGATGGGTTATTTGTCCGATCTGGTCGGGCGTAAACCGGTGTACCTGACCGGCGCAATCCTCACCGCGTTCTGGGGCTTCATCGGCTTCCCGATGATGGACACCGGCAACAACTGGCTGATCATCGGGGCCATCACCTTGGGCCTGGCGATCGAGTCGATGACCTACGCGCCCTACTCGGCGCTGATGGCCGAAATGTTCCCGACCCACGTGCGCTACACCGCGTTGTCCCTGTGCTACCAAGTGGCACCGATCTTCGCCGGCTCGTTGGCGCCGCTGATTGCCCTCACCCTGCTCAACAAGTACCACAGCTCGACGCCGATCGCCTGGTACCTGGTTTGCGCTGCGCTGATCTCCATCGTCGCCGTCGGTTTGACCCGGGAAACCCGGGGTAAGTCACTGCATGTGGTGGATGCCGAATCTGCTGCGCGGATCGCTGCTCTGGATACCGCCGAACCCGCCAGCGCACGCCGGGGTGATTCGTTGGCTTGACGCAGTCAAAAGATCGCAGCCTTCGGCAGCTCCTACAGGGATCGCGCATATCCACGAATTATTGGGTGTACGCGGCTTGTGTAGGAGCTGCCGCAGGCTGCGATCTTGGCGATCCGGCAAACAGAAAAAGACTTGCCTGAGCCCCCCTTTTCCGACAGGAGTTTTTCATGCCCCACATCATCGGCCACAACTACATCGGCGGTGCGCGCAGTGCCGCCGGCAACATCACCGTGCAAAGCCATGACGCCAGCACCGGTGAAGCACTGCCCTACTCGTTCATGCAAGCCACCATTGACGAAGTCGACGCCGCTGCCCGGGCCGCGACCGCCGCTTACCCGACCTTCCGCAATTTGCCGGCGAGCCGCCGCGCGGAGTTTCTCGAGGCCATCGCCGCGCAACTGGACGCGCTGGACGATGCGTTCGTTGCCCTGGTCACCCGCGAGACGGCGCTGCCGACCGGGCGTATTCAGGGTGAGCGCGGTCGCACCAGCGGACAGATGCGCCTGTTCGCTCAGGTCCTGCGCCGTGGCGATTTCTATGGCGCGCGTATCGACCGCGCCTTGCCCGAACGTCAGCCGCTGCCACGGGTGGACCTGCGTCAGTTCCGGATCGGCGTCGGCCCGGTCGCGGTGTTCGGCGCGAGCAATTTCCCGTTGGCGTTCTCCACCGCCGGTGGCGACACCGCTGCCGCCCTGGCCGCCGGTTGCCCGGTGGTGTTCAAGGCCCACAGCGGGCATATGGCAACTGCCGAACTCGTGGCCAATGCAATCGTCCACGCCGCCGAGCAAACCGGCATGCCGAAAGGCGTGTTCAACATGATCTACGGCGCGGGTGTCGGCGAAGCGCTGGTCAAGCATCCGGCGATTCAGGCGGTCGGCTTCACCGGTTCGCTCAAGGGCGGTCGCGCCCTCTGCGACATGGCCGCCGCACGGCCTCAGCCGATTCCGGTGTTCGCCGAAATGAGCAGCATCAATCCGGTGCTGGTACTGCCCGAAGCCCTGCAACTGAGGGGAGAGAAAATCGCCAGCGAACTTGCCGCGTCAGTGGTGCTCGGCTGCGGCCAGTTCTGCACCAACCCCGGTTTGGTGATTGGCATTCACTCTCCCGAGTTCAGCACATTTATTGAATCGCTCAGCGCGGTAATGGCCGATCAGCCAGGGCAAACCATGCTTAACGCCGGCACGTTAACCAGCTACGCCAAGGGTGTGCAGGCGCTGCACGCGCATCCGCACATCACTCACCTGGCCGGTCGTGAACAACAGGGTAAGCAGGCCCAGCCGCAACTGTTCAAGGCTGACGTCAGCCTGCTGCTCAACGGCGATTATCTGTTGCAGGAGGAAGTGTTCGGCCCGACTACCGTGTTGGTGGAAGTGGCTGACAAGGCCGAACTGCAACGGGCGTTGCAGAGTTTGCACGGTCAACTTACGGCCACCCTGATTGCCGAAGCCGGAGACCTGCAAACCCATAGCGACCTGCTGCCGCTGCTTGAACAGAAAGTCGGCCGGGTACTGTTCAACGGCTACCCGACTGGCGTCGAAGTCTGCGATGCGATGGTGCATGGCGGTCCCTACCCGGCCACCTCCGATGCCCGTGGCACCTCGGTCGGCAGCCTGGCCATCGAGCGTTTCCTGCGCCCGGTGTGTTACCAGAATTGCCCGGATGCGCTCCTGCCCGAGGCGCTGCAAAACGCCAATCCGCTGGGCATCGCCCGTCTGGTCGACGGCACCAGCCACCGCCAACCGGTTTAAATAATCACTCAGCGGTGCCTCCCTGTGGGAGCGAGCTTGCTCGCGATGAGGCCATCAGATTCAACATCTTCGTTGACTGACACGACGCCATCGCGAGCAAGCTCGCTCCCACAGGGTTGAGGGCGTGCCCCGTTTCTTCAGTCCAGCAGCGCCTTCAAGTCGTTGTACAAGGCTTCGGGAATCTGCACGCCCTCCACCGAACTGCGTGCTCGCGCCTCATAACGCCGTTGCGACGGCAAGCGCGCGCCCTGCCCTTGTATGCTCTGGAACATCACTTCGGCACGGGCCAGGTGCTGCTCGGTGGCCTCACCGAGAAAGCGTCGCGGATCGAGGGCGATGATCAACTCGCCATGGTACGGCGACGATTTGCTGCCCGCGTCGTACGCCAGCGATTCCGCACTGGTCAGGTCACCGATCAACGGCCCGGCGATCAACTCCACCATGGCAGCCAGCGCCGAGCCCTTGTGCCCGCCGAACGTCAGCATCGCGCCGGCATCGAGCACCACATTCGCATCGGTGCTTGGCTGCCCGTCTGCGTCCACACCCCAACCTTCAGGAATCGCTTGGCCGGCACGTCGATGCAACTCGATCTCGCCACGGGCAATCGCACTGGTGGCGAAGTCGAACACAAACGGATCCTTGCCCGAACGCGGCCAGCCAAACGCAATCGGATTGGTCCCGAACACCGGTTGACTGCCTCCCGCCGGCGCGACCCAGGCATGACTGGGATTACACGCCAGCGCCACCAGGCCGGCAGCAGTCAGTTGCTCGATCTCGACCCACAGGGCGGAAAAATGCACGCAGCGATTGATCGCCAGCGCCGCAATCCCGTTTGCCCGGGTTTTCTCCTCCAGTAAGGGCAGGCCTGCCTGAAACGCCAACTGGGAGAAACCACCCGCCGCATCGACTCGCACGATCGAAGGGGCCTGGTCGATCACCCGTGGCTCGGCATCGGCCACCACCTTGCCGGCCCTGAGCGAATTCACGCACCCCAATATCCGGTACAAACCGTGGGAGGCGCAGCCATCGCGCTCGCCGGCAATCACCGTGGCGGCCACCGCCTGAGCGTGGGCAAGGTTGAAACCGTTGTGCAGCAAGATCGATTCGGCCAGCTCGCGAGCTTCGGCCAGGGACAGTCGTTTCATCATCAACTCCTTGGACAGACCGCCCAGACTGGCCCATTCCAGACGCCACGGCTTGATCGCTTTAGGCCCGGTCGACGACGAATTCAGCACATCCCGGCAACCCACCATTCGTCGGCTGGGCCGTGCACTACCCCTTGACACCGATTGAGCTCTGCGCGAGTATTATTTCAATCGCATACGATACAAACGTATACGACAGACAACCACCACCTATTGAAACGTTGAGGATTCATCCCATGAGCAAGATCGAAAAAGTACTGTTTACCGGCAAAACCCACACCACGTTCAGCGACGCGACCCGTGCCCACGGCAACCTCGACATCGAGCTGTCGTCGCCAGGTGACGCAAAACCGGCCCACGTATTTGCAGCCACCCAAGCGCACCCGACCGCCGAGCAACTGTTCGCCGGTGCATGGTCGGCCTGCTACATCTCCGCCATCGAACACATCGCCAAGGCGAAAAAAGTGGTGCTGCCGGCCGATGCGTCTGTCGACATCGAAGTCGATCTGGGCCAGACCGGTCAGGCTTACTTCCTTCAGGCTCGATTCTTTGTCCGCTTGCCGGGCGTGGCACACGACGTCGCAACCGCACTGGCGCACGCCGCACACGAACTCTGCCCGTACTCGAAAGCGACGCTGGGCAACATCGATGTGGCGGTGAACGTCCTGACGGCGTGAAAATCGCTTTAATCCAATGAATATATCGCATGCGATATAAGCGCATGCGAAAACAATACAAACTCAGGAAATCATCATGAGCAAGATCGAAAAAGTACTGGTCACCGGTAAAACCCACACCACCGTCAGCGACGCTGGCGTCACCTCGCGCGGCCATGACGGCAGCCTCGACATCACCCTGTCGACGCCCGGCATCGCCAAGCCAGCCCACGTGTTCGCCGCCACTCAGCCGCACCCGACTGCCGAGCAACTGTTCGCTGGCGCCTGGTCGGCCTGCTACACCGCTGCCGTCGGACTGGTGGCCGGTGAGATGAATGTGGTGTTGCCGTCGGATCTGTCCGTCGACATCGAAGTCGATCTGGGTCAGACCGGTCCGGCCTACTTCCTTCAGGCTCGATTGACCCTGCGCGTGCCGGGTTTGTCCCACGACATCGCGACGACACTGGCGCACACCGCCGATCAAATCTGCCCGTACTCGAAAGCGACGCGGGGTAACATTGACGTGGCCCTGAACGTCCTCACGGCATGACGCACCGCGCGGCGTTGCTATCGATCGGCATAGTCGATACGCCACATATATCGTATACGCTTTAAGCGCATACGAATCACAAACCCAAAAAAACGTTGAGGACTCAACCATGAACAAGATCGAAAAAGTCCTGGCCACAGGCAAAACCCACACGACATTCAGCGACGGTGACAACTCTTCCCGCGGCCTCTCCATCCAGCTCTCTTCGCCTGGAAACCCTAGACTGGCACACGAGTTCGCAGCCATTGTTCCGCACCCAACGGCAGAGCAGTTTTTCGCCGGCGCATGGTCGGCCTGCTACACCGCTGCCGTCGAGCTGGCGGCGAAAAACATGAAGGTGACGCTGCCGCCTAATATGGCCGTTGATATTGAGGTCGATCTGGGCCAGACCGGTCCGGCCTACTTCCTCCAGGCCCGGCTGACTCTTCGCGTGCCAGGCTTGACGCAAGACGTCGTGACGGAGCTGGCGCACGCCGCAGACCAGATCTGCCCGTACTCGAAGGCAACGCGCGGCAATATTGGCGTGGTCATCAACGCCCTGACAGCGTGATGCACCGTACGACCGGTTCGACTTTCGCCGTCGAACCGGTCGCCACCGTCAGTTAGAGTCGTTCCGACACAATCGCATACGAGGTATATTTCGCTTTTTTGCGAGCCATCCGTCTTTGGCCAACGAGGATGTACATGAAACCCACCGACAACGCCGCCCCCGACGACCTGAAACTCTCCGAATTCCTGTGTTTTGCGGTCTATTCCACCAACCTGGCGTTCGGCAAGGCTTACAAGCCAATACTCGAGCAGCTTGGGCTGACCTATACGCAATACATCACCATCGTCGCGCTGTGGGAGGAAGACAACCAGACCGTCGGCAGCCTGGGCGAGAAGCTGTTCCTCGAATCGAACACACTGACCCCAATCCTGAAGAAGCTGGAAGCGATGGGTTTTTTGCAAAGGCAGCGCGATCCCGAGGACGAGCGCCAGGTAAGGATCAGCCTGACGAAGAACGGTCGACAGCTGCGCGAAAGCCAGCCGGAAATGGGCCTCGCCGACGCAACGGGCCTGACGCTCGACGAGTTCACGACCCTGCAGAGGGCGATCGTGAAGCTGCGCAACAATCTGATCAAGTCGACGAAAGGCGGGGAATGAGCCGGCACGTCGATCTGAATATTTTCGTGTGCGAACTAGCGCACCGCCTCATCCCGCACCACCCCGCGCTCCTCGAGCAAGCGCACAAACATGGTCAGACTTTGCGACACCGTCCCGCGGCGCCACACCAGCCAGGTGCGCAAATAGCGGAACGATTCCGATAACGGCCAGATGCTCACGGTGGTGCATCCGGGCATGCTGTTGAGCATGCTGCGGGGCATCAGCGCCAGGCCTGCACCGGCGCTGACGCACGCCAGCATGCCGTGATAGGACTCCATTTCGAAAATCTTGCCGGGCACGGCCGCGTCCTTGGCGAACCAGCTTTCGAAGTGGTGTCGGTAGGAGCAATTGGAGCGGAAGGCATAGATGTTTTCGCCATTAACATCCCGCGCACGATGAATGGGGGAATGGTTGAGCGGCGCGATCACCACCATTTCTTCCTCAAACGCCGGCACGCCCTCCAGTGCCGGGTGCAGCACCGGCCCATCGACGAACGCTGCCGCCAATCGTCCCGACAACACCCCGTCGATCATGGTCCCCGAAGGTCCGGTGGACAGGTCCAGCTCGACCTTGGCGTGCTTCTGGTTATACGCGGCCAGCAGCTCAGGGATGCGCACCGCAGCGGTACTCTCCAACGACCCTAGGGGAAACGATCCCTGAGGTTCTTCACCCGCCACGGTGGCGCGTGCCTCCTGGACCAGGTCGAGGATGCGCCGGGCATAATCCAGAAAACTCCAGCCGGCCGGCGACAGGCGCAGGCGGCTCTTCTCGCGGATAAACAGGTCCACGCCCAGATCCAGCTCCAGTTGCTTGATCCGCGTCGTCAGGTTCGACGGCACCCGGTGGATGTGCTGAGCCGCCGCGCTGATGCTGCCGTGCTCGGCGACGGCTTTGAATATTTCCAGCTGAACCAGATCCATGTCATTCTCCAAACGTGAACGATATGCTCAGTATTATTCAGTTTCCAGAAAACAAACGCCACCGTAACCTGAGCACATCCCCACCTCGCAGGACGGTGCCATGACTCAAGTTTCCAGCCTCACCCACGCCATTTCGATCAACCCCGCCAACGGCGAGCAGATCGGCCACTACCCTTTCGAATCTGCATCAGCACTGGACGCTGCCCTGTCCCGCGCTGCTGCCGGGTTTCGTGCCTGGCGCAGCAAACCGGTTGATCAACGTTCGCAGTTGTTGACCGCCCTGGCGCGGGTATTGCGCGACAACGCCGCCGCGATGGCGAACATGATCACCCTGGAAATGGGCAAGCCGATCACTCAGGCGCGTGGCGAAATTGAAAAGTGCGCGCTGCTCTGCGAGTGGTACGCCGAACACGGCCCGGCGATGCTGAGCGCTGAACCGACGCTGGTTGAAGGTGGAAAAGCGCGCATTGAATACCGCCCGCTCGGCCCGATTCTCGCGGTAATGCCGTGGAACTTCCCGATCTGGCAAGTCCTGCGCGGTGCTGTTCCAGCATTGATCGCCGGCAACACCTACGTGCTCAAACATGCACCCAACGTGATGGGCAGTGCTTATCTGTTGCGTGAAGCCTTCAAGCAAGCCGACTTTCCCGACGGTGTATTCGAGGTGATCAATGTCACGCCGGACGGCGTCTCCACCGCGATCGCCGATCCCCGCATCGCCGCCGTGACCCTCACCGGCAGCGTGCGAGCCGGCATCGCCATCGGCGCTCAAGCCGGTGCGGCGTTGAAGAAGTGTGTACTGGAACTGGGCGGCTCCGATCCGTTCATCGTGCTCAACGATGCCGACCTCGACGAAGCGGTCAAAGCCGCCGTGATTGGCCGTTACCAGAACACCGGGCAAGTTTGCGCGGCCGCCAAACGCTTGATCGTCGAGCAAGGAATTGTCGAGGAATTCACGCGCAAGTTCGTCGAAGCCACGCAAAAACTGCTGGTCGGCGATCCTCTGGCTGCCGACACTTACATCGGTCCGATGGCTCGCTTTGATCTGCGTGATGAACTGGATCAGCAGGTGCGCGACACCCTGGAAGAAGGCGCGACATTGCTGATGGGCGGCAAGAAGGCTGAAGGCCCTGGCAACTTTTACGAGCCCACTGTTTTCGGTGACGTCACCGACCAGATGACCTCGTTCAAACAGGAGCTGTTTGGCCCGGTGGCCTCGATCATCACGGCGCGCGATGCGGCGCATGCATTGGCACTGGCGAATGACAGTGAGTTCGGCCTCACTGCAACCATCTACACACGCAACGTCGGGCTTGCCGAGCAGATGGTCGGTGAACTGGAAACCGGTGGCGTGTTCATCAATGGTTATTGCGCCTCCGATCCGCGTGTCACCTTCGGCGGCGTGAAGAAAAGCGGGTTTGGCCGTGAACTCTCGCATTTCGGTGTGCGCGAATTCTGCAATGCCCAGACGGTGTGGCTGGATCGGCGCTGATTGCATAACGATGCCCGGGAGCCTTTTGGCTCCCGGGCTCACACGCTATTCGTTCAGATAATACAGCTTGTTCACAATCATCCAGCGGTAATTGATGTTCAGTAGCGACAGATAATCGGTAAATCGCATGCCGAGATAATCATCATTGACCTTTACCGCGGCGGCATCACCCGTGACATCGATGCTGAGTACTTCCCAAAACGGTTTGACCTCTTTGGCTGCCGGCCCCTCCGCCTTGATCGCGCTGATAAATTCCTCCAGGGATGCCCATTCCAGCTTTTCTTCGTAATGACCAATGATGCGGCAAGAAGGATGGAAGGCCTGTCGCAGCAAGGCTTCATCAGCGAACACCATGCCTTCTACATAATTGCGGACCACCACGTTGATGTGTTCTCTAGCCAGCAGTTGAGTCGTCATGTCATACCTCCAGCGTTCTCACCATCGCACCGCCGGATCAGGTTGTTCAATCATCATCCCACCCTGAAAGTCTAGCACCGCGCGCTTAACCGCCCTGGACGGCGACTATGATGATGGGGGTCACTTGCCTTTCGAGGAGCTGAGAGATGTCGCTGACTCTGTACTACCATCCGCTGTCGTCGTTCTGCCACAAAGTGCTGATCGCGCTCTTCGAAAACGCTGTCGAATTCGAGAAGCGGATCATCGATCTCGCCAATGATGCAGACAGAGCAGAGCTGCAAGCGCTATGGCCGCTCGGCAAATTCCCGGTCATCCGCGACCACGCTCGCCAGCGCAACGTGGCGGAGACCACGATCATCGTCGAATACCTGGATCGATTTTATCCTGGTGAACATCCACTCGTTCCCAGCGATTGGGAGACCGCGCTGGGGGTCCGTCTGTGGGACCGTGTGTGCGACCACTATCTCCAGCACCCGCTGCAACAGATCGTGTTTGATCGCCTGCGCGGCACTCACGGCGATTTGACCAGAGAGCGTTCCACACTGCGGACGACGTACGGCATGCTCGACCGCCAGTTGGCGTCCAGAATCTGGCTCGCCAGTGCAGATTTCAGCCTGGCCGATTGCGCCGCGGCCCCGGCACTTTTCTACGCCAGTACGCTCGAGCCTTTTCCCGACGACTACGGTCACTTGAAAGCCTATTTCGACAGGCTGATGAACAGACCGTCCGTCCAGCGGGTGATCGACGAAGCCAGGCCCTGGTTTTCGTTTTATCCATTTGAAGAGGCCATCCCGGAGCGATTTCGTCAGGCGCCGGACCCCACCTGACAGGCCTCGACACTTCGCCTAACGCACCACGTCGATCAACTGCTCACGCTGCGCCCCCGTCAGCATCGGACCGAAACCTGCACTGGCATTTTCCGCCATGTAACGCGGGTTGCCGGTGCCGGGGATCACACAAGTCACCGCCGAATGCGTCAGCAGGAACTTGAGCGCCAGTTGCGGCCAGCTATTGACCCTCACATCCGCGGCCCAGCGTGGTAACGGTTTGTCCTTCAAGCGGGCGAGCAAATCACCGCCGCCGAATGGTCGATTGCAGATCACCGCCACACCTCGCTCGCGACACAGCGGCAGGATGCGTTTCTCGACGCCGCGATCGTCCAGGGCATAGTTGATCTGCAAAAAGTCCAATGGCTCAGACTTGAGTACCGCTTCCACCTCGTCATACGCCGACGCTGTGTAATGGGTGATGCCGATGTAACGAATGCGCCCTTCTTCCTTCCATTTGCGCAGCGTGGGCAAATGAGTTTTCCAGTCCAGCAGGTTGTGAATCTGCATCAGGTCGATCCGGTCCGTCTGCAGCAGTTTGAAGGACTGTTCCATCTGCGCGATGCCTTCTTCGCGGCCACGGGTCCACACCTTGGTGGCCAGAAACGCCGGCGAGCGCGGTTCGTGAATCGACAGCAGCTCACCGGTCGTCTGTTCGGCGCGACCGTACATCGGCGAACTGTCGATCACCTTCCCGCCCTTCTCGAACAACGCTCGCAGCACCGCAGGCAGCTGCTTGTAGGCGGGGCTTGAAGGCTCGACATCAAAACCGCGATACGTGCCCAGCCCAACGATCGGTAGTAGTTCGGCGCTGGATGGAATGGCCCGGGTCAGCATGTTCTTGCCTCCTGTTTCGGTCGACGGCGTGGATGCTGCAAAAGCTGGATCGAAGGTGAAAACCGCCGAAGCACCGGCAGCCAGCGTGAGTATTTTTCGACGCGTGTACCCATCAGTGTGGCTCATGGAATTGCCCTTCCACATTTTTGCTGTCAGCCACGGTCCACAGCACTTCTCGCGCCGCACGCACGAGGCTAGCCACATCAGCATAGCTACCCGCCCAATGCCTATCAGCTAAAGAGCGACACAATCCGTAGCAGCTGGCGGAGCCTGCGTTCGGCTGCGAAGCAGTCGTGAAATCAGACGATGCGGTGTTTCAGGAAGACCGCAAACTCAGGTTTTACGACTGCTCCGCAGCCGAACGCAGGCTTCGCCAGCTGCTACGGATCGCGTTTTGGCTTAACTGATCCGATGGGCATGGGTGCCCTCCCGGTGCGTGGCGCTATCGGTCTACTACACTCTGACAGCGATCAAGCGATAGCCGTCTTCCGGCCAGAGCCGTCAATGCCGCCCACTAAAGTTAGCCGAATGCCACGAATTCTGGTGTCAATCGTCGTCATCGTCGCCGTTGTGTATCTGGCGCTCTGCGCTGCGCTGTTTGTGTTTCAGCGCGCCCTCATCTACTTCCCGCAACCCCGCGCTGTCGGCACTTCGGCATCGCTGCTCACGCTGTCAGTCGACGACGCGCAGGTGCTGGTGTCCGTCAGGCCGCACGACGGGCCGAATGCGTTGATCTATTTCGGTGGAAATGCCGAGGACGTCTCCCGGAGCCTGCCTTCGTTTTCCGAAGCCTTTGCCGATCACGCCGTCTACTTGCTGCACTACAGAGGCTACGGTGGCAGTTCCGGATCGCCCTCCGAGGAGATGATTTCGCGCGACGCCCTGACCTTGTTTGACCTGGTCTACGCCACCCATCCACACATTACGGTGGTCGGTCGCAGCCTGGGCTCGGGTGTCGCCGTGCGCCTCGCCAGCCAACGCCCGGCGGCGCGTCTGGTGCTGATCACGCCCTACAACAGTGTTGAAGAACTTGCCGCCCGGCAGTTTCCCATCTTCCCGGTGAAGTGGTTGCTCAAGGACACCTTTGAATCCTGGAAGTACGCCGCCCACATCACGGTGCCGACGCTCTTGATCGCAGCTGAGCACGACGAAGTGATACCGCGTTCCAGCACCGAGCGGCTCTTCACCCATTTCGCCAACGGAGTGGCGTCGCTGAAGGTCATACCGGGTACGGGGCACAACTCGATATCCGAGAGTCCCGAGTACCTCAAGGTGTTGGGCGATGGTTTGTAAGTGGTGGTCCCACGGGCAGTGTTCGACTAGCGCAGCGACCGGAACGCCGTGCGAAGTTCCTCGGTAAATAGCTGGGGCTGTTCCCAGGCCGCGAAGTGGCCGCCCTTGTCGGCCTGGTGGAAGTAGATCAGGTTGCTATAGGCGCGCCGGGCCCACGTCTCCGGCGGGCAGTAGACATCCTCTGGAAACACCGTGACGGCCACCGGCAACGAAATCTCGGTGGTCTTCTGTGCGGCCGAAGAAAGAGGACTTCGCCCCATGTTCTCCCAGTAGAGCCTGGCTGCCGAGGCGCCGCTATTCGTCAGCCAGTAGAGCGTGATGTCGTCCAGCACTTCATCCTTCGTTGGCGACTGTTGGGGGTCGGCGCCGTATGTCCACCGGGCAAAGCCTGGATGCACGAGCAGGAGCGCGGCGAGGAAGGCCGGTGAATCCGTCGCGCCGTAACCGATCATCTGCGGTCGCGCGGCCATCATCGCGCTGTACGCCAGGTTCCCCTGTTTGACGAGCGTGGCGACGGCGTCATAGGTCGCGCGCTCCTTCTCGGAAAAACCCGCCGGCGCCAGTCCGCCAACCGCGAGCGCCGCGCTCGCTTCCGCCGGTATCGTGGCTGGCAGGTTTAGGTGAATGCCGCGCAATCCGGCCGGCGCCTGGCGTGCCATCGCGCTGGTAATGGGGGCGCCCCAGTCGCCGCCCTGAGCGACATAGTGGGTGTATTCGAGGCGCTGCATCAGCTGCGCCCAGACCCGGGCGATGTGGTCTGGATCCCAACCGATACCACTCGGCTTGCCAGAGAAGCCGTAGCCAGGAATGGACGGAATCACCACATCGAAGGCATCTGCCGCATTGCCCCCGTGCGCGGGCGGATCGGTGAGCGGACCGACGACCTTGATGAACTCGAACACCGAGCCCGGCCACCCGTGGGTCATGATCATCGGCAAAGCGTTCGGGTGGGGGGAACGCACCCAGATAAAGTGGATGTCGACCCCGTCGAGGGTGGTCACGTACTGCGCCAGATTATTGAGCTGAGCCTCAGCCTTGCGCCAGTCGTAGTCCGTGCCCCAGTAGCGAACCAGCGCCTGCAACTGTTCCAGCTGTGCGCCCTGTGATCGATCGGAAACCGTCTCTTTGTCCGGCCAGCGGGTCGCCGCGATACGGTTGCGCAGATCGACGAGTTCCTTGTCCGCAACATTGACGTGGAAGGGCTGAATGGCCTGGGGATCGGCAGCGGGAGCGGCGCTGGCAAGGGCCGAGACGCAAAGCGCGAGGGTCGCTGCAGCGACCGCGAGTGTGAGCTTCATCTTCATACCTCAGCTGAGGGATACGATGAGTCCGTCCGTGGTGAGAATGGCATGGGCGCAGGTCAGGCGGCGCATGGCGCCCTTTACGATCTCGACGTCAAAAAGGTTAGACAATCCCGGACGTTTTCACACGGCCTGAAACCGGTCATTCATGCTTGATCGCTGAACGCTTGCCGCTTCTCCAGACAGCAAAACGCCCTCCTCGGCGGCAGGCGCAGGGAGGGCGAATGGTAACGATGCCAACTTGCCAATAACGTAACAGGCCCGGCTCAGACCAGATTGATTTCGACGTTGATGTTGCCCCGCGTGGCTTTGGAGTACGGACACAGCTTGTGCCCTTCATCCACCAGCGCCCGGGCGGTTTCGCGGTCCATTCCCGGCAGGCTGATGTTGAGGCGAGCCTGCAGCAGGTAGCCGCCTGCGTTGGTGCCCAGGTCAACTTCGGCGTCAATGGCCAGGTCAGGCGGAAGCGTGACCTTCATTTTGCCGGCAGCGACTTGCATCGCACCGATGAAGCAGGCTGACCAACCCGTGGCGAACAACTGCTCCGGATTGGTGCCGTCGCCCTTGGTGCCAGGGGACGAAAGTTTGACTTCGAGTCGTCCATCATCACTGCGTGATGCGCCGTCCCGCCCACCCGTGGTGTGGACTTTGGCGGTGTACAGTACTTTTTCGATCTGGGTCATGATGATCTCCTGATTGAAAATGCCGGATGAAAAAGGTTGCCCTCTGTGAGCGTACCGACCAGTCCTTGCTGCTTGATGGATTCGCCATTCGTCAGGGCGCTTGCGTCAGCCGCAGCGGACTGGACCTTTCAATATAGATGGCGGTGGGCGACTTCGGGCTATGAGTAAGCACCAATCACCCACTTAACTTTTTCCAGCGCCTCGCGCAGTGCGCCCATCTCTGCCGACCCCAGCGCCAAGCGAATCGCATGCGGTACATGAGCAGAAGTCGCAAAAGGCTCGGCGGTTGAAACCGCCACTTTTTCACGCAGCAACGCTGCGGCGATCTGGTCGGCCCTCGCATCTTCGGACAAAGGCAGCCAAAGAAAATAGGACGACGGATGACGAATGCACGGCAGGCCCGCCAGCACTTCGGCGGCCATCGTTTGCCTGGCTTGCGCATCCTGGCGTTTTTCAGCTTCCAGTTGCATGACGGTGCCATCGTCGAGCCAGGTGCTCGCGATCGCCGTCAGTACGCCGGGGGTATTCCAGGTGGTCGCCCTGATCGTTCGCTCCAGCGCGGGCACTTTTTCGGCCGGGGCGGCGACGAAACCTACGCGCAGTCCCGTGGCCACGCTTTTGGAAAGCCCTGAAACGTACACGGTCCGCTCGGGGGCGAGTTGCGCTATCGGTGCCGGCGGGTTCTCGGCAAGGAAGGCATACGCGGCGTCCTCGATGATGAGCAAGTCATGCCTGCGCGCGATCGTCACCAGCGACTCGCGCTGATCGGCACTCATCACCCATCCCAGCGGATTGTGCAGCGTCGGCATCGAGTACACCGCCCGCACGCGGCGACTCCGGCACAGACGGTCCAGCGCCTCCAGATCAGGCCCCTGCTCGGTCACGGGAATGGGCACGATTTCAAGGTGCAAGGCTTCGGCCAGCACGATGAATCCTGAATAGGTCAGCGCATCCGCTGCAATCACATCACCGGGTTGCAACAGCGCCATCATCGTCACGGCCAGCCCATGTTGAGCGCCACTGACCATTAACACTTGCTCGGCATCTACCGTCAGCCCTCGGGCGAGCAAATGACGCGCCACCGAGGCGCGCTCATGCAGGCGCCCGGCGTGTGGCTGGTAGCGCAACAGGGATTCCAGATCACCGCCCGACGCGAGTTGGCGCAGCGCATTTCGCAAGAGTTCTGCCTGCCCGGGCAGCGAGGGATAGTTGAAGTTGAGGTCGGTCATTCCAACGGCAACGTTTTTCTGGTCAATACCCAAGCCCGGCGGCAACGACGTCTCCCGCACGAACGTGCCTCGCCCCGTCTCGCCGCTGACCAGGCCCATGGCTTCGAGCTCTGCATAGACCCGAGAGGCGGTCACCAATGCCAGCCCTTCTGTTGCCGCCAGTTGACGATGCGTTGGCAAACGCGTGCCCGGCAACAATCGCCCTGACCGGATGTCAGCCGCCAAAGCATCCACTAATGACTTGTACCGTGAGCGAGGCATGTCGAGATGTATCCATGACGATTTTTTGATTGTAGTGATCGTCGATCATACGATGGAACTCTGCAAATTGAGAGTGCCCTCAGATGGAACGAACCCTGCAAAACCCAATGACGGAAAAGACCGCGAGCGGATGGCTCAACGGGTTCATCGGCGTGCTGATTTTCAGCGGCTCGTTACCGGCCACACGGTTGGCCGTGCTGGAATTCGACCCGGTGTTCCTGACCGTTGCCCGAGCGGCGATTGCCGGGCTTCTGGCGCTTTGCATGCTGGTGCTATTTAAAGAAAAACGTCCCGCCAAACGTCAGCTTATGCCCTTGGCGATCGTGGCAATGGGGGTTGTAGTTGGGTTTCCGCTGCTGACGGCGCTGGCGCTTCAGTACGTGACGTCGGCGCATTCCATCGTCTTCGTTGGCCTGTTGCCGCTCGCCACTGCGGTGTTCGGCGTGTTGCGCGGCGGGGAGCGTCCACGGCCGGTGTTCTGGTTGTTCTCGGTGCTGGGCAGCGCGTTGGTCGTGGGGTTTGCGGTCTCGCAAGGCCTTACCGCTTCGCCGACCGGCGACATTCTCATGCTGCTGGCCATCCTCGCCTGCGGGCTGGGTTATGCCGAAGGCGCAAAGCTTTCAAGAACACTGGGAGGCTGGCAGGTGATCTCGTGGGCATTGGTGTTGTCGCTGCCCGTCATGGTCCCGCTGACCTGGTTGATGGCCCCGGCTTCGTTCTCGGGGATTACCCCATCCGCGTGGTTGAGCCTGGCTTACGTATCGATCTTCAGCATGCTGATCGGTTTCGTCTTCTGGTACCGCGGGCTGGCCCAAGGGGGGATTGCCGCCGTCGGCCAGTTGCAACTGCTGCAACCGTTTTTTGGTTTGGCGCTGGCGGCCACGTTGCTTCACGAACACGTGAGTATCGGCATGCTGGGGGTTACCGTCGCGGTGATCCTTTGCGTGGCTGGGGCGAGGAAGTTTTCGAAGTGAGCGGGCGCGACAAACGTTGCTGCCAGTTTCCGCCATTGGCGCGCTGGCAGGCTTCTTCAGAATCGAACTGCACATGGGCCGATACCGGGCTGACGAGAACGTCCGCTTCGCCTAACGCAATGGCCGTCAACTCGAGCATGCGCTCGCCCTGCCCACTGGCCAGCGCATGATCTTTATTGGCCTGCGTATCGAAGACCCAGATGACCCTCAGGCTGGAAGGGAACCGGTCGTAATCGATCTCGTGGGTCAGCCAGCAGAACCCGAGGATTTCCACTTTGGCCGTCTCACACGCCTCGGTCAGGGTGGCAATCAGGCGACGCTCGATTTGGGCCTGATCGCGTTTGCTTAGCGGCATGAGTGGGTCCTTGTGACGGGTAAAAAGTAGCCATCATACGACACCTCCACGTCCTCTTTGGAGGACGCACTGCGCCCAACGTAAATATGCCTCTTTCGCCCGTGAACCTTGTGTTGAAGCGCCAGTCATAGCCGAGCCGTGAATTCCACTTGCCCGCTCAGAGCTATTCATCCATGCGCCAAACCCTCCTGTCCGTTCGCGTTGCCTCGCTCTGTTTCATTCCTCTGCTTTCCCTGTTCGCCAACCCCGCCCACGCCGGTGCCGAAAGGCAGTTGGTGGAAGCCATCAACGACTACCGCGCTCACCCCGATCGCTGCTTGGGGCGCGCCGGCCGAGCGTTATCGCCGCTGGCGTTGAAGTCGAACCTGGCCTTGCCGATCGGCTATGGCGGCGGTTTGCGCGATCGATTGAAAGCGTCCGGCTATCAGGCGGTGACGGTGCGCACGATTCGTGTGGTCGGTGCGCAGGATGCCGATGAGGCCTTCGACATGCTCCAGAGCGATTACTGCGGGGCGTTGCTCGATACCCAATATGCCGACATTGGCGTCAGTCGCGCCCGAAGTGAGTGGCAGGTGGTGCTGGCGCAGCCCGTGCTGGACAGTCGCGTGGGTGATTCGCGTGCTGTCAGTAAAGCGTTGCTGGCACAGGTTAATGCGGCACGCTCAAAGCCGAGACTCTGTGGTCGTCAGCGCTTCGCCGCCACACGACCATTGGCCTGGAACGCAGCCCTGGGCGCTGCGGCGCAAGGGCATAGCAAGGCGATGGCCTACGGCAACTACTTCGCACACCAGGCCCCCGACGGTGACATGCCCGCAGACCGGGCCAGAGCCGCTGGTTTCCGTGGCCGGCAGATCGGCGAGAACATCGCTGCCGGCCAGGGCTCACCGAGCAAGGCCATGTCGGGCTGGCTGGCCAGCCCGGGGCATTGCGCCAACCTGATGAATCCGATGTTTACCCAAATGGGCGCAGCCTATGCGGCGGACGCACGCAGTGATGAGGGGGTTTACTGGACGATGTTGTTTGGCGCGCCTTGAGTGATTGAGCGGCGCCTTATTTTGGGCGCCGCACCGCCCTCACCTTTCCACTGCCACCGCCGCCGCAGAAAAACTGCTCGCCGCCGTCCGATTCAAGCCCCGACACCCCGACGCCGGCCGGCAGCTTCACACTCTCCAGCACCTCGCCGGTGGTCGAATCGATATGGCGTAACTCACTCTCGTCTTCTTCCCAGGTGCCATGCCACAGCTGACCCTCGACCCAGGTCACTCCGGTGACAAAGCGGTTGGATTGAAGGGTGCGCAGAATCGCGCCGGTCTCGGGATCGATCTGATGAATCTTGCGATCTCGATACTCGCCGACCCACAGCGTCCCTTCCGCCCACGTCAGCCCTGAGTCACTGCCGCCAGGCGCCGGAATAGTCGCGAGTACACGGCCGGTCTGCGGGTCAATTTTCTGGATGCGGTCCTCGGCGATCTGGAACAGGTGCTGCCCGTCGAAGGCAGTGCCGGCGTGGGCGGCGACATCGATTGAGCGCAGTGTCTTGCCACTGTCAGGGTCCAGGGCGTTGAGTTTGTCACCGGTGGCAAACCACACATGCCGGCCGTCCCAGGTGACGCCATGGACCTTGTCGACACCGGCAAAGGGTCCATATTCACGAAGGATTTTGGCTGCTGACTGTTTCATGTTGGCATTCCTCGTTACGGGTGGGTGACGTTCATCCTAGTCACCCGGCAGCGGCACCGGGAGTAACAAGGTCGTCGCGAAACCCGGCACCGGCGGGGTCATCCAGCGACGCGCCCGGCCGCGACCGAACGACTGCACCTTGCCCGCGCGGGCCAATTCCTCGAGTGCCCGTTGCACCGTGCGCTGGCTGGCACCGAGGGCCAGTGCCAGGGCCGAGCTCGACCACGACTCACCGTCGACGAGGAAAGCGAACACCGACCCGTGCTTCTCTTCGACGTGTTGCGCCAGCACCACAACGTCAGAGGCAACCAGCGCCACCAGCGCAAAACCACGTTGAGTTGCAGTGACGCCGGCCAAGGGTTTCAGCGCCGCACGCAGTCGCCCGATTTCGACTCTCAACCGTGCGCGAAGGGACTCATCGGCGTGCTTCAAACGAAAGGCCCGGGTAATCAGCGTTTCCCTCGACACGTCAGCCGGCCACGCTTCGGCCAGTGCCCGTGCGAGGGCGAACAAGACCGGGCGTGTAGCGAGGGGAACCGACATGCCGGCACCACGCACGACGTAGCGACAGGCGTCCACGACCAGCGACGTGGACGCCAGCAACGCTTCAACCTCATCCAGCAACAGAGGCCGTTCTTCGCCATAGGCAATCAAACGCGCGACGGGCGTGTCCAGGACAAGGGCAGCGTTTTCCACCTCGGCCGTCAGCGCAGGAATATCGGCGTCGCGCGCGGCGTGCTCGGCCCTTGTGAGTGCAGACCGCGCCTTGTTCGTCTCCAGTCGTCGCATCGCGATCCCGGCCACGACCAGTTCGTGGGCGGTGCGCAATGCCGGCGGCAACGGCGCGGGATCAAGCTCGGCGAGCAGCACCTCGGCCTCTTCGAGATGCCCGATCAGCAGCAAACGCCGAATCTGCAGATACCGCGCATGAGCGGCGTTCACTCGATCGCCGTGCGCCTCAAGCGTCACCCGCGCCGACTCGAGTGCCTTCACCGGCCAGCCCAACTCCCGAGAGGCCAGCGCGATCTCGGCCTCGGCGACCACACAGCGCGCCCGAGCCAAGGCCTCCTTCGGCCCGAAGGCCCGCGCCGCCTTCTGCACCAGCGCCTTGGCTCGCACCAGGTCGCCGAGTTGCGCCATCGCAATCCCGCGCAACGCCAGCGCCGGCGCATCGTCGCGCAACGCGACCCGGTTCAGCGCGCCAAGCGGATCACCCGCCGCCAGCGCCTGCGCTGCGGCCGTGATCAGCGAGTCCATCGCAATCCCGCCACTGTTGTCACTCCCACCGTCGGATGTTCGCTGTTGAGTCTATCTCACGATGACCCATCACGAAGGCTCCGCCAGCGACTACAGACCGCGTTAAGGATTAGCGGACCAGAGGCTGTCAGGGATGCACACGACGCCGTCGAACAGCAGCCGCGCGGTGCGCATCAGCCCGCAACCCGCCAGTTGCCCGTCCTGAAGGCGCAGCTCTACGGTGAACTCTCCCGTCGGGTGCTCGACCGAGAGTCGCTTCACTTCCCCCGCACCTACACTGGCCAGACCCGCCGCCACACTCCCTTTGATCAAACAGGCAGCCGCGACACTGACTGCCCCGAACACGCCGATGCTGGTGTGGCAGCGATGAGGAATGAAGGTGCGTGTGCTCAGCGCCCCGCCCGCCTGCGCTGGCGCAACCAGGCACATTTTTGGAACATTGCGCTGGCTCACGTCACCCAGATTCATCTGCGGGCCGGCCTGCAAGCGGATCGATTCGAGCCGGGCCTTCAGCTCCGTGTCGGCATCCAGTTGTTCTGTGCGCTCATAGCCGCTGCAAGCCAAATCTTCAGCGCGGATCAGCACCACCGGCATGCCATTATCGATGCAGGTAACCTCGACACCGTCGAACACATCCACAACGTTGCCGGTCGGCAGTAGCGCTCCACAACTGGAGCCCGCGACATCCTCGAACTCGACGATCAACGGCGCGGCATAACCTGGCACCCCATCGATCCGCGCCCCGCCTGAATAGCTGACGATGCCGTTGGGTGTGGGCACATGAGCCACCGCTATCTGACCGGTGTTCTCCATGAAGATCCGCACCGGGGTGACGGCGCCAGTCACCTTCACCAGCCCACGTTCGATGGCGAACGGGCCCACGCCAGCGAGGATATTTCCGCAGTTCTGGCCGTAATCGACACGCGGCTCTTCGACCAGCACTTGCGTGAACAGGTAATCAACGTCGGCCTCGGCGCGGGTGGACGGTTTGATGATCGCTACCTTGCTGGTCAGCGAGTCGCCGCCACCGATGCCATCGATCTGACGCCCGTCCGGCGAGCCCATCACCGTCAGCAACACACGGTCGCGCAGCGCCGGTTGCTCCGGCAAGTCGCTGGCCAGGAAGTACGCCCCTTTTGATGTCCCTCCGCGCATCAACAGGCAGGGAATGCGTGTCTGTCCCATGCTCAGTCTCCGAGTTCGTCGAGACTGTCGACGTAGCGCAAACCCTTTTCGGCCAGGCGCGCACGCATGTTGTAGATATCGAGCCCCAACTCACCCTTGGCCAGGCGCAGTGCTTTCTGCTCTTCCAGATCGGCGCGGGCGCGGCTGGCTTCGACCACTTGCGGAACTTCGTCGCGACGCACGATGACCACACCATCGTCATCCGCGACGACGACATCGCCCGGAAGCACCAACTGACCAGCGCAAATGACAGGAAGGTTGACCGAGCCCAGTGTCTCTTTGATCGTGCCCTGGGCACTGATGGCGCGGGACCAGACCGGGAAGCCCATTTCCCGCAGCGTGTGAGTGTCCCGAACGCCCGCGTCGATCACCAGTGCGCGCACACCGTGCGCCTTGAGCGAGGTCGCCAACAGGTCGCCGAAGTAGCCATCGGTACACGGCGAACTCGGGGCAACCACCAGGATATCGCCCGGTCGACATTGCTCGACAGCCACATGGAACATCCAGTTATCGCCGGGGGCGACCAGCACCGTGACTGCCGAACCGCTGATCACGGTCCCCTGCTGAATCGGCGTGATCGACGACGTCAGCAGGCCTTTGCGCCCCTGCGCTTCATGAATGGTGGCGACACCGTAACGACTCAGTTCATCGACGAGCACAGCCTCGGCCCTGTCGATGTTACGGACCACGATGCCGGTTTTTCCGATCAGTTCGCTCATGCCAGATTCTCCGTCACGCGCGGGAAGATGCTCTGGTAGCCCTCGGCATAAACGATGTTGCGGCCGGAGGTAATGCCGACGTTGCGTTTGGCTTGCACGCCGCGTTGCAGGGCGACACGGGTGTAGTACTCCCAGAGATGTTCCTGACCGGCCATGCACTGAATGGCGGCGTACTTTTTGTCCCAGACCTCGGTGATGTCCAAAAAGACGTCGGGGCGCCATTCGCATTGCTCGGGCTGATGCGGTTCGAAGCTGTACACCGGCGGCGCACCGACAATCTTCTCGCCCGGTTTGTAGCCTTCGGCCTGGGCGATGATGCGTGCCTCTTGCGTCAGGTTCATCGCCAGTGGGTGGTCGTAGTTGTAGGGGTCTTTCAGCGAGTGGCTGAGGACGAATTCCGGCTGGGCCTTGCGAAACACATCAGCCAGGCGGAACAGCGTTTCTTTATCGGCACGCATCGGGTAATCGCCAATGTCGAAGAACTCGACACTGGCGCCCAGAATATCGGCAGCGGCCTGGGCTTCTTCGCGGCGTGCGGCTTTGACCTTCTCTTCGCTCATGTCGCCCTTGCGCCACAGCTTGGCGGATTCGCCGCGCTCGCCGAAAGACAAACAGACGATGTGCACGGCATAGCCCTGTTGCGCATGCAGCGCGATGGCACCGCCCGCACGCCAGACGAAATCGGCAGAGTGTGCGCTGACGACCAGCGCGTTTTTTGGTGACTCGATCATTGCGGGTGCTCCTCCTGCGTTTCGAAAGAGCATCGCACTGCGACCCGCCACCGGAGTAATGCGTTCAAGTGTTCGAGGTATGCGTTTTTTTTATTGCCACTCCATTTAGGTAAAGGCATAGTCCGGCTCAAACGCGGACCTTCAGAGCATGAGCCCCATGGAACCCAGTGAACTTCCCAGCCTGATGCACGTACGGGCCTTCGTCCGGGTGGCCGATCATGGGAGCGTTTCCAAGGCTTCTGTCGCCCTGTTTCGCGCTCAGTCGGTGGTGACCCGGTCGATTTCCGAACTGGAAACCCGGCTGGATGTGCCCTTGTTCGAACGGCACGCCAACGGCATGCGATTGACCGACTTTGGCGAGCGGTTGTTGCCCCGAGCACGGCGCGTGCTGGCAGAACTGGACACCGTGCCGAAGCTGTTGGGTGGCGGGGAAAAACAGCCGGTTGAGCCGCTTTATCTGTTCCAGGCCCGGCGCCTGCAAGTGTTCGTCAAACTCTGTGAAACCCACCACATGCAGACCGTGGCCAGCCTTCTGGGGCTGAGCCAACCCGCCGTCAGCTCGACCCTCAAGGTGCTGGAAAGTGGCTGCGGTCAACCCCTCTTCGAGCGCACGCCTCGCGGGTTGCAGCCGACCCGTGCCAGTCATGAAATCCTGTTCCCGATCCGCCGGGCACTGAACGAGCTGCGTCACATCGAGACCGACATCACCGCCATCCGCGGCACCCTCCAAGGTGTGGTGCAGGTCGGCGCCCTGCCCCTGGGCCGCACGCGCATATTGCCCGAAGCCATCGTGCGCCTGATGGCCGAGCATCCGGGTATCCAGGTGATCACCAATGAAAGCCCATTCGATCTGCTCGCAACCGAACTGCGCGCAGGCGATGTGGACTTCATTTTCGGTGCGTTGCGCTCGGCAGCCTATGCCAGCGATCTAACCGGCGAGTCACTGCTCACGGAAGAAATGGTGGTGCTGGCACGACGGGGTCACCCGCTCTATGCGAAAACCGACCTGCACGACGAACTCAGCGCTGCCCAATGGGTGCTGCCCCGCGCCGGTTCGCCCGCTCGCCAAATGCTCGATGACTGTTTCAGCGGGTTTGGCATCGCGCCGCCGCGGCCGGTGGTGGAAAGCGGTGACATGGCAATCATCCGCGGCTTGTTGCTGCGCTCGGACATGCTCGCGGCAGTCTCCGCTCACCAGCTGGAACAGGAGATTGCTTCCGGCGAGCTGTGCATCCTGCCGCTGGTGCTGAAACAGACCACCCGGGCGATCGGCCTGACCTATCGCAACGGCTGCCTGCATTCACCGGTGGCTCACGCCCTGATGGACATGATTCGCCGGGTGATCCGCGAGCAATCCACCGTCTAACCAAGGAACACGCAACCTGTAGCAGCTGCCGAGCCTGCGAGGCTGCGTTCGAGGACGAAGTCCTCGCAAGTCCTGTGTACGCGGTTTTCCTGAAAGAACCGGTTGTCTGATTTCACGACTGCTGCGCAGCCGAACGCAGGCTTCGCCAGCTGCTACAAAGTGTGCGTCAAGGCTCGCCGTTTAGCCTGGCTTTAGAGCAAGCTCAATGGATAGCTGACGATCAAGCGGTTTTCGTCGAACTCGTTGGTGCTGTAATCGCGGCGGATACTGGAGTTGCGAAGGCGCATATTGAGGTTCTTGAAGGTGCCGCTCTGCACTGTGTAAGCCAGCTCCGATTCACGGCCCCATTCCTTGCCATCGCTCACCGCCCCCACATGCACGTTGTCACCGCTGATGTAGCGGTTCATCAGGGTCAGGCCGGGCACGCCGAGGGCGACGAAGTTGTAGTCATGGCGCAGCTGCCAGGATTTCTCCCGGGCGTTGTCGTAGCTGCTGTTGTAGCTGTCGTTGGCCAGGGTCCCGCCGCTGGTGCCGTTGACCCGCATCCACGCATCATCGCCGCTGAGTTTCTGCAGGCCGACGTAGAACGTGTTGCCGCCATAACGGGCCGACAGCAGGGCCGAGAAGGTGCGGTTGTCGAGGTCGCCGGCGCGGGCGCTGCCGTCCTCGCGGCCCCAGAAGTAGCCCAGATTCGCGCCGAGGGTCCAGGCGCCGAGCGGCTGACTGTGGACCAGTTGCAGATACTGCTGCTGGTAAATGTCTTTGAGCTCGGCATTCCACACACCGATCATCGTGCGTTTTTCGTTGAAGCTGTATTCGCCGCCGACGAAGTTGAAACGATCAGAGGTGAACGCGGTTTTGCCCTGCATGAACATGTCTTCCATGCTCGCATCGTTGCGCGGGCTGTTCTGGCGGAACTGACCGCCGTACAGCGTCAGGCCATCGATATCCTGCGAGGTGATTTGGCCACCCTGGAAAGTTTGCGGCAGTGAGCGGCCATCGTCGGACCGCAGGATCGGCAACACTGGCATCCACTCGCCGACCTTCAATTCGGTTTTCCCTACTTTCATTTTCCCGGCGACCGCCAGTCGGCCGAAGTCATCGGCAGGACGCCCGTCGCCGTCGATCGGCAACAGTTGCGTACCGCCCGTGCCTTTACCGCCGTCGAGCTTCACCGAGTAGAGCCCCAACGCATCCACCCCGAAGCCGACCGGGCCTTGAGTGAAACCGGACCTGACGTCGAGGATGAAGCTCTGGGTCCACTCCTCGGCCTTGCTCTGCGGGTAGGCCGGGTTGATGAAATTGCGGTTGATGTAGAAGTTGCGCAGGTTCAGGTTCGCGCTGGCATCCTCCAGAAAACCTGCGGCCGAGCCTTCCACAGGAAGCGCGGAAACGACGGCCAGCGTGAAGACGACTCGAGGATTAACGGTGATTTTCATTGTTATTGTTTTCCGATTTTTGGGTAAAGAAATGCCCTGCGCCCGGAAGTGCCGGGCACAGTGAGGTCAATCAAATTGGTTGCGATGGCGGCTCGGAATGAGCCGCCCAAGACGGTTGGAGCGTTGAGCCCCGATGATCAGCGAGGGGCTTTGCCCGCCACCGAGTAGAGTACCTGCTGATTCCTGGTCTTCATGAACTCGTCCAGGCTCTGCCCGCGCATCGCCGCGTAGACCTGCAGATTGGGAATCCCGAGTACTGCCGCGAGTTTTTCCAGGACGAAGAAGATTGCCCCGTAATGGATCAACCCGCGCCAGTCGCGACGTCGCAGCAGATCGCGTTCCTCTTCGCTCAGCCCGCCTTCATCGAACAGCGCCTCAGGCGCATCGAGAAAGCGCTGACGCCACTCGGGTTCGATCATGCGGTGCAGAAACTTGTTGAGGCGATATCCCTTGGCGCTGCGTTCCAGCGTGAACGGATACGTCCCCTCGAGTTTCTCGATGCCGGCCAACTGGTGCTGCATATGCCGCAAGTGCCTTGCGTTGACCTCGGCAGGAACGGTCCGGTCCTGGTTCTCCAACAGCAAGGTTGCGATCCCGGTCATCGACGGCAAGTAGTAGTCCTGATGCAGGTTTTTCACCGTGGCCGACAACGCGCCGCGCATGATCAGCCAGGTGATCACCTCCGAACCTTCCAGCCCACCAAGCGTGACGTACTCGGCCAGGGTCATTTCGGTCAGGCGCACCGGGTCGTTGACCAGCAGATCAATGAATTGCTCATCCCACTGCGGGTTGTTGAAACCGCACCGCTCGCCATGCACCTGATGGGACACGCCACCGGTGGCGACGATGGCCACCTTCAGGTCATCGGGGTAGCTTTCAATCGCCCGGCGCAAGGCCAGTCCCAACTTGTAGCAACGCAACGCGCTGGGCACCGGGAATTGCAGCACGCCGACCTGAAGCGGCACGATCTCCACCGGCCAGGCAGGCTCGCAAGGCAACAGCGCCGACATCGGCGAGAAGAAGCCATGGTCCAACGGTTTGTCGCGGAAGAAGCTCATGTCGAATTCATCGGCCATCAGGCTTTCGCCGATGTGCCGCGACAACGCTGCATGCCCGCCGACCGAGGGCAGCGAGCGTGGATTGCCGCCCTCGTCGGCGACCTCGTAGCGCTCGTCGACCCCTAGGGAAAACGCGCCGTAGTGGTCGAAGAAAAACGACGTCACATGGTCATTGAAGATGTAGAACAGCACATCCGGTTGCTGCTCCTTCAACCAGACCTTGATCGGTTCGAAGCCTTCGAAAATCGGCGCCCAGGCCGCCTCATTCTGTTTATCGTGATCGACCGCGAAGCCGATCGTGGGAGTGTGAGATACAGCGAGGCCACCGATGATGCGTGCCATGACGAGTTCCTTTGTTCGAAAAAGATTATTGCGCCAGCAATGTCCGACTGACCCGGCGCCGCGCATGACCGTTGGCCAGGATCGCCAGTGCCGCGATGAAGGCCGGCAAGCCCAACATAGCGAAGAGTAAAGGCAGGCCCAGCCCGAGACTGAGCACCGCACCGCCGATGAGAGAACCAAAGATAGCCCCGAAGCGGCCGATACCGAGCATCCAGCTCACACCGGTAGCGCGGAAATCGGTTGGGTAATAACCGGGTGCGAACGCGTTGAGACCGGTCTGCGCACCGCTCATGCAGAAACCCGCGGCAATCACGCCAAAGGCCAACAGGCTCGACTCCAGGCTGAACGCCCCCAGCAGCAGAATAAAGGCACCGCCCAGGGCATAAGAGGTGGCAATCACGGTGTTCGGATTACGCCGGTCCATGGCCCAGCCGACCACGATCGCCCCGACGGTGCCGCCGATCTGAAACAGGCCGGTGATGGTGGCCGCCCGTTCGATGGACAAACCGCCTTCACGCAACAGTGTCGGCATCCAGCCCATGGTCAGGTAGATCACCAGCAGCCCCATGAAGTAGGTCAACCAGAGTGCGAGGGTGCCGAAGCGATAAGGCTCAGTGAACAGCATGCGCACTGGCGCTTTGTGCTGAGCCTGGGGTTCGGCAATCGTAAACGTAGTGGTGGCTGAAAAGGTCCCGCCCAACTTGTTAAGTACCTTGGCGATCTGGCTGGCCGGCGCATTGCGAGCTGCCAGAAAACGTGCCGACTCGGGCAACAGCAGCCAGAGGAATGGCAGCAGCACCAGCGGCAGAATCCCCCCGGCGAGCAGCACCGATTGCCAGCCGTGGCTCGGAATCAGCCAGGCCGCGAGCAAGCCGCCCATCCCCGATCCCATGTTGAAACCGGTGAACATAATGGTGATGAACAGCGAACGATTGCGCTCAGGCAAGTATTCGGACAGCAACGTGGTGGTATTGGGCAGCGCGGCGCCCAGCGCCACCCCGGTCAACAAGCGCAAGGCTGCCAGTTCATAGGGATTGCGGGCAAACGCACACGCCAGGCTCAGTACGCTGAAACCGGTCACGGCAAACAGCAGCACCTTCTTGCGACCCAAGCGGTCAGCGTATGGGCCGGCCGTCAAGGCACCGATGGCGAGACCGACCATGCCGGCGCTCATCACCGGACCAAACGCCGCTTTGGAAAGCCCCCACTCCTGAATCAGCGAAGGGGCGATAAACCCCATGACCGCAACGTCGAAGCCATCGAACAGAACAATGAAGAAACACAGGCTCATGATGAGCCACTGGTATCGGGCAACCGGCCGGTTGTCGATCCACGCTTTGATATCGACCGTTTCGTTACTCATGCTTTCACCTTCTTATTTTTGTAGAAATTCCGACAGGCTTGGAAGGGTTGCCGGCCAGGAGGCCGCCCGAGATTCGAATGTTGGGCGTGACTCTAAGGCCGCAGGTGCCTGCCCCGCCTCTGGGAAATCCTTAAGCGGGTATCGGTTTTTCTTATCGGGTGATTTAGAACGGTTGCTCAGCCTGAGGAACGGCGCGCTTTTGCTGGCACAGCAAAACCACGCACTCGCTGACGAAGGCCCCGGCCACCGCCAACGCCATGTCTTTCTGTGAATCCCAGGGATCGTTCTGCGCGCCGATGAAGGCACGCGAGGTGTCATCGCCCAGGTAGGCGCCACCGATCCATTCCACCAGCTCGTAAATGGCCGACGTCGACAGAATGATGTTCAACGCCATAAACACCAACCAGAAACCCCGCAACGGCGTCAGGCGCACCAACACTTCTCGAATGGGGTAGGCCATCAACAGCCCATAGCTCAGATGGACCAGCCGATCAAAATGATTGCGATGCAACCCCAGCGCTTTATCGAGGCTCACCCCGGTCAAGGCTGAACACCATTGGTCATACGGCACCTTGGCATAGGTGTAGTGAGAACCCAGTTCGTGAATGCACAGGAAAACGAATACCAGGCTGATGGAAACGGCCGACAGGCGAAACCGGCCGGAGACAGCCAACAGTGTGCCCACCAGGAACAACACCAACAGGTTCTCCAGTGCCCAATCCACTCGGCTGCGGGGTGAATAACCCGACACCACGATGATCAACACAAACAGCATCAGCAGCGTCAGGTCGTATCGCTGGTGTGCCTTGGGCTGCATGGTTTGAGCTCCTCAAAGCGAAGAATGACGACGGCTCTTGAGTCCTTCTACATGGATCAACCGATCGCGAGTCCGGTTCAGGCACACCGACAAAAGGCAGCCCTCACAGCGTCATCGTCCAGAACGTGCGTAAGTAACGGTTTTCCCGCGTCTATGCTTCGAATAGACGCGGGGCCTCCCCATGCCGCCAGTAAAAGACTCTGCCTATCACGACCCAATACTCCCCCTATTAGCTGACTTCCCAACTGGGGTCTAACCTTATTCGAGCGCCGGCACCATAAGCCGGCCGGTCAAGAGCTGATAAGGAGATAGGAATGGGTCAGAAGCCTGACTAAACCTGCCGTGGCCACCGTGCAGGCAACTCGATTGCCGCTGTTCAGAATTCCCGTGTGATCAAAACAATCAGTTGATCAAACTGCTGGCCCTGCAGCCTGTGTCATTGGTTTCGCCCGTTGCTGTTTAACGCCCGCGTTGGGCCGGATAGCCGGATGAATACGACCAAAAGGTAGCTCACACATGGCAAACGAATCGAAATGCCCGTTTATTGGCGCCGCTGGCGGTGGCACGACGAACCGCGACTGGTGGCCCAACCAACTGAATCTGAAGATCCTCCATCAGCACTCGTCCCTGTCCGACCCCATGGACGAGGGCTTCAACTACGCCGAAGCATTCAAAAGCCTGGACTTTGAAGCGGTCAAAAGAGACCTGACTGCGTTGATGACCGATTCCCAGGACTGGTGGCCGGCGGACTTCGGTCACTACGGGCCACTCTTCATTCGCATGGCCTGGCACGCCGCCGGTACGTACCGCACCGGTGACGGTCGTGGTGGCGCCGGTTCCGGCCAGCAACGCTTCGCGCCGCTCAACAGTTGGCCGGACAACGTCAGCCTCGACAAGGCGCGCCGGCTGCTCTGGCCGATCAAGCAAAAGTACGGTCGTAAAATTTCCTGGGCGGATCTGATCGTCCTCACCGGCAACGTCGCGCTGGAGTCCATGGGCTTCAAGACCTTTGGCTTTTCCGGCGGTCGCCCGGACGTCTGGGAACCGGATGAAGACGTCTATTGGGGCTCGGAAAACAAATGGCTGGGTGGCGACACCCGCTACGGCAAAAAAAACGAGCCCATGCAAGAACCTGGCGAAGGCCCACTCGTAGCTGAGCCAGGGGAAAATGAGGAGAGCCGCACCGACCAGGGGCGCAACCTGGAGAACCCGCTCGCCGCCGTGCAAATGGGCTTGATCTACGTGAACCCGGAAGGACCGGAAGGCAACCCCGACCCGGTCGCGGCCGGGAAGGACATCCGCGAAACCTTCGCGCGCATGGCGATGAATGACGAAGAAACCGTGGCACTGATCGCCGGCGGTCACGCCTTCGGCAAGACCCACGGCGCTGGACCTGCCGACAATGTCGGTGCCGAGCCCGAAGCCGCTGGCCTCGAACAACAAGGCTTTGGCTGGAAGAACAGCTTCGGCACCGGCAAGGGCCCGGACACCATCACCAGCGGCCTGGAAGTGACCTGGACCACCACGCCCACCCGATGGAGCAACAACTATCTGGAAAACCTGTTCGGCTTCGAGTGGGAACTGAGCAAAAGCCCGGCCGGAGCGAACCAGTGGATACCGAAAAACAATGCCGGCGCCGGCATTATTCCTGATGCTCACGACCCGTCAAAACGTCGTAATCCGACCATGCTGACCACCGACCTGTCGCTGCGGTTCGACCCGATCTATGAACCGATTTCGCGGCGCTTCCTGGCCAATCCAGACCAGTTGGCCGACGCGTTCGCCCGCGCCTGGTTCAAGCTGATCCACCGCGACATGGGTCCCCTCTCCCGCTACCTCGGCCCGGAAATGCCGAGCGAAGAGCTGCTGTGGCAAGACCCGATTCCAGCGGTCGACCATGCCTTGGTCAACGACAGTGACGTCGCCGCACTCAAGAGCAAACTCCTGGCCTCGGGCCTGACCGTCTCGCAGCTTGTATCAACGGCTTGGGCGGCAGCTTCGACCTTCCGTGGCTCCGACAAACGCGGTGGCGCCAACGGTGGGCGCCTGCGTCTGGCCCCGCAGAAGTTCTGGCAGGCCAACCAGCCTGAGCAATTGGCGAGCGTGCTGGCAAAACTCGAGAGCATCCAAAACGAGTTCAACAACAGCGGCAAGAAAATCTCGCTGGCAGACCTGATCGTGCTGGCCGGTAACGCCGGCGTCGAACAGGCGGCGAAAAATGCCGGTCAGACCGTAACGGTGCCTTTCACACCAGGACGGATGGACGCCTCGCAAGAGCAAACGGACGTGGAGTCTTTCGGCTTCCTCGAACCCATCGCCGATGGCTTCCGCAACTACCTCAAAGGCAGATACCGCGTCTCAGCCGAGCAGCTGTTGATCGACAAGGCGCAACTGCTGACCCTCACCGCGCCAGAAATGACCGCGCTCATTGGTGGCATGCGCGTGCTGAACACCAACGTCGGACAAACCAAACACGGTGTATTCACCAAGCAGCCGGAGGCGTTGACCAACGACTTCTTCAAAAACCTGCTGGATATGGGCGTGGAATGGAAACCGGTGTCGGAGGCTAATGAGGAGTTTGAAGGGCGCGATCGCAAAACCGGCGATTTGAAATGGACCGGCACCCGCGTCGACCTCGTCTTCGGCTCAAATGCACAGCTGCGAGCGTTGGCTGAAGTCTATGCAACCGCTGATGCGCAGGAGAAGTTCGTCAAAGACTTCGTAGCCGCCTGGGCCAAAGTGATGGACCTGGATCGCTTCGACGTTAAGTAACACGAGCGGTATCGCTGAAACTGCAACGCCTCCCACTGTGGAGGCGTTGTGCTTTTTGATTGCAGGAAGGACTACGTCGGAGAGATCGTGGCCAGGGCACCAATCAAAATGGTCAACACCAGAAATCCACCCAGAAAAATCGCCATCTTGCCCATTGGGGCCTCCTACATTAAGAGTTTGCGGTGCAGCGGTTTCCGCGACTGCGGAGCGTGCCGTTATTGTGAGGCGGAGGCTGTGTGCATTACAGATGCAGATGGCGCAGGAAAATACGGATCAGAACACCGAATTGGGGCTAGATCGCCTTTAAACGTCAATTGCGCCAGGATCTATTTATGCCGCTGAGTTTTCATAAAATGCACGCCAATGGCGATGACTTCATTATTGTGGACTCGCGAAACGCGGCCAATCCAATGACAAGTACCCTGAATTGGCAGCAGACGAGTCAATCAAGCAAAAGAGCATCAAGCCTATTTCTATTGAGGTGGTCAAGCAGGCTGGTGGTTGGGGCGGAGCTATTGCTGGAGCAAGGATAGGTGTCGTCGCGGGTGCTGCGGTTGGCATCGAAACGGGTCCCGGAGCAATCGTTAGTGGAGCTGTCGGAGGGATTATCTTCGGCACCGCAGGTTATTTCGGGGCCAGTTGGCTCACCGAATACCTACAGGACTGAGACAGATCATGAGCATTTTTAGTCGTATCAAAGCCCTCATAAAGCAGGAGCAGAAAGAGCAAATCGTCGGATATTCCATACCAGAACTGAAGTCGATTTTTACTAAGTCTTTATTAAATATTGATCCTCCCCTACCCGACTATCCGCAAAACACGTCTTTGGAGGACATAGGCATTCCAGCCTACTACTCTCCATTTTTAATCGGCAACGAAGATACTCGTAAGTTTTTGACGCTCGTCGAAGACAACTTCACGTATGCGACTGAAAAAACGTTTAACGAACTACCCGTAAAGCAGTATGTAAACACTCAAAAAACTGAGCACTTGGTGTTTTTCATATCTACCAGAGAATTCAACTCTGTGACTGTACGACTGGTCACCAATAATGTTGATTTCTTGGCCAGCATTGCTCGCGAGAAATTCTCCGTGCCTCCTCCATGGATTGTTTTCGAGAAGTACAACCCTTCTTGGTGGGGAGGCGATATGCAAGGCGCTCAGGGATACTATAACGACAGCTACTTCTCACCGTTTTTCACAAATTTAAGCGCAGCAGAAAGGGAAATTTATTACGCAAGATACAGCGCTCCGAATGATTGGATAAAAAGCTTGAAATTAATGTACGACGTTGAGTGATCGTTTACGTTTCTGGGGCCGCTTCGCAGCCCAACGGAGGCAAGCCCCCTCGCCACAAAAAACTCGCCAGCCTTAGCATTTCGTAATCTGCAAGATCGAATTGCGCCCACAAAAAAGCCCACTGACCGTCACCGGTTCAGTGGGCTTTTGATTACGTCTCTAGTTACAGAGCCATATCAGTCGCAGCATTAGCCTTCGGCGCCTTAGCCGGAGCAGCCGGAGCAGCAGCCGGAGCCGCCACCTGACCAATCGCCGGCGGCGGAGTCAGCTGCAACACCTTGGCGGTGTAAGCCCACTCCTCAGCCACTTTCTCAGGGCTGCCATTCAACTGAGTGCCGTAGCTCGGCACGATCTGATGCAGCTTCTCCTGCCAGGCCGGGGAAGCAACCTTGTCTTTGAACACTTTCTGCAGCACGGTCAGCATGATCGGTGCAGCCGTCGAAGCGCCCGGCGATGCGCCCAGCAGACCAGCGATGCTGCCGTCTTGCGAGGCAACAATCTCAGTACCCAACTTCAGCACGCCACCGGCAGCTTCATCACGTTTGATGATTTGCACGCGCTGGCCGGCTTGCCACAGGCGCCAGTCTTCGGCTTTGGCGTTCGGGAAGTATTCTTTCAGGGCGTTGAGGCGGTCTTCGTCAGACAGCATCAGTTGGCCAGCCAGGTACTCGACCAGCGGGTATTCCTTGATGCCGACTTTGGTCATTGGCCACACGTTGTGCGTGGTGGTGGTGGTCAGCAGGTCCAGGTACGAGCCTTCTTTCAGGAACTTGGTGCTGAAGGTCGCGAATGGGCCAAACAGAATGACGCGCTTGCCGTCCAGGACACGGGTGTCCAGGTGCGGAACCGACATCGGCGGTGCGCCAACGGAGGCTTTGCCATAGGCCTTGGCCAAGTGTTGCTCGGCGATGGTCGGGTTCTCGGTCACCAGGAACGAGCCGCCTACCGGGAAGCCTGCGTATTCCTTGGCTTCAGGAATGCCGGACTTCTGCAGCAGGTGCAGTGCACCGCCGCCCGCGCCGATGAACACGAACTTGGCGTCGGTTTCGGTTTTGGTGCCGTCTTTCAGGTTTTTGTAGCTGACGCGCCAGCTGCCATCTTCGTTCTTGGTGATGTCTTGCACTTCGCTAGACAGTTTCAAGTCGAACTTTGGCGTGGTTTGCAGATGCGCAACGAACTGGCGGGTGATCTCGCCGAAGTTCACGTCGGTACCGATCGGAGACCAGGTGGCCGCGACTTTCTGGTTCGGGTCACGCCCTTCCATCATCAGCGGAACCCACTTCTTGATCACAGCCGGGTCTTCGGAGTACTGCATGCCGGCGAACAGCGGGCTCGCTTGCAGGGCTTCGTAGCGCTTTTTCAGGAACTTGATGTTGTCATCGCCCCACACAAAGCTCATGTGTGGCGTGGAGTTGATGAACGAACGCGGGTTCTTCAGCACGCCTTGCTGAACCTGCCAGGCCCAGAACTGACGGGAGATCTGGAAGGCTTCGTTGATTTCAACGGCTTTCGGGATCTGAACGTTGCCTTTATCGTCTTCCGGGGTGTAGTTCAACTCGGCCAGGGCGGAGTGACCGGTACCGGCGTTGTTCCAGCCGTTGGAGCTTTCCAGGGCGACGCCGTCGAGGCGCTCGACCATTTCCATCGACATACCCGGTTCCAGCTCATTGAGCCAGACACCGAGGGTCGCGCTCATGATGCCGCCGCCAATCAGCAGCACATCGACTTTCTTTGCCTCTTCCGCTTGCGCGGACGCGATCCCCATCGACAAAGCCAGCCCCAGCAGAGCCGTGTTCATTTTTTTAAACATGTGTAGCACCTATGATAAAACGCCATCCGCCCTTCCATCCCCACGCTTGAGGCCCCTGGTTCACGGCATGCAGGCAGCATGCTGTGGGTTGCGCACGCATAAGGATTGGAGGGTGGGCACACAAGGCCGATGTGTCTCCATCGACCTCAGTTTATATGTCCCTACTGAACTGACTTTTTATCGTTATTGGCTTCAGCTACTTGAGCGACAGTGATTCTGTTGGCGCGTCTCGAGGACACGCAAACTGAATAGGTCAAAGCAAGTTAGGGCGAAGAATATCACGACACGGCAAACCCGCGCGTCTGTTCCCGACTTGATAGTCCGGGCTCGAGCGCTGAGCCCACTATACTCATCGTGATTTTCCGACGAGCCTGTGAGGAGCAGTCATGAGCGACAAAAACGATTTGCGCAAATATTCCTCCCAAGTGGTCGACGGCGTGGAACGCGCGCCGGGACGATCCATGCTGCGCGCAGTGGGTTTCACGGATGAGGACTTCAAGAAACCGCAGATCGGCATCGCCTCCACCTGGGCGATGGTCACGCCCTGCAACATGCACATCGACAAACTGGCGATTGAAGCCGAAAAAGGCGCGAATGCCGCTGGCGCCAAGGGCGTCATTTTCAACACGATCACCATTTCCGACGGCATCGCCAACGGCACCGAAGGCATGAAGTATTCGCTGGTGTCGCGGGAAGTGATCGCCGATTCCATTGAAGTCGTGGCCGGTTGCGAAGGCTTTGACGGCCTGGTAACCGTGGGTGGTTGTGACAAGAACATGCCGGGCTGCCTAATCGGCATGGCACGACTGAACCGCCCTTCCATCTTCGTCTATGGCGGCACCATCCGGCCGGGTGCCGGCCACACCGATATCATCTCCGTGTTCGAAGCCGTGGGTCAGAACGCGCGCGGGGATATCAGCGAGATTCAGGTCAAGCAAATCGAGGAAGTGGCAATTCCAGGCCCTGGTTCCTGCGGCGGCATGTACACGGCCAACACCATGGCTTCGGCGATTGAAGCGTTGGGCATGAGCCTGCCCGGTTCCAGCTCTCAGGAGGCCGTCGGCAGCGACAAGGCGTCGGACAGTTTCCGCGCCGGTCAGCAGGTCATGGAGCTGCTCAAACGAGACATCAAACCGCGCGACATCATGACCCGCAAGGCCTTTGAAAATGCGATTCGGGTGGTGATCGCGCTCGCCGGCTCGACCAATGCCGTGCTGCATCTTCTGGCCATGGCGCATGCCGTGGATGTCGAGCTGACGCTGGATGATTTCGTCGAGCTGGGCAAGGTGTCCCCGGTGGTGGCCGACCTGCGCCCCAGCGGCAAATACATGATGAGTGAACTGGTGGCCATCGGCGGCATTCAGCCGCTGATGAAGCGCATGCTCGCCGCCGGGATGCTGCATGGTGATGCACTGACGGTCACCGGCAAAACCCTGGCCGAAAACCTGGAAAACGTGCCCGATTACCCCGAAGGTCAGGACGTGATCCTGCCCTTCGACCAACCGATCAAAAAGGACTCCCATTTAGTGGTGCTGCGCGGCAACCTTTCGCCCACCGGTGCCGTGGCCAAGATCACCGGCAAGGAAGGTTTGCGCTTTGAAGGCACGGCGCGGGTGTATCACGGCGAGGAAGGTGCGCTGGCTGGTATCCTCAACGGCGAAGTCAAAGCCGGTGACGTAATCGTAATCCGCTACGAAGGTCCAAAAGGTGGCCCGGGCATGCGTGAAATGCTTTCGCCGACGTCGGCGGTCATGGGCAAAGGGCTGGGCAAGGACGTTGCGCTGATCACCGACGGCCGTTTCTCCGGCGGTTCACATGGGTTCGTGGTGGGTCATATCACGCCCGAAGCCTTTGATGGCGGGCCGATCGCGCTGATTGAAGACGGCGACAAGATCACCATCGACGCCGAAACACGGCAGATTACGGTCGATGTTTCTGACGCCGAACTGGCCGAGCGCAAGACCCGCTGGGTGCGCCCGGAATCCAAGTACAAACGCGGGGTGTTGGCGAAGTACGCGAAGACCGTGTCCAGCGCCTCGGAAGGCGCGGTGACGGATAAATATCTCTAGGCGTTCGATATTGTCAGGGCTGACGCCTTCGCGAGCAGGCTCGCTCCCACATTGAATCGCTGCGTACACAAATGTTGTGTACGACAAAGATCCAGTGTGGGAGCGAGCCTGCTCGCGAAGGGGCCCTTACAGACAGCACTACAATGGCAAGATAACTAGCGGCTGTATCTCAAAGTCTAAACCGGTCAACCGATTGCGAGAGCTTGCCCGCCAAAGTGGACAACTCATCGGTGGTCGAGGCAGTCCGGCCAATGACCTTGCTGTTGCCTTCGGACATGCCGGCAATCATTTCGACCTGATGGGCGATTTCGTTGCTGGCCAGGCTCTGCTCACCGATGGTGCGGGTGATGTCATTGACCAGTTGCGTGGTGTTCAACGTGGCGTCGAGGATTTCGCGGATCGCGCGCTCGACGTCAGCGGTCACGGCCATGCCTTTGTCGACCTGCGCCACGCCCGCCTCCATGCTGGTCACGGCCTCGCGGGTGCTTTGCTGGATGCGTGAGACCATCGTGGCAATTTCCTGGGTGGAGGCGCTGGTGCGTCCCGCCAAGCTGCGCACTTCATCGGCCACCACGGCAAAACCACGCCCTTGCTCACCGGCACGAGCAGCTTCGATCGCGGCGTTGAGCGCCAGCAGATTGGTTTGGTCAGCGATGCCCTTGATCACCTGGATGATGCTGAAAATCCCTTCGGACTCCTTGTCCAGCGTGCGGATCACCTGGGCCGATTGCTGCGCCGAACGCGCAATACCGTCCATGTCGTTGACCACCTGATGAATCACGCGACCGCCATCCTTGGCCAGTGCCTCGGCCTGATTGGCCATGTTCAGTGCCCGTTCGGCATGCCGGGTGATTTCCTCGATGCTCGCGGTCATTTCGCTGGCAGCAGCCGCCATGGTGCTGGCCGCTACGCTTTGCTGCTGGCTGCTACCGGCGACTTCGTGGCAGCCACTGCTCAATTGCGCACTCATGCCGCTCACGCCGTGGGCGTTGCTGCGCACGACTTCGATCATGCTGCGCAGGTCGCGCTGCATGGTCGCGAGGCTGCGAATCAGCGCGCTGGCTTCGTCGTTGTGAGTGGGCTCGACAATCGGTTCGCTCAGGTTGCCATGAGCGATGCTGTCGGCGATGCGGCTGGCGGTTTTCAACGGTCCCATGATGCTCAGCATCACCCCGCGCCCGAGGGCCAGCAGCAGTAACAGGCTGGCGATGAGGACGCCGCCGAGGGTGAAGTTGGCGTTGCTGATGACTTTCTGAGTGCCGACACTGGTTTGTTGGGTGTTGGTTTCGATCAGTTCGCTGAGGGCGGCCATCTGGTCTTCCAGCTGGCTGAATACAGTACTGAAACTGCCCAGTTGTTGCTGCGCGGCTTCTGGATTTTCCAGCGCCAGCGCGACGATGCGTTCGGCGGCGCTGATGTAGGTATCGAGGCTGGGCTTGATTTTGTTCAGCCCCGCTTTAAGGGTGTCGTTGACCGGCAGCTTGAGGTTTTCACCGAGCATTTCACGAAAATGCGCCGCATGTTCCTCGATGGAACTGCGCACCTCGGCTTTGCTGCTGGTGCTTTTACCCAGCCCGACCAGCATCGCGGACAGCACGTCGGCGCGTAACGCATCGTGCATCATGTCGGCTTCGAGGTGATTGCGCAGCACGGCCATACTGACCTCGTTGTCATTCACCGCCTCAGCCATCTGGGTGTTTCCCAGGTAACTGACCAGGCTCATGATCAACGCGGTAACCAGGCCGGTGCCAATCAGCAGAATCAAACGTAATTTTATGGACACTCTGTGGATCCTCTCTCAGCACGTTTGTCAGTGGCGTAAAGCCCACTGCGGATTGGTTTGCTAAAGGGGATATCGGCTGGCACGAGTGGTTATTGAAGCGAATGTCCATACGCGCATGTCTTTGCGACATGCGGTATGTTTTTTCGGTTTTGAGGGCGCCCGAATCAGGCAGCGGAGAAGAAATAGCGCGTCAGGTGAAAGAAGATCGGTGCGGCGAAGCAAATCGAGTCCATCCGGTCGAGCATGCCGCCGTGACCTTTGATCATGGTTCCCCAGTCCTTGGCGCTCAAACTGCGTTTGATCGCCGACATGACCAGACCACCAAGGAAGCCCATCACCACGATGACGAACGACATCATCAGGGACTGCCAGAAACTGAAGGGGGTCATCCAGAACATGCAGCCGCCAATCAGCGTTGCAGACAGGCCGCCACCGACCAGACCTTCGACCGTTTTCGACGGACTCACCAGCGGCGCGACCTTGTGTTTGCCGAAGAGCTTGCCGAACACGTACTGCAACACGTCACTCAACTGAACGACAAACACCAGATAGAACAGCAATAGCGCGTTTTGGCCCGCGAAACCTTCCAGATCCAGGAGCAAAAGCGCGGGCGCATGGCTGATGCAATAAATGCAGATCATCACGCCCCACTGGATCTTTGCCGTCCTTTCCAGGAAGCCGTCAGTGTCCTGACTCAGCACTGCAATCGCCGGCAACAGCAGGAATGAATACACCGGGATCAGCAGCGTAAACATCGAATACCAGTGCGTACCGATCAGAATGTATTGCAGCGGGATCAGGATGAAAAACGCCGAAAACAGGGCGTTATGGTCACCCCGTCTGGTCGGTGTCAGGGTGATGAACTCCCTGAGCGCGAACAGTGAGATGAAACCGAACAGGACGACCGTTGCATTGCCACCCAGCAGGTAGGAAACGAAGAAGATGATGACCATCCCCCACCAGGCATTCACGCGCTGATTGAGGTTTTCGATGGTCGAGACAGCGCCTTCCGTTTTGGCCCGCCGGGCCAGCAATCGACCGGCCAGCGACGCAATCGCCAGCAAGCATGCCAATCCAAAAAAGAACCACAAAAACTTGGCTTCAAGACTCATTTCGACAGCCCCACAATGGCGTTACGCGCGCGTTCCAGAAACACCTGTTTGTCCTCGCCAGCAATCCTTTCCATCGGATTGCCGATACGGATCGTGCAGATGATCGGCAGAGGGACGTGTTTGCCTTTGGGCATGGAGCGATGCAGGTTTTCCAGGTAGATCGGCACCAGGTCGACATCGGGGAAGGTCTCGGCCAACCGGAAAAGACCTGATTTGAATTCCCCGGGCAGTGCCTCGGATGAGCGAGTGCCTTCCGGAAAGAAGATGATCGAATGACCCGCCTGCACCACATCGAAAATGGGCTCCAGCGCATTTTTACCGGGCGCCGGTTTACGGTCAATCAGCACGGCATTCAAGCCTTTCTGGGAGATGTACGACAGAAACCGGTTTTTCCCCCAGTAATCGGCAGCGGCGATCGGCTTTACATTTAACCTGGCCTCGGGCGGCAGGGCCGCAATGATGGCCAAGGTGTCCATGTGACTGGTGTGGTTGGCGAAATAGATTCGCTGACGGGTGAGATCCGGCGGGCTCTCCCACCTTGCCGTGACGCCAATCAGCAGTCGTAGAACAGAAATCAGCGCATTACTGATCCACATGGTCGGTCCCCTTCAACTGCTTGGCGATCGCCAGCGTTCGCGTGACGCAGGTTGCGACCGATCCAATGGCGATGACAGCCAGCGCGATCAACAGTACGTAGTGAGTGCCATAAATGTTTGCTTCGACGGCATTCAACAGCAGTGCTGCGGTCATCACGGCCATTCGATGCTGCTTGGCCATAGGGCCGATGAAGGTCTGCTTGAGGCCAATCGAGCCACCGAACACCCTGACATAAGCAGTAAGGGCTGCGGCCAGGGCAGCGAACCATCCGAGGTCGGATTGCCCAATGGCATACCCCAACCCTACGATCAGCAGGCTGTCGGCTATCCGGTCGGGGAATTCGTTGTAGAGACTGCCGATATCGGACTTCTTGCCGCCCTCTATCGCCACCATCCCATCGAAGAGATTGCACAGCAGGCGCAACTGAATGCCGACCGCGCAGCAGATCGATCCAATGACACCGCTATCAATATTGAGCGCCACGACGCCGGCAAACGCGAAGGCGATGCTGGCGACGGATATCTGATTGGGGGAAATGTCTCTTTTCACCAGAATGTCGGTGATGCGTTTTGCCCAGCCCGCAGAGCGCGTCTTGATGGGCCTTCTGTTGTCATCCACTGGCCAATATCCCTATAAATGATGAGTTACTACGTGTTGCAGTGTAATGGCGAGTCACGCTGACTACATCCAGCAATATGAAGACTTTGCTTGGTTTGTGTTTTTTGAGCTTTTCATCAGCGATCAGGAACCCTAAGCGATACCAAACTTGTCGATGTACGCCTGCAAAGCCAGGGCATTGCCCAGTGCAAAACCGCTCGCGGTGTTATCAAAGATGCACCAGGTGGTGATTCCCTCCCGCAGGGAGTTCTGCACCTGCTGCGCCAACGCCTGCAATCGATCTGGCTCATAGTTACTGTGATAAACACGCGGCGAGCCATGCAGCCGCCAGTAATGGATACCAGGCCAGCCGCCCGGTGCCCCTCCACCGGCTATCGGCGACGGATCAGCCGCGACTCGCCCGACTTTCTGCTCGACCAATAAAGCGTCTGCGTTCAGCCAGGTTTCATGCCGAGGTTCAAGGACCAAAGCCCCTGCATAACGCTGCCGCAACGCCAGGAAAAATTCTGTGGCGATGCCCTCGTCATAAGCCAGTGACGGCGGCAACTGAACCAGTAGACAACCCAATGATTCGCCAAGCGCCGTGCACTGGGCAAGAAACTCGTCCAGCAGCCGCTCACACCCCTGCAATCGCTGAACATGAGTGATCAGCTTGGGCACCTTGACCGAAAAACGGAACGCCATCGGTGCCGATTGCGCCCAGCGTAGATACGTGTGGGGCCGATGCGGGCGATAAAACGAGCTGTTGATTTCTACCGCTGTCAGCTGCGACGCATACCGCTGCAAATGCGTGCCATGGGCAGGAAACATCGGCCAGTGCTCACGAGGCAGATTCCAGCCCGCACAACCGATGTAACACAACGAACCCTGCTTCGCCCCGGCCAAGAGTTTTCACCTTCATTTTTCGGAACAGCGTCCCAACCTTAAACTTCGAGACAAGCCCTCAAAGCAAGTTCGTTTTTTCTCGGCTGCATGCTAGGTTGTACGATAACCGATAAGTGATATTTTCACTCTCGCTCCGACAACCCACAACAACAAGGAAACACCCATGAAAAAAGTGAAACTGCTGATTGGATTCTTGTGCCTCTTCAGTGGCTACGTAGCCGCCGCCCCTGCTTCCGCGGACAAGGACGTTGCGCAAGCCGTCGATCATCTGACGCAGGCCATGTTGCACAAGAACATTGCCGATCTGAAGGCGCTGACCGCCGAGAACCTGACTTACGGGCATTCCAGCGGGAAGATCCAGGACAAGAAAGCCTTCATCGACGATATCGAAACCGGCAAAAGCGCATTCAAAACCCTGGAGATGCAGAACCAGACCATTACCGTGTCGGGTGACATAGCGTTAGTCCGCCATCACTTCTCGGCACAAGCGCTGAAGGGCACCGAAGTGGTTCCGACCGAAATCGAGAACTTCCAGATTTGGCAAAAACAGAAAGGCCACTGGTTGCTGGTAGGCCGACAAGCGTTCAAGTTCTGATTTTTGCGTAACTAAGGGGACACCGGTCAGCCAGGCGGCGGTGTCCCCTACTCTCCCCATTTATCTACCGTTGATCCGCGAGTTTGGCTTGAATCCTATAAAAACATATTTGTATGCTTAAATTGATATTGTCGAACAATCCCATCACCAGAGGGTGCCGTCATGAATATCAAAGTCCTGGCTTTAATGCTGTTGGCGTTCTGTGCTCAACCGGCCTGGAGTCAGAATCCCCCCGCCGCTCCAGCCTCCGCCGACAGCGCCGCGCTGACCACACGCCTGGCCTTGCGCGACCTTTGGGTCGAGCATATTTTCTGGATCAGAAATTACGCGATCGCCAACCAGGCAGCCGACAAACAGCAAGCCAAAGTCGCCGCTGATCAGGTCGTCGACAACGCGACCAAAATAGCCAACAGCATCGCTCCGCTCTACGGCCAGCCCGCTGCCGATCAACTGCTCAAGCTGCTTGCCGGTCACTGGGGCGCGGTGAAACACTACAGCGACGCCACGGTCGCCAAAGACACGAAAGGCAAGCAGGCAGCCGTCACGGAGTTGACCAGCAATGCCAAGGCGATTGCGGCGTTTCTGGCCAAAGCCAACCCCAACCTGCCTGAAAACACGCTGGTTGCCATGCTGTCAGCTCACGGCGGCCACCACGTCGCCCAGGTCGATGAACTCGCCGCGCACGACTATGCAGGCGAAGCACGCACCTGGCAGATGATGCGCACCCATATCGTGTCGCTGGCTGATGCGTTGACGGCCGCACTGGTCAAGCAGTTCCCGGACAAGTTCTGATACCGCGTGAGGGCAAACCATGCTGGAAGGACTGGGCCGTACACAGCAGGACCTGCTCAATGCGTTGCTGCACCATGCGGGCGGCATGAGCATTGACGAGTTGGCTGACCATCTTTCGGTGACACGCACCGCGGTTCGCCAGCATCTGGCGGCGCTGGAGCGTGACGCCTTGGTGCTGCGCGGCGAGACCCGGCCGACGGGCCGGCGTCCGGAGCAGCTGTATCGGCTCACCGACCATGCGCGGGAGCAGTTCCCTCGCCAATACCAGATGCTGGCCAGTGTGCTGATCGAGGAAGTGGCCGACATCATCGGCCACGACGCCCTGGCTTCACTGATGCGCAGCATGGGCCGAAAACTGGCCAAAGATCGCGAACCCCAGGTGGTTGACGAAGCCAGGATCGTGCAGCACATGAACCAGGCGGGATACGAAGCAGAAGTGTTTTTTCGCTCGTCCGATGACAAGGAAATCGTCGCGCACAACTGCGTCTTCCACCGTTTGGCCGCAGCCCACCCGGTGGTTTGCGAACTGGACCTGGCCTTGATCGGAGCGTTAGGCGGCGGTGAAGTCGATCACACGGAGTGCATGGTGCGCGGCGGAAATGTCTGTCGATTCAAACTGCGACCACTCGTAGAAAAGGCCAGCGAGCCTGATGTTTCACCCAACTCGCCAAACCCCACACCAGACCGCTAAAGTGGCGTGTCCGAAGGCGTCGCCCGACAGTTCTGTGGTAATTGCGGCGCTTCGCTGTTCTGGTCTGATGCCAAAGGTGAGTTTTCGGATTGGATGTCCGTGGCGATAGGCACGCTGGATACGCCGTTCCTGAGTGAAAAACAGAAACACGTGTGCGTTGCATCGAAAGCGCCGTGGTACGCCATCGAGGATCGGTGGCCGCGGACCGAGTGAGCGTTTTCGGCCAAAAAGCGAAAGCACATGAGGTACATTGATAGCTGATCCCAAATTCACTGATGGGAGGGACCGTATATGACGACGCGAACTGAAACTGCCATCCTGGCCGGTGGCTGCTTCTGGGGCATGCAGGATTTGCTCCGACGCTACCCCGGCGTGGTGTCCACGCGGGTAGGCTACTCGGGCGGTGATGTGCCCAATGCGACTTACCGCAACCATGGCACGCACGCGGAAGCGATCGAGATCGTGTTCGATCCGGACCAGATCAGCTATCGCCAGATCCTCGAGTTTTTCTTCCAGATCCACGACCCGACGACGGAGAATCGTCAGGGCAACGATGTGGGTATGAGCTACCGCTCGGCACTCTTCTATCTCAACGATGAACAGAAGCAGGTAGCCGAGGACACCGTGGCCGACGCTGATGCATCCGGCTTGTGGCCCGACAAAGTTGTCACTGAAATCGTGCCCGCAGGCCCGTTCTGGGAAGCAGAACCGGAACATCAGGACTACCTCGAACACTATCCCAACGGCTACACCTGCCATTTCATTCGGCCAAACTGGAAACTGCCTAAACGAGGGTGATAGTGCGGCGAAATCCGGGTGAGCACGAATCTCGGCGGTGCAACGCATTAGGTCAGTGGTCGGGCGTTTACGCGGGGTTACACCAGCGCGAAGGCGAAATACCGAACGCCTTCTTGAAGTGCCTGGACATGTGGCTTTGATCGAAAAACCCCGCCTCGATCGCCGCATCCGACAGCGCCAGCCCCGCTTGGGTGAGCGCTTTCACCCGGTCCAGGCGCCGCAGCGTGAGATAGCGGTGCGGACTGGTGCCGAAGAACACACGAAAGTCATTCGACAGGCTCCAGCGATCCCGCCCGGCGCAATCGGCCAGGTCGTCGAGGGTGATCGGCCGGTCAAGGTTGTCGTCAATGTACTCGCGGGCTCGCGCCGCAGCGGCGAAGTGCTGGGCTGTCCGGCCGGGAGGCTGGCCCGCGAGTTCTGCCAGGGTCGTCACGAAGGTGTAGAGGGCGTCGTCTTCCGCCAGCGAATCCAGTTCGTCACCCAGCGCGTCGAGCAGCGCATCGGCCGCAGCGGCCAGGCGCGGATCTCCGGTGACGCCCGCCTTGAAAAACGGCAGCGGCTTGCCCTTCACAATCTGCTGGACCAGGGATGGCGGGACGTACACGCCGCGATAACGGAAACCCGCCTCGGAACCTGCGCAACCATCATGTGATTCGTCGGGATGCACGATCATGGTTTCACCGGGCAGGCACAGTTTCGACTCACCCCGATAATTGAAGCGGTGCACGCCGGCGACGGTTCGGCCGATGGCGTACGTGTCGTGTCGATGAGGGTCGAAGGCGTGCGCGCAGAAGAACGCTTCGAACCGCTCAAGCTTCGAAGTCTGGGGAGCATGTCTGACCCAGTCTCTTTGCGAAGGGTGATCTAGCATGGTGGCGCACCGGTGCAATTGCAGATGTGTACCCTCGAAACCATAACACGACGGATCGACACGTCTCTCAAGCCGGTTCATGTCGCCTGAACGTGCAGATAGAACGCGTGGAACATGAAGAAAGCACAGACCACCAGCGCCAGGCCCATTAGGCGATTGAACACCGTGAAGTAAGACTCACGGGTAATACGTCGACCGAGGATGGCGCCTAGCAGCGAATAGACACCCGGCGCCCCGCCACCGGCGATTGCCAGCAGCGCAGAGACGATTGCGATGGAGGAGCCGGTAATGTGCGCCGCCGGCAGCATGACGCTGGTGATCGGCAACACCACCATGATGCCTTTGGGATTCAGCACCTGAATCAGAAATCCATTCCAGAACGTCAGGGTCTTTTGCGCTGCTACCGGGGGCTCGCTCGCCTCCCCCGGCACCACCGTCGTTGCGGTGTAAACCTGATAGGCGAGATAGAGCGTATAGAGACCGCCCACCAGGGAAATGTAAGGCAGCGCCGCCTGGGAAATAATCGCTTCACCGGTATAGCCGAAGAGGATGAACAGCATCAACAACGCGCAGCCCACTCCGACGAAAAAGCCCAGGGAACGCCGAAACCTTCCCGTCAGCCCGGCATTCAGCGCCATGAAATTGACCGGCCCCGGGCTGTACATCACGCTGAAAGCGTAGAGAAAAATGTCCATGACTTGCCTGCAATCAACCCAGAAACGCGATACGAATCGTTGGAGTCTACGCAGGCAATCTGGTGCTTGGCTTGTACGTTTGTGGGTGGTGGATTTGCAGGTTGACGCGTGGCAATAACCCACTTATTGATTGAGCACGCTCATCGGTTTTTCCGGTTGAGAGCGCCTCATCAATAAAAGGATTAGTCAGTGATCAGCTTCAGACAGCGCGCCGCCAAAGGGCTGCAAGTGGGCGACAGCTTCACGGTATCCCGCCGCTTCAGTGAGGAAGACATTCAACGCTTCGCCAGCATTTCCCGCGACTACAACCCCGTGCATTTCGATGCGCGTTTCGCCGAAGCCCGCGGCTTCAGGGCGCCGGTTTCCCATGGCCTGCTGACGGCCAGCCTGGTCACCGAAATCGGTGGGCAGATCGGCTGGCTGGCGTCAGGCATGACGTTCCACTTCAAGAAGCCCGTGTATGTCGGCGACACCATCACCTGCCATTGGGTGATCACGGACATCGATGAAAAAGGCCGCGCCACGGCGGCTATCACGATGACCAACGAGGACAACATCATAGTAATGGAGGCACAAACCAGCGGCGTCGTACCGGGCGTGAAGGAGCGAGCAATCCTGGCGCAGATGCTGCAAGAAGGTGATCCCACAAACGGTGTAACGACCCCTCGCGAATAACGGTTGAACACGTATCGGTGCAGCAACAGATAGCCCGGAGATTTGTATCGTTCTGTATGTTCGCTGGAGATCTTACACAGCGTTACACAACCCCTGAATCAGGACACATACGCAGTACATGAAGGTGGAAAAGTGGGCGGCGTCGAACACCTGGCGTTCTCCGATGAACCCAGACCAAAGAGCCCAAGACCCCAGCAGGAGCCACCTCATGATCAATGAAATCGATACCGTGCTTTACACCGGCAAGACCCACACGACCGGAGGCCGTAACGGCGAGGCACGAAGCGACGATGGACGTTTGGACGTCAAGCTTTCCGCGCCTGGCTCGTCAGGGAGCGGCACCAATCCCGAACAGCTGCTGGCTGCAGGTTGGTCGGCCTGTTTCATCGGTGCAATGGGCAAGGCGGCTGTCGCGTTGAAGGTGACCCTGCCGAGCGACGTCGTCGTCGATGCCGAAGTGGACCTGGGCAAGACCGAAGACGTCTTTTTCCTCCAGGCGCGCCTCAATGTCAGCCTTCCGGGTCTGGACCCTGCTGTCGCACGGGCCGTGGTGGATGGCGCCCACCAGCGGTGCCCGTATTCCAAGGCGACCCGTGGCAACATCGACGTCACGATCAATCTGGTTTAACCGAAGCACCCCGTGTGGCCTAATGCTGTTCACTTAGGGTTGGGGTACATATCCGTTTCTGCGGTGATGGCGGCTGGCGGTTTCGCTTTTACAGCGAGTCACTTGGAAATGCATGGTCAGCCCCTCTCCTGCAACCTCATTGGCTGCTTTCGGTAAAGCTGGCTT
>NZ_LACH01000005.1 GCF_000968015.1 Pseudomonas fluorescens
GGGCGAGTCCATCCAATTACATGATCCCGCCGCGATGAGTGTGTGTGCCCATCGGTACAAACCTCACATACCCACGACAACTTGCCCCTTGAGGCTGCATAAGCCGGTGCACCCACCGGCTTCCATTCCAAGGAGTGAGCGCAATGATTGGTAGCGTCAGCAGTTACATGAGCTATACCAGCACCAGCAGCACCACGACCAGCACCGCCCGCAGTCAGCAGTTTCAGAAAGAGCTGCTCGCTAAACTCGACAGCAACAGCGACGGCGCGGTGGATCAGGATGAACTCAAGAGCGCCCTGTCGCAGAAAACCGACGACGGTCTACTGGTCAGCCTGAGCAAGAACTTCGCTGACCTGGACAGCGACGACAGCGGCAGTCTGAGCGGTGAAGAGATGGCCGCGATGGCCCCACCGCCGCCACCGCCACGGGACCAGGCACCGAACACCGAACTGGCTGACGCGCTGATCAGCGCCCTGGACGCCGACGGTGACGGCGCCATCAGCAGCGATGAACTGAGCAACGGCCTGGCCAGCGCCGGCAGCAGCGCCGACAGCACAGAAATCTTCTCGGCCCTGGACAAGAACGAAGACGGCTCCGTCAGCCAGGACGAACTCGCCGCGAGCCTCGCCCCGCCTCCGCCGCCACCTCAACAAATGTCCAGCGAAGAACTGTTCAGCCAGCTCGATGCGGACAGCGACGGCAGTGTCAGTGCCACCGAACTGACCAGCGCGTTGCAGACCAGCAGCACTTCTTCGACCAGCACCGACACCAGCGCTGCGTTGCTCAAAGTGCTGGATAGCGACAGCAGTGGCGGCGTCAGCAGCGACGAGTTGAACGCGGCGTTGCAAGCCGGCCGCGAGCGAAACACCGACAGCTCCACCGATCAGTCGAAAGTGACCGAAGCCCTGAACAAAATGATCGCCAACCTGAGCAAGCAGTACTCGCTCGACAACGTGGCGACCGTGGGCAAATACCTGAACGAGGCCACATAAGTCAAAAGCTTCGCGAGCAGGCTCGCTCCCACATTGGACCGGGGTGAAACACATAATGTGTGAACACCACTTAACCCTGTGGGAGCGAGCCTGCTCCGGGCGGCGTTCCGACGAAGAGGCCCTAAGCTCCAACAAAAATCTCAGGGCCGGCGATCCTCAACCCGAGCCTGACTCTTGCTCCAGTCGTTCAGCAGGCTGTAGGCCACCGCCAACAACGTCGGGCCGATGAACAAGCCAATAAACCCGAAGGCAATCAACCCGCCAAACACCCCGAGCAGCACAATCACCAACGGCAAATTCCCGCCCCGGCTGATCAGGTACGGTTTGAGCACGTTGTCGACGCCACTGATGATGAACATCCCCCAAATGCCGAGAAACACCGCCATCCCATACTCGCCTTTCCAGGCCAGCCAGGCCGTGGCCGGAATCCACACCAGCGGCGGCCCCATCGGAATCAGGCTCAGCAAAAACGTGACGATCCCCAGCACCAGCGCACCGGGCACCCCGGCAATCAAAAACCCGATCAACGCCAGAACCGCCTGGGCCGCCGCCGTCCCGATCACGCCGTTCACCACCCGCTGCACCGTGCCTGCCACCAATTCAATGTAATACCCGGCACGGTCACCAATCAGACGTTCCAGCAACCCGTGAACAAACGCCGCCAGACGCGGCCCGTCACGGTAGAAAAAGAATACGAAGACGATACTCAACGTCAGCTCGAGAATCCCGCCGCCAATTTGCGCACTGCGCGCCAGCAGCCAATTGCCGACCTGGCCCAGGTAAGGTTTGACCGCCAGCATCAGCGCCGCGCCCTGCTGATCGATGCTGTTCCAGACCCCCACCAGCCGCTCGCCCACCAGGGGAATGCTGCCCAGCCAGATTGGCGCTTCCGGCAGCCCGTCGACCTGCACATCCTTGATGAACGCCGTGGCATCGCGCACATGGTCCGCGAGGTTGAACCCCAGCCAGACCAACGGCAACGCCACCAGCAACATCCAGCCCAGCGTCAGCACGGCGGCCGCCAGAGATTCGCGCCCATTGAGCAAACGCGTCAGCAAACGCATCAGCGGCCAACTGGCAAACGCCAGCACCGCGCCCCAGAACAGCGCCGACCAGAACGGCGCCATCACCCAGAAGCTCGCGCCAAACAGCACCAGGAGCAGGATCTGCACCAACAGCCGATCGTTATTGATCATCTAAATCTCGAAAAAAGTCAGTTCGCAAAGGAGTAGGCGAACGCGACATGCACGTTCACCTGATAAGCTTACCGCAACAGTTCGATGTGCAAGCCAGCGCCGTCGACGCTGCCGGCTTCCATCCTGGCGGTACGCACACCCTGCCCGATCAGTGCCTGACGCCAGGCTTCGGCCTTCGGCCCGGAAACGCTGACCCGCAACGTGGTGTCCAGATTCAGCCCACGAGAGATCAGGCGTAGCCAGGCATCGTCAGGATCGCCGGTCAATTTTGGAAAATCGAGCTCACCTGTGCTTTTGAGCTCTCGAAGCAAGGTTGCAGAAGTCGGCAGCAAATCACCCAGCGGCGCGGCGGCGTCAAACTGTTCGACGTGCAGATACGCTTTGCGATTGCCGCGCGTGATGCTGTAAAGCGCCACCAGCGTGTTGTCCTGTGGGGCCGCCAGGCGCAACAGCAAAAACGCTTGCTGATCATCAGCGCCATAAAGCTTGGCATTGCCGAAGACATCATTGGCCCACAGGCTGCTTTCGCCGCAATCACGGGCCTGGCACCAGAACAGCAACTGGGCATCCTGCTTCTGCAAGGCTTCACGAGCGGCGGTGAAGGCCTCGGTGGAGGAATGCTCCGGTGGCAACTCGTAGGTCACCGACGTGGTTTGCCCTCGGGCAGCGACCTGGCCGTCAAAGCGCAACTGGCCGCTGATTTTGCGGATAGAGCCCAGTGGATAGATCCGCTCAAGTTCGGCGACCGGACGATAGTCGACGATCTGCGCATCGGCCATACGCGGCACGATCGGCAAGTCCTGACTGCCCGGGATATCGGCGGCAAACAACAGGGGACTGAAACAACACAGCGCCAGCAGACTGAGTGAACGCATGGATAGACTCATCGGATCAGCATGGCCTGGGCGCCCTTGATGATACTGGCGTCATCGATGCGCTCAGGCACCAGCAAACCACGCTGTACCGCCGGACGCGCCTCCATGGTTGCCATCCAGCGCTGCAAGGCCGACAAACCGTCGACCTCGACACCCGACCACTCATGGCCACGGACCCACGGAAAAGTGGCGATGTCGGCAATGCTGTACTCACCGGCCAGAAACTCCACGGCTTGCAGGCGCGTGTCGAGCACTTCATAGAGGCGGCGGGTTTCATGTTGATAGCGATCGATGGCGCCCTGGAGCTTCTCCGGGAAATAACGGAAAAACACGTTGGCCTGACCCTGCATCGGGCCGATCCCCCCCATCTGGAACATCAGCCATTGCAGGACCACTGAACGCCCCTTGGGGTCTTTTGGCAGCAGTTTGCCGCTCAGTTCAGCCAGGTAAATCAGGATCGCGCCGGATTCAAACACGGCGAAATCGCCGTTGGCGCGGTCGACAATTGCCGGAATCCGGCCATTGGGATTGATCTTGAGGAAGCCCTCGGACTTCTGTTCCTTTTTGTCGAAACTCAAGGCGTGCACCGTGTAGGGCAGGCCGAGTTCCTCGAGCACGATAGAGACCTTGTGGCCATTCGGGGTCGCAGCGGTGTAGAGATCTATCATGGTTGTCTCCCATTTCAACCCGCCCAGCCTCGACAGTTGCCAGGCGCAAGTCAAGGAACGGCGAAGAACCGATTGAAACAGTCTGCGACAAGGTCGGCGCCGGGTTCGTCATTCAGGTGTAAATGATGGCCGCCAGGCAGCTGTTCACGGCTAAAGGGTAGACGCTCCAGCAACTCGGGATGTTTGGCGAGCATGCCGTCGGCAGCCACCACCAGTTTTGCAGGACAACTGACTCGATGGACGAAGGCCATCGCCTGTTCGGAGGTCAGACGCAGCGGCGACGGTAAGGTCAGGCGGTTATCGGTGCGCCAGGTATAACCGCCCGGCACCGGCATCAATCCACGTTGGGCGAGTAGTTCTGCGGCTTCGCGACTGACAGCGACCAAGCCTTTCATGCGTGCCTCGATAGCCCGGTCGAGGGTGTTGTAGACCGGTTTGCGCTTCTCCCGCAAATCCAGCTGCGCTTGCAGGGCCATGCCCATCCGTTCGGCAGCGTTTTCGCCTTTGTCTGTAGGAGGAATGATGCCGTCGATCAACGCCAGGTGGGTCACGCGTTCCGGTAACGAACCGGCCAGCACCAGCGAAACGATCGCGCCCATGGAATGCCCCAGCAGGCCAAAGCGCTTCCAGCCCAATTGCTCGGCCACTTGCAGCACGTCATGGGCGTAGTCCCACAGCGCGTAACCGGCACCGGTCGGCCGATGCCCGGAATGACCGTGACCGGCCATGTCCAGCGCGATAATGCGCAAGCCTTTGAGCTTCGGCGCCAGCCGGGCGAAGCTGTTGGCGTTGTCCAGCCAGCCGTGCAGGGCGATCACCGGCATGCCGTCTTCGGGGCCGAACAAGTGCGCTGCCAACTCGATATGCGGCAGGCTCAGGCGAACTTCTTCAACGACGTTGCTCATGCGCAATCCTGTTGGCGGCGACCGTCCCAACGGCTGAGCAGGTTCTTCAGCAGCGTGGCCGTGTCCTGGGGACGTTCGAGGGGAAACATGTGGCCGCCAGGCATGGTCAGGGACTCGCCCAGCGGCAAGCGCCCCACGAGGCTTGCGTGATGACGCATCACCACCCGGCTCTTGTGCCCCCTGACCACCGCCAGCGGCACTTTCAGTTGCCGTGTGCGGCCGGGACTGGTGTGCGGCACGCCACGGTAGATACTGATTTCCGTGGCCGGGTCGAAGCGCAGGCGCAGCCTGTCGCCCACCTTGTGCAAGCCGTGTTGCAGGTAAGCGTCGAAGCATTCCGGGTCGAAACTGCGAAACAGGGTTTTACCTGCGAAATAGAGTCGGGCCGCTTCCAGATCGGTGAACTCTTCCCGACGTCCCAACGTACGGCCAGCCGGGGTCAGGCGATCGATGAAACCGAAGCGTTTGGCGGCACGGATCACCCATTGATCAGCGCGGGTCAGCACCGGCGAGTCGAGCATCACCACGCCGCGATAGAGCTCAGGGCACCGCAACGCTGCGTGCAGGTGCAGCACGCCACCGAAGGAATGGCCGACGCCCCACACCGGTTCCGGTTGCTGCTTGAGGTGATGAATCAGCTCGTCGACCAGGTTGTACCAATTGTCGTCCGCCGGAAAACGCGGGTCGTGGGCGTGCTGCTGCAGATGCGTCACCTGATACTCGGGCGCCAGCGCCGCGAACAACTTGCCGTAGGTGCCCGAGGGGAAACCATTGGCGTGGGCGAAAAATATCTGTTGCGACATACCGGTGATCCATCAACGAAAACAAGGGTTGATTGTCCGTAAGACGGCGTCCTACAGCAATGACCGTAAGTGCCAGGAATGATGACAGTCTGGTCAAGGGAATGGTGTGTAAGATGAATCCACCCCTCACCCCAGCCCTCTCCCCACGGGGGAGAGGGGGAAAGGGAGCAGATCGGGGGCTTTTCCAGACCGGAGTTCGGCTCGGACTTTCAGGTCGATGTAGCTCGAAAGAACACCTCGGTCAATCCCCTCGCCCCCGTGGGGAGAGGGTTAGGGTGAGGGGTGGATCTAATTGAAGAAACACACCCTCAGCGGGCAGGCGGATTCTCACCCAATGGCACTACCGCCATGGTCAAGCGCGACACACAACTGGCCTTCCCCTCATCGCTGGTCAAACGGATATCCCAGACATGCGTCGTGCGGCCAATGTGAATTGGCTTGGCCACCGCCGTGACCCGCCCGCTGCGCAAGCCGCGCAAATGGTTGGCGTTGATTTCCAGGCCCACGCAGTAAAACTTGCTGGCGTCGATGCACAGGTAACTGGCCATCGAGCCCACGGTTTCAGCCAGGACCACCGAGGCGCCGCCGTGCAGCAGTCCGTAAGGCTGGTGAGTGCGATGGTCGATGACCATGCTCGCAGTCAGGGACTCGTCGTCGAAGGCTTCGAAGCGAATATCCAGCACTTCGCCAATGGTGTTTTTCTGGATTGCGTTCAGCTGCTCAATGTTGGGATTGGTACGCCACAAGCTCATTGCTGACATCCTTTGTTGGTTTTATTCGTGACTCAATCCTGCCACAGCACCGCTTCGCTGCGCTCGCTCCATTCTTCGAAACGGGCACCGTAGGCGGCTTCGATCACGTTGCGCTTGATCTTCAGGGTCGGCGTCAGGAAGCCGTTTTCCACCGCCCAGCTGTCCTTGACCACCACCAATCGACGCAAGCGTTCGTGTTTGTCGAGGACGCCGTTAACCTCATCCAACAGTTTTTCCAGGCTTGAATGCAGGCCCGCCCGCGCCGTTCCGCTGGCGTCCTGCTGACCGACCGCCGAGAGCACGCACAACCCCAACGGCGCACTCAGGCCATCGCCCACCACGCACACCTGCTCGATGCGCGAATGCTCCGCCAGGCGATTCTCGATCGGTGCCGGGGCCACGTATTTGCCTTTGCTGGTCTTGAATATTTCCTTCAGTCGCCCGGTCAGGCGCAGGTTGCCTTCGGCGTCTTGCTCGCCCTTGTCGCCGGTGCGCAGGAAGCCGTCCTCGGTGATGGTTTCGGCGGTTTTCTCAGGCTCCTTGAAATACCCGAGCATGGTCGCACCGCTGCGCACCATCACTTCGCCCGACTCAGCGATCCGCACCTCGACCTCAGGGCATGGCTTGCCGATCCAGCCAGGTTTGTTCTGGCCCGGCAGGCCAACGTGCGAGTAGCCGCAGCTTTCGGTCATGCCGTAGACCTCCAACACATCCAGGCCCAGTTTGCGGTACCACAGCAGCAAGGTCTGCGGCACTGGCGCGGCGCCGGACAAGGCGATGCGCAAGGCGTCCAGCCCGAGCCCGGCCAGGACTTTGTGGCCGACCCGCTTGCCGATGATCGGCAGGCTGAGCAGGAAGTCGAGGCGCTTTGCCGGGATCTTGCTGTACACGCCCATCTGGAATTTGGTCCAGATCCTCGGCACGCCGAACAGCGCGGTCGGACGTGCACGGCGCAAATCGGTCAGGAAGGTGTCGAGGCTCTCGGCAAAAAACACCGTTTGCCCGGTGTAGATCGACGCCAGCTCAACGAACATCCGCTCGGCGACATGGCATAGGGGCAGGTAGGACAGCAGCCGATCCGACTCATTCAAGCCAAACAACTGCGTGCCGCGAGTGGTGGCAAACCCCAGATTGGCGAAACTGTGCATCACGCCTTTGGGCATGCCGGTGGTGCCGGAGGTGTAAATGATGGTCGCCAACTGGTCGGCGGAAGGCTTGGGATCGTCCTGGATCGGTGAGCTCTTTTGCAGGTCGTCCCAGCTGAAATCGAAAGTACCAGGCGGATGTAACGGCAGGCTGATCGTTGGCAGATCAGGGATGACCCCGCGAGACATTCCAGGCCAGTCATCGAGTTTGCCGATGAACACCAGCGCCGCTTCGGAATGTTCAAGGACCTGGGCCACGGTCTCGGCGGTGAGGTTCGGATAGAGCGGCACCGACACATGGCCGGCCATCCAGATCGCCAGGTCGGCGATGATCCAGTGCGCGCAGTTTTTCGAGATCAGGGCGATGTGGCTGCCTTGAGGCAGTTCGCGTGCGCGCAGCCAATGCGCGGCGCAACGCGCCTGATGACCGACGTCTTCCCAAGTCAAGGTCTCGACTTGCCCGCCGCCCACGGGTTGGACCAGAAAGCGCTGGCGCGGATGACGGGCCTCACGCTCGTAGAAGACGTCCAGGGGCAAACGAAAAGCAGCAGGCATGCGACTCGCTCCTTTATTTTTGGTCTGGAGCAAGCGTAGTCAACCAAGCAGTTGCTCGGTTGACTATTTCACACAAAAAACGGTTCGCCACCGAACCTGTGGGAGCGTGGCTTGCCCGCGATGCAGGCGCCGCGGTTTATCAGTCAGACCGAGCCGATGCCATCGCGGGCAAGCCACGCTCCCACAACAGCCCGGCTCCAACAGACACTACGGTTGCTTGATGCTGACGAGCTTCATTGCTCCGGCCAGCGGCAAATCGCCCTCCAGCTCCGCAAGACCCGCGGTTCCCACCTTTTCCGGGTCCTGCACATGGCCGTTTTGCAGGTAACCCAGCAGGTTGCCCACCAGCGGGTTATGGCTGACCAGCAACGCGTAATCCACCGACACCAATTGCTCCGCCACTACTTGCGGGCTGTAGCCAGGGGTCAACCATTCGACGGTGCGAATATCCGGTTGAAATCCCAGCGCTTCACGCACCAGCTGCGCAGTCTGCTGCGCTCGTTGGTAGGGGCTGGCATAGATGGCCGTAATCGGCTGACCGATCAGTTCGGCAGCGCTGCGCAGCACTTCTTCGCAACCGTGGGGAGTGAGTGCCCGCTCCGAGTCGGAACAGGAGCCGTAAGGCTCGGCTTCACCATGACGTAATACCCAGAGTTTCATAGTTTCGGTTCCTCATCTCGTACCGGATGCGGGGCCGGCGCCACAGCGTGCGGCGCTTCACCTTCCGGTGTACGCGGCGTCGGCCAGTCGGCGAACGGCCAGGGCTTCTGGTCGCTGTGGAAACTGCCGAAACGACCGATCTGCGCCAGGAACTGGCTCAGGCTGTCGCCGAAGTTCATCAGGCTGGCGCTCGGGGCGCCATAGATCAAACGATAGATCAGTTGAACCAACACAACGGCGCCAAGGATGAATTGCGCCACTTGCCAGACCAACACGTAGACGATCATCCACAACACGCGCAGCAGGATGGATTCGTACTTGGCTTCTGTTTTCGGATCGTTCATGTCTCGCTCCCTGCCCCTGTCAATTGAGTGCTCAGTTGAAACCGCTGGTGGAAATAAAGTCGACGTCGGTTTTCGGCTCGGCACGCATCAATAGACCGATCACCTGCTCCAGCGTGCGCCCTTCGAACAGGATGGCATGCAGTCCGGCGACCAGCGGCATGTACACGCCAACCTCCTGGGCCTTGGTCTTGAGCACCTTGAGGGTGTTCACGCCTTCAGCGACTTCGCCCAGGCGCGTCACGGCATCTTCCAGGCTCAAGCCCTGGCCGAGGGCGAACCCGACCTGGTAGTTACGGCTTTTCGGCGACGAGCAGGTGACGATCAAATCGCCAACGCCCGCCAAACCGAGGAAGGTCATCGGGTTGGCGCCCTGATTCACCGCAAAGCGGGTCATTTCCGCCAGCGCCCGGGTGATCAGCATGCTCTTGGTGTTTTCGCCCATGCCCAGCGCCACCGCCATGCCGGCGATGATTGCGTAGACGTTTTTCAGTGCGCCGCCCAACTCCACGCCGAAGCGGTCGGCGCTGGCGTACACGCGAAAGGTCCGGCCATGCAGCGCTTCTTGAACCCGCTGGCAGAGCTCTTCGTCTTCGCTGGCGACCACCGTGGCGGTCAGCGCGTGTTCGGCGATTTCACGGGCCAGGTTCGGCCCGGACAGCACGCCGATACGCGCTTGCGGGGCGATCTCTTCAAGGATTTCGCTCATCAGTTTGAAGGTGTGGGCTTCGATGCCTTTGGTCAGGCTCACCAACAATTTGCCGGTCAAACGTTCGGCGTGCGGCATCAATACCGAGCGCAGCGCGCTGGACGGCAGTGCGACGAAGCACAGGTCGCAGGCTTGCAGAGTGGCCAGCAGGTCGGTGACCGCTTCCACGGCCGGCAGAATCTTGATGCCTTTGAGGTAACGCGGGTTCTCGCGATTGACCCGAATGGCCTCTGCCTGCTCGGGGTCACGCATCCACAGCCGGACCTGGTGCCCGTTCTCGGCCAGCAGGTTAGCCACGGCGGTACCAAAACTTCCGCCTCCCAGGACCGCAATTGGGCGCTGTTCAGTCATATGCAATCCGTTAATCCATACCAGTGGCGATGTCGGCATTATACGGAGCGGCCCAGTGGCGGCCAGCCCCCGCATCAATTACCGACACTTGTAGGAAGAAGACCAAGAAAACCGAGGAAAATGCCCACAACGTGACTGGAAAAGTCATTGCGCTCGGTTAACATGCGCGCCAATTGTTCGCTATCAAGGATGTGTTGTGTCGTTTGGCTCTCCATCACCTCGCTCGCCGCTGGTACTGGCGCTGATTTTCAGCTCGCCTTTGCTTGCCGACGACTTGTTCCTCGACAGCGAGGCGCTGCCGCAAGTATTGACCGCGACGCGGCTCAAGCAGTCGCCGGCCGCGGTACCGGGAAGCATGACGGTGATCGACAGCGAACTGATCAACGCCAGTGGCGCCCGGGACATCAGTGAGTTGCTGCGACTGGTGCCGGGAATGATGGTCGGCAACATCAACGGCAACCAGGCGGCGGTGAACTATCACGGCACCAATGCGACCGAAGCGCGACGCCTGCAGGTGTTGATCGACGGCCGTTCGGTGTACCGCGCAGGCCTGGCCACCGTGGACTGGAGTGACATTCCCGTCGCCCTGGAAGACATCGAGCGCATCGAAGTTTTTCGCGGCCCCAACACCGTCAGCTATGGCGCCAATGCGCTGATGGCGGTGGTCAACATCATCACGCGTAACCCGGCCGACAGCCACGGCACGCGAATGAAAGTCACCCGTGGGCAGCGCGGCATCGACGACTTTTACGCCAGCCAGGGCGTGGGCTGGGACGGCGGCGACCTGCGCCTGTCACTGTCCGGCCAGCAAGACGACGGCTTCGACTCGGACCGCAATGGCGCCGACTACCGTGACAGCCGCCGCTTGAACCGCTTCAACCTCGCTGTCAGCCAGACGCTCACTGAAAACCAGAGTATCGACTGGCAATTGAATGCCAAGGACGGGACCAATCAGCGTCCGTATACCTACCGCCCGGTCTTCTCGGGGATTACCGCTGCGGGGAACAATTCTGACGTCATCGCCAAGGACTACGCCGGCTCGCTGCGCTGGAACCTCGACATCAATCCCGATCACAGCCTTTACATCCAGGGCTCGGCGCAGCACTGGGATCGTCAGCAGACCTGGCGTGCCTGCGATGCCGAGGTTTCGTTCAGCCCCCAGTTGACCGAACTCTGGCAGCTCAACCCGAATTACACCGAACGCCTGGCGCGCAACATGGAGCGCTACACCGGCCCCGGCGCGCCCGCAGGTGACCCGGCCCAACGCGCACTGGCCAATCAAGTGCTCGACCAATGGCGAAACGGCGCCCGGCAAACCCTCTGTGGCGACATTGACCAGAGCGCCCGGGAATCGCGCTACGACCTTGAATTGCAGGACACCCTCAGCCTGTCCGACAGTCTGCGGCTGCTCAGCGGCATGAACTATCGTTACGACCGGGCAGATTCCGAGACCTACTTCAATGGCACCCTGGACGACACCACCTGGCGTGCGTTCGGCCAACTCGAGTGGCGCGCCACCGAACATTGGTTGCTGCAGGGCGGAGCGATGTTCGAAGACACGCAATTGATCGGCAGTTCGCTCACCCCCCGGGTGGCCGTCAACTACCTGATCAACCCGCGCCATGGCCTGCGGGCGGTGTATTCGGAAGCCATCCGCTCGCCGGACATGTTCGAGAACAACGTCAACTGGAGCTATCAGGTAAAGAACCTGCGGCCCAGCGCCTATGGCCAGTCCAGTGCCCGTTATTTCGTCAAGACCCGTGGCCCCGGCAACCTCGAACAGGAACACATGCGCTCCCGGGAGCTGGGCTACAACGGCTACTTTGCCGAAGTGGGGCTGGCGGTGGATGTGAAGCTGTTCTACGACGAAATCACCGGGATGATCAGCGAACCGTTGCGCAACAATCAGTACATCGCCAGCAATTCAAACCGCGCGCGCTTCTCCGGGGCAGAAACCCAGCTCGACTGGAGAATCAGCAGCGCCGATCGCCTACGCCTGACCTATGCCTACGTCGATGCCGAGGCGAGTAACCCACAGGATGCACAACAGACGGCTCGAAACAGCGGTTCCGCCGGTTGGCTACGCAACTGGGGCCACGGCTGGAACAGCGCGCTCTTCTACTATGGTGACGATGCCCTGAACGGCTACCGCTTCGAACGGGTCGACACGCGCATCGCCAAACGCATTGGCCTGGGCAAGGCCAGCCTGGAACTGGCCGGCGTGCTCCAGCAACGCCTCGACAGCCAGCCCACGACCTTCGTCGACAACAACTACGACGAGCGCCGGGTGCTTTACTTCAGCGCGGAGCTGGCGTTCTAAGATGCGGTATCGCCCGTCACGCAAGACGCCAATCCTTGGCCGCCTGCTGGCCGGGTTGTGCCTGGTGTTTGCCGGGCTGCTGAGCAGCCTGGAAGCCCGCGCCGCGGACATTTTGCTGACCGGCGCCGAGGACGGCCCGGGCATGCAATCCTTCACTCAGGCCCTGAGCACGTTGCGGCCTGCCGATTACGTGCACTTCCAGCCACTGACCAGTCTGCCGGCGCCAGGCAAACTGCCCGCCGACACCCGTTTGATTCTGCTCGACCTGCCGAGCCTCGACTGGCGCCTGCAAGACACCCAGGGCCCGGCGACGCTGGTGCTGCGCATCAGCCGCCTGCAAGCCCGTCAGCATCTGGGGGCCACCCGCCCCCCCCACCTCAGCCTGCTCTGGAGCGATCCGCCCCTGGACCGACAATTGCGCCTGACCCGACTGCTGCTGCCTCAGGCCAAACGGGTCGGCGTGCTCTTCGACGGCCACAGCGAATTCCTCTTGAAAGAACTGCATCAGGCCGCCCACTCCCTGGGTCTTGAGGTGGTCACCGAGCGCTGGGATAACACGAACGACAGCCGGCCGCTGCAGACCTTGCTGAAGAACAGCGACGTGTTGCTGGGCCTCGACGACCCCGATCTGTACAACCCGAAAACCGCGAAAAACCTGTTGCTCAGCAGCTATGCACGGCAATTGGCGTTGATCGGCCCTAACGCCGGGTTCGTCAGGGCCGGGAGCCTGGCCAGCACCTACAGCGATCAGAGCGATTGGCTGGCAATGCTCGACGAACTGCTCGACCGGCCACCGGCCACGTGGCCACGCACGCACTACCCGCAACGCTTCAAAGTCTTAAGCAACCCGCAAGTGGCTCGTTCATTAGGTATTGAACAGATGAACGAAGCGTCTGTCGCAACACAGTTGGCCGAAGGAGAAAACCGCCCATGACCTTCCGTCGCCGTTGGGACATCAACACCCGCACACAAATCATCAGCCTCGGCCCTGCCCTGTTGCTGACGTTGCTGTTGATCAGCTTCTTCACCTTCGTGCGAATCCAGGACCTGCGTCAGGAGCTCAATCACACCGGGCAGCTGATCGCCAACCAACTGGCGCCGGCCACCGAATACGGGGTGATCTCGGGCAACAACGAGGTGCTCGACAGTTTGCTCAAGGCCACCCTGGCCACGCCCAATGTGCGCTTTCTGGAAGTCCAGGACAGTACCAACCGGATTCTGGTGTACGTCGAGCAACCGTCGGAAACCCACACCCGCTCGCATCAGGTCGAAGTGTTCCAGGCCCCGGTGCGGCTGCAACGAATCCAGCTGCACAATGATTTCCTGCAAGGCAGCCGCGTCGCCAACACGGCGCCCACCGAGGATTATCTGGGTCGGGTGATCGTCGGCCTGTCCAATGACGCCTTCAGCCAGCGTCAGCAGGAAATCCTGCTCAAGGCCGGGATCCTGGCACTGTTCGCCCTGTTGTTCACTTTTCTGCTCGCCCGGCGACTGGCCGGCAGCCTGTCGCAACCGATCCGCGACATCGGCAACGCGGTCAAGGCGATTCAAGACGGCGATTACAAAACGCCGCTGCCGATCGTCGACGACACCGAACTGGGCGCGCTGTCGCAACACATCAACAACCTCGCCAACGGGCTCGAACAAGCCAGTCGCGAACAGCATCAAGCGATGGCGCAGTTGATTCAGACTCGCGAGGAAGCGGAAAAGGCCAACAACGCCAAATCCGATTTCCTTGCGATGATGAGCCACGAACTGCGCACGCCGATGAATGGCGTGCTGGGCATGCTGCAACTGCTGGAAACCACCGAGATGACCGAGGAGCAGGTCGAATACGCGGCGCTTGCCTCGGAGTCCACCGAACACCTGCTCAAAGTCATCAACGACATTCTCGATTTCTCGCGCATCGAGCGTTCGGAACTGGAGCTGGAGCACATTCCGTTCAACCTCGCGGACCTGATCGGCAGTTGCGCCCAGTCGTTCTCCCACAGCGCCGTGCAACGCGGGCTCGACCTGGCGCTGTCGATTCCGGACGACATGCGCGCGTTGCAGGTGCAGGGCGACCCGACGCGGATCCGGCAGATCCTGGTCAACCTGATCGGCAATGCGCTGAAATTCACCGAACAGGGCCGCGTCAGCATCGAACCGCAATGGCAGTCGCTGGATCACGAACTGCTGTGGTTCACCTGCACTGTGCGCGACAGCGGGATTGGTATCTCGGCTGAAAGCCTGGAATTGATGTTCAACGCCTTCCAGCAGGCCGACAGTTCTATTTCGAGGCGCTACGGTGGCACCGGGCTGGGCCTGCCGATTGCTCGCACGCTGGCTGAACGCATGGGCGGCACGTTGCGCGCCAAGAGCGAGGAAGGTCGCGGCTCGGTGTTTACCCTGGAAATTCCGCTGGCGCTTTATAAACAGACGCTGCCCGTGTTGGTGCCGCGCACACCGACCGGCAGCGGTGATGGCGAAGGGCGCAACGTGTTGCTGGTGGAAGACAATCCAGTCAATCAGACGGTCATCGAAGCAATGTTGCGCAGTCTGGGCTTTACTGTCAGCGTCGTCACCGATGGCGCGCAGGCAGTGCGCAGTGCCGAGAGTCTGATCTTCGAAGCGATTCTGATGGACTGCCGGCTACCGATCATCGACGGCTACGAGGCCACCCGACAGATTCGCCAATTACCCGGCTGCACAGACTTGCCGATCATCGCGCTGACCGCCAACGCCTTGCAGGGTGACCGCGAAGCCTGTTTATCGGCGGGAATGAACGATTACCTGGCCAAGCCCTTCAAACGCACAGATTTGCAGCAAATTTTGCAGCGCTGGGTGCAGTAGTGCAGGCCTTTCGGCTATCTGCGACTGGCGTGAAAGGCGAAAGTGCGGCAGTCTTAGGCACCCGAACAGGCCCGAAAAGGGGCTTGAATAATAATTTCAGTGCACAAGTGTACATTCATGTCCTTGGTGCTGTGACTTTCACCACAACGCAATAGTCTATGAGTAGGCTGCTGACTCGAGGCATGAACGCTTCGATCGGCCGGGAAGATTTGCCCCACCTGCCGCATGGGACTATTGAGGAGCTCGCATGACCCAACAAAACGCCTTTACTCGGGAAGACCTGCTGCGCTGCAGTCGCGGTGAGCTGTTCGGCCCAGGTAACGCACAACTGCCCGCCCCGAACATGTTGATGGTGGATCGCATCACCCATATCAGCGCCGAGGGTGGCAAGTACGGCAAAGGTGAATTGGTCGCCGAGCTGGATATCACTCCGGACCTGTGGTTCTTCGCCTGCCACTTCGAAGGTGATCCGGTGATGCCAGGCTGCCTGGGCCTCGACGCCATGTGGCAACTGGTCGGCTTCTTCCTCGGCTGGCAAGGTCTGCCGGGCCGCGGTCGCGCCCTGGGTTCGGGCGAAGTGAAATTCTTCGGTCAGGTTTTGCCGACCGCCAAGAAAGTAACCTATAACATTCAGATCAAGCGCGTACTGAAGGGCAAACTGAACCTGGCCATCGCCGATGGTTCGGTCAGCGTCGACGGCCGCGAGATCTACACCGCCGAAGGCCTTCGGGTCGGCGTTTTCACCTCCACTGACAACTTCTAAGGGTTATCCGCATGCGCCGCGTCGTTATCACTGGTCTGGGCATCGTTTCGTGCCTGGGCAATGACAAAGAGACCGTCTCCGCTAACCTGCGTGCAAGCCGCCCTGGCATCCGGTTCAACCCGGAATATGCCGAAATGGGTCTGCGTAGCCAGGTTTCCGGCTCCATTGACCTTCCCCTCGAAGAGCTGATCGATCGCAAGATCTTTCGCTTCGTCGGCCACGCGGCGGCTTACGCCTACCTGGCCATGAAAGACGCCATCGCCGACTCCGGTCTGACCGATGAGCAAGTCTCCAACCCGCGTACCGGCCTGATCGCCGGTTCCGGTGGCGCCTCCACGCTGAACCAGATGGAAGCGCTGGACATCCTGCGCGAGAAAGGCGTCAAGCGTGTCGGCCCATACCGCGTCACGCGGACCATGAGCAGCACCGTTTCCGCTTGCCTGGCCACACCGTTCAAGATCAAGGGCCTGAACTACTCCATCGCTTCTGCCTGCGCCACCAGTGCTCACTGCATCGGTACGGCCATGGAACAGATCCAGATGGGCAAGCAGGACATCGTGTTCGCCGGCGGCGGTGAAGAAGAGCATTGGAGCCAATCGTTCCTGTTCGACGCCATGGGCGCACTGTCCAGCCAGTACAACGAAACCCCGGAAAAAGCTTCCCGTGCCTACGACGCCAAGCGTGACGGTTTCGTCATCGCCGGCGGTGGCGGCATGGTCGTGGTCGAAGAGCTGGAACACGCTCTGGCCCGCGGCGCGAAGATCTACGCGGAAATCGTTGGCTACGGCGCGACCTCCGACGGCTACGACATGGTCGCCCCAAGCGGCGAAGGCGCCATCCGCTGCATGCAGATGGCCATGTCCACCGTTGACGCTCCGATCGACTACCTGAACACCCACGGCACCTCGACTCCGGTCGGCGACGTCATGGAAATGAAAGGTGTGCGTGAACTGTTCGGTGACAAGGCTCCGGCCATCAGCTCCACCAAGAGCTTGTCGGGTCACTCCCTGGGCGCCGCCGGCGTTCACGAAGCGATCTACTGCATGCTGATGATGGAAGGCAACTTCATGGCGGGTTCCGCCAACATCGACGAACTGGACCCGGAAGTGGCTGACATGCCGATCCTGACCAAGACTCGTGAAGACGCCACCATCAACACCGTGATGAGCAACAGCTTCGGCTTCGGTGGCACCAACGCTACGCTGGTACTGAAGCGCTGGGCAGGTAAGTAATACCTCGCCGTTTCGCTGCACACAAAAACGCCCCGACTGGTTCGGGGCGTTTTTTTGTGCGAATGAAAAATGAGGAGCGCCGCAAAACCTGTAGGAGTGAGCCTGCTCGCGATTGCGATAAATCAGACAACATAAATGTTGACTGTAATGGCCCCATCGCGAGCAAGCTCGCTCCCACAAAAAGCGCGGCAAACATGAAGCTTTTGTCATGAAACTCAACGCCCTGCGACCGAATGTCGCGTATTTAGAGGGCTGCAGGACTTTTACCAAATTCGCAAAAAACCGTTACCAAACTCAGTCGTTTACTTAGCAGGCTAACCAAACATATAACGGAGTCCTGCACACGCCTTGCTGCAGATAACAGAGATTGGAGCTAGCAGATGACTGTAAAAGTAACTGAACGCGACGATTCACATAAGTCCCACGAAGGCGTAGCCGCCGGTATCCGGATCTGGGACGTGCACCAACAAGACATGCTGGTGGGGATGTTCCACTCCGAAACCGATGCCCACAGCTACAAGGCCGAACTGGAAAAACTGGAGCAGCAACGAGCGCTCCAATCCGCATAAGCAATGACAGCATTGAAAACGACAAACCCCGCCATGAGCGGGGTTTGTCGTTGTTGCAGTCTTTAACGGCTTACCACATCAGATCGTCCGGGATCTGATAAGCCGCGTACGGATCGTCTTCGACAGCGACTTCTTCGGTCTTCACATTCAGCTGCACGATACGCTGTGGATCGCGCTCCTGGATCTTCAGAGCCGCCTCACGCGGGATCACTTCATAACCGCCGGCGTGGTGCACGATGGCCAGCGAACCGCTGCTGAGCTTGTTGCGCATCAGCGTGTTGACGGAGATGCGCTTGACCTTCTTGTCGTCAACGAAGTTGTAGTAGTCCTCGGTCGTCAGCTTCGGCAGACGCGAGACTTCGATCAACTGTTTGACCTGAGCAGCGCGAGCCTTGGCCTCGGCCTTCTCCTGTTGCTGACGGTTCAGTTCCTGATCGCGCTTGACCTTCTCGGCCATGGCTTCCTGGGCGGCACGCTGCTGCGAGTCATCAAGTTCGATCTGACCTTTGTGGGCCAGCCGCTGCTGTTTCTGCTTCTCTTTGCCGACCTGTTTGGCCTGCTTCTGGTTGACCAGCCCTGCTTTGAGCAACTGGTCGCGAAGGGAAATGCTCATGGTGCTTATTACTCACTTAGGCAACTGCTCAACCGCAGCTGGGCAAATTCTTTTCCTGACGTTTGGCTTCGCCCCACAAGGCGTCCAACTCTTCTAGGGTGCAATCTTCTATGGGACGGTGGGTGTCGCGCAATGCCTGTTCGATAAAACGGAAGCGTCTTTCAAACTTGCTGTTGGCGCCACGCAGTGCAGTTTCGGGATCGACCTTGAGATGACGCGCCAGATTGACCACGGAAAACAACAGATCACCGACTTCATCGGCAATCGCTACCGAGTCATTGTCGGCCATGGCTTCGAGCACTTCATCGAGCTCTTCGCGCACTTTGTCGAGCACCGGCAAGGCGTCAGGCCAGTCGAACCCGACCTGCCCCGCGCGCTTCTGCAACTTCGCCGAACGAGACAATGCCGGCAGTGCTGCGGGTACGTCGTCGAGCAAGGACAGTTGCGTTGGCGTGGAAGATTTCTCGGCGCGTTCTTCAGCTTTGATCTCTTCCCAGCGCTGCTTGACCTGATCTTCACTCAAGCGCGGAACATCCAGCGGTGCGTACAGATCACCGGTAGGAAACACGTGCGGATGACGGCGAATCAGCTTGCGAGTGATGCTGTCGATGACACCGGCGAATTCGAAGCGCCCTTCTTCCCGGGCCAGCTGGCTGTAATAAACCACCTGGAACAGTAAATCCCCCAACTCACCCTGCAAGTGATCGAAGTCACCGCGCTCGATGGCGTCGGCAACTTCATAGGCTTCCTCAAGGGTGTGCGGGACGATGGTTTCGTAGGTTTGCTTGATGTCCCACGGGCAGCCGAACTGCGGGTCGCGCAGACGGCTCATCAGGTGCAGCAAGTCTTCAAGTGAATACATCAATCAATCTCTACTCAAAACCAATGTGGGAGCGAGCTTGCTCGCGATAGGGCCGGCACATCCAACATCACTGTTGACTGAACGGCCCTCATCGCGAGCAAGCTCGCTCCCACAGGGGATCACCATCAAGGGGTTCGGTTACGACGGGTTTCGATGATGTTCGGCAACTGGGAAATCCGCCCCAGCAACCGCCCCAGTGCATCCAGTCCCGGAATCTCGATGGTCAGGGACATCAACGCGGTGTTGTCCTCTTTGTTCGAGCGGGTGTTCACCGCCAGCACGTTGATCCGCTCGTTGAGCAGCACTTGCGAAACGTCACGCAGCAGGCCGGACCGGTCGTAGGCGCGGATGATGATGTCCACCGGATAGGTGAGCACCGGCACCGGGCCCCAGCTGACCTGGATGATCCGCTCGGGCTCGCGGCTGCCCAGTTGCAGCACCGAGGCGCAGTCCTGACGGTGAATGCTCACGCCGCGGCCCACGGTGATGTAACCGACGATCGCATCCCCCGGCAGCGGCTGGCAGCAGCCGGCCATCTGGGTCATCAGGTTTCCGACGCCCTGGATCTGGATGTCGCCGCGCTTGCCCGGTTTGTAACCGGTAGCCTTGCGTGGAATCAGCTCCAGCTGTTCGTTGCCGCGTTCCGGCTCGACCAGTTGCTGCGCCAGGTTCACCAGTTGTGCCAGGCGCAAATCGCCCGCGCCCAACGCAGCGAACATGTCTTCGGCCGTTTTCATGTTGGCCTTTTCGGCCAGTTTGTCGAAATCTACCGCTGGCAGACCGAGGCGGTTGAGTTCGCGCTCGAGCAAGGTTTTACCGGCGGCGACGTTCTGATCGCGCGCCTGCAATTTGAACCAGTGAACGATCTTCGCCCGTGCCCGCGAGGTGGTGATGTAACCCAGGTTCGGGTTCAGCCAGTCGCGGCTCGGGGTGCCGTGCTTGCTGGTGATGATCTCGACCTGTTCACCGGTTTGCAGGCTGTAGTTGAGCGGCACGATGCGCCCGTTGATCTTCGCACCACGGCAGTTGTGACCGATTTCGGTGTGCACGCGGTAGGCGAAGTCCAGCGGCGTCGCGCCCTTCGGCAAGTCGATGGCGTGACCGTCCGGGGTGAAGATGTACACCCGGTCCGGTTCGATATCGACCCGCAGTTGTTCAGCCAGGCCACCAATATCACCCAGCTCTTCATGCCACTCGAGGACCTGACGCAGCCAGGAGATTTTCTCTTCGTAGTGGTTGGAGCCGGATTTGACGTCAGTGCCTTTGTAACGCCAGTGCGCACAAACGCCCAGCTCGGCTTCTTCGTGCATGGCGTGGGTGCGGATCTGCACTTCCAGCACCTTGCCCTCGGGGCCGATCACTGCGGTGTGCAGCGAGCGGTAGCCGTTCTCTTTCGGGTTGGCGATGTAATCGTCGAATTCTTTCGGGATGTGCCGCCACAGGGTGTGGACGATACCGAGCGCGGTGTAGCAGTCGCGCATTTCCGGCACCAGCACGCGAACGGCACGCACGTCGTAGATCTGGCTGAATTCCAGACCCTTGCGCTGCATTTTGCGCCAGATCGAATAGATGTGTTTGGCCCGGCCGCTGATGTCGGCATCGACGCCGGTCGCGGTCAGCTCATTCTTCAGTTGGCTCATCACGTCAGCGATAAAGCGCTCGCGATCCAGACGCCGCTCATGAAGCAACTTGGCGATCTGCTTGTACTGATCGGGCTCAAGGTAACGGAAGGACAAGTCCTCCAGTTCCCACTTGATGTGACCGATACCGAGACGGTGAGCCAAAGGCGCGTAGATGTCGAAGACTTCACGGGCGACGCGGTTGCGTTTTTCGTCATCGGCGGTTTTCACCGCACGGATCGCACAGGTGCGTTCGGCCAGTTTGATCAGCGCCACGCGAACGTCGTCGACCATGGCGACCAGCATCTTGCGCAGGTTTTCGACCTGGCCCTGCGTGCCCAGCACCAGGGATTGACGGGGGCTGAGGCTGGCGCTGATCGCCGCCATGCGCAACACGCCGTCGATGAGTTTGGCGACCACCGGACCGAACCGCTGGCTGACCGCCGGCAACTCAATCTGGCCTTCGCGCACGCCGCGATACAGGATCGCGGCAACCAACGAATCCTGATCGAGTTTGAGGTCGGCGAGAATCTCGGCGATCTCAAGGCCCGTGCGGAAACTCGAGGTCCCTTCGGACCACAGGTTTTTCGCCGCATTGGCTTGTTGTTCAGACGCGCGAGCAAACTCGCACGCTTCCTTCAAGGCTTCGCGATCCAGTGCCGGATCGACACTGACCGCGTGATCGAGCCAAGCCTCGAGATTGATACTGCCGTCGGTGTTGATCGGCTGGTGTGCTCTCACCTGTACCATCTTGCTTACCTTCCCTACGACGCAGATTCAATGCGTCAAATCGCTGACCTTCGTTGCCCGTGCGCCCACATCAGGGCCGGTACGCGGCTGCACGGGCGGGCCAGTCGGACCAGACGAGCCGTCCTAGCTCGCTTCAAATAACGCCATGGCCTCGACATGTGCCGTCTGAGGAAACATATCGAGAATCCCGGCACGTTTTAACCGGTAGCCCTGCTTGATCAATTCCACCGTGTCGCGCGCCAGCGTTGCCGGATTGCACGACACATACACCAACCGTTTGGCGCCCAGGGACGCTAGCTTGCGCACTGCCTCGAAAGCACCGTCACGCGGTGGGTCCAAGAGTACCGCACAAAAGCCTTCGCGCGCCCATTCGGCATAGGTCAAAGGCTGGGATAAATCGGCCTGAAAAAACTTCGCATTATGAAGATTGTTGCTAGCAGCGTTCGTGGCTGCTCGCTCGACCATCGCCTGCACACCTTCAACCGCCACCACTTCACGTACGACCTTGGCCAGCGGCAACGCGAAGTTACCCAAACCACAGAATAGATCGAGAACGCGTTCCTCCGCCGTCGGCTTCAGCCAGTCCAGCGCCTGGGCGATCATCGCTTCGTTGACCCCGGCATTGACCTGGATGAAATCCCCCGGTCGGTACGCCAGGTTCAAGTCCCACTGCTCAAGCCGATAACCCAACGACTGGTCAGCCTCGACCGGTTGCGGTTCGCCGTCGCCGTGCAGCCACAGTTGGGCTTCATGGAAGGCGCAGAAATCCTTGAGGATCGTCATGTCGGCGTCGGACAGCGGCGCCATGTGCCGCAGCAGCACCGCCAACGACGAACCGCTGAACAATTCCACATGCCCCAGCGCCTGAGGTTTGCTCAAGCGCCGAAGCATTTCCGGCAAGCGGGTCATGATCGGTTGCAAGGGCTGTACCAGCACCGTGCATTCGTTGATCGCCACGATGTCCTGACTGCCAGCGGCGCGGAAACCGACTTCGAGTTTTTTCGCCTTCATGTCCCAGCGCACCGCCACTCGGGCGCGACGCCGGTAACCGAATTCCGGACCGCTCAATGGCGCGGCCCACTCTTCGGGTTCGACACCGGCGACCTTCGACAATTGCTCGGCGAGCATGCGCTGTTTCAGGGCGAGTTGTTCGTTGTGCGGCAGATGTTGCACGCTGCAACCGCCACAGCGACCGGCATGCGGACATGGTGCCGGGCGGCGCAGTTCGCTGGCCTGGAACACCCGTTCGGTGCGCGCCTCGACCACTTTGCCGTGGGCGCCCAACACGCGTGCTTCGACTTCTTCACCGGCCAATGCGCCGATGACGAACCAGGTGCGACCTTCAAAAAACGCGATACCGCGACCGTCATTAGCCAGGCGCTCAATACTCAAGCGCTGCTTTTTGCCGGTCGGAATTTGCGGGGCCTTGCTGCCGCCGGTGGGCTGGAAGCGCAGGCCTCTCTCTTGTTTGGCCATCAGTTAGGCGCGTCGAAAATGCCGGTCGACAAGTAACGGTCGCCACGGTCGCAGATGATCGCGACGATCACCGCGTTTTCAACTTCTTTGGACAGACGCAGCATGGCTGCCACGGCACCGCCCGAGGACACGCCGCAGAAGATGCCTTCTTCGCGAGCCAGACGACGGGTCACGTCTTCGGCTTCGCTTTGCGCCATGTCGACGATCCGGTCCACGCGTTCGGCCTGGTAGATCTTCGGCAGGTATTCCTGCGGCCAGCGACGGATGCCCGGAATCGCCGAGCCTTCCATCGGTTGCAGACCGATGATCTGCACGTTCTCGTTCTGCTCTTTCAAGTAGCGCGAGACGCCCATGATGGTACCGGTGGTGCCCATGGAACTGACGAAATGGGTGATGGTGCCTTCGGTCTGACGCCAGATTTCCGGGCCGGTGGTGGTGTAGTGCGCTTCGGGGTTGTCCCCGTTGGCGAACTGATCCAGCACCTTGCCGCGGCCTTCGGCTTCCATTCGCTGGGCGAGGTCGCGGGCGCCTTCCATGCCCTCTTCCTGAGTAACCAGAATCAGCTCGGCGCCATACGCCGTCATGGCGGCTTTACGTTCGGCGCTGGAGTTGTCCGGCATGATCAGGATCATCTTGTAACCCTTGATCGCGGCGGCCATCGCCAGGGCGATCCCGGTGTTACCCGAAGTCGCTTCGATCAGCGTATCGCCGACGTGGATCTGCCCACGCAATTCAGCGCGGGTAATCATCGACAGCGCCGGACGGTCCTTGACCGAACCCGCCGGGTTATTCCCTTCGAGCTTGAGCAAAAGGGTATTGCTGGTGGCGCCAGGCAGGCGCTGCAAACGGACCAGCGGAGTGTTGCCGACGCAATCGGCGATGGTTGGGTACTGCAAGGTCATGGCGTAATTCGCAATCCAGACTGCGGGGGCGCCTATCATACCGGCAAACCTTCGCAGGCCATATCACGCAAAGTACGGTGCTTATGGTTTATGGGAATAAGGGGCTGGATCAGTACGCTTCGCCTTGCGCGACATTCAATGCATAGACTGTTTCCCGAAACGCCATACCACATAGAACTCCCGCTCTTCCGGGTGTTTGCTCTGGCTGAAGATGATTACGTTTTGCGACCAGGATAATTGTCGCACCAGTGGTGCGACTTTCTTTTCAGCGTGGTAGATCTCGCCCCACTCAGCCTGTTCCAGCTTGCGACTGATCTCTTCGCGAGCAGGCTCGCTCCCACAGGGTCAGGAGTTGATCACACCATTTGTGGCCGACACACCTCCACTGTGGGAGCGAGCTTGCTCGCGATGGCGTCATCACTCACACCATCAATATCAGCCACCAACCGCATATTCAGTCGCAACCCGGTCTCAGTGTTCTCAGCCCAAAGACTCCCGCCCTGACGCTGCACCGCATTCCTCGCAATGCTCAACCCCAACCCGAACCCACCATCCCCCGGCCGTGAACCGTCGAGTCGAATGAACGGACAGAAGATCCGCTCAAGATCCGCCTCAGCCACCCCGCCGCCCTCATCCTCCAGCCACACATGCCAGAAATCGCCATCGCGCTGTCCACCAAGGCGCACAACGCCGCCCTGCGGTGAATGACGAATGGCATTGCGCAGGATGTTTTCCAGCGCTTGAGCCAACGTATTGAGATGGCCGCGCACCCAGCAGGACGAATCCACCGCACACTGCAACTGGCTCGCCGGCCAGCCACTTTCATAGCAGGCGTTTTCCGTGAGCATTTCCCACAACGCCTGAATCTGGATCGATTCTTCGGGCAGCGGCGCGCGCTCGGTATCGAGCCAGGCCAGTTGCAGGGTGTCTTCCACCAGACGCTGCATGCCATCGACCTCTCGGCCAATGCGCTCGCGCAATTGCGTCAACCCCTGCTCGCTTTCGCTGGCCACCCGCAGGCGACTCAGTGGCGTGCGCAACTCGTGGGACAAGTCGCGCAGCAGTTGTTGTTGCAGGGCCACCGTGCTTTGCAGGCGCTCGGACATGTGATCGAACGCCCGGCCCAGTTCACCCAGCTCATCCGGGCGATTGGTGATGCGGCTCGACAACCGCACATTCAACTGGTCGGCACGCCAGGCATTGGCCTGTTCGCGCAGACTGTTCAAAGGCACGACCAGCAACCGATACAGGCCGACGCACAGCAGCAAGGTGAACAGTCCGGGAATCACCCCATTGGTGATCACCCGCCAGAACACCCGGTATTGCCCGGGTACGAAACGCCGGGGCAGTTCGATCACCAGGCTGCCAGCGGACGGATCGTTGGGAAAAGGCACTCTCAACCACGGCAAGCCTTTGGTATGGCGACTCGTCGGCCAATCCAGACCGCGTAAAAAGGTCAGGCGCTGGGTTTCTTTTTCTGTCAGCGGGTAACTGCTCAATGACTGCAAATCACCGCCAATCACACCGACCCATGTCGACTCGCGATGACCGACGCTCTGCAACCAGGCATCGACGCCTGCACTCTGGCGCTCATTCCACACCTGCTCGGCCTCGGCGGCATAGCGCGTCAGCGTGCCCCGTGCCTCGTCGGACAGGAACAGGTTTTTCTGTTCCATGTAGCGCCCCCAGGACCAACTGAGCCAGATCATCAGCAGACAGAACGCCACCAACAAACACGCCAGTTTCCAGAACAGCGAATGCCTGCCCGGCAGGTCAGTCCACTTCATCGACAGCACTCAAAACGTAACCCTTGCCCCACACCGTGCGCACTTCGCGCTCCAGGTAACCGACGGCTTTGAGCTTGCGACGGATCTGGCTGATGTGCATGTCGAGGCTGCGGTCATGGGGCGCATAACCGCGCTGCAATACATGCTGATAAAGGAAGGCTTTGCTCAGGACTTCATCGCCATTGCGATTCAGCGTTTCCAGCAACCGATACTCGCTGCGGGTCAGGCCGGCAGCGTGTTCGCCATAAAAGACATCACAGCATTCATCGTCGAAACGCAAGCTGTCCGCCGAAGGGGCAATCGGTGCCGGCGCTGGCCGGCGGTCGAGCGCGACCCGTCGCAGGATCGCTTCGATGCGCACCCGCAACTCGACCATGCTGAAAGGTTTGGGCAGGTAATCATCGGCACCCAGCCGAAAACCACTGATGCGATCCGCCTCGGCACCGAGCGCCGACATCAGCACCACCGGAGTGGAATGGCTCTGGCGCAACTGCGTCAGTACATTCAGCCCGTCCAGGCCCGGCAACAGAATATCCATCAGCACCACATCGAAGGCTTGCTGGCGGGCAATGCTCAAGCCTTCCAGACCGTTCTGGCACCACGTCACCTGAAAACCGCAACGCCCCAGGTGCTCATGAACATAAGCACCGAGTACGAGGTCGTCTTCTATAGACAGGATACGAGGATGGCCAGCGGTGATGGGAGTCATGACTATCTGCAAATAATTCTCAGTTGTCGATTATTCAAGATTGCCTCGCTGCGGGCAACACAAGGTTTGCCCAAGAGGTAAAAGTGGCGATCCGGCCGACGAATGCCGACATCAATTTTACGAAGATTGCCCGCCTGCAAATCGCTACACTGCGCAGGTGGCGCGTGCTGGACGTACGTGCAGGTCATTAAATCGCTGGATGCAGGAGAGATGCGTGCTCAAGAAACTGGGAATTAAAGGCCGCGTGCTATTGCTGACCCTGTTGCCGACCAGCCTGATGGCCTTGGTTCTGGGCGGCTATTTCACCTGGATGCAGCAATCCGACCTGCAAACCCAGCTCATGCAGCGTGGCGAGATGATCGCCGAACAACTGGCGCCCTTGGTGGCCCCGGCCATGGGCCACAAGAACACCGAGCTTTTGGAACGCATTGCCACCCAATCGCTGGAGCAACCGGACGTGCGCGCGGTTTCGTTCCTCGCGCCCGACCGCTCCCTGTGGGCCCATGCCGGCCCGACCATGCTCAATCAGGCGCCGATCGGCAACAGTTCGCAGATGCTGCGCCGCAGCGGCAATGACGCGACGCGTTACTTGCTGCCGGTGTTCGGCAAGCACCGCAATCTGGCCGGTGACTTGATTCCCGACGAAGCTGACCGCCTGTTGGGCTGGGTCGAACTCGAACTGTCCCACAACGGCATGCTGCTGCGCGGTTACCGCAGCCTGTTCGCCAGCCTGTTGCTGATCGGCGCAGGCCTGGCAGGTGCGGCGCTGCTGGCGTTGCGCATGGGCCGGGGCATCAATCGGCCGCTGAGTCAGATCAAGCAAGCGGTGGCGCAACTCAAGGACGGTCATCTGGAAACCCGTCTGCCGCCCCTCGGCAGCCAGGAGCTGGATACACTGGCGTCCGGCATCAACCGCATGGCGGGCACCCTGCAGAACGCGCAGGAAGAATTGCAGCACAGCATCGACCAGGCCACCGAAGATGTGCGCCAGAACCTGGAAACCATCGAGATCCAGAACATCGAACTGGACCTGGCGCGCAAGGAAGCCCTTGAAGCCAGCCGGATCAAATCCGAGTTCCTGGCCAACATGAGCCATGAAATCCGCACGCCGCTCAACGGCATTCTCGGCTTCACGCATCTACTGCAAAAAAGCGAGCTGACCCCGCGCCAGCTCGACTATCTGGGCACCATCGAAAAGTCCGCCGACAGCTTGCTGGGGATCATCAACGAGATTCTCGACTTCTCGAAAATCGAGGCCGGCAAACTGGTGCTCGACCATATTCCGTTCAACTTGCGCGACCTGCTCCAGGACACGCTGACCATCCTCGCCCCGGCCGCCCATGCCAAGCAACTGGAGCTGGTGAGCCTGGTTTATCGCGATACGCCGCTGTCGCTGGTGGGTGACCCGCTGCGGCTCAAGCAGATTCTCACCAACCTGGTCAGCAATGCGATCAAGTTCACCCGCGAAGGCACCATCGTCGCCCGGGCCATGCTCGAGGAAGAACACGAAGACAGCGTGCAACTGCGCATCAGCATTCAGGACACCGGCATCGGGCTGTCGAACCAGGACGTGCGCGCCTTGTTCCAGGCCTTCAGCCAGGCCGACAATTCGCTGTCGCGGCAACCAGGCGGAACCGGTCTGGGGTTGGTGATTTCCAAACGTCTGATCGAACAGATGGGTGGCGAGATTGGCGTCGACAGCACCCCCGGTGAAGGCTCGGAATTCTGGATCAGCCTGAGCCTGCCCAAAACCCGCGACGATGCCGAAGACCTGCCCGGCCCGCCGTTGCTCGGGCGTCGGGTGGCCGTGCTGGAAAACCACGAACTGGCTCGTCAGGCGTTGCAGCATCAACTGGAAGACTGCGGCCTCGAAGTCACTCCGTTCAATACGTTGGAAAGCCTGACTAATGGCGTGACCGGCGCGCATCAGACCGATCAGGCGATCGACCTGGCGGTGCTCGGCATCACCAGCAACGACATGCCGCCGGAGCGCCTCAACCAGCACATCTGGGACCTCGAACACCTGGGCTGCAAGGTGCTGGTGTTGTGCCCGACCACCGAGCAGACGCTGTTCCACCTCTCGGTGCCCAACCCGCACAGCCAACTCCAGGCCAAACCGGCCTGCACCCGTAAGTTGCGGCGGGCCTTGTCCGACCTGGTCAACCCGCGTCAGCACCGCAGCGAACCCGGCGAACCGGTGTCCAGCCGTGCGCCAAAAGTGCTTTGTGTCGACGACAACCCGGCCAACCTGCTGCTGGTGCAAACCCTGCTCGAGGACATGGGCGCCAAAGTCCTCGCGGTGGAAAGCGGCTACGCGGCGGTCAAGGCCGTGCAGACCGAAACCTTCGACCTGGTGCTGATGGACGTTCAGATGCCCGGCATGGACGGGCGGCAAAGCACCGAAGCGATTCGCCAGTGGGAAAGTGAACGGCATTGCACACCGCTGCCGATCGTTGCCCTCACCGCTCACGCCATGGCCAACGAAAAGCGTGCACTGCTGCAAAGTGGCATGGACGATTACCTGACCAAACCGATCAGCGAACGGCAACTGGCCCAAGTGGTGCTGAAGTGGACCGGTCTGGCGCTGCGCAATCATGGGCCGGAGCGCTCCAGCGACAGCCACGGTGGTGGTCATGAGTTGCAGGTGCTCGATCACGAGGAAGGTTTGCGTCTGGCCGCCGGCAAGGCTGACCTGGCAGCAGACATGCTGGCAATGCTGCTGGCGTCGCTGGAAGCCGACCGCGAGGCGATTCGCTTCGCCCGGGAAAACAACGACCAGAACGCCCTGATCGAGCGCGTCCATCGCCTGCATGGCGCGACACGCTATTGCGGCGTCCCGCAACTGCGCGCCGCCTGCCAGCGCAGCGAAACCCTGCTCAAGCAACAGGACCCCAAAGCCCCCAGCGCACTGGAAGACCTCGACCGGGCCATCAATCGCCTGGCCGCCCATGCCCGTATAAATGCGTGATGCAGCGCAATGGCGCCGAAACCATAACCGCTAAACTCACCGGACTCTGTAGCAGCTGGCGAAGCCCTGTGGCGAGGGGATTTATCCCCTCGCCACAGGGCTTCGCCAGCTGCTACATAAAGCGTGACCGAGTCAAATGGAGGACCGCATGCGTACGATTCTATTCAGCAGCCAGACCTACGACCGCGACAGTTTCCTCAGTGCCGAACTACCGGCCGGCATTGAACTGCACTTCCAATCAGCGCGACTGAGCCTTGATACGGTGGCGCTGGCGGAGCATCACGAGGTGGTCTGTGCCTTCATTAATGATGACCTCAGCGCGCCGGTGCTCGAACGCCTGGCCGCGGGCGGCACTCGCCTGATCGCCCTGCGCTCGGCCGGTTACAACCATGTCGATCTGGCAGTGGCAAAGCGTCTGGGACTGGCGATTGTGCGCGTCCCGGCGTACTCGCCCCACGCGGTGGCGGAACATGCGGTGGCGCTGATCCTGGCGCTCAACCGACGCCTGCACCGCGCCTACAACCGCACGCGCGAAGGGGATTTCAGCCTGCACGGGCTGACCGGCTTCGACCTGGTGGGCAAGACCGTCGGCGTGGTCGGCACCGGCCAGATCGGCGCGACCTTCGCGAAAATCATGAACGGCTTTGGCTGCCAATTGCTGGCGTACGACCCCTTCCCCAACCCGCAAGTCGAAGCCCTCGGTGCCCGTTACCTGAGCCTGCCGGAACTGCTGGCCGAGTCGCAGATCATCAGCCTGCACTGCCCGCTCAACGAACAAAGCAAACACTTGATCAATCGCGAGTCACTGGCGCACATGCGAGCGGGTGCGATGCTGATCAACACCGGCCGCGGTGGTCTGGTGGACACGCCGGCGCTGATCGAGGCGTTGAAGGACGGTCAGCTGGGTTATCTGGGGCTGGATGTGTATGAAGAGGAGGCGCAGCTGTTCTTCGAGGACCGCTCCGACCTGCCGCTACAAGACGATGTGCTGGCGCGGCTGCTGACCTTCCCGAACGTGATCGTCACCGCTCACCAGGCTTTCCTGACCCGCGAAGCCTTGGGCGCGATTGCCGCGACCACCCTGCAGAACATCGCCGCCTGGGCGGCGGGCGCGCCTGCGAATCTGGTAAAGGGCGACTGAACCAGATCGAAGGTCATATGCCCGCGCCATGCTGCGCTGATGTCCGTGCTAGCATGCCGCGCATATTTGGAGGACCCATGGTCGAACACGATTTCCGCTATAGCCTGATGAACCCGCAACACACCCTCACCGAATGCCGCGCCCTTGTGCCGGGGCGTTATCAAGTCACCGGCAACGGCGGCTCGATTCGTAACGACGACGTGCTGGTAGTGACCCTCAAAGGTGCCAAGGACTTGTCCATGCGCCTGACCGTCGAAACGGTTCGCCACTTGATCAATCCGCCAGGCCAATGGGTCGCGGTGGCCAGTGGTCCGGTGTTCGGCGAACTGGCGATCCACACCTGGAAAGTCAACTGCGACAGCTGCGCCAAAGAGCTGAGCTTCGAGTTCGCGGTCGACGCCAAGCTGGGCAACAAGGCTGAAAAGCCTGCTGCCACCGCACGGATCGCCGAACTGGGCTGGACCACCGTTGGCGAGAAGCACCTGTGCCCGAAATGCCAGGAGCCCGCGTGATGAAACACCTCGCTCTGACCGCTATGGTTGGTGCCAGCCTGCTGGGCTGCGCCGCCGAGCCGGTGCAATTGCAACAGAACCGCAGCTACATTCTGGAATGGATCGGCGAACGTCCGTTGATGGACTACAGCCACCTGACCATCACCCTCGGTGAAGACGGTCGGGCCTACGGCAACGGCGGCTGCAACCACTGGTTCGCACCGTACACCCTGGAAGGCGACAAGCTGAGCTTCGGCAAGGTCGGCAGCACGCGCAAACTGTGTGCGCCGGCGGTCATGGAACAGGAAAAGCGCTTCATGCAGGCGCTGGAAAACGTTCAGCGCTGGGACGTCTCGCCGATCGAGCAGATGCGTTTCTGGCCGGCCGAAGGCAAGCCGCTGCGTTGGTGGCTTGAAGAGGGTTGATCATTCAGCCCACTCGACAGCTCCTACAGGTGGAATTCGAAACCCTTGTAGGAGCTGTCGAGTGAAACGAGGCTGCGATCTTTTGCTTTCAGTTCTTAGCCTGCAACGCCTCAAGCTTCGCCATCACCCCAGCCGCCGTCTGCTCGCCCATCAACTGTTCCCGTACCTTGCCCTTGTTATCGATGATGTAAGTCACCGGCAACGCCTCGCTGCGCGGCAACTCAAATAGATCGGCCGGATCAGAGGCCAGCACGGTGAACTTGATGCCCAGTTTTTCACTGGCGGTTTTCAGCTCTTCGCCCTGCACATTGTCGAAGTTGACCCCGAACACACCAATCTTCTTGTCCTTGAGCTGATAGGCCAGGGTATTCAATTCCGGGATCTCGGTCCGGCACGGCCCGCACCATTCCGCCCAGTAATTGAGCACCAGCCATTGTTTGTCCAGACGTTCGGCGGCGACTTTCTGGCCGCTCTGGTCGATGCCATAGTCGTTGCCACAGCCCCCCAGCAATAACGTACCGATGATCGCCAATGCCGCTGCCAGTCGCCTAGTCATGTCGTATTCCTTGTTCAAAATTAAATGCGCCTGCGACCCATCGCCTCCCAAGGTTCTGGATTACGCGCTGCACAGTTAGAATAGCCGTCACCTTACGCAAGATGCGAACCGCACATGACCGATCTGACGCTTTATCACAACCCGCGCTGCTCGAAATCCCGCGGTGCGCTCGAACTGCTCGAAGCCCGTGGCCTGACCCCGACGGTGGTCCGCTACCTGGAAACACCGCTAAACACCGCGCAAATCCAGAGCCTGCTGACCAAGCTCGGCATCAGCGCCCGGCAACTGCTGCGCACCGGTGAGGACGAGTACAAAACCCTCAACCTGGCCGACAGCAGCCTGAGCGAGGCGCAATTGATCGCCGCCATCGCCGCCAACCCGAAACTCATGGAGCGACCGATTCTGGAAGTCGGCGACAAAGCCGTCATCGGCCGTCCGCCGGAGAATGTGCTGGAGTTGCTGCCGTGAGTGCACCGTACATTCTGGTTCTGTATTACAGCCGCAGCGGCTCAACCAATGAAATGGCCCGGCAGATTGCCCGGGGTGTCGAGCAGGCCGGGATGGAAGCGCGGTTGCGCACGGTCCCGGCGATCTCTAGCGAATGCGAAGCCGTGTCGCCGGACATCCCTGACGAAGGCGCGCTGTACGCCAGCCTCGACGATTTGAAGAACTGCGCGGGCCTGGCCATGGGCAGCCCGACCCGGTTCGGCAACATGGCAGCACCGCTCAAGTACTTCCTAGACGGTACCAGTAACCTGTGGCTGACCGGCGCTCTGGTGGGCAAGCCGGCTGGCGTTTTCACCTCCACCGCGAGCCTGCACGGCGGCCAGGAAACCACGCTGCTGTCGATGATGTTGCCGTTGCTGCACCACGGCATGCTGATCACCGGCCTGCCTTACAGCGAATCGGCCCTGCTGGAAACCCGTGGCGGCGGCACGCCTTACGGCGCCAGCCATCACGCCGGGGCCGATGGCAAAAGCGGCTTGAATGAACATGAAGTCGCGCTGTGTCGGGCCTTGGGCCTGCGCTTGGCGAAGACTGCACAGAAACTGGGGAACTGACGTGGCCAAAAAGCCGAAGATTTTGCCCTCCATCGAATGGCTCGAACCCCGGGTCCGAGCGATGCGTGTCATCAGCCTGCTGTGCTACTTCGGTTTGGTGGGTTTGCTGTGCGCCTACTACCTGGTGGTCGCCGACCTGCACGGCGCCCGGCCGTGGGTGATTCTGCTGATCGAACTGATACCGCTGCTGTTGCTGGCGCCAGGGATGATTATCGGCAGTGCGCGCGGGCATTCATGGATGTGTTTTGTGGTGAACCTGTATTTCATCAAGGGCGCATTGGCGGCGTATGACCCGAACCGGCAACTGTTTGGTTTGCTGGAAATGGGCGCGAGCCTGGCGGTGTTCTGCTCGGCGCTGTTGTATGTGCGGTGGCGGTTTCAGCTCAATCGCAAGTTGGCTGGCGAAGGCGAAATCAGCGCCGCCTGATAGACCGCCATCGCGAGCAAGCTCGCTCCCACATTGGATCTGCGTCGTTCACAAATCCCCTGTGGGAGCGAGCTTGCTCGCGATGGGCGCGACTCGGTCTTAATGATTCACGGTGTACGCCAGCATCATCGATATCTGGCTCATCGGCCGCCCGCCACTTTCTTCATGCCACTGGTTGAACACGCCCTGCACTGTGGCCAGATCCCGCAGACTGGTCGGCACCTTGTCGACGATCTTCTGCGCATTCAACGCCGCGACCACGTCGTAGCTCGGCACAAACGTATCCTTGCCCACCATCCGCAAGAACCGCGGTGCCGACAATCCGCCCAATTGATGACCGCGCTTTTTCAGGTAGGTCCACAACCCAACGATATCCGTGACCGGCCAATCAGCGATCAACGCGCCGAAGCTGCCCTTTTCATGTGCCACATCCAGAATGAACTGCGCATTACGCGGAACGCTCTTGAGCTTGCCCAAGTGACGAATGATCCGCGCATCCTGCATCAAGCGCTCAAGGTGTTCGGCACTCATCAGCACGACTTTCTCAGGGTCGAACTTGAAAAACACTTCTTCAAACGCTGGCCATTTGGCGTCCACCAGACTGTGCTTGAGCCCGGCGCGGAAGACGCGCAGCGCCATGGTCGAGAGGTAGCGGTCGTCGCTGATCTTGCGCAATTGCACCGGGGTTTTCGGAACGGGCAGATGGGCTTCCAGTTCAGCCGCTGAACCGAAGCGGTTCAGACAGTATTCGTGCAGCCACTTGTAATCGCGCATGCCCTCTCCTGGAGGTTGAAACAAAAAACAAATGTAGGAGTGAGCCTGCTCGCGATAGCGGTGTGTCATTCAACGTTGATGTCGACTGACACGACGCAATCGCGAGCAGGCTCACTCCTACAGTTTCTGATTAGAGGTTCACCACATTGACGAACCGCGAAGCGGCGGTTTCATCGATACGCAGATTGGTGAAGTCGAACAGGTTGCGGTCCGCCAGTTGCGACGGGATCACGTTCTGCAGGCTGCGGAAAATGCTTTCGGTGCGGCCTGGCGTCTTGCGCTCCCACTCCTGAAGCATGTCCTTGACCACCTGGCGTTGCAGGTTTTCCTGGGAACCACAGAGGTTGCACGGGATGATCGGGAATTGCTTGAAGTCCGAGTAGGCCTGGATGTCTTTTTCGTTGCAGTAGGCCAGCGGGCGGATCACCACGTTGCGGCCATCGTCGGCGCGCAGCTTCGGCGGCATGGCTTTGAGCGAACCGTTGAAGAACATGTTCAGGAAAAAGGTCTCGACGATGTCGTCGCGGTGATGACCGAGGGCCATCTTGGTCGCGCCGATTTCGTCGGCGAAAGTGTAGAGCGTGCCGCGGCGCAGGCGCGAGCACAGTGAACAGGTGGTCTTGCCTTCCGGGATCAGCTCCTTGACCACCGAATAGGTGTCTTTCTCGACGATGTGGTACTCGATGCCCAGCTCTTTGAGGTAGGCCGGCAGCACATGTTCAGGAAAACCCGGCTGCTTCTGGTCCATGTTCACGGCCACGATCTCGAACTTGATCGGGGCGACCTTCTGAAAGTGCATCAGCACATCGAGCATGGTGTAACTGTCCTTGCCACCGGACAGGCAGACCATGACCTTGTCGCCGTCTTCAATCATGTTGAAATCGGCAACAGCCTCACCGGCCTGGCGGCGAAGGCGCTTTTGCAGTTTGTTCTGGTTGACCGTAAGAGTGCCCATGACGCGAGATCCGTGAGGTGTGACGAAAGGCCGGCATTTTACGCAAAAACCCATCAGGGGCGAAGAGCCCACCGTCTCCTGTAGGAGTGAGCCTGCTCGCGATGGCGGTGTGCAATCATCATCAATGCAAGCTGACCCACTGCTATCGCGAGCAGGCTCACTCCTACAAGGTCTGTGTGCACAGACCCTGCGGCGATTAACAGGAGGGTTTACAGCGCAATTTGCTCTAAAGCCCTGCAACCTGCGCCGTTAAGACCTTTCTATACTGCGACATAAGGTCGCACACATATCCAGACCTTTCCTTACTAGGCCACTTTGGCCCGTAGGCGCTCCACTGGGGGGCGACGGTAAAAACAAGAGGAGTGACTGGCATGATCCATCACGTAGTGGGGCTCTTCACCCACCCTGACCAAGAATGGAAAGAGATTCGTGGCGATCAGGAGGAAAGCATCAGCCACATGTATCTCACTCACACCCTGATTCTGGCGGCGATTCCCGCGGTATCCGCGTTTATCGGCACCACTCAGGTCGGCTGGGTCATTGGCAGTCGCGCACCGGTAATGCTGACGGTGGAAAGCGCGATATGGATGACGGTCATGTCGTACCTGGCGATGCTCGGCGGTGTGGCGGTAATGGGCGCGTTCATCCACTGGATGGCTCGTACCTATGACGCCAATCCGAGTCTGGCACGCTGCGTTGCATTTGCGACCTACACCGCGACACCGCTCTTTATCGGCGGTCTGGCGGCGCTGTACCCACACATGTGGCTTGGGATGATCGTCGGCACCGCGGCCATCTGCTACACGGTGTACCTGCTGTATGTGGGGCTACCCACTTTCATGAACATTCCATCAGACGAGGGATTTCTATTTTCAAGTTCGGTGCTTGCTGTAGGCCTGGTGGTGTTGGTGGCCATCATGGCGTTCACTGTAATTGTCTGGGGACTCGGCGTGGGGCCGGTCTACACCAATTAGCAACACATCACCCAAAAACAAGATCTGCCAACACAGGCCGCCGCAAGGCGGCCTTCTAATGCTCAAGGAAAGGAAACGGTGACGACCATTCGGCGCCTCGGCGATTCGCAACGCTCGAGGGTTGCGGCATACTCGACGTCTCTGGAGATCCATCAAGCATGCCCGAGCAACTCAATACCCGCGTCGAAGACTGTTACCAACTAGCCGAATCCTTTTTCAAACGACCTTTCAAACGCCCCGTGGTGAGCCTCAAGCTGCGCGGGCAAAAAGCCGGTGTCGCGCATTTGCATGAGAACCTGCTGCGCTTCAATCCGCAGTTGTACCGGGAAAACACCGAAGACTTCCTCAAGCAGACCGTGGCCCACGAAGTGGCGCACCTGATCGCCCATCAACTGTTCGGCGACCGCATCCAGCCCCATGGCGAAGAGTGGCAATTGATCATGCGCGGTGTATACGAACTGCCGCCCAATCGCTGCCACACCTATGACGTCAAACGCCGCAGCGTGACCCGCTACATCTACAAGTGTCCGTGTGCGGACAGTGATTTTCCGTTTTCGGCCCAGCGCCATGGTTTGGTGCGGCAAGGACGGCGGTATTTGTGTCGGCGGTGCCGGAGTACGTTGGTGTTCAGTGGGGAGATGCGGGTCGAGTAGCAAGATTTGTGGTGTCTGATCTGGCCTCATCGTCGGAACGCCGCCCGGAGCAAGCTCGCTCCCACATTTGATCGCATTTCCTCCTGAAAGAACTCGGTCGAATGTGGGAGCGAGCTTGCTCCGGGCGGCGTTCCGACGATGGCGTCTGATCTGGCGCTAAACAACCACCTTGGCACGCCGCAGTTCTTCGATACGCTCTGCACTAAACCCCAACTCCCCCAACACCTGATCCGTGTGCTGCCCCAGTCGGGCACCAATATGCCGTGGCTGCGGCAACCCTTGCGAAAACTTCAACGGACACGCCATTTGCGCCTGAGTCGTCCCATCCCCACGCGGCACTTCGGTCACCAGCGCCCGAGCCTTGAACTGCGGATGCCGCACCGCCTCGCCCACACTCAACACCGGCTCGACACACGCATCCAACGTGGCAAACAACGCGCACAACTCGGCGAAATCGTGCGTCTCGAATTCAATCCTCAGCGCGTTCTTCAGCGCCTTTTGCAAGGCCGGTTCAGGCGATAAGCCCAAGGTTTCCAGCTCTTCCAGTCCCAACGCTGCACACAGTTGCTTCATGAACGCGGGCTCCAGACTGCCCACCGAGAACCAGCGTCCATCGCGGGAACGGTAATAGTCATAGAAACTGCCACCGTTGAGCATCTGATCCTCCCTTCCCGGCTCCACGCCACAGGCCAGATACCCGGCGCCGGCCATGGCGTTCAGGCTGAACGCGCAGTCGGTCATGCTCACATCCAGATGCTGCCCCTGCCCGGTTTGCTGCCGGGCGATGACCGCCGCCAACAGCCCGATCACCCCGTGCAACGAGCCTCCGGCGATATCCGCCACTTGCATGCCCAACGGCAGCGGTCCGCTGTCGGCCCGGCCGGTGTGGCTCGCCAGCCCCGCCAGCGCCAGGTAGTTGATGTCGTGGCCGGCGCGGTCCTTGTAGGGGCCGGTCTGGCCGTAACCGGTGATCGACACGTAGATCAGTTTCGGATTGATCGCCTTCAAGGCTTCATAACCCAGGCCCAATCGTTCCATCACACCGGGGCGGAACTGCTCCAGCACAATGTCGTAGTCCGCAAGCAACTGCTTGATCACCTCAAGTGCCTCCGGCTGCTTGAGGTCCAGCGCCAGGCTGCATTTGTTGCGATTGAGGTAGGCGTGGCTGGCGGAGACACCCTGATCGTGAGGCGGCAATACCCGCAGCAGGTCCATGCGCGTCGGCGATTCGATGCGCAACACCTCGGCCCCCATGTCCGCCAGCAACAACGAGGCGAACGGCCCCGGCAGCAGTGTCGAGAAATCCAGAACCTTGAGCGATACCAGTGGACCGAGCATGGGCGTTCTCCGTAAACGATGCTCCCAGACTAGGCAGCCGACGGCATTGCAGCAATCACCTTATGCGTCAGATGCGCTGACCGTTACGCTCAAATCGCAGGCATGAAAAAACCCGCCGAAGCGGGTTTTTTCAGTGCAGCCGTCTTATTTGACGTTGCTTGGGGTTGCCCCTTCGACGTGGCCCAGAACATCGTCTTTAGGCTCGTCGGAGATACCGCGACCGCCAGAAGCCAGTTCAGCGTGCATCACATCAACGTCCAGCTCCTTGACCCACTTGGCCACAACCAGGGTGGCAACAGCGTTACCGACCAGGTTGGTCAGGGCACGGGCTTCGGACATGAAGCGGTCGATACCGAGGATCAGCGCCAAGCCGGCAACCGGCAGGTGGCCAACAGCGGACAAGGTAGCCGCCAACACGATGAAGCCACTACCGGTCACTCCCGCAGCGCCTTTGGAGGACAGCAACAACACCACCAGCAGGGTGATCTGGTGAGTGATGTCCATGTGGGTGTCGGTTGCCTGAGCAATGAACACCGCCGCCATGGTCAGGTAGATCGCAGTACCGTCGAGGTTGAACGAGTAACCGGTCGGGATCACCAGACCCACAACGGATTTCTGCGCGCCCAGGCGTTCCATCTTGATCAGCATGCGTGGCAGCACCGATTCCGAAGAAGAAGTACCCAGCACGATCAGCAGCTCTTCACGGATGTAGCGGATCACTTTCAGCACGCTGAAGCCGTGAGCGCGAGCGATACCGCCCAGTACGACCAGGATGAACAGCAGGCAAGTGATGTAGAAGCAGGCCATCAACTGACCCAGTTGCACCAGCGAACCCACACCGTAGGCACCGATGGTGAACGCCATGGCACCGAAGGCACCCAGTGGCGCGAGCTTCATGATCATATTGATGATGTTGAACATCACGTGGGCGAAGCGATCGATGAAGTCCAGGATCGGCTTGCCGTAGGCACCCAGGCGATGCAGGGCGAAACCGAAGATCACCGAGAACATCAGCACTTGCAGGATATCGCCTGTGGCGAACGCGCCGACGATGGTGGACGGGATCACGTTCAACAGGAAGCCAACAACGCTTTGATCAGCACCGGCCGCTACATAAGCAGCGACTTTGGAGGCATCCAGCGTCGTGACGTCGATGTGCATGCCGGCACCCGGCTGCACGATGTTGACCACCACCAGACCCACCAGCAAAGCGATGGTCGAAACGATTTCGAAGTAGAGCAGCGCGTAACCGCCGGTCTTGCCGACCGACTTCATGTTCTGCATGCCCGCGATACCGCTGACGACGGTGCAGAAGATGATGGGGGCGATGATCATTTTGATCAGTTTGATGAACCCGTCACCCAGCGGCTTGAGGGCTACACCGGTCTGCGGGTAGAAGTGACCTAGCAGGATGCCGATGGCAATAGCAACGATCACCTGGAAATACAGGGATTTGTACAGTGGCTGACGAGTCGTCATTGCAAAGTTCCTCAAGAGTGCCCGGTGACAACATCCATCTGTTGCCAAAGACACTTCAATTGCGAACCCTCCTGCACTGGAGGGATTTGTTTTGTCGAGCTGCGCAACGGCAGGCATCTGCGGGTTGTATCGCAAGGCCCGTGCCACCTTCGTCAAATCGCCAGCAAGGCTTTTGACATCAAGGGTTGCAGGTTTTTCTTTGTCACCAAACGGTTACGGCAAAGTGGCGGATTTCCGCCCATCGACCAGACCTCGTCCTGCAATTTGGCGGATATCCGCCTTGTTCATCTTCAGGCACCACGGCTACCATCCGTCGTTCAATGGACGGACTTGCCTTCTATGCGCGAACGCACCATCGCCAGTCATTTCGCCCGTGCCGCCCTCGGTGGCGCACGCCGGCTGGGTTATGACTATTCAAATTTGCTGCAACAACTTGGCATCAACCCCGAGTTGCTTGAAGAGCCACGAGCGAGAATCGCGCCTGAACAGTTCACCCGGTTGATCCAGGGACTGTGGCTGGCACTGGACGACGAATACCTGGGCTTCGGGCCGGTCCCGAGCAAAACCGGCAGCTTCGCGATGATGTGCCATGCGGTGATCCACTGCCGCAATCTGGAGAAAGCACTCCACCGCGGCCTATTGTTTTATAGCTTGTTTCCCGACAGCCCGCGTCTGACCCTGACCCGCGAAGACGACATGATTCGCCTCAGCCTCGACGATTCGCAGTTCCGCGACCCGGACCACTTCCTCACCGAGAGCCAGCTGATGGTGTGGCATCGACTCGGCAGCTGGCTGATCGGCCAGCGTATTCGGCTGGAACAGGCGACGTTCAGCTACCCGAAACCCGAGCACGGCGCCGAATACGATTTGCTGTTCCCCTGCCCGATGGTCTTTTCCACGGCGCAGAGCAGTCTGCTGTTTCACAGTCGCTACCTGAACATGCCGCTGTTGCAGGACGAACGGACACTCAAACATTTCCTCGAACACTCCCCCGCCGACCTGTTATCGCGCCCGGACGATGGCGACAGTTTGAGCAGCCAGTTGCGCCGACTGCTCAGCCGCGACAGTTCACACTGGCCGGACCTCGAAACGGTGGCCGCGCACTTGCACATCAGCCCGCAGACATTGCGTCGGCATTTGCGGGAAGAAGGGTCGAGTTTTCAGGAATTGAAAGATCAGTTGCGAAGGGACATCGCGATTTATCACCTGGGGCGGGCGGATTTGTCGTTGCAGCAGATTGCCGAGCAGTTGGGGTTTTCAGAGCCTTCGGCGTTTCATCGGGCGTTCAAGAAGTGGACCGGGTTGACGCCGGGGGCCTACCGCGCCCAAGAAAACTGAGTTCTTGCGCTGGTTTTTTCTGGCGTAGCCACTGACCCCATCGTCGGAACGCCGCCCGGAGCAAGCTCGCTCCCACATTTGATCTCCTGAGTTTGCACAATTATGTGTTCACTGAAGATCCCTGTGGGAGCGAGCTTGCTCGCGATGAGGGCCGAAAGTACACCGCATAACTCTTGCAACCAGCAATGCTTTTTGTGGCGAGGGCTCGATGGCTGCGCAGCCGAACGAGGCGGTGCGGCGTTCCGACAAGCCCCCTCGCAACAGGTCCGCGCTAGTCGTGCGGATCGATGTTATCCAGCGCCCGATTTACCGCCAGTTCGCCCAGCATGATGATCTGCGCAATCCCCAACAGCGAATTGCGACTCGACCCCTCCATATGATCCGCCAGGTCCATGGTCATGACATTGGCCGAAGCCAGCGACTCGCACGCGTGGGCCAGCAGGGTTTCGGTATCGAGCTCCGGGTTGACGATGAACATCGTGCCGGGTGTGCGCGGGGTGGCTTTGATGTGGGCCGCCGGGGTGAGGTAGTAATCGAGGGTGCGGTCGGCGGCTTCGTTGAGCTTTTGGGAATCGAGGGATTCGTGCGGGGAAACGTCGTCGGTTTCAGGTGGATTTGGGGTGATCTTGAACATTTGAGCTCCTAGAGTGATGGAGCCGCTACGCATCGCTGCTAAACGAAAAAGGGGTGGCGGCTGTACGCGGGTTAGCAGACCAGGACTCTAGAACCCGGCGCACCGAAGTGCCCCACGCAAAGCCGCCATAACATCAACGGCGGACGCTGTACGTCTAGAGATGACCCGAGCTGCTAAACCCGATCGCTGATTCGTCAGCGACCCGGAAACGATAGAGCCCACGCCCCAGGCGCAAAAGCCGGCGGATTCTGGCGTAGTCGTAGGCAGCGGCGCAAGGATGTGTAGCCTGCGTGAGTGTCTGGAGATGTGTTTTAAACACCGCTGTTTACTGCTGAGCTTCTGTGGGATTTGCGTTGTATGGGCGGGCCTCATCGCGAGCAAGCTCGCTCCCACATTTGATCTCCTGAGTTCACACAATTATGTGTTCACTGAAGATCCCTGTGGGAGCGAGCTTGCTCGCGATAAGGCCTGGAAGAACACCATCAACTCTGCGGTCAAACCACCGGAAAATGAATCCGAAACGCCGCCCCGCCCATCGGTGAATCCCCCAGCGTCAGCTTCGCGCTGTAGCTCTCGATAATGTCCTTGACCACCGCGAGACCAATCCCCTGCCCCGGATGCTGGCGATCCAGCCGCTCTCCCCTTTGCAGAATCCGCGCTCGCTGATCCGGTGGCACGCCCGGCCCGTCATCTTCAACGCACAACTCAACCCCGCCAAGGCTTTCACGCACGCTGATGCGTACTTCGCCGAGGCACAGGCGATAGGCGTTTTCCAGCAGGTTGCCCATCATTTCCAGCAACGCCCCCTGCTCGATCGGCACGTAACACTGCTCCGGCAGATCGAAGGCGACCCGCACGCGTTTGTCGCGGTAGACCTTGTCCAGGGTGTCGCACAGGCTTTGCAGCACCGGGCGCAGGCGTACCTGATGGCGCACCAGGCCGCTTTTGCGCAGGCTGGCGCGTTGCAGTTGATAGCTGATTTGCTGGCTCATGCGTTCGATCTGGGTTTGCAGCACCCAGGCCTGATCACGATCGGCCGGGCGCTGGGCCATGTCTTCGCTGACGCCTTGCAGCACGGTCAGCGGGGTTTTCAGGCTGTGGGCCAGGTCGTCGAGGGAATCGCGATAGCGGCTGCGTTGTTCGCGCTCGCTGTACAGCAAACGGTTGAGGGAGCCGGTCAGGCGCAGCAGTTCGCGCGGGTGTTGTTCGCTGAGGCTTTCGCGGGTGCCGCTTTCGATCTCATCCAGTTCCTGACTGAGCCGGCGCAATGCCTGCAAGCCCCAGGTCAGGCCGATCCACAGCAGCGCGAGCAACACCAGCAAGGCGGCACCGAATCCAAGGTAGAGGTTTTCGCGCAGGCCTTCGAGGGTGGCTTCGTACTCACGCACCGGTTGCAGCGCGACGATGCTGAACGCCGCGCTCTTGCCGCCGAGCAGTTTGACTTCGACGTCGTAGACGAAGAATTCCTGACCGTCGGCCTCGCGAATTCGGGCGAACTCGTTGCCGCGTCCGTCGTAACGCGGTTTGTAGTTGATCTTCTCTTCGCGGGTGGCTTTCGAGCGCCACACCAAGTGAGCTTCGCGGTCGTAGATGTAGCCGAGCAAACGGCTGTCGGTCAGGTTGAAGCGCTCGTCGGGCAACTGCGCCGGCATTTGCAGGGTGTTATTTTCCACCCGAGCGGCGGAGATCAGCGTGGTGACGTCCGACGCCAGGCGTTGTTCGATCGAGTCCTGCAACGCCAGGCTGAACGCGCCCTGCATCGCCGGCAGCAACGCCAGCATGAACAACACCGCCAGGATCGTGGCGGCGAGCATCAAACGAACACGAAGGGAACGAATCAAGTGCAGCGCTCGTTGAACAGGTAGCCGAGGCCACGCACGGTATCGATCGGCTTGAAGCCGGACGGGCCTTCAAGTTTGCGGCGCAGACGGCCGACCAACACTTCGATAACGTTCGGATCGCGCTCGTCGTCGTCCGGGTAGAGCTGTTCCATCAAGCGGTCCTTGGCCACCACTTGCTGGTGATGACGCATCAAGTACTCAAGAATCCGGTACTCGTAAGCGGTCAGCGCCAGCGGTTGTTCATCGAGGGACGCCTGTTTGCGATTGAGGTCCAACAGCAACGGCCCGGCGACGATGGTCGATTGGGTGAAACCGCTGGAGCGGCGCAGTAACGCGTTCAGCCGGGCATCGAGTTCTTCGAACTGGAACGGTTTGACCACGTAATCGTCGGCGCCTGCAGCCAGGCCTTCGACCTTGTCCTGCCAGTTGCCGCGCGCGGTGAGGATCAGGATCGGGAAGGTCTTGCCGCGCGAGCGCAGTTGGCGGATCAGGTCGAGCCCGCCCATGCCCGGCAGGCCGAGGTCGATCACCGCCAGGTCATGGTTGAATTGCTCGGTCTGGTACAGCGCCTCTTCGGCATTGGCCACGGACTCGACCACGTGGCCGCTGTCCGTCAGGCGGGTTTGCAGGTGATGGCGCAACAGCGCTTCATCTTCGACGACCAGCAGTTTCATAACGCTCTCCTACGCAAATCGATATCTCCAGCAGCACGGTTTTCAGTCAGGTCGAAGAACCTGTAGGAGTGAGCCTGCTCGCGATAGCGGTGTGTCAGCCGACAACAATGTCAAATGTGCTGGCCCCATCGCGAGCAGGCTCACTCCTACAAGGATTGTGCTTACCTGTTAGAAAGCGTAGTTCGCCGACAGGTAGGTCTGGGCGCTGCTGGTCAGGTCCAGCGAACCCTGTTTGCTGCCACCGCGCTCGCTCATCTCGGTGCTGGCGTTGCTGCGCAGGTAACGGTAACCCAGTTCCACCGAGGTGTTTTGCGAAACCTGTTGCAGGACACCCAACTGGCCGCCGATGGCGTAACCGATGTCGCTGTCGCGGCTGAAGCCTGGCGAATCCTGAGTCATTTTGGTCAAACCGGCCGTGGCGCCGCCGAACAACCTGGTGCTGCCGCCCACCGGGTAGAACAGATCGTAGCTGCCCAGAAGGTTTTCCTGACGCAATTTAATGCCATTGTGTGAGCCCGACACGTTGTCGTAAGTGGCGTAGTAGCGGCCCTGGCTGTTTTGCTGGCCCATACGCACACCCCAGGTGTTGTCCTTGCCGATCACGCCGTCGGCGTTCGGGTGGTTGAGGTTGTCGTTCAGGGCGTGGGACTTTTTGACTTTGTCGCTGGTCTGTCCAAAAGTAAGGCTGGCGAAATTGTCGTCGGAAGCGAAAGCCGCGGTACTCGCGGTCAGGACAGTGAAAGCCAGAAGCAGTTTTTTGAAGCCCGTCATAGGGGAGTTCCTTATGCGCTATGTGCTATTTGGGTACGGGGCAAGGTTACTCACCCCGCCCTGAACTCCCCCTGAACGCACTCTGAACCTGAGCTGAACCAGATCGATCCAGCTGTTTTTGACGACTTTTCTGTCAGGAGATCCGACCATGCGTATGTTTCTCGCTTTCCTCTTGCTGGCCTTGAGCGGGCTCAGCCAAGCCGCGATCAAGACTCAGGAAATCCCCTATCAAAGTACTGACGGCACCAAAATGATCGGGTACTTCGCCTATGACGACGCCATCAAAGGCGCACGCCCTGGCGTTGTGGTGGTGCACGAATGGTGGGGGCTCAACGAGTACACCAAGCGCCGCGCCCGTGACCTGGCCGGTCTGGGTTACAGCGCACTGGCCATCGACATGTATGGCGATGGCAAAAACACTGAGCACCCCAAGGACGCCATGGCCTTTATGCAGGCGGCGTTAAAAGACAGTGGCGCGGCGAGCGCGCGCTTTCAGGCCGGGCTCGATCTATTGAAGAAACAGCCGCAAACCGATCCGAACAAAATCGCCGCTATCGGTTATTGCTTCGGCGGTGGCGTGGTGCTGAATGCGGCGCGTCAGGGTTTACCGCTGGCGGGCGTGGTGAGTTTTCACGGTGCGCTGGCGACCAAGACGCCTGCGACGCCGGGTAGTGTGAAAGCGAAAATCCTTGTTGAACATGGGGCGATGGACAGCATGATCACGCCGGATAACGTGGCAGCGTTCAAGGCTGAAATGGACAAGGCTGGGGCGGACTATAAGTTCGTCAGCCTGGAAGGCGCCAAGCACGGGTTCAGCAACCCTGATGCGGATCGGTTGAGCCATGGCGATCATGGCGGGCCGGATATTGGCTACAACAAGGCGGCGGATGAAAAATCCTGGGCGGACATGCAGGCGTTCTTCAAGAAGATTTTTGGTTGAGCCGGTAGACCGCGGCGCGGCTAATCGCGAGCAAGCTCGCTCCCACACTGGATCTATGTAGCACCATAAATCCCTGTGGGAGCGAGCTTGCTCGCGATGGCCGCGACACCAATCCAAAGCTTTGTACTACCCAGCCTGAGAGCAACCCGGCAAAATGCCCGACATGAATCGCGCCCCCGCCCTACCCATCTGCTGCACTCCACTCGATGCCCATTGGCCGCTGCCGTTTGCGCTGCCCGATACGGTACTGTTGAGCACTCACTTCGATACTTCGCAACTGGCCAGCGATGATTTCCAGCGCAGCGCCATCGAGCCGCCGCCCAGCATCCAGCGTTCAGTCGCCAAGCGTCAGGCGGAGTTCCTCGCCGGGCGGGTTTGCGCTCGGGCTGCGTTGCAACAGTTGGAAGGGCTGAGCTTTACCCCCGCCATCGGCGAGGACCGGGCACCGGTGTGGCCGACGCACATCACGGGCTCGATCACCCACAGCACCGGCCGGGCCTCGGCGATTGTCGCGAAGAAAACCCACTGGCGCGGCCTGGGGATGGACCTGGAAAACCTGCTCAACCCCGAACGGGCCGAGCGACTGGCCGGGGAAATCCTCACCGCGCCAGAGTTGCAACGCATGACTGCTGGCCGTCGCGATCAACTGGCGATGCTGGTGACCCTGACGTTTTCGGTGAAGGAAAGCCTGTTCAAGGCGCTGTATCCGATCGTTCAGCAGCGCTTTTATTTTGAACATGCCGAAGTTCTGGAGTGGAGCGAGAGTGGTGAAGTGCGGCTGCGGCTGCTGACAGATCTGTCCAGTGAATGGCGCAATGGCACTGAGCTGGATGCGCAGTTTGGGGTGGTGGATGGGCAGTTGTTGAGTCTGGTCAGCATCAAGGCCTGAATATTTGTATCGTCGATTCGGGCCCCATCGCGAGCAAGCTCGCTCCCACATTGGATCTATGCAACACCATAAATCCCCGTGGGAGCGAGCTTGCTCGCGATGGCGGCAGATCATTCAACACAGATCTCAACGCTTCTCCTGATTCCTCGGCCAGCTCAGGCTGAAACACGCCCCACCCAAACTCTTGCTCTTGCTGATCAACGCCCGGCCATCATGCCAATGGATGATTCGCCGCACGATGGACAACCCCAACCCATGCCCACCGGAGGCACGGGTGCGGCTGTCATCGAGGCGCAGGAAGGGTGTGAAAATCTTCTCCCAGGCCGTTTCCGGTACGCCCGGCCCGTCATCCTCAACATCCACTCGACAGCGTTGCTGCCCGACCTGATAGCTGACGGTCACCCGTGATTGAGCGTGGCGCATGGCGTTGCTCACCAGGTTCTGCAACGCCCGGTGCAGGTAACGCGGCTCGGCCTCGACCCAAGCGTCGTCGTTGTCAGCGGCGGACAAACACAAACCGCGCTGCACCGTGACCTCGGCGCGTAACGGCGCCAGTTCTTCGATCACCTGACTGACCAACGCATCCAGATCGATCCGCTGAAAATTCAGCGCCGGTGCCCCCTGTTCCAGACGTGCGTAGGTGAGCATCTCGTCCACCAGCCGATCGAGATCCTCGATGTCGTGGTCCATGCCTTCACAGTATTTTTCCAGCGCCTGCGGCGTGGTGGCCGAGCCGATCATTTCCAGACCAAAACGCAACCGCGCCACTGGCGTGCGCAGTTCGTGAGACACGGCGCGCACCAGCTCACGCTGAATCGCCAACAGTTGCTGCAAGTGCTCGGCCATGCCGTTGAACGCCGAAGCCAGCCGTCCCACCGAATCCGCGCCGCGTGCCGGTACGCGGGTTTCCAGGCTGCCCTTGGCGATGCGCGTAGCGGCCGCTTCCAGGCCACGCAAGCGGCGCTCAAGTTGGCGCACCAACAAATAGACGATCAAGCCGATCAGGCTCAAACCCAGGGCGGCGATCAGCACCAGCCACTCCGGCGGATAAGGATTCATCTGATACAACGGGCCGATTTCCAGCACCCACGGCGTACCGACCATGCCGGCAAACACCCGGATCGAATCGCCGCCCTTGCCCAGCGCCATCACGGTGTCGCCCTCCGACACCCGGCGACTCTGGTCCTCGTCCATGTCCGCCTGTTCGATCGTCACCAGCCGCAAGTCGAAACCAAACCCTTTATCGCGCTTCAACTGCGCCAGGCGCTCGGGTTGCTCGGCCACCGGGTAGCGCACCAGTTCATCGGCCAGCAGGTAAATAGTCGCCCGTGCCAGTTGTTCGCTGATCTGCTGGACTTCGCCGGTCAGCACCAGCTGTTCCTTGTCGCTGACCAGTCGATACACCTTCGCTGCATGCGGACCGGTCTGTTCCACCAGCACCTGACCGCGCAGCACGCGGGTGCGCTGGGTGAGGTCGAGGTCGGTCTGGGCGAAGGTCTTCAGCGCCAACGGTATGCCCAGCAAACGCTCCCACACCAGCAAGGCACGGCGGCGCTCGGTTTCGCTCATCGGGTTCAGGTTGTCGGCCATCAGCGAGAACGTGCCGTGGGCGAGGCGTTCGCGGTATTGCTCGCCGCGCACCTGGTTAAGCAGGTGCAAGGCCAGCACGCCGAGTACCGCCACCAGAATCAGCGCCGCGCACATGCCGCCATAGATGCGCAGGAAGATAGAGTTCACAGCGTGCAGGCTTCCGGAACGAACAGATAACCTTTGCTGCGGATGGTCTTGATCAGCCGCGGATGCTCCGGGTCATCGCCGATTTTCGGGCGAATGCGCGAGATGCGCACGTCGATGGAACGGTCCTGGCCGTCATAGCCAATGCCGCGCAATGCCGTGAAAATCTCTTCCCGGGACAGGATGCGTCCGGCGTTGGCGACCAGCAGCCAGAGCAGGTCGAACTCGGCGCTGGTCAGTTCGATGCCGTTGTCGTTCAGCCAGGCTTCGCGCAATGCGTTGTCGACCACCAAGGGTCCGAACTGCAGACGCCGTTGTTTTTCCGGCGCCACTTCAGGCGTTTCACTGCGTCGCAACAGGGCCTGGATGCGCGCCAGCAGCAAACGTGGGCGAACCGGTTTGCACACGTAGTCGTCGGCACCCAGGTCCAGGCCAAGAATCTGATCGGTGTCGTCGGTGCGGGCGGTAAGCATCAGGATCGGGCCGTCATACTTGTCGCGGACCTTGCGGCAGATGCTCAGTCCGTCTTCGCCCGGCAACATGAGGTCGAGGATCACCAGGTCCGGTTTCTCCTTAATGATCCGGGCCGCGGCCAAGGCGCCATTGCCCTCGATCGATACCCGCAGACCATTGGCTTCCAGGTAGTCGCGGGTCAGTTCGGCCAGACGCTGGTCGTCCTCCACAATCAATACCTGCCAGGCTTCTTGCTCCACGGTGACCTCTGCTTGCCAACAACACTTGATAAGGAAGGATCCGCCCGTCTTTTTGTAATGATTGGGGAGGATAAGAATGCTTCTGCATTGGCCGATTGTATAAACGCCGCTCGCCAAGAACACAAGCCGGTAAATGCGTTCGGACAACCCGGAATTTTGTGATAGGGTTCGCGCCCTTAAAAATCCGAATGACTGTTTTCAATCGCTGAAAATCAGTGAAAAACGGTGCGCTCCAGCTAGGTCGCGGCCTACACGCTCGTTCCACGTTTCACACACAATTTACGCACAGGTTTATCCACAGGTAGTACGTTGCAACACCCTCCAAAACGCATTATCTTGTACCTCGGCGCGAAAAAAACCCTACATGTAGGGTTTTACGCCAAAAACCAAACACAAACCGGACACTGATTTCAAGCGCTTTTATTGCCTCTTTCCGGTTGAACCAAACGTATTTTCGAAAGACCAAACCGCGCGTGCGGATGGCTACTGTTTTTGAGCCGAAAACGGCGTTAACGGTACGGGTGTTGCAGTCAGTTACTGTCACCCAAAAGGATCCCGGTTTCAGGTTCAAGGCCTGGGACCAAAGACTTCGGCATGGAAGCGGCGCCCCAATTGCCCCTTCCTGATCTGTCCCGAAGTTGGTATGCCCGGCCCCTCGCCGGTTGTAGTGCTTCAGGACGGAACGGTGGGCACCGTGATGGTGCCCAAACAAACATAGAGAATGTGGAGACAACCCCCCATGCAAACCGACACAACTCGCGAGAACCCGCAGGGCACCTTGCCGCAGGCCGCAGATTCGACTTCGGATCTGTCCGCCACCGCGCCTGGCCAACTGCGCGTGATCAAGCGTAACGGCACTGTCGTTCCTTACACCGATGACAAGATTACCGTCGCTATCACCAAAGCGTTTCTCGCAGTTGAGGGCGGCACCGCTGCCGCTTCGTCGCGAATCCACGACACCGTTGCCCGTCTGACCGAACAAGTCACCGCGACCTTCAAGCGTCGCATGCCATCGGGCGGCACGATCCACATCGAAGAAATCCAGGACCAGGTCGAACTGGCCCTGATGCGTGCCGGCGAGCAGAAAGTAGCGCGCGACTACGTGATCTACCGTGACGGTCGTTCGAAAGAACGCGCCGCCCACGCACCGGCCGAAGAAGCCGTCAACGCTCACCCGTCGATCCGCATCACCCGCGCCGATGGCACCTTTGCTCCTCTGGACATGGGCCGCCTGAACACCATCGTTACCGAAGCGTGCGAAGGCCTTGCAGAAGTCGACGGCGACCTGATCCAGCGCGAAACCCTGAAAAACCTGTACGACGGCGTGGCCCTGACCGACGTCAACACCGCGTTGGTGATGACCGCCCGTACGCTGGTCGAGCGTGAGCCGAACTACTCGTTCGTGACCGCCCGCCTGCTGATGGACACCCTGCGTGCCGAAGGCCTGAGCTTCCTGGAAGTCGCCGAAAGCGCGACCCACCACGAAATGGTCGACCTGTACGCCAAGGCCTTGCCTGCGTACATCGCCAAAGGCATCGAATTCGAATTGCTGAACCCGGTCCTGGCCACCTTCGACCTGGAAAAACTCGGCAAGGCGATCAACCACGAGCGCGATCAGCAGTTCACGTACCTGGGCCTGCAAACCCTGTACGACCGTTACTTCATCCACAAGGACGGTATCCGCTTCGAACTGCCGCAAATCTTCTTCATGCGCGTGGCCATGGGCCTGGCGATCGAAGAGAAGAACAAAGAAGACCGTGCGATCGAGTTCTACAACCTGCTGTCGTCCTTCGACTACATGTCGTCGACCCCGACCCTGTTCAACGCCGGCACCCTGCGTCCACAGCTGTCGAGCTGCTACCTGACCACCGTGCCGGATGACCTGTCGGGCATCTATCACGCGATCCACGACAACGCCATGTTGTCGAAATTTGCGGGCGGCCTGGGCAACGACTGGACCCCGGTTCGTGCACTCGGTTCGTACATCAAGGGCACCAACGGCAAATCCCAGGGCGTTGTTCCGTTCCTGAAAGTCGTGAACGACACCGCCGTCGCCGTTAACCAGGGTGGCAAGCGCAAAGGCGCTGTCTGTGCCTACCTGGAAACCTGGCACATGGACATCGAAGAGTTCATCGAACTCCGTAAGAACACCGGTGATGATCGTCGTCGTACCCACGACATGAACACGGCCAACTGGATCCCTGACCTGTTCATGAAGCGCGTCTTCGATGACGGTAAGTGGACCCTGTTCTCGCCATCCGAAGTGCCGGACCTGCACGACCTGACCGGCAAGGCTTTCGAAGAGCGTTACGAGTACTACGAAGCCCTGTCCGAGTACCCGGGCAAGATCAAGCTGTTCAAGACCATCCAGGCCAAAGACCTGTGGCGCAAAATGCTGTCCATGCTGTTTGAAACCGGCCACCCATGGCTGACCTTCAAAGACCCGTGCAACCTGCGCAGCCCGCAGCAGCACGTCGGCGTGGTTCACAGCTCGAACCTGTGCACCGAGATCACCTTGAACACCAACAAGGACGAGATCGCCGTTTGCAACCTGGGCTCGATCAACCTGCCGAACCACATCACCAACGGCAAGCTGGACACCGCCAAGCTGGAACGCACCGTGAACACCGCCGTTCGCATGCTCGATAACGTTATCGACATCAACTACTACTCGGTGCCACAAGCGAAGAACTCCAACTTCAAGCACCGTCCGGTCGGTCTGGGCATCATGGGCTTCCAGGACGCGCTGTACCTGCAGCACATTCCTTACGGTTCCGACGCTGCCGTCGAGTTCGCCGACAAGTCGATGGAAGCGGTCAGCTACTACGCGATCCAGGCTTCCTGCGACCTGGCCGACGAGCGCGGCGCCTACGAGACGTTCCAGGGTTCGCTGTGGTCCAAAGGCATCCTGCCGCTGGATTCGCAACAGATCCTGATCGAGCAACGTGGCCAGAAGTACATCGATGTTGACCTGAACGAATCCCTGGACTGGGCACCGGTTCGTGCCCGCGTTCAGAAAGGCATTCGTAACTCCAACATCATGGCCATCGCACCGACCGCGACCATCGCCAACATCACTGGCGTATCGCAGTCGATCGAACCGACCTACCAGAACCTCTACGTGAAATCGAACCTGTCGGGCGAATTCACCGTGATCAACCCGTACCTGGTTCGCGACCTGAAGGCTCGCGGTCTGTGGGACGCGGTCATGATCAACGACCTGAAGTACTACGACGGTTCGGTGCAACAGATCGAGCGCATCCCGCAAGAACTCAAAGAGCTCTACGCGACTGCCTTCGAAGTGGACACCAAGTGGATCGTTGACGCGGCAAGCCGTCGTCAGAAGTGGATCGACCAGGCTCAATCGCTGAACCTGTACATCGCTGGCGCATCGGGCAAGAAGCTGGACGTGACCTACCGCATGGCCTGGTACCGTGGCCTGAAAACCACTTACTACCTCCGTGCCCTGGCCGCGACCAGCACCGAGAAGTCGACCATCAACACCGGCAAGCTGAACGCTGTTTCCAGCGGCGGCAACCACGGTGAAGATTCGGTCCTGGCAGCACCTGCCGGCCCTGCTCCAGTGCCGAAGGCTTGCGCCATCGACGAGCCGGATTGCGAAGCTTGCCAATAAGCTGAGCCGGTAGGCGCCGCAAGGCGCTACCTGGATAACCCCCGATCGGTCCTCTGGATTGTCGGGGGTTTTCTTTTGCCTCCAGGAAAGTGATGCCCGGGCTGACGCCATCGCGAGCAGGCTCACTCCTACAGGAGACCGAGTTGGCTTGGAGGAATGCGATCAACTGTAGGAGTGAGCTTGCTCCGGGCGGCGTTCCGACGATGAGGCCAGCACCGATAACCAAGATGTCTACGCCAGGGACAAATCCCGGCCATAAAAAAGCCCCTCTTGCGAGGGGCTCTTTGTGCAGCGTTTTCAGCCAACCCGCATCAGGTCATCTGAATGATGGTCTGCATGATGGTGCTCTGAGTCGAGATGGTCTTGGCGTTCGCCTGGTAGTTGCTCTGCGCCTTGATCAGGTCGACCAGTTCATTGGTCAGGTTGACGTTGGACTCTTCCAGGGAGTTGGAGTGGATCTCGCCCAAGGTACCGGTGTTCGGCGCATCGTAGCCCGGGATACCAGACGAGTAGGTTTCTTTCCAACTGGTGCCGCCTACAGGCTGCAAACCTTGTTCGTTGGTGAAGCTGGCGAGCGAGATCTGGCCGATGGGCTTGGTCTGGCTGTTGCTGAAGTTGGCCAGCATGATACCGCTGGTGTCGATGGTCAGGTTGGTGATCTGGCCGGTGGCGTAGCCGTTCTGCGAAGGGATCGAACGCGCGGTGTCAGCGTTGTACTGCGTGGTTTTGTCCATGGAGACCGTAACGACGCCGGAGGCAGCGCCGTTGGCTGTCCACACGCCATTGGTCACGGTACCCGGAACCCAGCCGGTGACCTTCAGGTCAGGGCTGGTTACCACGGATGGCGGAACGGTCGCTGGAACAACCGGCGTAGTGACCGAAGTCAGCTTGCCGGCGCTGTCGAAGTTCATGGTCGAAGCGACAGGCGGAGTAAGAGGATTGGTAGGGTCGCTGCCATCCGGGTTGCGACCCTCGATCAGGGTGTAGGTCTTCCAGGTGTTGTCAGCAGTCTTGACCATGTATTGATCCATGGTGTGCTTGTTACCCTGGGTATCGTAAATCGGGGTACTGAACTGCTTGGTGAAGGACGCTTCCTTGGACGGGTCAAACGGATTGGTCGTCTGGTTGATGATGGGAGCTGTGGAGTTCAGGTTGATCGTCGACGAAACCGTGGAGGTGTTTTTTGGCGCCAGGTTCGACGTATCGATGCGCAGGTCAGTCAAAACACCATTGAGGATCTTGCCATTGGCATCCACGCCATAACCCTGCAAACGCGCAGAGCCATCGCTATTGGTGACGTAACCGTCCTTGTCGACCTTGAACGTACCGGAACGGGTGTAGGACATCGAACCGTTCTCGCTCAGCACGAAGAAGCCGGAACCGTTGATACCCATGTCCAGCACGTTGCCGGTGTTGTTGACGTCGCCCTGGGTGAACTGCTGGGAAACGTTGGCCAGGCGCACGCCGTTACCGATGGTTTTGCTGCCGGAACCCAGCTTGGTGGCCGAGTAAACGTCTTCGAATTCCGCACGGGACGATTTGAAACCGGTGGTCGCGACGTTGGCGATGTTGTTGCCGGTCACGTCCAGTTGTTTGTTGGCTGCATAGAGACCGCTAAGGCCGATATTGAAAGACATATTCCACTCCTTTGTGCCGTGTTAGTCGGCTCTACATACCAATAGTTTGTACTTTGGACAGGGCAATGCTGCCCAGCCCGGCCAGGTTGAGCATCAACTCACCGCCGGTCTGGCTGATGGTCACGCTGTTGACGGTGGCCGGCAGGTACGTCACCAGCGAGGTCGCCTTGCCGTCGTAGGTCGCCGTAGCGCCGAAGGTATAGGTACCCGCCTTGGCCACTTCGCCGGCATCGTTTTTGCCGTCCCAGATGAAAGTGGAAGTACCGGCTTTCTGGGTGCCCAGGTCGATGGTGCGGACAACCTTGCCATCGGCATCGGTGACCTTGACCTTGACCGGGTCCACCGACGCCGGTACGGCGATGGTGCCGTTGAAACTCTTGGAGGTATCGACCACCGCCTTGTCACCCGGTGCAATAACCGAACGCCCGACCAGCGACGACGCCTGCAACGCCTGGGACGAGTTGTAATTGCTCGCCAGGCCACTCACAGTGGTGTTGAGCGTGGTGATGCCTTCCAGGCTACTGAACTGGGCCAACTGGGCGACGAACGCGCCGTTGTCCTGCGGTTCCAGCGGGTTCTGGTTTTTCAGTTGCGTTACCAGCAACTGCAGGAACGCGTCCTTGCCCAAGGCCTTTTTGCCGGTGGCGCTGTTCGTCGCCGACGCCAGGCCGTCGGCACTGGTGCTGGTCTTGATCGAGGAGTTGGCCAGAATGTCCTTGAGGCTAATGCCACTCGTGGTATCGGTAACACTCATCTGAGTCGCCCCTTATCACTGACCGAGGGTCAGGACCTTCTGCATCATGGTTTTGGCGGTGTTCATCATTTCGGCGTTGGTCTGGAACGAACGGCTCGCGGAAATCATGTCAGCCATTTCTTCCACCACGTTGACGTTCGGGTAGTAGACGTAGCCCTTGGCGTCGGCCGCCGGATGGTTCGGCTCGTAGCGCGCTTCAAGGTTGCTCTGGTCCTCGACCACGCCCAGCACTTGCACGCCTTGACCGGCCGCATCCTGGTTCTGGAACAGCGAATCGCTGCCGCCGCTCTGGCCGCCCTGGAACATGGTGGCGAAAACCGGGTGCCGTGCACGGTAGGTCTGGTCGATGCTCGACGAGACGGTCTCGGCGTTGGCGATGTTACTGGCGACGGTGTTCAAGCGAGTGGTCTGGGCACTCATGCCGCTACCGGCAATGTTGAAAACACTGGATAGAGACATGACTTACTCTCCACGAAGGGCTGACACCAGCCCTTTGAATTTGCTGTTGAGCAGGGTGAAGCTGGCCTGGAAGTTGATCGCGTTTTCCGCGTAGTTCGACTGTTCCAGCTGGGCGTCCACGGTGTTCTGGTCGATCGACGGTTGCATCGGCGTGCGATACAGCAGCGACTCGTCGCCATTGCCCAGGCCTTCGGCTTCGATATGACGGCTGTTGGTCTTGTTCAAAGCGAAAGTGCCGCTCCTGGTCTTCTCGTTCTGCTCGGCAAGCACTTTCGAGAAGTCCAGATCCCGAGCCTTGTAGTTCGGGGTGTCGGCGTTGGCGATATTGTTGGCCAGGACTTCGGCACGCTGAGCGCGGAAGCCCAGGGCTTGTTCGTGGATACCGAGCGCTTTATCGAAGCTGATGCTCATGTCGGAAACCTTCGGGTGACCTGATTTTTCGTAACATGGACATAGCAAGCGTCGTGCCAATTAAAAAAAGCCCGTAAACCGGGGCTTTGCGGGCAGTGGCAAAGTGGCAATGCCAGAAAAGCGGCAACCGATTTCCGCCGCCTGCCGCTTTTCTGCCGCTTATCCCCCCTCCCGCAAGAACACCACCTCCCCCTTGTAGGAGTGAGCCTGCTCGCGATGGCGTCGTGTCAGTCGACATCAATGCAAACTGTCACACCGCCATCGCGAGCAGGCTCACTCCTACAAGGGTTTTGTTGGTGGGATTGGAAAATCATCAGGCATAAAAAAACGGAAGCCCCTGAGGACTCCCGTTTTTCAATGACGCCAACGAATCACTTCGCCTGGTAAATGATTCCCGGGCTGCACTGGACCATCTGGTAATGATCCGGCAAACCGTTCAGCGCCTCGGAAGCACCGAGGAACAGATAACCGCCTGGTTTCAACGTGCTGTGAATGCGCAACAGGATGTCCTTCTTCACCTCGGCGGAGAAGTAGATCAGCACGTTGCGGCAGAACACGATATCGAACTTGCCGAGGCTCGCGTAGCTGTCCAGCAGGTTGAACGAGCGAAACTCCACCCGGCTCTTGATCGGTGCCTTGATTGCCCAGCGCCCCGGCCCTTTCGGGTCGAAGTAACGTTGAAGGCGCTCGGGCGACAGGCCACGACCGATGGCCAGGCTGTCGTACTCGCCGGTCTTGCAGTTGGTCAGCATGGTGCCGGACAGGTCGGTGGCAACGATCTGCACCCCCATCTTCAACTGGCCCATGTTCACGCGCTCGAACTCATCGATCGACATCGACAGCGAATACGGTTCCTGCCCCGACGAACAGGCCGCCGACCAGATCCGCAGACGCTGGCCAGGGGCGGCCTTGATCGCCGCCGGCAGCACCTTGTTCTTCAAGACTTCAAACGGATAGGTATCACGAAACCACAGGGTTTCGTTGGTGGTCATGGCATCCACCACCATCTCGCGCAAACCGCTGCGAGGCTGGGTCTGGATGCGCTGGACCAGCTCACCCAGGGACTTGATGCCTTGCTGTTCCATCAGTTTGTTGAGACGGCTCGAGACCAGGTACTGCTTGTTTTCACCGAGCAAAATGCCACAGGCTTTTTCCAGGAAGACCCGGAACTGTTCAAAATCCAAATTACCCGTAGACAAAGATGCCGCCTCTTAAATCGTATTGACCGCCAGGGGCAAAAGGCCCCTAGCTGATGTCTGCCGCTTTGATCCGGTTGACTACCCGGGATGCCAGGTCATCAGGACGGAATTTGGCAAGGAAGTCATCGGCACCGACCTTCTTGACCATCGCCTGATTGAATACACCCGACAACGAAGTATGCAGGATGATGTGAAGCTTTTGCATGCGAGGGTCGTTGCGGATCTCGGCCGTGAGGGTGTACCCGTCCATCTCCGGCATCTCGATGTCGGAAATCATCATCAGGAACTCTTCTTCCGGCTTCTTGCCCTCGTCGACCAGCTTGCGCAGGTAATCCAGCGCTTGCCGACCGTCGTTCAACGCCACCACTTCGACACCGACCGTCTGCAGGCAACGGGTCACCTGCTTGCGCGCCACCGACGAGTCATCGACCGTCAGTACTCGCAAAGAGAGCGCCTTGTGCTGGGTTTCGACATCCACCACGCCAACGGAAATCGCTTCCGGTGTCGGCGCCACTTCTGCCAGCACCTTCTCGACGTCGATGATTTCGACTAACTGATTGTCGACCCGGGTCACAGCCGTCAGGTAATGATCGCGTCCCGTGCCCTTGGGTGGCGGATGAATCTCCTCCCAATTCATGTTGACGATGCGTTCCACCGACCGCACCAGGAACCCCTGGGTCTTGGTGTTGTACTCCGTGATGATCACGAAGGGATTGCTTTGATCTTTCAGCGCACCGGAACCGGTCGCCATGGCCAGATCAAGAATCGGAATGGTCGCCCCCCGAATATTTGCCACACCGCACACGACAGGACTGGATTTTGGCATCAGCGTCAGTTTGGGGCATTGCAGCACCTCCCGAACCTTGAACACGTTGATCCCATACAGCTGTTGGCCGTCGAGACGGAACAACAACAGCTCAAGGCGATTTTGCCCTACCAGTTGCGTGCGCTGGTTTACCGAATCCATTACCCCAGCCATGCACAGACTCCTACACCAACGCTTAAGTGTGTTGCGACGCGCATTCATCACTAAACGGCACGGCGCTTGCTTTTTAACTCTTATGAACACAGAACCGACATTTTTCCGACGCCTGACATCAAACGCCCGCACATTGCTTTGCGCGGTGTCGGCCGTCTGCCTGTTCAACGCTGGCTGCCCTGCCCTTGCTGACGCGGTTACCTTGCCTGACATGCTTATCGGCGTCACTCAGGGCTTTCTTGAATTCACCGTAGAAGACTATCTGGCGACCAGTCAAACGGAAGGCCGCTACGAGATCGAGGTCAAGCAGCTCGATCCGCGGCTGCGCATGCCCATGTGCGACAAGGAATTGACAGCGTCCCTGGAGAGCCCGGCCACGCCGCTGGGGCGCGTTACGGTCAAGGTGCGCTGCGAGGGCGCGTCACCCTGGACGGTCTTCGTACCCGCTCAAGTGCGTCTGTTTCGCGACATTGTGACCACCACCCGCCCGCTGCGACGTGCCGGTATCGTCGAGCCCCAGGATGTGACCCTGCGCGAACGTGACATCAGTCTGATCAGCCAGGGTTACCTGACTTCCGTCGACCAGGCGATCGGGCAGAAACTTACCCGACCAATGGTCGCCGACCAGGTCATGACCCTGGTGCACATGGAACAGGCAGAAGTCATCACCAAGGGCGACCAGGTGGTGATTACCGCCCGCAGTGGAACGCTCAGCGTGCGCATGCCGGGTGAAGCGCTGTCCAACGGCGGCCTGCGCGAACAGATTCGGGTGAAAAACCTCAATTCCCAGCGGGTCATCAAGGCGCAAGTCATCGCGCCCGGCCAGGTGGAAGTGGCCATGTAGAACTCTCTGTTTGTGAAGATGTGGCGCGCCACTCGACTGTTCCCTAGACTGTGCCCTATGCAGGGCAAGCGCTGACGCGCGCAAGCTCATTGATAATTGGGCCTAAAGTTTTCCCGGGTATGGCCGAAAACATGGCAAGCGTCCAAATACCCAGAGGTTTTTTGTCATGGTCATCGATTTCAGCCGTTTAAACAGTTCCTCGTCACTTACCGGTAGTACACGTACCAGCACCGCGAAGGAAACCGCCGAAGCCGGCAAACCCGCACCGCTGAATACCCCGGCCGAACAGGCCAGTACCGTCAAAAGCGGGGAATCGGTACATCTCAGCAATGAGGCTCAACAGTTGCAGAAGGTCACTGACAAGCTGCGCGATCAGCCTGCCGTCGACAACGCCCGCGTGGCCGAGTTGAAAGCAGCGATTGCCGATGGCAGCTACAAAGTCGACAGCAACCGTGTAGCCAGCAAACTGCTCAACTTCGAAGCCCAGCGCTAGGCCAAGGCCTGCGCCAGGCTTTTGGACGCTTAAAACCCAAGGCCAGCCATGCACGACACTAATTTACTGCAACTGATCACCGACGATTTCGCACCAGCACAGCACTTGCTGGAGTTACTGCAAACCGAGTCCCTCGCCTTGCACGGTCGCGACATGCCACTGCTCGAAGAAATTCTGGCGCAGAAACAGGCATTGATCATTTTGCTCGATCAGCATGGCCGCAAGCGCAGTGAAATTCTCGCCAGCCTCAACCTGCCGACCAATCGCAACGGCCTGGAGCAACTTGCCAGCCATTCGAGCATTGGCGATCAGCTGTTGGAGCACAGCGATGTATTGACCGATCTTCTGGCTCAATGCCAGGCGGCCAACGTCAAGAATGGCCAGTCGATCCTGGTGCAACAGGCCGCGACGGCCAATCAGCTGAAAATTCTCAACGGCGGCGAGCCGCCAGCGCTCTACGATGCGCGCGGATCAACCTCCATGCTTGCGAAGCCACGCCCGCTCAGTCAGGCTTGAGCCTGCTGAATAGCGCGCACTATCAAGACGCGCAACATGCTGGCAGTATGATGGCCAGCCGTAGTCATATTTTGTCTGGAGATTGATGAACCGTGTTCAATGCCTTAAGCGCGGAAGATGCTCCGCAGCCACCCAAGGTGCTCACCACGCCGTTGGAGATCTCCGGCAACCTGCGCCAGCTGCAAGACAGCCATGATCCGCTGATCATCACGTTCCATGAGCGCAGCCAGCGCTTCCAGAGTTATCTGGTGGACCTTGACCGTGACAGCAACATGATTGCCCTGGACGAAATGATTCCCCGCGACGGTGAACGCTTCCTGCTCGCCGGCGAACCGTTCAAGGTCGAAGGCTTTCACGACGGCGTGCGCATTGCCTGGGAAAGCAACGGCCCGCTGACCATCGACGAATCCGGTGGCGGTCGCTGCTACCGTGGCGCCCTGCCCGCCGAGGTGGTTTACCACCAGCGTCGCAATGCATTCCGCGCAGCATTGAAGCTGGCACAACTGGTCAACGTCGATCTGGGCGGTGAAAAGCTCAAGTCGCCGATCAGCGGCAAGCTATTGGACATCTCCGCCACCGGCTGCAAGTTGCGCTTCGAAGGCGACATCACGGGCAGCCTGCAACTGGGCCAGGTCTATGACCGTTTCATCGCCGCCCTGCCCTTTGGCAACATGACGGCACCCGTCGAGCTGCGTTACCTGCACTTCGAAGAAAGGATCTCCACCACCTTCGCCGGCGTACGCTTTCACAATATGAGCGGGCTGGTGCAGCGTCAGGTCGAGCGGTTCGTCTATCAGCTTCAGCGCGAAGCGCGACGCTTCGACAAAGACGACATGTAATACGACGCTTCAATAGAAAACGGGCAGTCCCTTGCGGTGACTGCCCGTTTTTTTATGCGTTGGATTTAAGGCCTGGCCTCGGTAAAACTTTGCTCGCGAGGTGCATCAGGGTCTTCGGGCGGCGGATCGGCTTCGGTCTCTGATTCGGGTTCCGGGTCTGGCTCAGGGTTGATCGGGTTCTGCATCTGGTCTTGCACCACCTGCTCATCAACACGCGGGTCAAGGCAAGCTACCAACGGCGAGCTCGACATACTGTCCGGCATGGCGACGTGATGCAGCGGCGCATCGTCGACCTGATGCAGGTTGGTCACCGCTTTCGGGCGAATCCGCCACACCAGCACCAACGCGAAGAAACTGAAGAAGGCATAGAGCATGTGGCTGCCGAACAGCTTCATCAGCACCCCGGCCACCAGCGGCCCGATACTGGCGCCGACACCGTAGGTCACCAACAGCATCGCTGTCAGGGACACCCGACGATCACCCTCGACGTGGTCGTTGGAGAACGCCACCGCCAGCGGATACAGACAGAACATCACCAGCGAACAGCAGAACCCGGTGATAAACAAAATCTCCAGCGGTACCTGTTGCATGATTGCCAGCGGCAACGCGGCAAGCGCCAGGACCAGCGCAAAACAGCGGATCAACAGCGCCCGGTCATAACGGTCGGACAGCCAGCCCAGCGGCCATTGCACCAGCAAACCGGCAAAAATGCAGCTACCCATGAACAGACCCACCTGCTCCGTGGACAACCCCTGCTGTGAGGCATACAGCGGTGCCAGACCGTAGAACGAACCAATGATCAGTCCCGCCCCCAGCACCGTGCTCAACGACTGCGGCACGCGCTTGATGAAGAAGCGCGGCTCCATCGGGGCCGGGTGCAACGGTGCCGGGTGAATCCGGCGAGTCAGGGCCACCGGCACCAGGCACAGCGCGAAGCACAAGGCGACCAGCATCAGCAGCTCAAGGCCCAGGCCCGGGTGCATGACCAGAATCAACTGACCCAGCACCAGCCCCAGGTACGAGGCGATCATGTAGCCGCTGAACACCGTGCCGCGCTGCGAGGCTTCGGCCTGCTCATTGAGCCAGCTTTCGATGACCATGTATTGGCACATCATGCCAAGGCCGACGATGACCCGCAGGAAGATCCAGGCAGGCAACCAGTCCACCAGGCCATGGCCCAGCACCGCCGCGCCGACAATCCCGGCGCAGGCCGAATAGGCGCGAATATGCCCGACCCGGGCAATCAACCGGTGGCCGATCTTGCCACCCAGCACCAGGCCGCAATAGTTGGCTGCCATCAACGCACCGACCCACAGGCTGTCGACGTGATCGGCGGCCAGGCGCAAGGCCAGGTAAGTACTCAACAGGCCAGAGCCGATCAACATCATCAGCGAGGCAAAATATAGCGCTCGAAAGGGTTTCCAGATTTGGCGCATCGGCGTTCCGAGCGGCTCCTTGCAGTGAGTTTCAGGCTACCGACAAACGATAGCCTGATGTCGACGGATCGTCAGGCCTGGGCCGCTAAAACACGCCGTTCCCAGGGAGTAATTTCATCAAAGAAGCTGGTCAACTCCATGGTCTTCGAGGCGATGTAGCCTTCGATGAACTCCTTGCCAAACAGTTCCTTCGCCAATTGACTACGTTTCAGACGCTCAAGAGCCGCATGCAAGGTACACGGCAACGAAAGATTGTCCGGCACTTCAAATTCGCCCTGGATCGGCTCGCTCGGCTCCAGTTTGTGTTCAATACCATACAACCCTGCGGCAAGGCTGGCGGCGATCGCCAGGTAAGGATTCGCATCAGCCCCCGGCAAGCGGTTCTCGACCCGACGAGCGGCGGGCGAACTGGCCGGAATGCGTAATCCGGCCGCGCGGTTGTCGTGGGACCAGCAGGCATTATTTGGCGACGCATACGGATGGCACAAGCGCTGATAAGAGTTCACGTTCGGTGCGAACAACGCCGTGAAATCCGCCATGCCGGCCTGCTGACCCGCGATGAAATGACGGAAGGTCGCGGTCGGTTCACCCGCCTTGTCGCTGAACACGTTACGCCCGCTGCCGATCTCGATGATGCTCTGGTGAATATGCATCGAACTGCCCGACGTGTGCGCCAGCGGCTTGGCCATGCAAACCACGGTCAGGCCATGCTTGAGCGCGACTTCTTTAAGCAGGTGTTTGAACAGGAGTGTCTGGTCGGCCAGCAGCAGCGGGTCGCCGTGCAGCAGGTTGATCTCGAATTGGCTGACGCCCATCTCGTGCATGAAGGTATCGCGCGGCAAGCCCAGGGCCGCCATGCAGGCGTAGACCTCACTGAAGAACGGCCGCAAACCATTATTGGAACTGATACTGAACGCCGATTGACCGTCCTCGCGACGACCATCCAGGCCCAGCGGCGGCTGGAACGGTTGAGTCGGGTCGGTGTTGGGCGCAAACACAAAAAACTCCAGCTCGGTCGCCACCACCGGCGCCAGGCCGAGGGCCGCGTAACGCGCGATCACGGCTTTGAGTTGGCCGCGGGTCGACAGAGACGAGCTTTCGCCAGTCAACTCGTCCGCATCGCAAATGGCCAAGGCTCGCGGCTGCTTGCTCCACGGCAAGCGATGGATTTGTGCAGGGTCGGGCACCAGCGCCAGGTCGCCATCATCGCTGCCGTAAAAGCGCGCTGGCGGATATCCGCCCATGATGCATTGCAGCAGCACTCCCCGCGCCATCTGCAAACGCCGCCCCTCGAGAAAGCCTTCGGCGGTCATTACCTTGCCACGGGGCACGCCATTCAAATCCGGCGTGACGCATTCAATCTCATCAATGCCCGTCAATCGCTGTGCGAGTGAGCGATGGCCATCGGTTGTCATGACGCAATCCTTTGTTGTTGTGCGAGCCGCGAACGGCGACCCGTACAAAATAGGCTCCACCTGTTCGGAATATCAAGCAGCGACCCACAAAAAGAACCGGTCAGGGCAGATAGAGGCTGAATACCCCGCCACCCAGCGGGCCGCCATTGCTGATGTCGGTGCGTCCGCCCACGCCATTGCGTTGATGGAGTGCAGCAATCCGCCCGGCAAAGTACAGGCCCAGGCCTGTGCTTCCGCTGCTGTGGTTGATGCCCTGCACGTAATCGGCCTGACGCTCGATCATCTCGGGTGGATAACCCTCGCCATCGTCGTTGACGGTCAGCACCAGTTGCCCGGCTTCATCGCTGACGCTGATCAACACCGCGTGGCGGGCGTAACGAATGGCGTTGTTGATGCTGTTGCCCAGCACCGAAGCAATCAGCTCCCGGTCGAAGAAACCCAGAGGGCTCAATGGGTCCACTTCATAGGTCGCCATGATGCCGCGACTGGCAAACACGTCCTGGTGGCAGGCCAATTGCGCTTCGATGAAGTCATCCAGTTCATGGTAGGCCGGTTGCAACGGCATTTGGTTGACGCCGAGTTTGTACAGCCCCAGCAACTGCACCAGCATGCTATTGAGATGCGCGAACTCGAATTCGATCACACCCTGCTCCGGGGTGTGCTGCTGCGGATCCGGCAAGCGCGCCAACCATTGGCTGTGCGCCTGCATCAGCATTGCCAGGGAGTTCTTCATGTCGTGCACGGTGGAGGCAATCACCGTGGAAAAATCGAGTGCCTGTTCGCTGTCGTTCATTCGCCAAACGCCTTGCTTCGCAACTTCTGATAACGGGGAAAACGTGCATCGGTGTCGGGCATCAGGCCGACCATCTTCAGGCACGTCCGACATTCCTCCAGCTCCGCCGAAGGGACACTGGTGTCGGTGCCATGCAGCAGCGACTGCGCCATGTTCAGCGCGATACTGATGTTCTTGGGTTGCAGCGCCAGGGCTTTGCGGAACACCTGCCGCGCCTCCACCAGGTCACCGGTCTTGTACACCCGCACGCCCTGACGGTTGAGGTCCGCAGCGGCATTGCCGGAGTTGAGAATGGTCGGATCGTCGGTCAACTTGGCGATACCCTTCATCACCGTCGGGTCGTCGCCGTAGATTTCCGCGCAGTTTTTCAACATCGAGGCGCCGGCGCTGGCCTGCCCGAGCATCTGCAGTTGCTTGGCCACCAGCAGCGCCGCTTCGGCGCTCATGAACTGTTCCATGCCATCGAGGCGCATCATCGCCTGCTCGGTGAGCTTCTCGGCAGTTTCGGCATCGTTGAGCAACAGGCTGGTGGCTTTCATCAATCGCGCACGAATCTGCAAACCCGGGTCGGAAGGGTTTTCCTTGGCCACCGCACTCAGGGTCGTATTGATTTCCAGTCGAGTCCGGGTATCCAGGCCTTTTTCACTGCCTTTACTGATCAAGGCATGGGCCAGGCCAAGGTTGCTCTCCGCATCCTTGAAACGTGACTGCGCGCCCTGCGACACCGCCTGACGATAGGCTTTGGAGGCGGTCTCGAAATCTTCGTTGGCCATCGCCAACTTGCCCAACTGCGCTTGCCGGCGCACCGCCAGCGGCGACAAACGGATCGCCTCTTCCAGCACATTCTGGGCCGCCTTGGTGTCGCCTTCGGCGACCAGTACATCGGCCATGCCGTCGTAGAGCGCCGGCATCATCGGGAACACTTTCAGGGCTTTTTCATAGACGCCTTTGGCCTGACCGACCTGGCCACGCTTGAACAGCAATTTGCCCAGGCCGGCAAACGCCCACGGCAAAGGCCGATCCGCAATGATGCTGTCATAGAGACGCTCCAGCGCCTCGTTCTGATTCAGGTCGCGCAAGGCATCGGCGCGATAGCGCAGGCACAACGGCGAGTAGCGGATGTCTTGCTTGCACAGGGCGATGCAGGCATTGAGCACTTCAACCGGTTTGCCCCGGTCAAGGGCCTGCAGAATCGGCTTGAGCAAGGTCTTGCGTTGCTCCAGCCGCTCCAGCCGTTGAGCCAGGCCGGAACGGTTGAACGGTTTGGTCAGGTACGCATCGGGTTCGTGTTCCAACGCACTGAGCACCATCGCCTGACTGGTCTCGGCGGTGACCATGACGAACACGGCCTCATGGCTGATCAGCTTCTCGATCATCAGGTCTTCAAGCACCTGCTGGCCGTTCTTCTTGCCGTCGCCCAGGTGAAAGTCCTGCAGGATGAAATCGTAGGCCTTCTGCGAACACATACGCAGCGCCTGTTCACCGGAGTCGGCGGTGTCGACATCCTTGACGCCCAGTTCGCGCAGCATGGACCTGACGGAACTGCGGAAATCCGAGAAATCATCGACGATCAAAAAACGCTTTTGGTGATACGACAGCATCGAAGATTTCCAGGCAGTTTAAGAAGAAGACCATGACTGTTCGGGTTATCGGCCAGTAGTGCCGTTCCCTTGAGAAGTCATGCCGTTTAGTACGCGCTAAATATTTGAAGGCGTTATCAAAAAACAGGATTATCCTGATTTATTGAAGTGCGCTTACTGTCGCTTGAAACCAAGACGCTCTACGTCGCAGCTAAAGGCCGAAGTCATGACCACCACACCGAAGCGCTCGGATACTACATCTGAGCGAAAGCCCCTGAGCCCCAGCACCCTGGACTTTCCGGTGGTGGGCATCGGTGCGTCGGCGGGCGGGCTGCAAGCGATCAAGCTGTTCTTTGAAAACATGCCTCAGGACAATGGCATGGCGTTCGTGATCATTCTTCATCTATCCCCCGATCACCAAAGCATCGCTGACAAGATCGTCCAGGAATCGACCAAGATGCCGGTTCTGCAGGTGACCGAAACGGTGGCCATCGAGAAAAACCGGGTATACGTCATTTCACCGGCGCAACGGCTGACCATGAACGATGGCTTTCTGGAGGTCAGCGCCACAGACCCGAGCGAAGGTCGCCACGCATCCATTGATCTGTTCTTCCGCGACCTGGCCGATGTGCACCGCGAGCGCGCCTTCTGTCTGGTGTTGTCGGGCACCGGCTCGGATGGCGCGGTTGGCTTGTCACGGATCAAGGAACAAGGTGGCATTACCTTGGCCCAGGCACCGGAAGATGCCGAATTCGATGGCATGCCTTGCGCCGCCATCGAAACCCGCATGGTTGACCTGGTGCTGCCCGTAGTGGAAATGCCGCAAAAACTGCTGGAGCTATGGCGCAACTCCAGGGAAATCAGTTTGCCCACCGCCAACGATCCAGAACTGCAAACCATTGCAGCGGTGTCCGAGCGTGACGCGGCAATTGCCGAACAAGTGCTGCGCGACGTCCTGATTCAGTTGCGCACCGGCACCGGTCATGACTTCAAACACTACAAACGCGCCACCGTGTTGCGCCGGATCGAACGCCGGATGCAGGTGACCGGCCAGTCGGACTTGAGTGCCTACTACCAGTATCTGCAGAACAATCCCGAAGAAACCAAGGCACTGCTGGGCGACATGCTGATCGGCGTGACCAACTTCTTCCGTGACAGAGAAGCTTTCGAAGCCCTGGAGCGGGATGTCGTGCCGCAACTGGTCAGCGCGGCCGTGTCCGCGCAACCCGAGAAAGAAGAAATCCGTGTCTGGTCCGCGGGCTGCTCCACGGGCGAAGAAGCCTACAGCCTGGCAATGCTGCTCAACGATCAACTGCAACTGGACGCCAGTGCGGCGTCGATGCAGCTGTTCGCCACCGACATCGATGAACGCGCCATCAGCGTCGGCCGGGCCGGCCTGTATCCACAAGCGATCATCACCGATGTGCCACCCTCGCGGCTGCGCCACTATTTCATCAAGGAAGACGATCACTATCGCATCCGCAAGGAAATCCGCGAAAAGGTCTTGTTCGCCAAACACAGCCTGTTGTCCGACCCGCCCTTCTCGCAGATCGATCTGATTGTTTGCCGCAACCTGCTGATTTATCTGGATCGCGAAGTGCAACGCGAAATTCTCCAGATGTTCCACTTTGCCCTGCGTCCGGGCGGCTTCCTATTCCTCGGCACTTCCGAGAGCGCGGACGCGTGCCACGAATTGTTCGCCCCGGTGGATAAACGCAACCGGATCTTCCGCGCCAAGACCGGCACGGCCAACAGTCGGCGCACACCGACCATGCCGCGTGGAGGTTATGTGCGGACCAACACTTCCCAGCAGGTCCCGCAAAGCAGCGCGCCGCGCAAATTGTCATTTGGCGATATCCATCAACGCGCCCTCGAACAGTCCGCACCACCGAGTGTGATCGTCGATGCCAACGCCGACATCCTGCACATGAGCGAGAGTGCCGGGCGCTTCCTGCGTCATGTCGGCGGCGAATTGTCGCGTAACTTGCTGACGCTGATTCTTCCGGAACTGCGCCTGGAAATCCGCACCACGCTGTTCCAGGTCCAGCAGAGTGGCCTTCCGGTCAAGTCCCGCGAAGTACCGATCAAGCGGGATAAGCGCAGTTATCTGATTGATCTGGTCGCGCATCCCTACAAGGATGATGAATCGGACGGCGAATACGTCCTGGTGATTTTCGAGGAAGTCGAGGTCGACCCTGCCGAACGAGCGGCTACCACCGTGCTACAGACCGAAAGCCAGGTGCTGTCCAACCTTGAGCGCGAACTGCAACGCACCAAGCTGCACTTGCAGGACACTATCGAACAATCGGAAGTCTCCAGCGAAGAGCTCAAGGCTTCCAACGAAGAAATGCAGGCAATCAACGAAGAACTGCGCTCGGCCACCGAAGAGCTGGAGACCAGCAAGGAAGAGCTGCAGTCGATCAACGAAGAGCTGCTGACGGTCAACTACGAGCTGAAAACCAAAGTCGAAGAAACCGACAAGATCAATGACTACCTGACCAACCTGATCGCCTCCACCGACATCGCCACGGTGTTTGTCGATCGCGGCATGCGCATCAAGTGGTTCACTCCGCGCGCTACTGACATCTTCAGCATGTTGCCGGTGGATACCGGGCGCTCCTTGCTCGACATTACCCATCGCCTGCATTACGAGGACCTGGTCGCAGACGCGGCGCAGGTGTTCGAATCGCTGAACATGATCGAACGCGAAGTCAGCAGCACCGACAACCGCTGGTACATCGCCCGCCTGCTGCCCTATCGCTCCAGCGAAGACCACATCGACGGCACCGTGCTGACGTTCATCGACATCACCAAACGTCGAGCGGCTGAAGAGGAGCTGCGACTGGGCGAAGAACGCATGCGCCTCGTCGCCGAAAGCACTCGCGACTACGCCATCATCACCCTCGATGAGCAGGGCGTGATCACCACCTGGAACAAAGGCGCCGAATTGATTTTCGGTTACAGCAAGGCCGAGGCCGAGGGCGCCTATTACGACTTCATTTTCTCGCCTGAAGATCGTGCGTCCGGCGTGCCTGAAAACGAACTGTTGTCAGTGCGCACCCTTGGCCGCAGCGAAGATGAGCGCTGGCACGTGCGCAAGGACGGCAACCGTTTCTTTTGCAGCGGCGAGGTGACCTTGCTCAGCGGCGACAATCTCAAAGGCTACGTCAAAATCGCCCGCGACCTGACCGGTCATAAGCGCCAGCATGAAGAACAGCGCCAACAACTGGCCGAAACGCGCAACACCAATTACCTCAAGGATGAATTCTTCGCGGTCATGTCCCACGAACTCAAGCATCCGTTGAATCTGATTCAGCTCAATGCAGAACTGCTGCGTCGCTTGCCGCTGACCAAGTCGGTGGCGCCGGCCGCCAAGGCCGTCAACACCATCTGCGACGCCGTCAACAGCCAGGCACGAATCATCGATGATCTGCTGGATGTTGCGCGGGTGCGCACCGGCAAACTCAAACTGAAACCAATTGCTGTGGATCTGGCCGGTGTGTTGCGCGATATTCACGCCGTCGTGCTCAACGACCGACACGATGTCACCGTCGAGCTGCACGTGCCTTCAGGCGCCTTGATGGTCCATGCCGACCCGACGCGCCTGGAGCAGATCATCTGGAACCTGGTGAATAACGCGCTGAAATTCACGCCCTCCAACGGCCGCGTGCAATTGATCGCCAGCCAGGTTGGAAACATGGCGCGACTGGACGTCAAAGACAACGGTGCAGGCATCGCACCCGAGAACCTCGATCACGTGTTCGACCTGTTCGGCCAGGCTGAAAAGCAGCACGTCAGCCACAACCGTGAGGGTCTGGGGATCGGCTTGTCCCTGGTCCGTCAGTTGACCGAGGCCCAACGGGGCACGGTTGAGGTGAACTCTGCCGGGGTGGGAACAGGTTGTACCTTCACGGTTTACCTGCCAATGACCCAGACCAACGGTGAAGCTCAATCCCCGACCCAGGTCGAAGAAGCCTCAGGCCGGCTGAGCGGTTTGACGATCCTGCTGGTCGACGACTCCGCCGATGTGCTGGAAACCTTGAAAATGCTGCTGGAAATGGAAGACGCGCAAGTGATTGCCTTCGACCGTCCGGTGGCGGCTTTGGACGCGGCAAAAAACACCCGTTTCGACCTGATCATTTCTGACTTGGGCATGCCGGTCATGAACGGCCACGAGCTGATGAGCGCATTGCGTCAGTTGCCGCTGGTCAAAGATGTGCCGGCCATTGCACTGACCGGCTATGGCGCCCACAGCGACATTCAAAAATCGCGGCAATCGGGCTTTGACCAGCACATTGGAAAACCGGTGTCCTACGATGAGCTGATCGAAACGATTGAGACTCTGCGACGCTCCCAGATCTGAGACAGGGTCAGCACAGATAGGCGCGCTGTACGCAGGCTCGTCGATCGATGGCCTGCCTGAGCCGATCCTTGTGATCGGCCCAGTCCTTGGGGTCGACTTTGGTTGAGCGCATCAGCACCAGCATGGCTGCCTTGGCAGCCATATACTCCGACCAGGCATCTTCGGACCTGAGTTTCAAAGACTCGCGCTCGGTCATTTCCATCCGCCGCAGGGCCAGTTCCGACTCATCGGTGATCACCGGACTCAAGGTCAGTTGCACCCGGTGCGGCGCGACGAACTCCTGAGTGTCCGCGACAATTTCCCTCGCCCGCTGAGCGCCCCACTTCAACGCCACACAGTAATGTTCACCCGCGTAGAGGTCATGAAACTCCTCGCAAATCGCCCAGCCGTCGGTGTCGTAGACGCCTATAAATACCTGTGTAATCCCCTCATGACTGACCCGCGCCTGCACCTCGATGTGCAGTCCATTGCTGAGTACCTCTTCATGCGTATGGAGGGGTAACCGCGAATTGGTCCATAACCAGAATTTTGTGCCTCTACGCCGCATCGACGTCGCTCCATGAGTTGTGTCTGGAGTAAGGCACAGCAATGACGGACTTTCCATGTAGATCGTCGGGCGGTTTCATTAACGATTCTGCTGGAACCCGGGATAGCCGTTGGGCTGTCCCTTTTCGTCACACCACTTTCCTGCGGACAAAACAAAACCCCCACCTGCATACGCAGATAGGGGATTCGGAATTTAATCTTGACGATGACCTACTCTCACATGGGGAAACCCCACACTACCATCGGCGAT
>NZ_LACH01000050.1:0-41819 GCF_000968015.1 Pseudomonas fluorescens
ATAAATCCCCTCGCCACAACAAATCCCCTTGCGACAATAACTTCCGCTTCAAGACTGCTGCTTACTTCTCAGGCATCGGCATCGGAAACGGCATGACATTGCCGACCGCGCCGCGGGCTTCGCTGATTTTCGGCGTACCGAGGCGCTCGACTTCGTCGATCCGCACGATCGAATGCATCGGCACAAAACTGCGCACAACGCCTTCGAACTGAGCCTTGAGCTTCTCTTCGCTCGGATCGACGACCACTTGCGTGCGCTCGCCAAAGACGAACTCTTCCACTTCCAGGAAGCCCCACAGATCACTTTGATAGATCTGCTTGGCATACATTTCGTACACCTGGCCCTGGTTGAGAAAAATCACCTTGTAGATTGGAGCTTCACGTTTGGTCATGGTGGGCGAGCAACACATCGGGGATAAAAATGAGGGCGCGAACTATAGCATAGCCACCGGACGCACAGCGGTAGGAACCTTGGGTCATGTTCCCTATAATGCGCGGTTCTTTGAATCACGTGATGACTCTTTCCATGGCCAAGAAGCTTTACATCGAAACCCACGGTTGCCAGATGAACGAGTACGACAGCTCGCGCATGGTCGATCTGCTGGGCGAACATCAGGCCCTGGAAGTCACCGCTCGCGCCGAAGATGCCGACGTGATCCTGCTCAATACCTGCTCGATCCGCGAACGCGCCCAGGACCGGGTGTATTCCCAGCTCGGCCGCTGGCGCGAACTGAAACTGGCCAACCCGGACATGGTCATCGCCGTCGGCGGTTGCGTGGCCAGCCAGGAAGGCGCGGCTATTCGCGATCGCGCACCGTACGTGGACGTGGTCTTCGGTCCGCAGACCCTGCACCGCCTGCCGGAAATGATCGACGCCGCCCGCGCTACAAAGCTGCCGCAAGTCGACGTCTCGTTTCCGGAAATCGAAAAGTTCGACCACTTGCCCGAGCCGCGCATCGATGGCCCAAGCGCCTACGTGTCGGTCATGGAAGGCTGCAGCAAGTACTGCACGTTCTGCGTAGTGCCTTACACCCGCGGCGAAGAAGTCAGCCGACCTTTCGATGACGTGATCGCCGAGATCATCCACCTGGCTGAAAACGGCGTGCGCGAAGTGACCCTGCTGGGGCAGAACGTCAACGGCTATCGCGGGACTACTCATGATGGTCGCTTGGCGGACCTGGCCGAACTGATCCGCGTCGTCGCCGCCGTCGATGGCATCGACCGCATCCGCTACACCACCTCACACCCGCTGGAGTTCTCCGACAGCCTGATCCAGGCTCACGCCGACGTGCCGGAACTGGTCAAACACCTGCACTTGCCGGTGCAATCGGGCTCGGACCGGATCCTGGCGGCGATGAAGCGCAACCACACCGCGCTGGAATACAAATCCAAACTGCGCAAACTGCGTGCTGCCGTGCCGGGGATTTGCATCAGCTCGGACTTTATCGTCGGCTTCCCGGGCGAGACCGAAAAAGACTTCGAACAGACCATGAAGCTGATCGAAGACGTCGGCTTCGACTTCTCCTACTCGTTCGTCTATAGCCAGCGCCCGGGCACTCCGGCTGCCGATCTGGCCGACGAAACGCCGGAAGCGCTGAAAAAAGAACGCCTGAACGCCCTGCAACATCGCCTGAACCAGCAAGGCTTCGAGATCAGCCGACAAATGGTCGGTTCGATCCAGCGGATCCTGGTGACCGATTATTCGAAAAAAGACCCCGGCGAACTGCAAGGCCGGACCGAGAATAACCGCATCGTCAACTTCCGCTGCGACAATCCAACCCTGATTGGGCAGTTCGCCGACGTGCACATCGACGCCGCACAACCGCATTCGCTGCGGGGCTCGCTGATCCAGTAACACCGCATTACCCTGTGGGAGCGAGCTTGCTCGCGATGGCGCCAGCTCAGACAACTTAAATGTTGAATGTCAGACCGTCATCGCGAGCAAGCTCGCTCCCACAGGGGAAGGTGTTCAACATTGGTCTGTATAAGAGCTTTCGCACCCAGGCCACTGGCGTTATCCTTGATTTCATCTTAATTGCCCCAGGGCGGCTAAATACGACCTTGAACGCACCCATAGAACCACATCGTTTTATCCTCGAGCCTTTTGAAGCTCGTCGCTTCGCCAATCTGTGCGGGCAATTCGACGAGCATCTGCGCTTGATCGAACAGCGCCTGACCATCGAGATCCGCAACCGCGGAAACCAGTTCGAACTGATCGGCGAGCCCAAACACACCACCTCCGCGGAAAACCTCCTGCGCCGCCTGTACCGGGAAACCAAGGGTACCGAGCTGTCGCCGGACATGGTTCACCTGTTCCTGCAGGAATCGGCCGTCGAAGAGCTGGACAACGTCTCCCCCTCCGAACCTTCCGTCGCCCTGCGCACCAAAAAAGGCATGATTCGCCCTCGCGGCTTGAATCAGTTGCGCTATGTGAAGGAAATCCTCGGTAACGACATCAACTTCGGCATCGGCCCGGCCGGTACCGGCAAGACTTATCTGGCCGTTGCCTGTGCGGTAGACGCGCTGGAACGCGAGCAGATTCGCCGCATCCTGCTGGTGCGCCCGGCGGTTGAAGCGGGCGAAAAACTCGGCTTCCTGCCTGGTGATCTGTCGCAGAAGATCGACCCGTACCTGCGCCCGCTCTACGACGCGCTCTACGAAATGCTCGGCTTCGAATACGTCGCCAAGCTGATCGAGCGTCAGGTGATCGAAGTTGCACCGCTGGCCTACATGCGCGGTCGCACCTTGAACAACAGTTTCATCATCCTCGACGAAAGCCAGAACACCACCGTCGAGCAAATGAAGATGTTCCTGACCCGCATCGGCTTCGGCTCTACTGCAGTCATCACCGGTGACATCACCCAGGTCGACCTGCCGAAAGGCACCAAGTCCGGCCTGCACCATGTGATCGAAGTGCTCAAAGACGTACCGGGCATCAGCTTCACCCATTTCATGCCCAAAGACGTCGTGCGCCATCCGCTGGTGCAGCGCATCGTCGAAGCTTACGAGCGCTTCGAGAATCGCGTGGCCGACGAACCGGCGAAGTTCTCGTCCAAGGACAATCGCCACGATGCTTGAGCTTGATCTGCAACTGGCTACCGACGCGCCCGCCCCAAGCGAAGCCGAGTTCCGCCAATGGTGCGAACTGGCGCTGCGCCAGCGCACAGCCGACTCCGAAATGACCATCCGCTTGGTCGATGAAGAGGAAGGTCGCGAGCTGAACCACACCTGGCGGCAAAAGGATTACGCCACTAATGTTCTTTCGTTCCCCGCCGACGTCCCGGACGAATTTCTGGATATTCCGCTACTCGGCGATCTGGTGATCTGCGTGGCGGTGGTTCAGCGAGAAGCCGCCGAACAAGGCAAGGCACTCAAGGCCCATTGGGCTCATCTGGTCATTCACGGCTGCTTGCATCTGTTGGGTTACGACCATATAGATGACGATGAAGCCGAAGAAATGGAAGCACTGGAACGAACGTTGCTTGCAGAGTTGGGCTATCCCGACCCGTATGCGGACGACGAAACAGACACATCCCCTATCGTTACAACAAAGGATTCAGAGTAATCGCTATGAGCGAAGATCGATCGAGCAACGGGCAAAAGTCATGGCTGGGTAAGCTCACCCAGGCTTTTGCCCACGAGCCGAAGAACCGCCAGGAGCTGCTGGAGCTGCTGCGCGATGCACACCAAAACAAGTTGCTGGACAGCGAAGCGCTGGCCATTGTCGAAGGCGCCATCCAGGTCGCTGACCTGCAAGTTCGGGACATCATGGTCCCGCGCTCGCAGATGATCAGCATCAAGGCGACCCAGACACCCCGCGAGTTCCTGCCTGCCGTGGTCGACTCGGCCCACTCCCGCTACCCGGTGATTGGCGAAAGCCACGATGACGTGATGGGCGTGTTGCTGGCCAAGGACTTGCTGCCGTTGATCCTCAAGGAGAACGGCGACAGCTTCAACATCAAGGACCTGCTGCGCCCGGCCACTTTCGTGCCTGAGTCCAAGCGTCTGAATGTGCTGCTGCGCGAGTTCCGCGCCAACCACAACCACATGGCCATCGTCATTGACGAATACGGCGGTGTGGCGGGCCTGGTGACCATCGAAGACGTGCTGGAACAAATCGTCGGCGACATCGAAGATGAACATGACGTCGAAGAAGACAGCTACATCAAGCCGCTGCCCAGCGGTGACTTCCTGATCAAGGCCCTGACGCCGATCGAGAACTTCAACGAGTTCTTCGACAGCCAATTCTCCGATGACGAATTCGACACTGTCGGCGGTCTGGTGATGACCGCGTTCGGGCACCTGCCAAAACGCAACGAAATCACTGAAATCGGCCCTTATCGCTTCCGCATCCTGAACGCCGACAGTCGTCGGATTCACTTGCTTCGCCTGACGCCCATTGCCCGTTAAGGATTGACATGCTCCGCGTAACCCGCCCCGGCTGGCCCGGTAACCTGCTGGCCGTGGCGGCCGGTGCTCTCACCACCCTGGCCCTGGCGCCGTTCGATATCTGGCCGTTGGCGTTGCTGGCGGTCGGTTTCTTCTATGCCGGCTTACGCGAGCTGAGCCCACGTCAGGCCCTGGGCCGTGGCTGGTGTTTCGGTTTCGGTCTGTTTGGCGCTGGCACCAGTTGGATCTACTACAGCATTCACCACTTCGGCGGCGCTTCGGTGCTGCTGGCCGGTTTCCTGATGCTGATCTTCACGGCGGCGATTGCCTGGTTCTTCGCCCTGCCCGCCTGGATATGGGCGCGCTGGCTGCGCCGTAACGAAGCGCCGCTGGCCGATGCACTGGCGTTTGCGGCGTTGTGGGTCGGCCAGGAAGCCTTTCGCGGCTGGTTCCTGACCGGTTTCCCCTGGCTTTATTCCGGTTACAGCCAGCTCGACGGCCCGCTGGCCGGGCTCGCGCCACTCGGCGGGATGTGGCTGATCTCCTTCACCCTGGCCCTGACGGCCGCGCTGATCTATAACGCTTTGCGCCTGGTGCGCACCGGGCGCAAAGGTTTCATTGCCGCGGGTGTGTTGCTGCTGGTCGGCCCTTGGGTGGCCGGCATGGCGCTCAAGGAACACGCCTGGACAAGCCCGGCGGGTGCTCCGCTGAGTGTCGCGGCGATTCAGGGCAACATCGAACAAAGCATGAAGTGGGACCCGGCGCAGCTCAACGCGCAGTTGGCGCTGTACCGCGACATGAGCTTCAGCTCGAAACGGGTCGACTTGCTGATCTGGCCCGAAACGGCCATTCCGGTGCTCAAGGCGTCCGCCGAGGGCTACCTGAACATGATGGGAAGCTTCGCTGCGGAGCGTAAGTCCGCGCTGATTACCGGCGTACCGATTCGCGAGGAAGTCCATCACCAGAAGCATTTCTACAACGGCATTACCGTCGTGGGCGAAGGCGATGGCACTTACCTCAAACAGAAGCTGGTGCCGTTTGGCGAATACGTTCCGTTGCAGGACGTGCTGCGCGGGCTGATCGCCTTCTTCGATCTGCCGATGTCGGACTTTGCCCGTGGCCCGGCTGATCAGCCGATGCTGCAGGCCAAGGGTTATCAAATTGCGCCGTTTATCTGCTACGAAGTGGTTTACCCGGAATTCGCCGCCAGCCTTGCGGCGCGTAGCGATCTGCTGCTGACCATCAGCAATGACACCTGGTTCGGCACGTCCATCGGCCCACTGCAACACTTGCAAATGGCGCAGATGCGCGCACTGGAAGCCGGTCGCTGGATGATCCGCGCCACCAACAACGGCGTTACCGGTCTGATCAACCCGTTTGGCCAGATCACTGTGCAGATCCCGCAGTTCGAGCGCGGTATTTTGTACGGTGAAGTGGTGCCCATGCACAACCTGACGCCTTATCTGGAATGGCGTTCGTGGCCGTTGATCATTGTTTGCGTGTTGCTGTTTGGCTGGGCACTGGTGGCTAGCCGGATGGCAAAAACCGTTTAAGTATTGCGGCACCTGTAAATAGATCGCAGCCTCGTTTCACTCGACAGCTCCTACAGGGGATTGCGTACTCTGTAGGAGCTGTCGAGTGAAACGAGGCTGCGATCTTTTGACTTCAGCGGTAAAACATCGAATATCCGATCTGCCCTACCGCCTCATTCAACAACTGCCCGCTCTGCCAGATCGACTTGAATTCCGGCATCCAGCCGCCCAGTGGCCGGGCGTTGTCCACGCCTAAAAACCCCACCGGTGCTGGCACCACGTCAAATCCTGCATTTTTAAAACTCCAGACCGCTCGTGGCATGTGCCAGGCCTGAGTCACGACGACCACGCGCTTGATCCCTTCCGGCAACAATACCTCGGCGCTGAACTGCGCGTTCTCCCAGGTCGTGCGGCTGCGCCCTTCTTGCCAGCGCACTGCCATGCCAAAATCATCGCGCAACGAGTCCGCCATCAACTTCGCTTCAGTCGGCGGCGTGCCGTAATGCAGGCCACCGCTGGTCAGAATCGGCAAACCGGAGGCCTTGGCCAGCCGCGCCGCATAGCGCTCGCGTTCCAGGCCCACGCCCGTTGGCTGGTCAGCGCCCCATGCCAGATCACCCCGCTCACGCCCCGAACCGAGCACCACAATCGCATCGGCACGCTGACTCAGCGTTGCCCATTCATCGCGAGCCAGCGGCGCTTCACGTTCCAGCGCCTTGGCACCCCACTGCACCACCACCGGCAGACTCATCAGCCAGAAGCCGCCCACGCCAAGCGCAAAGCAGAATCCGGCCAGTCGCGGTCTTGAGCGGCGCAACCACCAGGCAAGCACCAACAGCAGCAAAAGAATGCCGGGCGGCAACAGGAGTTGTTTAACGAAATAGCGAAAAGGCATCGAGCATCTCCAAAAAGATGCCCGAAGCCTAAGTGGGTTGACGCAATGCGACAACAAATACGAAAGGACTATGCTTCACAAATACATCAGACATTACTTCCAGTGTCCTTACTTGAATTGCAAAGACCGGACCTTTACCGCGTCCCTGCCGGGAACCTTGTCCTTGAGCCAGATGATCTTGGCCGAACGTGGTGCGTCGAGTTGCTTCACTGCTTCTGACAAGCATCCGTGTGTCTCACGTTCACTGCGATCGAGATACGCCTTGACCAGTGCAAACTCTGCGGGGCTCAAGCCACGCAATTCCAGTTCCAGCGGACGCTCATCGCGTAACCGGCCAGCGGTTTTTGCCGCGTCCAGGGCCATTCCCAGACGATCGATCAGTCTTTCGTACAGCTCCGGTTTTGTTACTTTTTGCCGTGACTCAACCATCCATCACCTCATTGAAGATAAGACTCACTCCCCATTTAGAGCTTAGCTTCCATGAACAAACCGGCTGAGTGCTGCGACCAACGGCCCTCGCAGCGGTTTTTGGGCGACCCGCAGCAGTAATCAGGGTTTCCCTCGGTAGAGTGCGGTCATGTATGCTACGGCGCTTCCTGTAACTCCACTTCCAGCTCGTCTGGACACCGAAACGCCGATTTGGCGTGATCACCGTCCAGCGTTGCATTGAAGAGGATTAGGCCACCCCTATTCAGTTCAAAAGTAGCCATGCACGAACAATATCAGCCCCGTGAAATCGAAGCCGCCGCCCAGTCGTTCTGGGACGAGCAAAAGTCCTTTGAAGTCAGTGAACAGCCAGGCAAGGAGACTTTCTACTGCCTGTCGATGTTCCCTTACCCCAGCGGCAAGCTACACATGGGGCACGTGCGCAACTACACCATCGGCGACGTGATCTCCCGCTACCAGCGCATGCAAGGCAAGAACGTCCTGCAACCCATGGGTTGGGACGCCTTCGGCATGCCGGCGGAAAACGCCGCGATGAAGAACAACGTAGCGCCCGCCAAGTGGACCTACGAAAACATCGCCTACATGAAAAACCAGCTGCGCAGCCTGGGCCTCGCGGTGGACTGGTCCCGCGAAGTCACTACCTGCAAACCTGATTACTACCGCTGGGAACAATGGCTGTTCACTCGCCTGTTCGAAAAAGGCGTGATCTACAAAAAAAGCGGCACCGTGAACTGGGACCCGGTCGACCAGACCGTCCTGGCCAACGAACAGGTGATCGACGGTCGCGGCTGGCGTTCCGGCGCGCTGATCGAAAAGCGCGAAATCCCGATGTACTACTTCAAGATCACCGCCTACGCGGATGAGCTGCTGGAGAGCCTCGACGAACTGACTGGCTGGCCTGAACAGGTCAAGACCATGCAGCGCAACTGGATCGGCAAATCCCGCGGCATGGAAGTGCAGTTCCCGTACGACGTCGCTTCCATCGGCGAAGCCGGTGTTCTGAAAGTGTTCACCACCCGTCCGGACACCCTGATGGGCGCGACCTACGTTGCCGTAGCCGCCGAACACCCTCTGGCGACCCTGGCCGCGCAGAACAACCCTGAGCTGCAAGCGTTCATCGCTGAATGCAAGGGCGGCAGCGTTGCCGAAGCCGACGTCGCCACTCAAGAGAAAAAAGGCCTGCGTACTTCGCTGTTCGTCGAGCATCCGCTGACCGGTGAGAAACTCCCGGTGTGGGTCGCCAACTACGTGCTGATGCACTACGGCGATGGCGCGGTAATGGCCGTTCCGGCGCACGACGAACGTGATTTCGAGTTCGCCACCAAGTACAACCTGCCGGTCAAACCTGTCGTGCGCACCAGCGCCGGCGACGAAACACCGACGCCGTGGCAGGACGCTTACAACGAATACGGCACGCTGATCAATTCCGGCGAGTTCGACGGCCTCGACTTCGCGGGTGCTTTCGACGCCATCGAAGTCGCGCTGATCAAGAAGAACCTCGGCGCCTCGCGTACCCAGTTCCGCCTGCGCGACTGGGGCATCAGCCGTCAGCGCTACTGGGGCTGCCCGATCCCGATCATCCACTGCAACACCTGCGGTGATGTGCCGGTCCCGGAAGATCAGTTGCCCGTCGTATTGCCGGAAGACGTCGTACCGGACGGCGCGGGTTCGCCACTGGCGCGCATGCCCGAGTTCTACGAATGCAGCTGCCCGAAATGCGGCGCACCGGCCAAGCGTGAAACCGACACCATGGACACCTTCGTCGAGTCCTCGTGGTACTACGCCCGTTACGCCTCGCCGCACTATGAAGGCGGTCTGGTGGAAAAATCGGCGGCCGACCATTGGTTGCCGGTGGACCAGTACATCGGCGGTATCGAACACGCCATTCTTCACCTGCTCTATGCGCGCTTCTTCCACAAGCTGATGCGCGACGAAGGCCTGGTGAGCTCCAATGAGCCGTTCAAGAACCTGCTGACCCAAGGCATGGTGATCGCCGAGACTTACTATCGTCGCGAAGCCAACGGTGCCTATACGTGGTTCAACCCGGCGGACGTCGAACTCGAACGCGACAGCAAAGCCAAAGTCATCAGCGCCAAGCTGATCGCAGACGGCCTGCCGGTGGAAATCGGTGGCACCGAGAAGATGGCCAAGTCGAAGAACAACGGCGTTGACCCACAGTCGATGATTGACCAGTTCGGCGCAGACACCTGCCGCCTGTTCATGATGTTCGCCTCGCCACCCGACATGAGCGCGGAATGGTCCGACTCTGGCGTAGAAGGTTCGCACCGCTTCCTCAAGCGCGTCTGGCGCCTGGCTCAAGCGCACGTCACTCAGGGCCTGCCGGGCAAACTGGACGTCGCCAGCCTGAATGACGAACAGAAAGTCATTCGCCGTTCGATCCACCAGGCCATCAAGCAGGCCAGCCACGACGTCGGCCAGAACCACAAATTCAACACCGCCATCGCTCAGGTGATGACGCTGATGAACGTGCTGGAAAAAGCCCCGCAAGTCACCGAACAGGATCGCGCGCTGGTTCACGAAGGCCTGGAAACCGTGGTCCTGCTGCTGGCGCCAATCACTCCGCACATCAGCCACGAACTGTGGCATCGCCTGGGTCACGCCGATCCGGTGATCGACGCCGGTTGGCCAGTTCTGGACGACAGCGCTCTGGTGCAAGACAGCCTGCAACTGGTGATTCAGGTCAACGGCAAGCTGCGCGGCCACATCGAAATGCCCGCCAGCGCCAGCCGCGAAGAAGTCGAAGCCGCCGCACGGGCCAACGAGAACGTGCTGCGCTTTGTCGACGGTCTGACCATTCGTAAAGTGATCGTAGTGCCCGGGAAACTGGTCAATATCGTCGCCAGCTAATTGGATCAGGCGCCAGGTCATGCCTGGCGCCGAGTAAAACCTTTCGGGCCGCAAGATCGGCCCACATGGTTTCAAGGGGAGCAACAAGATGATCAAACGCAATTTGCTGGTGATGGGCCTTGCGGTCCTGCTGAGCGCCTGCGGTTTCCAGCTGCGCGGCACCGGCACCAATGAACTGGCGGTCAAGGAACTCGACCTGAGTGCCCGTAACGCCTACGGCGAAACCGTGACTCAACTGCGTCAGGTGCTGGAAAGCAGCGGTGTCAAGGTCTACAAGGGCGCACCTTACAAGCTGGTGTTGACCAATGAGCAGGAAAGCCAGCGCATCCTCAGCTACGCAGGTGCCGGTCGTACTGGCGAGTATCAGGTGAGCACAGTGCTGAACTACGACATCCGTGGTGCACGCGACCTGCCGCTGATGAGCGACAAGCTCGAAGTGCAGAAGATCTTTATCCACGACGGCAACAACCTGGTGGGTTCTGATCAAGAAGCCGCGACTGCTCGCGCTGAAACCCGTCGCGAGCTGGTTCAACGCATGATGCTGCGTCTGTCACAGCTCACACCGACTCAGTTGGAGCAACTGCAACAGACTGCCGACGCCAAGGCCAAGGCCGAAGCCCAGGCACTGGAAGCTGCGCAGAAGGCTGAAGCGGAAACCCCGCGCCAGTCGCCCATCGAAATCCCGCAGCAATAAGACTTACGGGGCGCTCAAGCGCCCCGTTCGACCTCTCCTATGAAACTCGCCCCCGCCCAACTCGCCAAACACCTGCAAGGTGCCCTCGCGCCGGTCTACATCATCAGTGGCGATGACCCATTGCTGTGCCAGGAAGCCGCCGACGCCATTCGTGCCGCCGCCCGTCAACAGGGATTCGACGAGCGCCAGGTCTTCGCCGCCGACGCCAGTTTCGACTGGGGAACGTTGCTGCAAGCCGGCGCGAGCATGTCGCTGTTCGCCGAAAAGCGCCTGCTGGAACTGCGCCTGCCGTCCGGCAAACCCGGTGACAAAGGCGCTGCCGCGTTTATCGAGTACTGCTCACGGCCCGCCGAAGACACGGTGTTGCTGATCAGCCTGCCGAAACTTGATGGCAGTGCGCAGAAAACCAAGTGGGGCAAGGCGCTGGTCGAAGGTCAGCAGACCCAGTTCGTGCAAATCTGGCCGATAGAGGCCAACCAGTTGCCGAGCTGGATCCGTCAACGGTTGTCCCAGGCCGGGCTTTCCGCCAGTCAGGACGCCGTCGAACTGATCGCCGCACGGGTCGAGGGCAACCTGCTGGCGGCAGCCCAGGAAATCGAAAAGCTCAAGCTGATGGCCGAAGGTGGTCAGATCACCGTTGAAACCGTGCAAGCGGCGGTGGCCGACAGTGCACGCTTCGATGTCTTTGGCCTGACCGATGCGATTCTCAACGGCGAAGCGGCTCATGCCCTGCGCATGCTCGAAGGCCTGCGCGGTGAAGGTGTCGAACCGCCAGTGATTCTCTGGGCGCTGGCCCGGGAACTGCGTCTGTTGGCCAACCTGTCGCTGCAGTACAGCCAGGGCGTGCCACTGGACAAAGCCTTCAGCTCTGCCCGACCGCCGGTCTGGGACAAACGCAAACCATTGATGAGCAAAGCCTTGCAACGCTATTCGGCGCAACGCTGGGCGCAGCTATTGCTGGAAGCTCAGCGCATCGACGCACAGATCAAAGGCCAGGCGGCCGGTTCGCCGTGGATGAGCCTCAGTCGATTGTCGTTGTTAATGGCCGGCCAACGCCTGACCTTGCCCGCCGAATAAGATCAAAAGATCGCAGCCTCGTTTCACTCGACAGCTCCTACATTGGAATGCGTCCCCCTGTAGGAGCTGCCGAAGGCTGCGATCTTTTGATCCTGCTTCCTACAAAAACAACCTGCATTTGTCCTATAGACAGAACCCCGACTTCGGCCGATGATTTGCCCCGCAAAACCCACTCACTTGCGAGAAATCATCATGAGCAAAAAGCCATCCAAAAATGGCCCCAACAAGGCCAAATCCATCATCGCCCAGCCACTGTTCCGCAGCCGTCAGGAACCAGCCGGCAAGGGCAAAGGCAGCTACCGCCGCGAAGCCTTCCAGTCTAATAGCTGGGAGGCTTCTTACTTTCTGGCGGCCTGAAAGGCAAGCGCTCGCTCAACATGTTAAGGTCTGCACCTGATTCGTACTCCCTGGACCCGTGCATGCCCCTTTGTATTTCCCGTCGTTGGCCCCTGCGCCAACTGATAGCTGCCTCCAGCCTCGTTTTGCTAGTCGCCTGCGCGGAAAAACCGACCGCTGCCGACGCCAAGCCGCTTCAGACCCTCCCCATCGCGACAGCCCCAGCGGTCATTCCGCCCGTGGTTCCGACGGGTGAAAATCTCGACATCCAGCCCACCCAGACCTTCGCCGAATGGCAGGCAGGTTTCCGCAAGGACGCTCTGGCCGCCGGTATCCGCGCCGATCTGTTCGACCGTGCCTTCGCCAATGTCAGCCTGGACACCAGCGTTATCCGCGCCGACCGCAGTCAGCCGGAATTCTCCCGCCCGGTGTGGGAATACCTCGACGGCGCCCTTTCGCCGCTGCGGGTAAACAAAGGCCAGGCGTTGGTCAGCCAGTACGCCGACATCCTGCAAAGTATCGAACAGCGCTACGGCGTCGATCGCCAGGCACTGGTCTCGGTGTGGGGCATGGAAAGTAACTTCGGGCAGTTCCAGGGCAACAAGTCGGTGATTAATTCCCTGGCGACCCTGGCCTATGAAGGTCGGCGTCCCGGGTTTGCCCACGCGCAACTGATCGCCGCCCTGCAGATCCTGCAACAGGGTGATATCGAGCCTGAGAAAATGCTTGGCTCCTGGGCTGGCGCCATGGGCCAGACCCAGTTCATCCCGACCACCTACAACACCCACGCCGTGGACTTCGATGGCGACGGTCGCCGCGACATCTGGGGTAGCCCGGCCGACGCGCTGGCCTCGACGGCACACTACCTGCAAAGCTCGGGCTGGCAGAAAGGCCAGCCGTGGGGCTTTGAAGTGCAGCTACCGGGCAGTTTCAACTACGTCCTGGCCGATGGCACGATTCGCAAGAGCGTCGCTGAATGGCAGCAACTGGGCGTCATCCTGCCCAATGGCGGCCAGGTTCCGGCAGGCTCCGAACACCTGTCAGCCGCCTTGCTGCTGCCGGCCGGTTACCGTGGTCCGGCGTTCCTGGTCCTCGACAACTTCCGCGCGATCCTCAAGTACAACAACTCGTCGTCTTACGCCTTGGCCGTTAGCCTGTTGTCCGAGCGTTTCAACGGCGCCGGCCTGATCAACGGCACATGGCCAAAAGATGATTTGCCGCTGAGCCGTACCGAGCGGATCGAACTGCAAAGCCTGCTGAGCGCGCAGAACTATGACGCAGGCAACGCCGACGGCATTATCGGCGCCAACACCCGCAAAGCGATCCGCAGTGCCCAGCAGTCGTTTGGCTGGCCGGCTGATGGGTATCCGACGCACAAGTTGCTCGAAGGTTTGCGTAACCGATAGTCAGCCGTATGGCCAATGCCGCCTTCGCGAGCAAGCTCGCTCCCACATTTAACCGAGTTCTTTCATGGAAATCCGGTCGAATGTGGGAGCGAGCTTGCTCGCGAAGGCGGACAGTCAGGCGATGAACATCTAAGCCCTGACCACCACATCCTGCTCCAACACCAATTCCTTGTTCCCCGCATCCAATCTGACCAGCGCGCCCATCGGCAACGTCAGGTTCGGATCACAATGCCCGCTGCGCCAACCGGACAACACCGGTATCCGCAATGGCTCGAAGGTCTGCTTGAGCAAGCGCTCCAACGCAACCGTATCAACCCCCGCCACATCCCCCACCAAAACCCCGCGCAGCTTGTGCAGCGTGCCGGCAAGACGCAGATGGGTCAGCAGCCGGTCGATGCGATACAGCGGCTCGTTAATGTCCTCGATGAACAGGATGACGCCCTCGGCTTCCAACTCATACGGCGTGCCCATGGCCGCAGCGATCATCGACAAATTGCCCCCCAACAAACGCCCTTGAGCGATACCAGGCTCGATTGTGGTCAACGGGTAGGCGACCGGGTGCGCCAGCACGCTGCCCGCCTTCACCTGCCCTCTGAGCATGTTGAAGAATGAAGACTCGGTAGGTTTTTGCTTGTCACCCAGCAGGTCGGCATTGAGCATCGGGCCATGAAAGGTCACGAAGCCCGCATAACGGCTGATGGCCACGTGCAGTGCGGTGATGTCGCTGTAGCCGATGAACGGTTTGGCATTGTTGCGCAGCAATTCGAAGTCGATGCGATCGAGCAGCCGCGGCGTACCGTACCCCCCACGCAAGCAAATGATGGCGTCGACCTCACTGTCGGCAAACGCTGCGTGCAGGTCATTGAGCCGTACATCATCACTGCCGGCCAGGTAATCATCTTTCTCATACACGCCGGGGAACACCCGCAGTGAATATCCGCGAGCGCGCATCCAGGCGATGGCTTTATCGGTGTCCAGCGCTGCGGGACCGGCGGGAGCGATGACGCCGATCAGCCCTTGCGACGGCAAAGCCGGAACGGGTGCATGAGGACAAAGGGTGTGGGTCGGTCGAACGGTCATCCATGAATCTCCCTGCGTGAAAACGTCAAGCACACAGTAGTCAGGAACGCGGACAAACAGAAGAGGGTTCGTTGCCCCGCAGGTTGCAGGAAAAAGCGCTGATTGCCGTGGGCAAGGCAAAAAAACGCCCGCAAGGCGCAATGCCTTGCGGGCGTTTTCATGTCTTGCAACCGATCAGGACGACATCAGCTCGGCTTTAACCAGTTTCGCCTGCTCGTCGGCGTGGTACGAGGAACGTACCAGCGGGCCGGAAGCGACGTTCTTGAAGCCCATCTTGTAACCTTCCTCGGCGAACCAGGCGAAGGTGTCCGGGTGCACGAAACGCTGGACCGGCAAGTGGCTGCGGGACGGTTGCAGGTACTGGCCCAGGGTCAGCATGTCGATGTCGTGTTCGCGCATGCGCTTCATGACTTCGATGACTTCTTCGTCGGTCTCGCCCAGACCCAGCATCAGGCCGGACTTGGTCGGAATGTGCGGCATCATCTGCTTGAAGCGTTGCAGCAGGGTCAGCGACCACTGGTAATCCGAACCCGGACGCGCAGCCTTGTACAGGCGCGGCACGGTTTCCAGGTTGTGGTTGAACACATCAGGCGGCTCGGCAGCGGTGATTTCCAACGCAACGTCCATGCGGCCACGGTAATCCGGGACCAGGGTTTCGAGCTGTACGTTCGGCGACAGCTTGCGGATCTCGCGGATGCAGTCGGCAAAGTGCTGGGCACCGCCGTCACGCAGGTCGTCGCGGTCAACCGAGGTGATCACCACGTACTTGAGCTTCAGGTCGGCGATGGCAATAGCCAGGCTTTCCGGCTCGTTGACGTCCAGTGGCTTCGGACGACCGTGGCCAACGTCGCAGAACGGGCAGCGACGGGTGCAGATGTCCCCCATGATCATGAAGGTCGCGGTGCCGCCGGAGAAGCATTCGCCCAGGTTCGGGCAGGACGCCTCTTCGCAGACACTGTGCAGCTTGTGTTTGCGCAACAGGGCCTTGATGCGGTCGACTTCCGGGGAAACCGGGATACGCACGCGAATCCAGTCAGGCTTCTTCGGCAGTTCGGTGGTCGGAATGATCTTCACCGGGATACGTGCAACCTTCTCGGCGCCGCGCAGCTTCACGCCGGCTTCAACCTTGGCACGCGGGGCCGGACGCTCGGTGACATCCAGCGTCGGGATCATGGTTTGCACTGCATCAGTAGTCATATCAGTCGATTCCGCCCGTTAGGGTCGTCTGCTCAGCATAGTCGAGGTGTTTGACGAGCTGCGCGCGCAGCCGGGCACTTACCTCGGCAAATTCAATCGATCCTGCGTGATCGCTCAGCTGGGTCATCGCCAGCCCGGCGTAGCCGCAGGGATTAATCCGTCGAAACGGTTCCAGGTTCATGTCCACATTCAGGGCCAGGCCATGAAAGGAGCAACCGTGGCGGATCCGCAGACCCAGAGAAGCGATTTTCGCCCCATTGACGTAGACACCCGGCGCATCCGGCTTGGCCACGGCAGTGACGCCGTAGCTGGCCAGCAACTCGATCAGGCATTGTTCCATGCGGCTGACCAGGTCACGCACGCCGAAACCCAGCTTGCGTACATCGAGCAACAGGTAGGCCACCAATTGGCCGGGACCGTGATAAGTCACCTGACCACCGCGATCAACCTTTACTACCGGAATATCTCCCGGGAGCAACAAGTGCTCAGCCTTGCCGGCCTGCCCCTGGGTGAACACCGGTGGGTGCTCGACCAGCCAGATCTCGTCCGCGGCATCGCTGCCGCGTTCGTTGGTGAAGCGTTGCATGGCATGCCAGACCGGCTCGTAAGCCATCTGGCCGAGCTCGCGAAAGCCCAGCGTGCCAGACATCACAGCACCATGTGCACGAAACCGGTCGCCCGCAACTCGCTGTTGATGTCGTACAGCTGTTCTTGACCGGTGGCGATGATGTGCAGCTGGATGGTCGTGTACTTGCCGTTGGTACTCTGGCGCTCGGCCAGGGTCTTGTGGTCAACGGTCGCGTGTTTCTCAAGGATTGCGATGATCTTGTCCTTGAAACCCACGCCGGTGTCGCCGATTACCTTGATAGGGTAATCCGCGCAGGGGAATTCGATTTTTGGCGCCTTTACTTCGGTGTCTGTCATGGCGTAACGGCCTCGTAAGCCGTGGCAACGGACATGGCCCCGTTCCGGATTGGAACAGGGCCATGCAGGTCCACACTAATTCAGTTGAACAAGCCGTAGAAGAATAGACGGATGCTATCCCACATGCGGCGGAAGATACCACCCTCGTCGACGGCGTCCAGAGCGATCAGGTCAGCGCTATGCACGACTTTGTCGTCCAGCTTCACTTCGACTTTACCGATTACGTCGCCCTTGGCGATGGGCGCAACCAGTTGCGGGTTCATGGTCATGCTGGCGGCGAGCTTTTTCAGCTGGCCTTTTGGCAGGGTCATGGTCAGGTCTTCAGCCAGGCCGGCCTTGACTTGATTGGTGGTGCCTTTCCAGACAGGAGCCTGAGCCAGCTCGGCGCCTTTCTGATAGAACGTCTGGGTTTCGAAGAAGCGGAAACCGTAAGTCAGCAGCTTCTGGGTTTCAGAGGCGCGAGCCACTTCGCTGTTGGTGCCGAACACCACGGCGATCAGGCGCATGCCGTCACGTACAGCCGAAGACACCATGCAATAGCCGGCTTCGTCGGTGTGACCGGTTTTCAGGCCGTCGACCGTCTTGTCGCGCCACAGCAGCAGGTTACGGTTTGGTTGCTTGATGCCGTTCCAGAAGAACTCTTTCTGCGAGTAGATCGCGTAGTGAGCCGGGTCTTCGTGGATGATCGCGCGAGCCAGCACCGCCATGTCGTGAGCCGACGAGTAGTGCTCAGGGTTCGGCAGACCGGTCGGGTTCATGAAGTGGCTGTTGGTCATGCCCAGATCGGCCACGGTTTTGTTCATCATGTCAGCGAAGGCATCTTCGCTGCCGGCGATGTGCTCGGAGAGCGCAACGCTGGCGTCGTTACCCGACTGAATGATGATGCCGTGCAGCAGGTCGCTGACAGTGACTTGCGAGCCGACCTTGATGAACATCCGCGAACCGCCGGTACGCCAGGCGTTCTCGCTGACGGTCACCGGATCGTTTTCGCCGATCTGGCCACGACGGATTTCCAAGGTCGCGATGTACGCGGTCATCAGCTTGGTCAGGCTGGCCGGCGGCAGACGCTGGTCACCGTTGTTCTCCACCAGCACGTTGCCGCTGCTGGCGTCCATGAGTACATAGGCTTTGGCGGCCAGTTGCGGTGGCGACGGCATCATCTCGACCGCGAAAGCGGCAGGCGAGAGGAGCAGCGGGACTAGCAGACACAGGCGTTTGGCAAAGGTGGTGATGTTCATCCGTCTCTCGAAATCGCTAATGGAAACTGCCCTAAGGGGCAAAACTAATCAGACAGCTTTCTAACGAGCTGTCGCGTGTTCAGTTGTTCACTCAGAACCCTTGCCGGGCTTTTGTTCTTCAACGAGCCAACAACCAGGTCCACCCCCCAAACCGCAAGCGAACCGTCAATCAAGTACTACGTATTACTCAGCGGTGACCAGGCTCGGCGAACCGAGATTGGCCAGGCGCACACTGTTCTGCACCTGCTGGATTTCACCCGGCGAGCCGATCGGCCCCAGGCGCACCCGATGCAGCGTCTGTTGATTGCGCACGATCGAGCTGATGAACACCGGAGCGCTCACCATCCCGCTGAGCTTCGATCTCAGGAGCTCTGCAGCGTCCGGGTTGGCGAACGCGCCCACCTGCAGATACTGGCCAGAGGCTGGTACAGAAGCGTTTTTTTTTGCATCCATCGGTACGGGCACAACGGCCGCGGCGTGCTGCTGCGGCGGTGGTGTCCATTGTTCGACGGTGCCGGCCGAAGCCGTAATCGTCGGGGCGCTATTTTGCGAGATTTGCGGCTCGTTAAGCATTAAAGGCGCCGGACGGCCTTTGGCTGCCCACCATTGCTGCGGGTCAATGCCTTCGACCTTGACCCGCGCGGTACCGGTTTCGGCATAGCCGAGCTTCTTGGCGGCCGCGTAGGACAAGTCGATGATTCGGTCCGAGTAGAACGGCCCGCGGTCGTTGACTCGCAGGACGACGCTCTTGTTGTTGTCCAGGTTGGTCACCCGAACGTAACTTGGCAGCGGCAAGGTCTTGTGCGCGGCACTCATGCCGTACAGGTCGTAAACCTCGCCATTGGCGGTGTTCTGACCGTGGAACTTGGTGCCATACCAGGACGCAGTGCCCGAGGCCACGTAGGTCTTGGATTCCTGCAACGGAAAATAAGTCTTGCCCAGCACGGTGTACGGGTTGGCTTTATAAGGACCGGTATGCAGGGTCGGCGTGGCATCAGGGATGCGCGATACATCGACGTCCCACCACGGCGCGCCATCTTTGTGCGCGCGGTTGATGTCCAGGCCTGGCGCTGCGCGCACGGCGGTGGAAGATTTCTGGGTCGGCGCACGGCTGGTCGAACAACTGGCGACCAGCACCGCCAACGCGGCGAATGCCATCAGCTTCAGGGGTTTTTTCATAGGCAATGCCCGCATTACTTGACGCCCCGTGCTTGGACCAGCTGTTCAGACAGTTGATGTACGGCCATGGCGTACATCACGCTGCGGTTATAACGCGTGATTGCGTAAAAATTCGTCAGGCCCATCCAGTATTCTGGGCCATTGTCACCTTCCAGGCGGAAAGCCGTGACCGGCATATCATCGCGCAGCGCATCATGACTTGACCACCCCAGCGCCCGCAACTCCCCGACGGTTTTAGTCGGCTCGATGCCCGCGGTCAAACCTTCGTCCACCTGATCGCCACGTACATCGGCGCGGCTGACCACCGGTTCACCGGCTACCCAGCCGTGACGATTGAAATAACTGGCGACGCTGCCAATGGCATCGTCCGGATTGGTCCAGATATTGATGTGGCCGTCACCGTCAAAATCCACCGCGTAAGCACGAAAACTGCTGGGCATGAACTGCGGCAAACCCATCGCACCAGCGTAAGAGCCTTTGAGCGTCAGCGGATCGACCTGCTCTTCCCGGGCCAGCAACAGGAACTCACGCAATTCCTTGCGAAAAAATTCGGCACGGGGAGGATAGTCGAAACCCAGGGTCGACAAGGCGTCGATTACCCGAAAATTGCCGGTATTGCGGCCAAAAAAGGTCTCAACGCCGATGATCGAAACAATAACCTGGGCCGGCACGCCGTATTCCTGCTCGGCACGGGCCAGTACCGCCTCGTGCTGACGCCAGAAGTCCACACCACGGGCGATGCGCGCGTCGGTGATGAACATCGGGCGGTATTCGTTCCACTGCTTGACCCGCTCGGCCGGTTTCGAGATCGCGTCCAGAATCGACTGCTTGCGCTCGGCTTCGCGGAACACGCTCATCAGTTGTTCACCGGCGAAACCGTAGTCACGGGTCATTTCACCGACGAATTCGGCCACCTGGGGTGAGCCTTCGTAATCGCCGGCCAACGCTTCCTGCGCTGTGCCAAGGATGCTTACCAGGCCGACCCATGGCGCATATCGAGTCGCCCAGCCACGCATTACTTGCATTGAAATCTTCACCTTATTCAAACCTGAGCGATCCACTTACGATGGGTATGGATCGACATCAAAACCCCAAACGCTGACAGCAGCGTCACCAGCGAAGTTCCTCCGTAGCTAATGAACGGCAACGGCACCCCCACAACCGGCAACAGGCCACTGACCATACCGATGTTGACGAAAACGTAAACAAAAAACGTCATGGTCAGGCTGCCCGCGAGCAATTTGCCGAACAATGTCTGGGCCTGGGCGGTAATTACCAATCCGCGGCCGATCAACAACAGGTAAATCAGCAGCAGTGCACAGATACCCACCAGGCCGAATTCTTCGCCCATGACCGCAATAATGAAGTCGGTGTGGCTTTCCGGCAGGAAGTCCAGGTGCGACTGAGTGCCGAGCAACCAGCCCTTGCCGAACACACCGCCGGAACCGATGGCGGCTTTCGATTGAATGATGTTCCAGCCAGTGCCCAGCGGATCGCTTTCGGGGTCGAGGAAGGTCAGGATTCGCTGTTTCTGGTAGTCGTGCATGATGAAAAACCACATCGCGACGGCCACCGGCACGGCGGCGGCGATTACGCTGATGATCCAGCGCCAGCGCAGGCCGCCCATGAACAACACGAAAGCACCACCGGCGAGAATCAGCAACGAAGTGCCAAGATCGGGCTGACGCACGATCAGGATGAACGGCAAGCCGATCAGAAACAGACTGACGCCCACATGCTTGAGCTGCGGCGGCAAGGTGCGCTTGGACAGGTACCAGGCGATGGTCGCCGGCATCAGAATCTTCATGAATTCCGAGGGCTGGAAGCGGATCACCCCGGGAATGTTGATCCAGCGTGTGGCGCCCATGGCGTTGTGGCCCATGACATCCACCACCACCAGCAACAGCACGCCGAGCACATAACCGACCGGCACCCAACGGGCCATGAAGCGCGGCTCAAATTGGGCGATGACGATCATCGACACCAGGCCGATGCCGAACGAGGTGGCTTGCTTGGCCAGCAGATCCCAGCTTTTGCCGCTGGCCGAATACAGCACGAACAGGCTGCCGGCAGCGAGGGTCAGCAGCAGGATCAGCAACGGGCCGTCGATGTGCATGCGTTGCAACAGCGTCGCGCGGCGACGCATCACATCCTCGCTGGAGAGGATGCGATCGAAATTACTCTTCACGGGCCGTAGCCTCCGCACTGATAGGGCTGGCGTATTCGGCCTTCAACCGACCGTCCTGGTCCAGAAGCCAGGCGTCCATGATTTGACGCACCACGGGCGCTGCGACGCCGGAACCGGACTCGCCGTTCTCGACCATCACCGACACCACGATTTGCGGGTTGTCGGCTGGCGCGAAGCCGACGAACAAGGCGTGGTCGCGATGGCGCTCCTGAACCTTGGAACGGTCGTACTTCTCGCCCTGCTTGATCGCGACCACCTGAGCCGTACCACTTTTGCCCGCGATGCGGTATTGAGCGCCGATCGCCGCTTTGCGTGCCGTACCCCGGGCACCGTGCATCACCTGTTGCATGCCGTGGTTGACCTTGGTCCAGTCGGACGGGTCACGCAGGATGATGTCCGGCATCGGGTTTTCATCCTTCGGACGCTCGCCTTCGACGGTCTTGGCCAGGTGCGGACGGTTCCAGACACCCTTGTTCGCGACCAGCGCCGTGGCCTGGGCCAGTTGCAATGGCGTTGATTGCATGTAGCCCTGACCGATCCCGAGAATCAGCGTTTCGCCCGGGAACCAGGCCTGACGCCGGGTTGTACGCTTCCACTCACGTGTAGGCATCAGCCCCGGCGACTCTTCGAACATGTCCAGCGAAACCTTCTGACCGATGCCGAACTTGCTCAAGTACGCCGACAACCGATCGATTCCCAGTTTGTGGGCCAGGTCGTAGAAGTAGGTGTCGTTGGACCGCATGATCGCGGTGTCCAGATCGACGTAGCCGTCACCGGTACGGTTCCAGTTACGGTACTTGTGATCGTAGTTGGGCAACTGGTAATAGCCGGGGTCATACACCCGACTCGACGCGTTCACAACGCCCGCATCCAGGCCGGCAATTGCCACGGCCGGTTTGATGGTCGAACCCGGCGGGTACAGGCCGCGCAGCACGCGGTTGAACAGCGGCCGATCAATCGAATCGCGCAGCTCGGAATAGGCCTTGAAACTGATGCCGGTGACGAACAGGTTCGGGTCAAAACTCGGCTGACTGACCATCGCCAGGACTTCACCGGTTTTCGGATCCAGCGCCACCACTGCGCCACGGCGACCGCCGAGTGCAGCTTCGGCAGCCTCCTGCAATTTGATGTCCAGGCTCAGGACAATGTCCTTGCCGGAAATCGGTTCGGTACGTTTGAGTACCCGCAGCACGCGGCCACGGGCGTTGGTCTCGACTTCTTCGTAACCGACCTGACCGTGCAATTCGGGCTCGTAGAAGCGCTCGATGCCGGTTTTGCCAATTTGATGGGTGCCGCTGTAACTCACCGGGTCCAGAGACTTGAGCTCTTTCTCGTTGATCCGCCCCATATATCCCACCGAGTGCGCAAAGTGCGCGCCCTGCGGATAGTGACGAACCAGCTGCGCGACCACTTCCACGCCCGGCAGACGGAACTGGTTCACCGCGATGCGGGCGATCTGTTCTTCGGTCAGCTCGAACAGGATCGGCACCGGCTCGAACGGCCGACGCCCCTGACGCATGCGTTTCTCGAAGATCACCCGGTCCTCGGGCGTCAGCTCCAGCACTTCGACAATGACGTCGAGCACTTGCTGCCAGTCGCCGGAGCGCTCGCGGGTCATGCTCAGGCTGAAGCTGGGCCGGTTATCCGCCACCACCACGCCATTGCGGTCGAAAATCAACCCGCGTGTCGGCGGAATCGGCTGCACATGGACACGGTTGTTTTCCGACAGGGTCGAGTGGTACTCGTACTGAATCACCTGAAGGAAATACAGCCGCGCAATCAGCACACCGATCAGCGTCACGACCGCAATTGCCCCGAACACGACGCGGCCACGCACCAGACGGGCGTCTTTTTCGTGGTCCTTGATGCGGATCGGCTGGGGCATGAGGGCAGAACTACTTGTGGTAAGGGTGGCCGGACAGGACTGTCCAGGCACGATACAGCTGTTCGCCGATCAGGATTCGCACCAGCGGGTGCGGCAACGTCAACGGCGAGAGCGACCAGCGCTGATCGGCCCGGGCACAGACTTCCGGCGCCAGCCCTTCGGGGCCGCCGACCATGAAATTCACCGTGCGCGAGTCCAGCCGCCAGCGATCGAGCTCGACCGCCAGCTGCTCGGTGCTCCAGGGCTTGCCATGGACTTCGAGGGTCACAACGCGCTCGTTCGGCCCGACCTTGGCCAGCATGGCTTCGCCTTCCTGACGGATGAAGCGCGCCACGTCGGCGTTCTTGCCACGGGTGTTGAGCGGTATTTCCACCAGTTCCAGCGCCAGCTCGGACGGAAGACGCTTGGCATATTCATGCCAGCCTTCTTCCACCCATTTGGGCATGCGAGAACCGACGGCGATCAGTCGCAGTCGCACAGCGGTCCCTTATTGCTGGTCTTTGTTGAGCTTGACGAAGTGCTCATGGGTGTTTTCCGGGCTATGGTGAGCCGCGTTCAGAGCACGGCTCTGTTCTGCACCGGACCACAGACGCTCCAGGTCGTAAAACTGACGAGCCGAAGCGGTCATCATGTGCACGATGACATCATCCATATCCAGCAGGACCCAGTCGCTGTCGCCCTTGCCTTCTTCACCCAGTGGCTTGACGCCCAGGGCTTTGACCGCTTCGCGGACCTTATCCAGCATCGCGCCGATCTGGCGGTTGGAGGTACCGGTAGCGATGATCATGAAGTCAGTGATGCTCTGCTTTTCACGAACGTCGATGACCTGAATGTCCTGGCCTTTCACGTCTTCCAGCGCCGCTACGGCAACCTTGACCAGCTCTTCGCCACGCAGCTCAGGGCCGGTTGGAACTTCTACTGGCAGCGGGGCGCTCTTGAACGTGCCTTTGCGCTTTACTTTAGTTACGTCTTTGTCAGTCATATAAAACTCGTTTTGCTCGTATGTTCGGGCGCTTCGGTACACGCGTTCACGTGTTTTGAAGCGCTCCCTTTTTCAGTTCGACGCACGGTAGAGACCGTGCGCATCGATGTAGGCCAGGACCGCGTCGGGCACCAGGAAACGTACCGACTTACCGCTGGCCAGCAGTTGACGGATCTGGGTGGCGGATACCGCGAGCGGTGTCTGCCAGACGAATGCAATCTGTCCGCTCGGCCCTTTGAGGGCCAGCGGGTCGCTCACCGAGCGTGCCGCCAACAGATTGCGCAAGGCATCCGGCGGTTCGCTGTCGGCATCCGGGCGTTGCAGCACCAGGATGTGGCAATGCTGGAGCAACTCTTCCCAGCGGTGCCAAGTGGGCAGGCCGCAAAATGCGTCCCAGCCCAAAAGTAGAAAAACCTGGTCTTCAGCGGCCAGTTCGGCGCGCATCAGTTCCAGGGTGTCGATGGTGTAGGACGGTTTGTCCCGCTGCAATTCGCGGGCGTCCACCACCAACGGCGCCACACCGGCCACCGCGCACTCGACCATCGCCAGACGGTCTTTCGCCGACACTTGCGGCGTACCGCGATGAGGCGGCCGGGCACTGGGTGTCAGACGCAACTCGTCGAGCGCCAATGATTCGGCGACTTCCAGCGCACCGCGCAAATGGCCGATGTGCACCGGGTCGAAGGTTCCGCCCAGCATGCCAATGCGTCGAGGCACAGGCTCGCTGGCGGTTACCGGGGCTGACAGGTCAAGGTCGCCCAAGTCAGTTCGACGCCTGGCCGCGCAACTGGCCATCACCGACCACGATGTACTTCTCGCAGGTCAGACCTTCGAGGCCCACCGGGCCGCGGGCGTGCAGCTTATCAGTAGAAATGCCAATCTCGGCACCCAATCCGTATTCGAAGCCATCGGCGAAGCACGTCGGGGTGTTGATCATTACCGACGACGAATCGACTTCCGCGACGAAACGCCGGGTATCAGCAAGGTTTTCGCTGACAATCGAATCGGTGTGATGGGAGCCGTACTTATTAATGTGTTCGATGGCCTGGTCCAGCCCGTCGACCACACGGATCGAAAGAATCGGCGCCAGGTATTCGGTGTTCCAGTCTTCTTCGCTAGCGGCAACAGCCTCTATGAGCGCCCGGGTGCGTTCGCAACCGCGCAGCTCGACGCCTTTTTCGCGGAACTGTGCAGCCATCGATGGCAGGAAGTCCTTGGCAACGGTTTGATCCACCAACAGCGTTTCCATCGCCCCGCAGATGCCATAGCGGTAAGTCTTGGCATTGAATGCGATGCGCTGGGCTTTCGGCAGATCGGCGTGGGCACTGACGTAAACGTGACAGATACCGTCCAGATGCTTGATGACCGGCACGCGGGCGTCACGGCTAACGCGCTCGATCAGGCCACGGCCGCCACGAGGCACGATAACGTCGACATACTCCGGCATGGTGATCAGCGCGCCAACGGCGGCACGATCAGTGGTTTCGACCACTTGCACCACGGCGGCAGGCAAATCGGCTTCGGCCAGACCGCGCTGGATGCAGGCGGCAATGGCACGATTGGAATGAATCGCCTCGGAGCCGCCACGCAGGATGGTCGCGTTGCCGGACTTCAGGCACAGGCTGGCGGCATCGATGGTCACGTTCGGCCGGGATTCGTAGATGATCCCGATCACGCCCAACGGCACGCGCATCTTGCCGACCTGAATACCCGACGGGCGAAAGCTCATGTCGCGGATCGCGCCGACCGGGTCCGGCAGAGCCGCCACCTGACGCAAACCGACGATCATGCCGTCGATGCGTTCCGGGGTCAGCGCCAGACGCTCAAGCAATGCCGGCTCAAGACCATTGGCACGGCCAGCGGCCAAATCCAGTTCATTGGCAGCCGTCAGCTCGGCGCGAGCAGCGTCCAACGCATTGGCAGCAGCCTGCAAGGCGCGGTTTTTCTGCGCGGTGCTGGCACGGCCGATGACGCGAGAAGCTTCGCGGGCAGCGCGACCCAATCGGGTCATGTAGTCAAGAACGGACTCAGTCATGGTCTGGAGTGGTCTTTGCTAAGGTCTTGGTAAAGAGTAAAGCGGCAGATTATAGCTGTCGCGTCCCGGGACTAACAGCGGTGACGGGCGGATGGTCGAAATGGAGGGCAATTTGCCGACGTTCAGCCGTGATTAAGCCGCAAATTGTTATCATCGCGACTCAATCAGCCCTGATAAACGCCGTTCATCATGACTAACCTGACTGTTCGCACGTCCGCGACGGGCCTGTCCAAGGGGCTCGCGGATGCATTTTTCGACAGAGATGCCCAAACACTGGCCCGGGATTTACTCGGTAAAGTCATTCGTCACCGGGTCGGCGAGCTGTGGCTCAGCGCCCGGATTATCGAGACTGAAGCCTATTACTTCGAAGAAAAAGGCAGCCACGCCTCCCTCGGCTACACAGAAAAACGTAAGGCTTTGTTTCTGGATGGCGGCCACATCTACATGTACTACGCCCGGGGCGGCGATTCCCTGAACTTCAGCGCCCAGGGCCCAGGCAATGCTGTGCTGATCAAGTCCGCCTATCCGTGGGTCGATGACTTGAGCGGGCCGGCGAGCCTGGCGCAGATGCTGTTGAACAATCCCGACGCCCAAGGTCGCCCTCGCCCCTCGCAAAAGCTTTGCGCCGGACAGACTTTACTCTGCAAGGCGCTGGGCCTGAAGGTGCAGGTCTGGGACGCCAAGCGCTTCGACCACGAAGTGCTGCTGGTGGAAGATGTCGGCCCGGCGCCTGTTCACATCATACAAACCACGCGATTGGGCATTCCCCACGGCCGCGATGAGCATTTGATGTACCGTTTCGTCGATGCGGCTTACGCGCCGTATTGCACGAGAAACCCGCTGCGACGGGGGCAGATCGAAGGTCGCGATTATTTTTTGCTGCCTTGAACAATGAAAATCCCCCCCTGTGGGAGCGACCTGTGGCGAGGGGGCTTGCCCCCGTTTGAGTGCGTAGCACTCACAAAATCTTTGGCACATCAGAAATTTTGGGGCCGCTTCGCAGCCCAACGGGGGCAAGCCCCCTCGCCACAGGTCGCTCCCACAAGGGTTCTGTTGTGTTTTACCGATTGCGTTCGTCCCATGGGACTAATGAATATCAGAGGGAGTTGTTTTTATGGGCCCATGGCTCGATAGCGTGACCGGTTGGTTGACGGTCAACCCGCAATGGCTGGCCGCGGCGGTGTTCATAGTGGCCTTTGTGGAATGCCTGGCGATTGCCGGACTTATCGTGCCCGGCACGGTGTTGCTGTTTGCCGTGGCGGTACTGGCCGGCAGTGGCGCGCTGTCATTGAGCGAAACGCTATTACTGGGATTCGTCGCCGGCGTTCTGGGCGATATCGTCTCTTACTTCATCGGACGACATTTCCATCAAAACATCCGGCGCTTGCCAGGGTTGCGCCATCATCCGGAATGGATCGCCGGGGCCGAGGCGTATTTCCAGCGTTACGGCATCGCCAGCCTGTTGGTCGGGCGCTTCATCGGCCCGCTGCGGCCGATGTTGCCAATGGTCGCCGGGATGTTCGACATGCCCTTCCCGCGCTTCGCCGCCATCAGCCTGCTGGCCGCTGCCGGTTGGAGCATCGCGTATCTGCTGCCCGGCTGGGCCACAGGCGCGGCGATTCGTTTGCCTTTGCCGGAGGGCTTCTGGCCTGAGGCCGGCATCGTCGCCGGTAGCATCGTCGTCATGGTGGGCTTGAGCGCCACCAGCAGTCTGCGCCGTCATCGCAATGCGACGATGCTGATTACCGCAATGAGCTTTCTGATTCTGGCGGGACTGTTTATCGGCTATCCGCACCTGACCGCCCTCGATCAGGGTGTGATGACCCTGGTGCAGGAACACCGAAGCCCGCTGCTCGATGAAGTGGCGGTGACGTTCACGCTGATCGGCGAGTTTCGCAACATGCTGTTGTTCAGCGCCCTGCTGACGGGCTTGCTGTTGCTCACCCGGCAATGGCGCCAGGCGATTTTCGCCGGCAGCACCCTGCTGTTCACCGCGCTGGGCAACACCGCGACCAAACACTTTTTCGCCCGCGTACGCCCGGAAGTGTTGAGCGATCCTCTGACCAGCTACAGCATGCCCAGCGGCCACGCCTCGGGTTCGTTTGCGCTGTTTCTGACGCTGGCCGTGCTGGCTGGACGCGGACAACCACCGAGGATGCGTCTGACGTGGCTGCTGTTAGGTTGCTTGCCAGCGCTGGCGATTGCCCTGTCCCGGGTGTACCTGGGCGCCCACTGGCCGACGGATGTGCTGGCCGGCGCGATGCTGGCAGCGTGCGTGTGTGCGGCGAGCTTGTGGCTGAGTCAGCGCCCGGCGCCGCTCAACGCCTTGCCACCGAAGGTCTGGTGGCTGGTGTTACCGGCACTGGTGGCGCTGTTCGGGTTCTTCGCGCTGCGGCATTTACCCCATGCGATGTTGCGGTATGCCTACTGATCAGGCAAACAACTCACCCTGCAACTCATCCAGCAGCGCCTGAATCGCATCCAGTCGCTGCTGTGGATCATCGAGTTGCAGCAGGTCGATCTTGTCCACTTCGGCAAATGGCAACAGGTACGCTAACTGATTGGCCAACGACTGCTGCCCAGTGGCTTCGGTACCCATGTTCAACGCTTCGACCATCGGGTGTTCGGCCAACGCTTTGAGCAGCGCAACCAGGTCGGCGTCCTCGTCCTGCAGCGGTTGCTCAGGTTCGTCTTCCAGCCACTCGACCTCGGCGATGGTCAGCTGATCGCGCTGAACCTCGGTGCGCAACACGTTGAAACGCCGGCCGCCCTGTACCCGAATGCCCAGCAAGCCATTGTCCTGCTGTTTGAAATCAGTGATCAGCGCCTCGCATCCGACCAGCGCATAGCCCGCCGGGGCGATGCCGACTTCTTCGCCGTCGAGGATGCACACAACGCCGAAGCCGCCGCCCTGTTTCATGCAGCGACTGATCATGTCCAGGTAGCGCGCCTCGAAGATCTGCAAATCGAGGATGCAGCCAGGAAACAACACCGTGTTCAGCGGAAAAAGCGGCAAGCTCATAGACATTTCCTTACACCACCATCGACACCGCCAACGGCAGGAAAACTGCCGTGGCCACGCCCATCAGACTCATCGCCAGCGCCGCGAAGGCGCCGCATTCTTCATTTTCCTGCATTGCCACCGCAGTGCCTACCGCGTGGGCGGTCATGCCCAGTGCCATGCCGCGCGCCTCAGGGCTGTGCACACCCAGCCGGGTCAAAAGACTCGGTCCGAAGATCGCCCCGATCACCCCGGTGATCAACACGAACACTGCCGCCAGCGCCGCAACACCACCGATCTGCTCCGCCACCAGCATGGCAATCGGCGAGGTCACCGACTTCGGCGCCATGGTCATCAGGATCATGTGTTCGGCACCAAACGACCAGCCTAGCAAAACGCCCATGCCAGTGGCGACGACGCCACCTATCACCAGCGTAGTAAATATCGGCCAGAACAACTGCCGAATGCGTCGCAGATTGAGGTACAGCGGCACAGCCAGCGCAACGGTTGCAGGCCCCAGCAGGATACTGAGGATCTCCGTGCTCTTGCGGTACTCGGCATAGGTCAGGCCGCACCCCAGCAATACGCCGATCACCAGCAGCATCGAGACCAGTACCGGTTGCAGAAAGATCCAGCGGGTTTTCTCGAACGCCGCCAGCACCAACTGATAGGCCCCCAGCGTAATACCGATACCGAACAACGGATGATGAATCACCGACGTCCAGGCGCCGTGCCAGTCGAAGATCATTGGCCGTCCTCACGATGAGCGTGACGCTTGACCATGCGCTGCATCAGCACGCCAGCGAAGGCCATGGACAGCAACAGCGACAACACCAGCGCACCGACGATGGCCCAGAAATCTGCGGCAATGTCTTTAGCGTAAACCATCACACCTACGGCGGGCGGCACCAACAGCAACGGCAGGTAACGCAACAGACTGCTGGCCGCGAGGCTCAGCGGTTCGCCGACCTGGCCACGGCTGATCAGGAACACCAGCAGCAACAGCAGGCCGACAATCGGCCCCGGCAGCACCGGTAAAAACAAGTGGTTGATGGCTGTGCCCAGCAATTGGAACAGCACCAGCCAGGTCAGGCCACGTAACAACATCCGTCATCTCCCGCCAATATCATCCCGCACAAGCGGGCCGAGCATTATAAGCACGCCAACGCTATAGACCGGCATTCGCCAAAATCATGTTCAGTTGACCGGAGCCATTTGCCATGTTGATCTAAAGTGGTAATCCGGGAGGTCAAATCCCCCCACCTCAAAAACTATAAAACCGATGAACCCAAGGAGAGTCTCAATGCCCTATGTTCCAGTTGCAGAGCTCAAAGATTATGTCGGCAAGGAACTCGGACGTTCCGAATGGCTCACCATCGACCAGGAGCGTATCAACCTGTTCGCCGAAGCCACTGGGGACTATCAGTTCATCCACGTCGACCCGGTCAAAGCCGCGCAAACGCCATTTGGCAGCACCATTGCACACGGTTTCCTGTCACTGTCGCTGATCCCCAAACTGATGGAAGACATCCTGATCCTCCCTGAAGGGGCGAAGATGGTGGTCAACTACGGCCTGGATACCGTGCGTTTCATCCAGCCAGTGAAGGTCAATTCCAGGGTACGACTCAAGGTCGACATGAACGAAGTCACCGAGAAGAAACCCGGCCAATGGCTGCTCAAGGCCACCGCCACGCTTGAGATCGAAGGCTCGGACAAACCGGCCTACATCGCCGAGCCACTGTCCCTCTGCTTCGTGTAACCCATCCCGGATGCGAAGCAGCTCATGCTGTTTCGCGCCCTCTCCTGTTTCCTGGCTATATAAGGTCAAACAGCTGCGGCATACTCGGTCGCCTAATTGCCCGGATCCCGCTATGCGCCCACTTGCACTCCTCGCTCTGACCCTATTGCTCACCGCTTGCGGCGACGGCGAATCGCTGTTGCCCCCCGATGCCCGCCTGCCGGACGGCGGACGCTATCGCGGTGAACTGGTCAACGGATTGCTGCAAGGCCAGGGCCGTATCGATTACCCGAACGGCAGCTGGTACGCCGGCGATTTCGACAAGGGCCAATGGCATGGCCAGGGCGAATGGCACGGCAGCAACGGCGAAGTCTATCGCGGGGGATTCAGTCTAGGGCTGTTCGACGGCAAGGGCACACTGACCACCAGCGGCAGCAGCTTCACCGGCGGATTCAAAGCCGGTCGACGGGACGGCGAAGGCACCCTCAAAGAAAACGGTATGACCTACCGCGGTGAATTCAAGGCCGATCAATATTCAGGGCTCGGTCGTCTCGAACTCGAAGACGGCAGCGCGTATCAGGGCCAGTTCGCCCACGGCAAACCCAACGGCGAAGGCCAGCGGGGCGACGCCAGCGGCAATCAGTTCACCGGGCATTTCGTCGACGGTCAGCTCGAAGGCAACGGGACGTTCAACAGCGCCGATGGCGATATCTATGTCGGCGGCTTCAAGAACAACCAACTGCACGGCAAGGGCCGTTACGAGAACGCCGACGGTGATGTCTGGCTCGGCCAATTCAAGGAAGGATCGCTGAACGGCAAGGGCGAGTTGATCGGCGCCGACGGCAGCCATTACATCGGCCAGTTCAGTGACTGGCGCTTCACCGGCCAAGGTCGATTGAACCTGCCCGACGGCAGCTTCTACATTGGTCAATTCGACGGTGACAGTTACTCGGGGCACGGCACCCTGGTGCTGACTGACGGCACGGTGCAAAACGGTACGTGGATTAATGGCCAGCGTGTTCGCGATGCCAATGGCAAGCTGCTGCCCGACAGTCTGGAACTCGGTTTGCTGGCCCAGGGCCGTTTGCTCGACGATGCACTGTCCAACGTGCCGGCTTCGACCCCGGCAGTCGAGCTGTACACCTTGACCCTGGGCGGTGACGGTAAACAAAGCGTGTTTCTGCGCGAATCCGATTACGTCAGCAACATGCTCAACAGCCGCTTTGGTGCGTTTGGCCAGATCCGCCTGGTGAACCATCGCGACCACCTCGTCGACCGGCCGATGGCCACCCGGGAAAACCTGCGCCGCGCCGCCACCACCCTGGCCGAACGCAGTGGCCCGGAAGACTTAATCTTCATCTACCTGACCAGCCACGGCACCAGCGAACACGAACTGGTACTCGACCAGCCGCGCATGGAACTGTCCGATCTGCCGGCCGACGAACTTGCCGCGGTGCTCTCTGCGCTGAAAAACCGCGACAAGATCATCGTGATTTCGTCCTGTTACTCCGGCGGCTTCATTCCGGCGCTCAAGGATGAACGCACCCTGATCATGACCGCCTCGCGCGCTGACCGCGTGTCCTTCGGCTGCTCGGAAGAAGCCAACTTCACCTACTTCGGCGACGCGCTGTTCGCCCAGGCACTGAACCAGACCGACGATCTGGAGCAAGCCTTCAAACTGGCCAAGGCCACCGTCGCCGAACGTGAACTGGCAGACAGCTTCGAAGCCTCTGAACCGCAGATCTGGGCGCCGAAAACCGTTCTCTCTCACTGGCAGCTGTTACGCAAGCAGCAGGCACGGAAGGCACTACAAAGTGTTTCCACCAGCAGCAAGGACCCAAAGAGCAACTAAGCTGAATAGTATCAAGGGGGAAACACTATGTACTTGACGCCTCAGCACGTACTGCTTGCCGGAGCTACCGGGTTGACCGGTGAACACTTACTTGATCGCCTGCTCAATGAGCCCACGATCTCACGAGTATTGGCGCCCTCACGCCGGCCATTGGCCGAACATCCCCATCTGGAAAACCCGGTCGGCGACCCTGCGGTGTTTCTGCCGCAATTGAATGGTCGCGTCGACATCGCCTACTGCTGCCTGGGCACCACAATCAAGAAAGCCGGCTCGGAACAGGCGTTTCGCGCGGTAGACCTGGACATGGTGGTGGCGTTCGCCAAACGTGCACGGGAGATGGGCGCACGGCACCTGATCGTGATCAGTGCCCTGGGGGCTGATCGCAGGTCCTCTATTCTCTACAACCGGGTCAAAGGCGAGATGGAATATGCATTGCGTGCACAGGACTGGCCGCAACTGACCATTTGCCGACCTTCACTGCTGCTGGGCGAGCGTATGGAACCGCGTATGGCCGAGCAAGTCGCCGGGCCTTTGTCCCGTTTGATCCCCGGCAAATACCGCGGCATCGAAGCCTGCCAACTGGCCCGCGCCATGTGGCGACTGGCGCTGGAAGAGCAGGATGGAGTGCGGATTGTTGAGTCGGATGAGTTGCGCAAACTCGGCAAGTAATCTTCGTCGTCTGGACTGACGCCATCGCGAGCAAGCTCGCTCCCACATTGGATTTGTGAATTACACAGTTCCAATGTGGGAGCGAGCTTGCTCGCGATTAGAGCGCGAGGCGCTCTCCTACAATCCGCCCGTCGCCTGAAAACTTACCCCTATCACCGTAAGCACCGACAGCGGCAACAGCAGCGTGTCGAGCAGTGCACTGGCCGGTAAGTCAACGCCGGGGTAGCTCGGGGCTTCGGCGCCGAAGCGGTCCATGGCGCAGCAGCCGCCATTCATCGCATACAAATCCAGACGCGTCCCCGAATACACCACCGGTGCACCAGGCTTGGCGGCATCAAGTGTTCGCGCCGTGGCGCAGCCAGCCAATTGCAGCGCCAACACAATCGCCAGCAGCTTATTCATCGCTGGTCAGATGGTGTTCGCCCCAACGCGGCAGCATGTCCTGAGGAATGTTCAGCAGATTGAGAATTCGCGCCACGACAAAATCGATCAGGTCGTCGATGGTTTGCGGCTGATGATAAAAGCCAGGCGACGCCGGCAAAATCGTCACGCCCATGTTCGACAACTTGAGCATGTTCTCCAGATGGATGCTTGAATACGGCGACTCACGTGGCACCAAAATCAGCTGACGACGCTCCTTCAACGTTACATCCGCGGCACGTTCGATCAGGTTGTTGCAGGCGCCCGTCGCGATGGCCGACAAGGTCCCCGTGGAACACGGCACCACCACCATCGCCGCCGGCGCACCGGAGCCCGAGGCCACCGGCGACATCCAGTCTTCCTTGCCATACACCCTAATCTGCCCGACGGCAGCGCCGGTGTATTCAGTGAGGAAGGCCTGCATCATCTGGGGTTTGGGCGGCAACGTAACGTCAGTCTCGGTGGCCATCACCAGTTGCGCAGCCTTGGAGATCATGAAGTGCACCTCACGGTCTTCACGAATCAGGCAGTCAAGCAGGCGCAAACCGTACTGGGCGCCGGAAGCGCCGGTCATCGCCAGCGTGATGCATTCCGGGCCGTTGTTCATTGCAGCGCCTCGGCAAGTTTGCCGTGCAGGCCGCCGAAGCCGCCGTTGCTCATGATCACCACGTGAGTGCCGGGCTGGGCCTGGCTCTTCACGCGCTCGATAATGCCTTCCAGCGAATCGCTGACGATCGACGGCACCGTGCACAACGCAGCAGTAGCCCCCAGATCCCAACCGAGGTTGGCCGGCGCGTACCAGATCACCTGATCGGCATCGACCACGCTTTCCGGCAAGCCGTCGCGGTGAGCACCGAGCTTCATTGAGTTGGAGCGCGGCTCGATGATCGCAATCAACGGTGCATCGCCGATGCGCTTGCGCAGGCCGTCGAGGGTCGTCGCAATCGCCGTCGGATGGTGAGCGAAGTCGTCATAGATGGTAATGCCACGGACCTCCGCGACTTTCTCCATCCGACGCTTGACGCTTTTGAATGCGCTCAGCGCAGCGATGCCCATGGACGGCACAACACCGACGTGGCGCGCCGCAGCCAACGTGGCCAGCGCGTTGGCGACGTTGTGTTGGCCAGTCATGTCCCACTCGACCACACCTTGGGCAACACCTTCGAACATCACTTCAAACTTCGAACCGTCTTCGCTGAGCAGTTTGACCTGCCACTGACCGCCGGCACCGGTGGTTTGCACCGGGGTCCAGCAGCCCATCTCGATCACACGCTGCAATGCAGGCTCGGTGGTCGGATGGATCACCAGGCCTTCGCTCGGGATGGTCCGCACCAAATGGTGGAACTGGCGCTCAATAGCGGGTAGATCGGGGAAGATGTCGGCGTGATCGTATTCCAGATTGTTCAGGATCGCCGTGCGCGGGCGGTAGTGAACGAACTTGGAGCGCTTGTCGAAGAACGCGCTGTCGTACTCGTCGGCTTCGATCACGAAGAATGGGGTGTCACCCAGACGAGCGGACACCGAGAAGTTTTGCGGCACGCCGCCGATCAGGAAACCCGGGCTCATGCCCGCGTGTTCCAGCACCCAGGCGAGCATGCTGCTGGTGGTGGTTTTGCCATGAGTACCGGCGACGGCCAGCACCCAGCGACCTTGCAGCACGTGATCCGCCAGCCATTGCGGGCCGGAGACGTAAGGCAGGCCTTTGTTCAGCACGTATTCGACAGCCGGGTTGCCGCGAGACATGGCATTGCCGATCACCACCAGATCCGGTGCCGGATCGAGTTGCGCCGGGTCATAGCCTTGGGTCAACTCAATGCCCTGAGCCTCCAGCTGAGTGCTCATCGGCGGATAGACGTTGGCATCGGAGCCCGTCACGTGATGGCCCAGCTCTTTGGCCAGAACCGCCATCGACCCCATGAAAGTGCCGCAGATACCAAGAATGTGAATGTGCATTAGTCGACCTCGTAAAACATGGCCGCAGGTTAGCTTAGGGAGGGGAAAATCGCACTCTTTAGGTGATGGGGTGGATTGAGGGGGGTGATATTAGGGATGTGGGGCTGACTCTGGATCCACCCCTCACCCCAGCCCTCCCGAAACGTCGGACCGCCCCAAGGGGGAGAGGGGGAAAGGGAGCAGATCTCCATGGTTTTCATAACCTGAGCTCGACTCGTTATTTCAGGTCGATGTACCTCCAAGAACACATCGGTCAGTCCCCTCTCCCTCCGGGAGAGGGTTAGGGTGAGGGCTGGATCTAACGGCCTACCGCTCAATCCCATGCTTACGCAGTTTCCTGTAAAGCGTATTACGGCTGACACCCAACTGTTCCGCTGTATGAGTCATATGCCAGCGCGTCTGCTCCAGCGCATTCAGCAACGCCAGCCGCTCAGCGTCATCCAGCGGATGGTCCGAAGGCTCTTCAACGGCAACAACCGAAACCGGCCGAGCCTGACGAATCATCACCGGCAAATCCTCCAGCCCGATCCGCCCGCCGTCGCACAACGCCGCTAATGTGCGCAGCACATTGCGCAACTGCCGCACGTTCCCCGGCCAGGCGAAGGCCAGCAACGCCTGGCGTGCCGGACCGTCGATCAATACGGTTTCCCCGCCCGCCTCTTCGGCCAGCAAAAAATCGAGCAACTGGGATTTATCACTGCGATCACGCAACGCCGGCAGTGCAACTTCCAGCCCATTGAGCCGGTAATACAAATCCTCGCGGAAGCTGCCGTCCTGGACCCGTTCCAGCAGATTGCGGTGAGTAGCGCTGATGATCCGTACGTTGACCGACTCCGGCTCGCCGCCGATAGGCACCACCTGACGATCTTCCAGCACCCTTAATAGCCGGGTCTGCAAGGCCAGGGGCATGTCACCGATTTCATCGAGGAACAGAGTCCCGCCATCAGCCTGCTGCAACTTGCCGCGCATGCCTTCCTTGCGAGCGCCGGTAAAGCTGCCACCGCGATAGCCAAACAGTTCGCTCTCGATCAGGCTTTCGGGGATGGCGGCGCAGTTGAGGGCGACGAAGGCTTTTTCTGCTCGCTGGCTCGCCTGGTGGACGGCTTTGGCAAATGCTTCTTTGCCGGATCCGGTTTCGCCGTTGATCAGTAGCGGTACGTCCCGCTCGAACACGCGCAAGGATTTGCGGAAGTCTTCCTGCAACCCCGTGTCGCCCAGACAAATGCCCGACAAGCGCGAAGGTTCGGCGATCACCGGACTTTGCACCACCGGCACCGGAATGCTGCGTGGCTGCCCGCGCAACACCGCAAACAGACTCCGCCCGTCGCGCGTGCGCAACGGCCAGCTGGCGCTGGCATTGACGCTGGCGCGGCCGAGCAATTCATCCAGCGAGCAGTCGAAAAACGCTTCCACCGGTTTGCCCAGCAGCCCACCGCGGATATGCCCCAGCAGGTTCAGCGCACTCTGGTTGACCGCGCTTATCCGCCCTTCCCCGTCAAACGCCAGCAACCCTTCGCTGAACAGCCCGACGGATTCGGCCTGAAGGTGAAAACGCAGCAACCATTGATTGTCGAAATAACGCAGGAAGTAGCAGCTCTCGATCATCTTCGCCGAAAGATTGACCAGGGCCATGGTGTGGAATTGGCTTTGACGAGAGACCTCATGACGCGCCGAGGACACGTCGAGCACCGCCAGCAGTTCGCCGTGTGGGTCGAACACCGGACTCGCCGAGCAGGTCAGCCCGGTGTGACGGCCACGAAAATGCTCGTCCTGGTGGATGGTCAGCGACTGACGCTCCACCAGACAGGTGCCGATGCCGTTGGTGCCTTCGCAGGCTTCGCTCCAGTCCGCACCGAGCCAGAGGCCGGCGCGTTCGAAAATCTTGCGCTCGGCAGGCGCGGTGACGCAATTGAGGATCACCCCGCGGGCGTCGGTCAGCAGGACCGCGTGGCCGGCGCCGGAGAGTTGCTGATGAAGGCTGGTCATTTCGCTGCCAGCAATGTGTAGCACCTGCTGCAAGCGCTCGCGGCTTTCCAGGACGCGGCCATGCTCCAGCACCGTCGGCGCCATGGTCAGGGCCGGGTCGAGGTGATAATCCTCAAGACAGCGCAGCCAGGAACGGGCAATCGACGGATCGCTGCCGGGACCGTGCAGGTGGGACTTCCCCTGAGTGACGGTCAGGACCTGCTGGGCATGGCGACTCAAATGGTTGTCGTGCATTTCTTATTGTTCTCCCCGAGCGGTTTACACGCCCCTTGTAGGAGCTGCCGAGTGAAACGAGGCTGCGATCTTTTGATCTTGTTCCTTAAAAGCAAAATCAAAAGATCGCAGCCTCGTTTCACTCGGCAGCTCCTACAGGGGTTATGCAGCAGCCATCAAAGGTGCAGAGATCGCTATGACTTAGTCATATGGGCACCGAGCATCCTCCAGCCTAGCCCGCATTGCAATGCTGGCAAGACCGCACGGTCACAGGATGTGCCGCAAGCGGTACAAAGTGTCACGGGGGCTGTACCGAAAGCGTCACAGGTGCGGTCCGCCTGTCCGACAAAAATAACGTAAGGCCTTGATTTACCTGACCTGCAAGGCAGTGGCCCGACCTTTGCTCTACGCTTATAGCAAGCGCACATGCGCCTCTCTAATAAGTACAAAAGCCAAGGAGAAAACATCATGCGTTACGCTCACCCCGGTACTGAAGGCGCTATCGTTTCGTTCAAGAGTAAATACGGTAACTACATCGGCGGCGAGTTCGTCGCGCCTGTCAAAGGTCAGTACTTCACCAATACCTCGCCAGTAAATGGCCAACCGATTGCCGAATTCCCGCGCTCCACGGCCGAAGACATCGACAAAGCCCTGGACGCTGCCCACGCCGCTGCCGATGCCTGGGGCGCCACGTCCGCCCAGGCGCGCTCGCTGGTGCTGCTGAAAATCGCCGACCGCATCGAACAGAACCTGGAAGTCCTGGCAATCACCGAATCCTGGGACAACGGCAAAGCCGTCCGTGAAACCCTCAACGCCGACATCCCGCTGGCCGCGGATCATTTCCGTTACTTCGCCGGCTGCATCCGCGCCCAGGAAGGCAGCGCCGCCGAGATCGATGGCAATACCGTGGCCTATCACATCCATGAACCACTGGGCGTGGTCGGGCAGATCATCCCGTGGAACTTCCCGATCCTGATGGCCGCCTGGAAGCTCGCCCCGGCCCTGGCGGCCGGTAACTGCGTGGTGCTCAAGCCGGCCGAACAAACTCCGCTGGGCATCACCGTGCTGATGGAGCTGATCGGCGACCTGTTGCCGCCGGGCGTGCTGAACGTCGTGCAAGGCTTCGGCAAAGAAGCCGGCGAAGCACTGGCCACCAGCAAACGCATTGCCAAGATCGCCTTCACCGGTTCGACCCCGGTCGGCTCTCACATCATGAAATGCGCCGCCGAAAACATCATTCCGTCCACCGTGGAGCTGGGTGGCAAGTCGCCGAACATCTTCTTCGCCGACATCATGCAAGCCGAAGAAACCTTCATCGAAAAAGCCGCCGAAGGCCTGGTGCTGGCGTTCTTCAACCAAGGCGAAGTCTGCACCTGCCCTTCTCGCGCATTGGTGCAAGAGTCGATCTACGACGACTTCATGAAAGTCGTGATGAAAAAAGTGCTGTCGATCAAACGTGGCGACCCGCTGGACACCGACACCATGGTCGGCGCCCAGGCGTCCGAGCAGCAATTCGACAAAATCCTTTCGTACCTGGAAATCGCCAAGGGCGAAGGCGCCGAGCTGCTGACCGGCGGCAAGGTGGAAAAACTCGAGGGCAACCTGGCGACCGGGTATTACATCCAGCCGACCCTGCTCAAGGGCACCAACAAAATGCGTGTGTTCCAGGAAGAAATCTTTGGCCCGGTGGTGAGCATCACCACCTTCAAGGACGAAGCCGAAGCCCTGGCCATTGCCAACGATACCGAGTTCGGCCTGGGTGCCGGCCTCTGGACCCGCGACATCAACCGCGCCTATCGCATGGGCCGCGCCATCAAGGCCGGTCGTGTGTGGACCAACTGCTACCACCTGTACCCGGCGCACGCCGCGTTCGGCGGTTACAAAAAATCCGGCGTCGGTCGTGAAACCCACAAAATGATGCTCGATCACTATCAGCAGACCAAAAACCTGCTGGTGAGCTACGACATCAATCCACTGGGCTTCTTCTAAAAACCGGGGGCGATGCAGGTATTCCTGTGTCGCCCTTTCCACCGCTTTCGCGAGCAGGCTCGCTCCCACAGTTTGACATGCGTTCCCCCTGTGGGAGCGAGCTTGCTCGCGATGGCGCCCTAAATGACACACCAAACATCGCCCTGCCGCTCTGGCACGGGCTTTGCGTGCCCGCTCTACACGAAAACGTCGTACCCGAAAGTCCAACAAATCAAAAAATAAAAAAGACAGCGAGGACTTATGACTTCTACTACACAGCTCAAACCCACACTCGGCACCCTGCATTTATGGGGCATTGCCGTCGGCCTGGTGATTTCCGGCGAGTATTTCGGCTGGAGTTACGGCTGGGGCACCGCAGGGACCCTGGGTTTCCTCGTCACCGCGTTGATGGTGGCGACGATGTACACCTGTTTCATCTTCAGCTTCACCGAATTGACTACCGCGATTCCCCACGCGGGCGGGCCGTTTGCCTATAGCCGGCGGGCCTTTGGTGAAAAAGGCGGCCTGATCGCCGGCATCGCCACCCTGATTGAGTTCGTCTTTGCGCCCCCGGCGATTGCCATGGCCATCGGCGCCTACCTCAACGTGCAATACCCGGAACTTGACCCCAAGATCGCCGCCGTTGGCGCCTATTTCGTGTTCATGGGCTTGAATATCCTCGGCGTCAGCATCGCCGCGACGTTTGAACTGGTAGTCACCGTGCTGGCGGTCGCCGAACTGTTGGTGTTCATGGGCGTCGTTGCGCCGGGCTTCAGCTTCAGTAATTTCGCGCTTAACGGCTGGTCGGGCGCCAACGAGTTCACCATGGGCTCGATCCCTGGCATCTTTGCGGCGATCCCTTTTGCGATCTGGTTTTTCCTTGCGATTGAAGGCGCGGCGATGGCGGCGGAAGAAGCCAAGGACCCGAAACGCACGATTCCCAGGGCGTACGTCAGCGGCATTCTTACCCTGGTGTTCCTGGCCATCGGCGTGATGGTGATGGCGGGCGGCGTCGGCGACTGGCGCCAACTGTCGAACATCAACGATCCGTTGCCTCAGGCGATGAAAGCCGTGGTCGGCAACAATTCGTCCTGGATGCACATGCTGGTGTGGATCGGCCTGTTCGGTCTGGTGGCGAGCTTCCACGGGATCATTCTTGGCTACTCGCGGCAGTTCTTTGCGCTGGCCCGGGCCGGTTACCTGCCTCGCGGCCTGGCCAAGCTCTCGCGCTTCCAGACTCCGCACCGGGCGATCCTGGCCGGCGGCGTGATCGGCATCGCGGCGATCTATAGCGACGGCCTGGTCAACCTGCAAGGCATGACCCTGACGGCAGCAATGATCACCATGTCGGTATTCGGTGCCATCGTGATGTACATCATCAGTATGCTGAGCCTGTTCAAACTGCGTAAAACCGAGCCGAACCTTGAGCGCACCTTCCGCGCGCCGGGCTACCCGATCGTGCCAGGGATTGCGCTGTTTCTGGCGGTGGTGTGCCTGGTGGCGATGGCCTGGTTCAACACACTGATCGGTTGTGTGTTCCTCGGGTTTATGGCTGCCGGTTATTTGTATTTCCAATTGACCGCCAAGCAGCGCTTCGACGCACCGGCGGACGCGATGCTCGAAGGCGTCTGAGTTGCACCGGCGCCGGGCCTGTCGCCCGGCGCCTGC
>NZ_LACH01000050.1:41857-63796 GCF_000968015.1 Pseudomonas fluorescens
CTCGCGATAGCGGTGTGTCATTCAGCATATTTGTCGGGTGTAAGACCGCTATCGCGAGCAAGCTCGCTCCCACAGGGGGTTGGTGGTGTATTTGAGTTATTGAATCAATCAGGAGGACACCGTGGCCCAATTTGCCCATTCCGTCGGCGCCCAGACCTATCGCTTCGAAAGTCTCAAGGACGTCATGGCCAAGGCCAGTCCGGCGCGCTCCGGGGATTTTCTGGCCGGCGTCGCCGCCCTCAACGATGGCGAACGCGTGGCCGCGCAGATGGCCCTCGCTGACATCCCGCTTAGCCACTTCCTGCAAGAAGTACTCATTCCCTACGAGACTGATGAAGTCACCCGACTGATCGTCGACACTCACGACAAACAAGCTTTCACCGCCGTCAGCCACCTCACTGTCGGCGGCTTTCGCGACTGGCTGCTCAGCGATGCCGCCGACGAACAGAGCCTGCGCGCCCTCGCGCCAGGCCTGACCCCGGAAATGGCCGCCGCCGTGTCGAAGATCATGCGTGTGCAGGACTTGGTGCTGGTGGCGCAAAAAATCCGTGTTGTTACAAAATTCCGCGGCACGATGGGTTTGCGCGGTCGGTTATCCACACGCCTGCAACCCAATCACCCCACCGACGAACCGGCCGGCATCGCCGCGAGCATTCTCGACGGCCTGCTGTACGGTAACGGTGACGCGATGATCGGCATCAACCCGGCCACCGATAGCATCTCCTCGATCTGCGCCATTCTGGAAATGCTCGACGCGATCATCCAGCGCTACGAAATTCCTACACAAGCCTGTGTGCTGACGCATGTCACCACGTCCATTGAGGCAATAAATCGCGGCGTTCCGCTGGACCTGGTGTTCCAGTCGATCGCCGGCACCGAGGCGGCCAACGCCAGTTTCGGTATCAACCTGAACGTGCTGAAGGAAGGCTATGACGCCGGTTTAAGCCTGAATCGCGGCACACTGGGCCAGAATCTGATGTATTTCGAGACCGGCCAAGGCAGTGCCCTGTCAGCCAACGCCCACCACGGCATCGATCAACAGACCTGCGAAACTCGCGCCTACGCCGTTGCGCGACATTTCAAACCGTTCCTGGTGAACACCGTCGTAGGATTCATCGGGCCGGAATACCTCTACAACGGTAAACAGATCATCCGCGCCGGCCTCGAAGACCACTTCTGCGGCAAGCTCCTGGGCGTGCCCATGGGTTGCGACATCTGCTACACCAACCACGCGGAAGCCGACCAGGACGACATGGACACCCTGCTGACCCTGCTGGGCGTGGCCGGGATCAACTTCATCATGGGCATCCCCGGCTCCGACGACATCATGCTCAACTACCAGACCACTTCGTTCCACGACGCCCTTTACGCACGCCAGACGCTGGGCCTGAAACCGGCGCCGGAATTCGAACAGTGGCTGGCAAAAATGGGCATCTTTACCCAGGCAGACGGCAAGATTCACTTTGGCGACAGCCTGCCGCCGGCCTTCCGCCAAGCGATGGCGCAACTGGGATGAGTGTTGAAATGGATAAACCACCCGCTGATCCACAGAACCCGTTGCTGGAACTGCGTCGCCTGACGCCAGCGCGGATCGCCTTGGGTAGAACCGGCACCAGCATGCCGACCAGCGCGCAGCTGGATTTCCAGTACGCCCACGCTCAGGCGCGGGATGCGGTGCACTTGCCGTTCGACCATGTGGGGCTCAGCTCACAACTGGCTGAACGCGGGCGTGCCAGTTTGCTGCTACACAGCGCCGCTGCGGACCGGAACAGTTATTTGCAACGCCCCGATTTGGGGCGAAAGCTAAGTGATGAGTCGGCGCAGACACTGCGCGATTACGCATTGGCCAATCCCGGCGGTGTCGATCTGGCCATTGTCGTTGCCGATGGGTTGTCGGCGCTGGCCGTTCATCGCCATACCCTGCCGTTTCTGGAACGGATGGAAGACCAGATTGTGAATGACGGCTGGTCCGTCTCACCGGTCATTCTGGTGGAACAGGGTCGGGTCGCCGTAGCCGATGAGATCGGCGAACTGCTGGGTGCGAAAATGGTGGTGATTCTGATCGGCGAACGCCCTGGCCTCAGCTCCCCGGACAGCCTGGGGCTGTATTTCACCTACAATCCAAAGGTCGGGCTGACGGATGCCTATCGCAACTGCATCTCCAACGTCCGACTCGAAGGCCTGAGTTACGGCATGGCGGCACACCGTTTGCTGTATTTGATGCGCGAAGCCTGCCGACGGCAGTTGTCAGGGGTCAATCTGAAGGACGAGGCCCAGGTTCTGACACTGGAGTCGGACGCAGGAGCGGACATGAAAGGTAATTTCCTACTGAGTCTGCCGGATGCCTGAACCGTTTCCGCATTGCGTTTCTGATTCAGTTTCAGGCAGGATCGAAACACGGCTGCTCGAGTGAGAACCGTTCGCCGTCACAGTACGTGAAGACAGCCACTTGAAGACGAGACCTACCATGCGGATTATTCAAGCGACCCTCGAACACCTGGACCTGTTGACCCCGTTGTTCGTCAAATATCGCGAGTTTTATGGCTCCCTGGCTTATCCGGACTCGTCCCGGGCGTTCCTTGAAAAGCGCCTGCGTCGCAAGGAGTCGGTGATCTACCTGGCCCTGGCCGATGACGACAGCAACAAACTGATGGGTTTCTGTCAGTTGTATCCGAGCTTTTCGTCCCTTTCGCTGAAGCGCGTGTGGATCCTCAACGACATCTACGTCGCCGAAGAGGCCCGCCGCCAGTTGGTGGCCGACAACCTCATCCGCACCGCGAAGAAAATGGCCAAGGAAACCAACGCTGTACGCATGCGCGTTTCCACCAGCAGCAATAACGAAGTCGCGCGCAAAACTTACGAATCCATCGGATTCAAGGAAGACACCGAGTTCAAGAACTACGTGTTGCCGATCAGCGACGAGCTCTGATCCGCATCGAACTTTGTGGGAGCGAGCTTGCTCGCGATAGCTTCTCTTCGGTATGACTGATACACCGAGGTGCCTGAATCGCGAGCAAGCTCGCTCCCACAGGAATCGATTGCACCGCTCCAACCGGTGTTGATCCTTAGAAATCCCCCGCTACAAACTCAACGCGATTTTCACCTCTTAATCCGTATAATGCCGACCTTTCCGGCTTGTAAGAAAAACTACACCCGTCTGTAGCCTTTCGCGAAGTCATCCGCACAGGCCTGCCGAGTCGGGCCGTCACCACAGGTGCTCTCCATGGATTTCAACCCGCTCGACATTATTCTGCATCTCGATGTGTACCTCGATTTGCTGGTAAACAACTACGGGCCATGGATTTACGCCATTTTGTTCCTGGTGATCTTCTGCGAAACCGGCCTGGTGGTGATGCCATTCCTGCCGGGCGATTCCCTGCTGTTCATCGCTGGCGCAGTAGCCGCCGGCGGCGGCATGGACCCGGTGCTGCTGGGTGGCCTGCTGATGCTGGCGGCAATCCTTGGCGACAGCACCAACTACCTGATCGGACGAACGGCCGGTGAGCGTTTATTCAGTAACCCGAACTCGAAAATCTTCCGCCGCGACTACCTGCAGCAAACCCACGATTTCTACGACAAACACGGCGGCAAAACGGTGACGTTGGCGCGTTTCATGCCGATCATTCGCACCTTTGCACCGTTTGTCGCCGGCGTGGCCAAAATGCCCTACCCGCGTTTCTTCGCCTTCAGTGTTTTTGGCACGATCCTCTGGGTGGGCGGTCTGGTGACCCTCGGTTACTTCTTCGGCAACGTACCGTTCATTAAAAAGAACCTGTCGCTGCTGGTAGTGGGCATCATCCTGCTGTCGCTGTTACCGATGATCATCGGCATGATCCGCAGCCGCTTCGGCAACGCCGCGTCCAAAGCTCAATCGCGCTGATTCACCATGTGGTCCCTTAGCGCCTGGCGTCGCCGGCGCACCTTGACCAAACACCCGATTGCCGACGACCTGTGGCAGCGGGTGCGCCATCACTTGAGTTTTCTCGATGGCCTCAGCGCCGCCGAAGACCAGTGGCTGCGCGAAGCCAGCGTGCTGTTCCTCCAGGACAAACACCTGACCGCCCTGCCCGGCGTCGAACTTCACCAAGAGCAACGCCTGCTGCTTGCCGCCCAGGCGCAACTGCCGCTGCTGCATCTGGGCGAACTGAACTGGTATCAGGGTTTCCACGAAATAGTCCTCTACCCCGACGACTTTCTCAGCCCCCAGCGCCATCGCGATGCCAGCGGCGTCGAGCACGAATGGGACGGCGAACACAGCGGCGAAGCCTGGCAGCAAGGCCCGGTCATCCTCGCGTGGCCCGGCGTGATGGCCAGCGGTGGCTGGGAAGGCTACAACCTGGTGATCCACGAACTCGCGCATAAACTCGACATGCTCAACGGCGACGCCAACGGCCTGCCGCCGCTGCACGCCGACATGCGGGTCAGCGACTGGGCCAAGGTCATGCAAGAAGCCTACGACGACCTGGATCGGCAACTGGATCGCAATCCCGACGCTGACACCGCCATCGACCCGTATGCGGCGGAAAACCCGGCCGAATTCTTTGCGGTCACCAGCGAATACTTCTTTAGCGCCCCGGATTTGCTGCACGAGGCGTATCCTCTGGTGTATGAGCAACTGAAGCTGTTTTATCGCCAGGACCCTCTGGCCCGGCTGCGGCAACTTCTGGCCGAAGACCCGGTCTATCAGGCACGCGACTAAGGTCTCTACGACCTCTGGTACATAGCAACGGCGGCGGAATATGCCTATAATCGCCGCCACTTTTTGGTCAATCCGGCCAAGTGATTTTGGTCAACTAACGGGGGCACCGCCCAATGAGCTACAGCAAGATTCCGGCTGGCAAAGACCTGCCGAACGACATCTACGTCGCGATCGAGATTCCGGCCAACCACGCCCCGATCAAATACGAAATCGACAAAGACAGCGATTGCCTGTTCGTTGACCGTTTCATGGCCACCCCGATGTTCTACCCGGCCAACTACGGTTTCATCCCGAACACCCTGGCTGACGACGGTGACCCCCTCGACGTGCTGGTCGTGACCCCTTACCCGGTTGCTCCAGGTTCGGTCATCCGCGCCCGTCCGGTCGGCATCCTGCACATGACCGACGACGGCGGCGGCGATGCCAAAGTCATCGCAGTCCCACACGACAAGCTGTCCCAGCTGTACGTCGACGTGAAAGAGTGCAGCGACCTGCCACCCCTGCTGATTCAGCAGATCGAGCACTTCTTCGCGAACTACAAAGACCTCGAAAAAGGCAAATGGGTGAAGATCGAAGGTTGGGGCGACTCAGAAGCCGCTCGCACCGAGATCATGAAGTCGGTTGCCGCCTATAAAGGCTGATAGCCGTCTCTCACGAACGGCTATAACGAAGAACCCCGGTTGATCCGGGGTTTTTTGTGGGCGTTTGAATATCATGTTCAACAGCACATTTAACGGGCGGGCAAACCGGTTTTTCTTGTTTAATTTTTACAAAAGACGTCTTACATCAGGACTTAAATTTCACGCCAGATTTGAACGTTTTGTTGAATCAAAGCCTTATGCCGCACGGCTAGACTCGTGTTTATGAAAAAGAACAAAACCTGCGGCCCACGATTCAGAATGCTCCTGAAGGAGCTACAAATCACGACAACGAGATTTGCCGAATTCCTGGGTATTTCCGACCCTCAAACTGTCCATAACTGGTACGCCCGCGGAGTCCCTGACTACCGCATGGAAGATGTCGCCAGAAGACTGTCCGTGAACACTGAATGGCTGAAAACCGGCGAAGGACCGCAAGACGCCAGGGAATTGCATCTGATCGACGCATCCGGCAACACCTTCGACGCCCAATCAATCCGGGGCACCTATCGGGTCATCGACCCAGTCGATATCGAACTACCCTTTTACAAAGAAGCAGCCACTGCCCCCGGCTCCGACAAAACCCATGTCATCAAAGACCCCAGCGAATCGATCCGCCTGCCACGCAGAGATCTTGACTCCCTGGAAATCAACCACGCCGATGCCATCTGCGCCCGCATGGTTGGCAACAGCATGGCCGAAAAAATTGAAGATGGCTCCATCGTCGCCATCGACCGCGGGCTCACGCAAATTGTCGACGGAGAGATTTACGCCATCGAGCACGACGGCATGTTGCGCATCAAATACCTGAGCCGGGTACCAGGCAACGCGATACGCATGCGCAGCCACAACAGCTCCGAATACCCGGATGAAGTTTTCAGACCTCCGCTAATCGAAGAACAAAACATAAGGGTTCTGGGATGGGTGTTCTGGTGGTCGACCCTGAATAAACGCAGGCCACCCTTACCTTTTCTGTAAACACATGACTTTGTAGCCGCTGGCTCCGTCAGCTGCTACAAGTCACGGGATAGCTCTACCCCGCACACCACGCTGGGAATTTCCCAAAAAAATCAGTATGCTGCGCCCCACATTTGCGCATCGACCCGCCCCGCGGCTCAGATCGCACCGACAAGGCAGATGACTTTCTCGCCGAGTCCCACAGCCGGACGCAAGATCCGGGTGTACGTTTTGAAGGCTGGCGCGGTTTACCAAAAATGAACCAAGCCAGTCCCCGAGAAGCCGGCCACAAGCCGGCTTTTTAATGTCTGGAGGAAAGTGATTTACAGAAAAGTTTGGGCCGGGTAATGCTGGGGACTTCGTTGAAACCTGTATCAGCGGGTGGAACGATGTAACTGACGTTTTCACGTATGAGTGTTCTTGTTTACCAGATCTCGTCCTCTCTAGAACTCCTCACCTCAAGGCAGCAAAAGTCACAAATGCATATCGGCATAATTCGACCTTTATAAAAGCCTGCATATCGTCCACTCTCATCCCATCTCCTGCAAAACTATGCACGCACGCTCATTCACCTCGCAAAATTGCGGCCAGGACATTTGTTTCCGATAGTGCAAATCAAACTGCACATCTACCCGACAGATCGCTGGGCGTTGCGCGTAGTTTCTGCACAGTTTGGTAGTTTCATTGTAATCGCGGCATACACCGTCCCCCCGATCCAATGCACGGGTTTGTTCGGAGAGGTCGACATGTCGGCAACACGCACCGCAAGCTGTGCAGTTAAAGGGCGTCATAGAACGAAAACACTGTCCTTGTCATCCATGAACGCTTCGAACTCTTCAAAGTTTTCAAACGGCAGGCTGCAACCCAGAGTGTTGTTGAGCTGGGCAAGACCACTCACGTAGCTATCGGCATCCCACGACACCATGGCTTCATCCATCGCACCGAATGCTCCAGAGATGGCCGAAGCTTGTTCGGCGAAGTGCTCTTCGATCAACTGGCTCATGGCTACGCGTGAGGCTTGCATTCTAGGTAGTACATCCAGGCAGAGCTGCTCGATCTGCTCACGACGCTCGCGTGACACCCGAACTTCTTCACTTTCACCTAGGCTAATAATGCCTGATTGATGAAGAATACTGCCCACGAAATAGCCCACGGTTGAGCCTACCATGGCCCCGACCACCGGGATTGGAATGATCATCTGGCCAAGGGCTCCATAGTAGAAGCTGCCAGCGGTCATCAAGGCAGTGCCACTGATCTCGGTCATCATCGCGTCGAATTCGATGTCACCCTTCAGGTACATCGCGATGTGCTTGGTTGATTGCACGACCCCGCCGGCAATGGCGACATGGGCGTTTGATTTGGTGAGTGCGCCGATGGCTGCCTTGCCGACCCCCATGTGAGTCAGCAGGTGCGGAATGCCTTTGGCGGCGGCGGCGGTTGCGTAAGCAGCGCTAAAGCTGCCAACTCCGCTATAGCAGGTATCCAGCGCCACCTGCGCAGCGGTTACCTCGCCCTTGTGAAGACCCCAGAGTCCAGAAACAAAACTCACTCCGGCACCCAGGGTCCCGGCAACGATGCCAGCCTGCATACCAGCGGTGTGCATTTCGTTACCAATCGCCGCTCGCTCCATACCGGACGCGGTACCGTCAGCAACCGAAGCCTGGGTGTTCGCTACAGCCTCATCACGCGTTGTACCGCCCGACCTGACATTGTCATATTCGATGCCTTGATCCAGACGATCAGGAACTGTCCGATAACGCTCCGCGTAAATGGATTCAGTGTCCCCACGACGTTTCGCAAGCCTGAGCATATCGTCGTACTGATCAGACGATCCGACCAGATTTACATCCGCATACTTTTCATCGGTCAGATCGAATATCGAAGCCGCAGCGCTAGTGCGAGATTTCGCCTGATAGCTTTTGACAACAGCGTCGACATCGGTGATGCGAATATCGGCGACCTGGTTGTTGATTTCACCCAACACATCGGTGGTTGCCGCCTTTACAGAGGCATTTTTGCGCAATGCATCGAGGTTAAATTTACTGACTTCCAGCTGTTCGAAAACCCAGCCTTGAGCCTGATCAGCTGCGAGGTTGCGACGCTGAAAAGCGATATCGCGCAGGCGCTGAGTATCGCTGAAGAACTCGACAGTTCGTTCAGTCAGTTTTTTTGTATTGAATTCGGCAAGTTGTGCAGCGACATATGACAACGATCCATCAGACTTACGCTCTGACATGACGTGTTTTCCCTGAGATCGATAGACAGAAGGGCTGTTATCAGCCCTTCGATGATCGAGTGAGCGTTCAGCTCAGCTCTTCAACAATTTCAGTGTGCAGGTGGTCGATCTGCAGCACTGACTTCTCGATCACTGTTCCGGATTCGCTGAGCAGAGGCTTATCAATAATTTTGCGAATCGTCGACGCCGTTGCGGCGGCCATCATAATTCCTTTGCGGATATGTTCCGGGTGTCGACGGTAGTCAGTGTTGCTCGCCACTGCGTTTTGCACCACGGACAACAGCGGAACAAAACGTTCCATCAACTGTGCAATGACATCATTGACGTGTAAGAAAGCGGTAAAAATTCCTTCCGCTACCGTTTCAGCAGACTTCATTTCTTCTGCGGCGATTTTGGCCTTGGCCAGGTTCTCGTAGGCAGCGTGCTTGGCTGACTCGGCTTTGGACGCTAATATCATGCCGCCCACCGCCAGAACCGGCCCCGCCACAATACCGCCCAGAACTGCCGTGCCGCCCGCCATTCCCAACCCACCGGCACTGAGTGCACCACCACCAAACCATGCAAGCGTGGCGTTTGTCGCAGCGACTCCGCTCAAAGCAGCGATGGGCGTGCCTGTGGACGCAGCAGCAAACAATCCAGCGCCGCCAAATGCGGCCAGGCCCGCCAGACCACCAGCTCCGACCGAGCTAATGCCCGACAGCAATAATGGGCTCATGTACCCCGCCGATGCAGTGAGTTCGGCGAGGGCTGCCTCGCTGAAGGCAAATTCACCGTCGATCTTGCATTCCTTGAAGTCCACGTTCTGGAGCTTGGAGAAAGCGTTCACAAATGGAATCAGGCCGCTTTCATAGGCTAGAAGTTTGGCTTTACCCAAATCCTCAATCTGCAATTGAGTCTGATCACGCGTTGCTTCCAGTGACTTCTGTGCACGATTTACCAGGCTGTTAGCATTATCGTTGGTGTCCGAGGCTTCGGAGAAATCACGCTTGGCGTCAACGCCCTTCTTGACCCCGTATCCGCCCGCAACAAGTGCGACACCGGCCAAAATAAATGGAATAGGCATGCTCAGAGTCCTTTCTAGTGAATTGATGATGTGAAGTGCAAAAAACAGTGAAGGTCGATGACGATGGAATCTTGAATCAACCGCCTCTTTATCGACCTCCACTGGGGTTAACTTTAGAGTGCGCACAAGAATATGCCATTAGTCTGCCACCACCAAGCGTTGCAAAATCTCGACTTTCCCTTGCAACTGTTCCACATGCGCTTTTTCTGCTCTCAATGCCGACCGCAGCTCCCGATTTTCCATTTCCCGAATCCGTGCCCAGCGAGCCGATTTCTGACAATCGAGTATTTTCTGCCAGATCTCCCGCAACTTGAGGTACTGCATCAAAAGCACCAGCAGAATCAATACGATCATCGCCATTGCACCTGTAGCAACCATGTCTGGCGCACTCATATCCATTTCCTTTCGTGAGCTCGATTTATCTCGAAGACCAGCGAAAGATATGTAGAGTTAAGCGACAGGTCTAGAATGTAGACTTATACAGGTAAACAAAACGAGCACATGGAGGGGACATGAAACGCAAGCAATCCATCGAGCAGGTTCGCTGGGATCTGGCACTTCGCTATCGTTTGATCGAGACCGTTGCCTGGTGGGAAGGCCGGCTGACCACGGGACACCTGATCCAGAGCTTCGGCATCAGCCGGCAGCAGGCGTCCAAGGACATCAATACCTACATCAATGAACATGCGCCTAAAAACCTTACATATGACAAACAGATAAAGGGCTATGTGCCGAGCAAGGTGTTCAAACCGCTGTTCATTGACGACAGTGCGAGCGCCTATTTGCACCTGCTCTACCAAAACAACGCACGCGCGCCGCACATCGAAGGCCTTGCCCTGGCCTATGCCCACACCAAAGTGCTCGAAGTACCGGATCGTTCGATCAAGGCTGAGATTCTTCGCCCGCTGCTCAAAGCCTGCCGTGAGCACCTGCGCCTGGATATCGACTACGTCTCGCTAAACAGCCCGGAGCCCGAAGGCCGCACGATTGCGCCGCACACATTGGTGTACACCGGGATGCGCTGGCATGTGCGCGCCTACTGCGAGAAAAACCGGGAGTACCGCGACTTTGTGTTGAGCAGGCTAAGAGGCGTGCCCGATATGCGGGAGGATGAAACCGAAAATGGCATTGATGGTGATGAGGTGTGGAACACCGAGGTGGCGGTAATCATCAAGCCCGACGGGCGCTTGAATAAAGCACAACAAGCGATCATTGAAGTCGACTTCGGGATGACTGATGGGCAGTTGGTTGTTCCGAGTCGCAGGGCCTTGGTGATGTATGTGTTGCAGCGCTATCAGATTGATCCAAAAAACCTGAATCCTAATCCTGAAGCGCAGCAGATTGTGGTCGCCAACCTCAAGGAGTTGAAACCCTGGCTTTACGATTGAACCTGGGCTTTGCCTTTAGTTGAAGCCGCCCCGCGCAAGTCCGGTCTCCGCATCGACTCTCAAAGTATCCAGGTTCTCGCAGGGGATTTCGGCTCAATCTCGACTAATCCCAACCCCTGCAGAATCGGCAACACGTAAGTGATGTTTCTTGGGCCGAAACGGCCTGTGGCAGTTAAGCGAGATGCCCGGCAAAGTGGACCTGCCTCCTCGGGAACTGCGTTCGCGTTTATCACGCACGGCCCTCTTCGGTCGTGGTTATGGTCATGCAAGTACTGGATTGCGTTCTCGAAAGCGCTACGCGGAACAACCATCGACGTGGAGCCAGGGGTCACAGTGACCCCATTGGCACTCACTGCTACTACGTTAAAAGTCCGTTGCCCACCGGGCGTATTCAACACAGTCATACCGCTGATCAGTGGCCAGACGGATGCAATGGTGTTCGCTGCTGAAAAACTCATTGTGTTTGCTCCCTGTGGACAGATAAATAAATTCGCAACGCACTATAAACCCTCACGGATAACTAAACCCCTTAACCAACGTCAACTCCCCCACCGCCCGCATCGGCACCAGAAATGTCTCCATCTTTTCGTTCGGCGTCCCTTCCTCCGTAATCACCGTGACCTGCGCCGTCGTCAGCGGCTGAACCGCCTCCTCCTGCCCCTCATCATCACTGCGATACCCGCCCCCGAAGTAATTCACATACACCAAATACTGCCCCTTGATCGGCGCCGGCATGGCGAAGATTTCCGGGCCGTAGCCCGTCGTCACGTCGACATCGAGCGCAGCACCATTGGGAACAACGCGGTCGCCGTACCAGATATGGGCGCCGTCGGGGGTGATGAGGTGCAAATCCAGATCCGTACCATCGCTGTCCCAGGCCAACAACACCCGCAATTTCGCTGGGGTAGCGCCGCCACTGGCATTCAGGAACTGCGTGCGATGCCGCTGCTGGCCATCGGGGCTGCGGACTTCGACGCTGTTGCTGCCATTGGGGAATGAGAACGGGCGATCAAAGCGGCCAGCGGGGTCAATCTTCAGTGGCATGCTGACGCCGTTGACGATCAACCGGCCCGGCTCACCAGATTTGGGCGTCGCGTTGATTTGCCCGGTGATGCGTGCAGTGTTGGCCTGTCCCACCGGGGTGTTCACCGAGGAGGCTGGGTAGTTGACGATCTGGCGAAAGTTTTCGCCTTCGCCTTCTGGCGCGCCAGTGCGCCAGCCGCCAACGGGTGTGTCGAGTTTGGCGGCGCTTTCGGCGGCGAATGTCGTCGGCCATACGCAAAAAGAGCAAAGGAACAGGAGGACCTGTGGATAACGGAGTTTCATGGCCTATTCCAGCAAGAGGTGGCGGGCGAGCCCTTCGATGTAGGTTTCATCCTGGCCGTTGGGGTGTGCTTCGAAGGCCAGGTGCAAGTATTCGTGGGTCAGGTCGAGGCGGTCTTGAAGTGACAGCACGCCGCGCACGTAGATGCGCTGGCGTTCGCGGTCGACGTAGGGGCGACCGAAGGCCAGGCGGCAGACGGCGAAGGTGCTGACTTCGTTGTAGCCAACCTCGTTTTCCAACCGCGGACGCCAGCCGCGGCGTTGGTTCAGCAGCCAGTCTTGTGCGGCGGGGAGTGCTTCACAGGAGGCGACGGGGTTGTCCCAGCGGCTGAGGCTGGCGCGCGGGTAGGCGTGCAGCAGGATGGCGTCGTAGCGTTGACCGGCATTGGCTTGCTCGACGGCTTGCAGCCAGGAGAGTTTGTCCGGGCCGGGCTGGTCGGAGTGGTAGGTGACGGTGCTGCCGGCGAGGACCAGGTCGCTGGTCCAGGCGGCGATGTTGCGTGATTCGGCGGTGGCTGGACGTGGTGCGACGCGCTGCCGGCTGCTGCTGTCGTCGATGCTCAGGCAGTCGCCGTTGCGGGTAGCGTTTTGCAGCAGGTACGTGCGGATCGCGATGGCCAGGGCTTTGGCGGCTTCGGCGGGTTCGGGTTTGGCTTCGCGTTGCAGGACGCGGGCAACATATTCTTCGCGGTCCAGACGGGCGATCAGTTTGTCTTTCACCAAAAACAGTTCGCCGTCGCTGTGGATATCGAGTTGATTGCCGTTGGTGAATTCGACGCGGTAATCGCCCAGCATGGGACCGGACTCCACAACACGATCCCCCGCCAGAACGCGCTCGATGGGATAGCGTGAAAACAGTCCCACCTCGACACAGCGTCCCGCATCCACAGGCCAATCCACCGGCAACACCGAAGCCAACGCCCCACCGTAGTGACGCAAGACCATTTGACTGGTTCCACGCCCACCAGCCCAAACCGGCGTGCCATCCACCGTCCACCCGGCAAAACCACCCTGACGCGACGCAGGGTCCTGATCCCCCAACCAGCTCCAGGTTTTCACCCGCAACCGGCCACCGAGTTCGCCCACGACATTGCCGTCAGCCGCATTCAACACCACATCCAGCAACACCCGCCGCGCTTGATCCTGCGCCGGCATCACGGCCAGCATTCGCAGCAACTCAGTCACTGAAACGCGCGTGGAAGGCTGCAACGAAGCCAAATCCAGCAACCACTCCGGTGCCTGCCGCGCCTGCCAATACGTGCGCCAGTCAGCGCCAGCAATACCCAACCGCTGCGGTTCAAAGTACAAACCGCACGACTTCACCAAGGCCTGATCGCGCTCAATCTTGCCGCCTGCCGTGCAGCAGTAAACTTCCTCTTTCGACTGACCGCGACATTCGTAAGGCAATTCATGGGCGTTGGTATCCACTAGCCAGCCGTAGACAAACAACTTCCACACACTGCCCAGCGGAGTCTGCACATCTGCAGGCAACGGCTCGCGCGCGATCACCTGAGTCTGGCTCAACGACAGCAACTCACCTTTAAAAGCCAGCCGCAGCGGCTCCTCCTGCGCTGTTGCCAGCGCAGGGATCAGACACAGCCACCACCAGAGCAAACGCCGGGTCATGTCAGTTGACCGTGACCTGGCCGAGGGCCGGTTTCTGTTCCTGAGCCTGATGCTGCGGCGCGTAAACCTGAGTGAAACGCACCGGCGGCAGGTTGAACTGGCCTTTCTGCGAGAAGCGCACCAAATGACGCAGACGCAATTCGCCGCTCAAGGCATCGACCGGAATCGCGTAAGCCATCTGCCCCGGCTCGAAACGCGCCTTCTCCAACGCGGACGGTTCGGTGCCGGCCTTGCCCATGAGCTTGATGCCCCACGTGGTGCGCTCGACATCGGCACCCGGCGGCAGCGGCACTTCGAGCATGCCGTAGCGCAGCGGTTTGGCGGCTTTGCTGGTGATGATCACTTCGTCCAGATACAGGCTGTCGCTGGACAACGGCTTGGTGCCGACCGCTTCCAGTTTAAAGGTGAAGGCTTCGTCACCCGGCACCAGACGCGACAGGCGTCGGGTGATAGTTACGGCCATCGGATCAACCAGCGGTTGTTTGGTCTGGAAGCTCAAAGCCGCTCGCAACGGACGCTCTTGCGCACCGGTCAGCGACAGCACTGCGGGCACAGGCGCAGCACCCTGCCACGTCCAATAAGTCTCCCCGGTATCACCGTATTTTTTCTTCCAGCCTTCACCCGGTGCCAGTGCGATGGTGGGCGATACCTGCTCGATGCTGCGCTGCAACCAGATCAATGCCAACGCACGTTCCAGGGTCGATTGCTGTGGCAGCAGACGTTGCAACAACGCTTGCGCGTGAGCCTGATCGAAGGCTTGCAACGACAGGTTCAACGCTTCGACAAACGGCTGAGAGCTGACGGCCAAACGCTGTTGCGCATCCGTCAGCTGACGATTGAAGGCGTCCGGCAGAATCACCTTCGATTGCTTCGCCAACGAGGCAGTCAGCGCACGAGCGGCCGCCAGACCCAGCGCCGAATCCGGATCGCTCATGATGATGCTGTCTTCGCCATCGTCCATCAGGTTCGCCGCATTGCCTTCGCCCGCTTTCGACAGGTCATCCATCAAACCGCTGAGCAAGGTGTTCACCGGCAATTGCATCTGTTTGGCGAACGACAGAATCAGCGCTTTCTGCAACAGCGGCGTGTTTTTGGCCTGCTTCGAATAGACCTCCAGCACCCGCTGCCAATGCTCCGGCGGCAGGCTCAGTTCCAAGGCTTTGCTGGCGTGCCAGTCGGCGTAGTAAGCGTAAGCCGTGAGGAACGCATCCGGCTCGCCGTCCATGCCCCACCAGGTGAAACTCGCCGAAGGCCCGGCCATTTGCACCAGCCGCAGGCGGCTGTTTTGCATGATCAGGCGCAAGCGATCGCGGATCTGCGGGTTCGACGATAAGGTCGGATACGCAATGCTCAACGGCAGCAAACGACTGGCCGTTTGTTCGACGCCGCCGTACGGATAACTCAACAGATCGTCGAGTGCCGAGCGGAACAGCGCTTGCGGACTGTCATCCAGACGCAGGCGAATATCCGTCGCGTCCGCTGGCAAGTTCAGCGGCGTATCACCGCTGACCACGCCCAGGCTTTGGCTCTGAGTCACCTGCCAACCTTCGCCGGTCGCGGTCAACCGCACAGCCAAGGCATCAGCCGTTTTGCCGTCCTGCACCAGCTCAGCCGCCCACTCGCCACTGGCCAACGCAAACGCCGGCAGCGCGATGTAGTTGATGCCGTTGTTCAGCGTCACTGGCACTCGTTGTTCGGTACCGCCGAAATGAATCACCAACTCAGCCTTGGCCGGTTTTTCCGCTTGGCTGAAAGCAAACACACCGAGATCCGGTTTGTCGCCGTTGCGGAATTTGATCGGGCCGCTCCACTTCAGGTACAGCGGTTTTTCCGAGCGTACGAATTGCTTCTTCTGCCCGACCTGACCGTCATCGGCGATGGCCCGGGCGGTGATGCGCCAGCGGGTCAGCGAGTCCGGCATCTTGAAGGTGAAACGGGTTTTGCCGTTGGCGTCGGTGATCAATTCCGGTTGCCACGCGGCCGTGTCGACGTCTTCACGACGCGGCCGCTCCAGTACTTTCACGCCCCGCTCGCTACGGTTAGCTTTGCCCGGCGCGCCGGGGCTGCCCGGCAACGCGACGTCGTAGCTGATGAACGACAGACTGGCGCTGGTGCGCACGTTGTTGCGGCGCGGGTGGTAGAAAAACTGGTCAATGGTCGGCGCGACTTCCGGCTGCAACGCGTAGACCATTTCGTCCACCACGCTGACCGTCAGGTGCGCCGGGATAGGCTTGCCCGCGAACTGCGTGGTCAAGTCCACCGACACGGTATCGCCCGGCTGATACGCCTCTTTATCGGTGGCGATGACCACCTCGATTTGCGGCGCGATCACCTTGATGCCGGCGTTCTGGAAGCTGTACTGACCGCCCTTGGTGTAGAGCACCGAGAACGTCAGGTTAGGTGCGAAATTGTCCTTCACCGGAATCCGCGCGCGGTACTGGGTCTCGCTGAGTTTTTCCATCTTCAGCCAGTCGCCGCCCTTGGACAGCAGCGCTGTGGCCTCGACTTTGTCGCGCTCCAGCGACAGCAGTGCATCGCTGATCGGTTCAGGGAACGTGATCAATGCGAGGGCTTCGTCGCCGGCCTTGTACTCGGGTTTATCGAGGACGATTTCCACGGTGCCCGGCACGGCTTTGACGCCGTCGCCAGTGACCGAATGACCGGTGGCACCCACCACGCGGCCATGGTCATCCTTCAACGTCAGGTTGTAAGTACCCGGACGGTCGAAGGCCAAAGTGAAGCCTTTGTCCTTCGCGGCGAGTTTGCCTTCACCAGTCGTCTGATCTTCCAGACGCACCCAGCTGTAGCTGCTCGGCGTAACCGATTTGCTTTGCTCGCTGCCGCCTTCATTCAAGTAACTGAACGCAACCTTGTCGCCCACCGCGCTAAAACGCTGAGGCGCGCGCAGGCTGAAACTCGCGGCGCCGCGATCGATGAGAATTTCCTTGGTGGTCTTGACCCGATACGCCGCGCCGTCGCTGGCGAACACGGTGAGCATGTAGCGGCTCGGCTTCTCGGCAGCCGGCAGATCGAGCGTCGCGTTGCCCTTGGAATCGGTGGTCAGTTCGGTGCTGGTCAACTCCACCGGGAATTGCCCGAGGTATTGCAGTTCGTTGTCGACCATCGACAGTTGCTGGGCGCGCAGGCTCAGGCTCAACTTCGCGTTGGCCACCGGTTTGCCGTCCGGGTACAGCAGCACGAGGCTGCCCTTCACGGGTTCGCCGGTACGGTAATCCTGCTTGGCCAGGTTCAGGGAAATTTCGAAGTGCGGCTTGATGTATTCAGCGACACGGAAGGCGCTGCTGTAGGCCTGATCCTTGTAGCTGAAACGCAGCTCATAACCGCCCGCGACCGCGTTGTCCGGCAACTGAAAGCGGCCTTGAGTGCCAGCCTTGGAATCGAGTTTCAGCGCCAACGATTGCAGCGCAGTGCCGGTGGCATCGAGCACGGTCACGTTGACGTCGGCTGCCGTCGGCAGCACAGAGTCGCGGGCGTTCTTGAACTCTCGACCGACGATTTTCAACGACACCCAATCCCCCGGCCGATACAGCGGCCGGTCAGTGAAGGCGTAGAGTTTGGTGTCGTAGATTTCGCTGTCGTAATAGAAGTTCTCGGAGACAAACACCCCGCCCTCTTCGTCCTCGCCAATCACGAACGAACGCTCCGGGCTGACGTGTTTCAGACGCAGCAAACCATCGGCATCGGTCGCGCCACTGCTCATCACGCCGAGGCCATCGGTCCACAGCACATTCACCTTCGGCACCGAACTGCCTTCGTGTTTGCGCGCGGCCCACACCAGCAATTCATCACCGGCAATTTTGCTCACGGCCACGGTGTTGGACACGAACACCATGGTGGTCGCGCGGTACTTGCCGATCAGCGCTTCGACCAGGTACAGACCCGGTTTCAGGTTGCCCAACGGGATGTACACATTGCCCGGTGCGACGCTGACGAACTCGCTGGAAGAGCCGGCGAGGTTCACGCCTTCAGGCGGCTGGATCGGTTTGGCTTGCCACAGCGGATAACGGAATTGGCTGACCACCGGCAGGCCCGGAATCAGCGCGAATTGCGGCTGCGCGTCGTAAGGCGTCGGCGCGGCAATGGCGGCGCCCATCTTCAGTTCCGGCACTTCCTCGGTGACTTGCTTACGCGATTCGTAGGAGAACGCCCGCTGCATCACGCGACGCGATTTGCGATACCAGTTGTCCCACAGGTACGCGAGGGTGTTCGACAGGCCTTCGCCCTTGAACTGGCCGTCGCTGACCACGCGGTGCAGGTTCTTCTGGCGCTTGAGAAAATCCAGCGGCTTGTCGATGCGGTACACGCGAATGTCGGCGCCGCCGTAAGGCTCCATGCGGAACCGTCGGTAGTCGCGCCCCGGCGCCTCAAGGCGAACCATCGCCTGTTCGTCGCTGGCAAAACTGCTGTCGGCCAGCAGGAAAAAACTTTCACCAGCCACCGGCGTGTAACCGCTCGGCTCGACGGTGTCTTCGGCGTTGACCGCCGAAAAAGGCAAAACCAATACCAACAGAAGAGACAGAAAACGCAGCATGCGAGCACCGGTCATTGGGAGAGAAAGTTCAGTCGATAGACGCCGATGAAGTTGGGGTTGGCTGCGTCGGGTATCCATCGGGTGTCCTTCCATGTCATGAGTTGCTGCAGGCTTGCGGAGCGCATGCCGTTGTCAGTCGGGGTGGTGGTGCCGGTGTGATAGGCGATGTAGCGGCCCATCCAGATCATCAGGTGCTGGTCGTCACCCTGATCGAAAAACATCAGGTCGCCGGGCCGGGCTTGCGCCAGATCGCGACCGACCAAATGGCTGTTGAACTGAATCAATTTGATCGCGTTGACGTACGGCCCGACCTTGCCGCCGCCCTGCTGCCATTGCTGGGCGAAGCCGCGCTGGGCCTCGCTCAGTTGCAGCTCTGGCGGCAGGTAGCGGTTGGACAGGCCATTGCTGCGCAGCCATTTATCGTCATGGACTTTCAACGCTTCGTTGGCGGCGAAACGGACCAGGCCGGCGCAGTCCTGCTGATACCAGCGCGGGCTCGGGCCTTGGGTCAGTTGTTCCTGAGCGATGCGCACGAACCAGGCACGGAACACCTGGGATTGCTGCACGTCCAGCGGCGGCGCCTCAGTGGCAAATGCCCGGGTGCCCAGCAGCAATGCCAGCAGGCCGAGGCCTCGGATGAGTGCTGTCACAGGGCTTTCCATTCCAGCGGCAACCATTGCCAGTGGCCGTCGGGTTCGCTGCCTTCCGGCAACGTCAGGGCGTACTTACCGTAACCGCCGAGCTTGCGCAGTTTCGGTATCAGGTAGGTCTGCGCAGCGTTGTAGAACACCGGTTCCATGTCTTGCGGCAGGCTGTCGAGGGTTTCCTGCTGCATCAGTTGCGCCATCGAATCCGGGCCGAAGTAGACCGGCATCAGCAGGTCTTTTGGTACCACGTCGGCCATCGGCGGGAAGCGTTTGTCGAGAGTACCGAGGGCCTTGTCCACCAACTTGTCGTCGAGGGAGAACAGCAGCGTCGAACCGTGGCGCGCCAGGCTGACTTTCATGAACGCCTTGCCGGTGATCGCGTCCGGTTGCTCGGCATCCTTGGCTTTGTAAGGACCGAAGTTGGAGCTGACTTGGCGCTGCCACTGGTGGGTTGGGCCTTCCTGTTTCTCGACCACCGGGAACGCGTGTTCTTCGACGTTGCCTTCGTAGGCACCGACCATCGAGCCGAACAGATTGCCCAAGTCGCCGTCTAGTTTGGCGCTGTCATCATCGTTCAGGCTGGCCACCAGCAACGGCGTGTACAACCGCGAATCGGCGTACCAGCACAGGCCGGCGGCACCGGCCATGTGTTCGGTCAGGGCGTGAGCCACCGACTCTTCGGCACCGAGTTTCACCAGCAGCGGTTTTTGTTGTTCAGCGGCGAGCGGCAAGGCGACACAGGCACTGGCGCCCATCGGCATGGCTTGCCAGATCGGTTTGAAATCGAAGTCCGGCTGGTTCTCCAGTTCATCCATGGCCAGGAAGCTGTGCCAGCCCTTGTCGTCCATGTCGAAACGCAGGCCAGCGAAGTTCGGGATGAAGCGCTGGTAACCCATGGCCAAGACGCTGGAATTCACCGAGAGGCGTTGTTTCACCTCAGGCGTGCGCGGTTGCAGGCCGAAGGCTTCGGGGAACAGTTTGTCGCCATTGAGCAAGGCGGCGATGGCCTTGGTCGACACGCTGCCTGGCTCTTGCGATGAGTCGCCTTCCGGATCGTAGAGTTTGGTCGGGTTGGACAGCACCACCAGTTTGTCGCCGTGGGAGGCGAACACCAGCGCTTTGCTGGCGTTGTAGTTGAGTTGATAAAGCGCCACATCGTCGGCGCCGACTTTCACGTCACCAAGTTTGGTCAGCTGTGAATCATCCAGAGCCACTTTGGCCAGCGGCTCCAGCACCTTGGCCAGTCCACCGCGATCCATCACCAACAAAAAGTCTTTCAGGCGACCATCCGCCCCACGCCACAGCGCCACATCCGCCGGCTGATCAAAAAGCTGTTCGATCAAACTGTCCTGCAACTTCAGGTCATGCTCGTAGATGATCCGCCGCAGACTGCCGATCAAGCCGAGGCGATCGGCATGCGCTTCGTAATAGAAGACGAAATCTTCGGTCAGGGTGTCCTTGAGGAACGGCACCGCCAGCAAGTCCTTGGGCAATTGCCTCAAGGAATGGGTTTCAAGCAGACCGTCCGGCCGGCTCATACCCAGTTTGTCGCTGGCCAACGCCGCCGGTGGCGCCTTGGGTTTGTGCATGAACCAGCCCAGCCCGGCGGCGACGCCGGCCACCAGGACCAGCCCGATCAGAACGGCTGGCCAGCGACGGGAAGGTTTGGCTGCAGGCGTTTCGGCGGCCGGAGAAACAGTGTTATCGCTCATGTTCACAAAACCCGATGTCATCCGTGGAGCGGGATGCTTAATAGTTGAAAGTCTTGACCAGCAGCAGGTCACCGATGGCCCGCAGGGGCACGATGAAGGTCTCGCGTTTTTCGTCGACGGTGTTTTCGTTTAGCACCAGGTTGATCTGCGAGGTGATCACCTCGTTCTGGTTGCTGGTCTCATCGAAGTTATAGCCGCCACTGCCGAAGTTGCCCCAGTAGTTCACGTAAACCAGATAGGTGCCATGCATCGGCGCGGTCATGGTGAACATTTCCGGACCGGGGCCATCGACGCCGTCCGGGTCCAGACCGCCGCCATTGGTCAGCGCCGAGTGAGCCCAGAACGCGTGTTGGCCGTCGGGGGTAATGATGTGCAGATCGAGTTCGGCTTTCGGGTCATCCCACCCCAGCACCACGCGAATCCGCGCCGGGGTGCGCAGGTTGTTGGCTTCATAGAATTGAACGCGCTTGAGCGATTGACCTTCGGAGCTGCGCACTTCGACGCTGTTGGAGCCGGCGCCAAACGCATACGGCCGGGCGAAACGCCCCTGGTCGTCGGTGTACAGATTCAGAGGATTGCCGTTGACGGCCAGGGTGTGCGGCCCTCGCTGAGTGCCGAAGGCCTTGAGCTGGCCCAGGATCATTGTGCGATTGCGCTGCACACCGCGATCGATCGGTGGCGTGGGATAGGCGACTTGAGGATTTTCACTGCGGTCCAGCAGGCCGGAATAACGCCAGCCACCCACGGGCTCCGACACCTCAGCCGAAGGCTCGGCCAACGCCGCGGTCGCGCAGACGAGCCCCATCAGCAATAGAAGAAATGAACGCATGTGACGCCTCCTGCCATGCATAACGAAACCTTGCGCCCGATCCTCGGCGCGTTACAGATCCAAAAACTGCGTTTCGTCAGAAAGACCCGTGATTATTGGGTCGTAGAAGGCGCGAAGGTTAGCCATTTGGCGGGTTTTTAACAATCGGATACATCTATATTTGCGGCGCGAATCACGCATATTTTCGGGGCGTGAGCCGAATAACCCCCACATCAATACCAAACGCCGCTCAGTTAAGTCGTAACGTGACCTGTAATTGGATGGACTCG
>NZ_LACH01000051.1 GCF_000968015.1 Pseudomonas fluorescens
TTGTTTTGTCCGCAGGAAAGTTCGTACAGCAATACCGGACGGCTCCCGGCTGTCACAGCCTCCCGACAATGCTAAGGTTCGGCCCTAGCTTTTGTATTTTCCCAAGGAAGCCTTTATGCCGGACGCGACGTCCCTCAGTGCTGGTTTTATGGTGGTCCACGGTAACCGCCTGGACGAGTTGCGCAGCCTTGTGGTCAGCTGGATGCGGCGTTACCCCTTGGCACCCTTGGAAAATGAAATTGCCCTGGTGCAGAGCAACGGCATCGCCCAATGGCTGAAGCTGGCACTGGCCGAAGACCCTGAAGACGATGACATGGGCGGCTGCGGAATCGCAGCAGCCATCGACGTGCAGTTGCCGGGTAGCTTCATGTGGCAGCTCTATCGCATGGTGCTTGGCCGTGACGAAATCCCGGTCAAATCCCTGCTTGATAAAGCTCCCTTGACCTGGCGTCTGATGCGTCTGCTTCCGCAGTTGATCAATCAACCGCACTTCGAACCGCTGCAGCGCTTCCTTACGAATGACACAGACTTGCGTAAACGCTATCAATTGGCGGAACGACTAGCGGATCTGTTCGACCAATACCAAGTGTATAGAGCCGATTGGCTCGAAGACTGGGCCGAAGGTCGCCATCAATTACGAAATGGCAGAGGCGAAACCAAACCTCTGACCCCGGCTAACTGCTGGCAGGCGGAGTTGTGGCGTGCGCTGTTGCTGGATGTGGGTGAACAAGGCATGGCGCAAAGCCGAGCCGGCGTCCATCAACGGTTTATCGAGCGCATAAACAGCCTCGACGTAGCCCCCAGCGGATTGCCTTCACGGGTGATCGTTTTCGGGATTTCTTCACTGCCCGCTCAAGCCCTGGAAGCACTGGCGGGGCTGGCCCGGTTCAGCCAGGTTCTGCTCTGCGTGCACAACCCGTGTCGTCATCATTGGGCGGACATCGTCGCCGATAAAGACCTGTTGCGGCACCAGTACAAGCGTCAGGCTCGCAAGAGTGGAATGCCGGTTGTGCTCGACCCGCAAACCCTTCACCAGCATGCCCATCCACTACTGGCGGCATGGGGCAAGCAGGGGCGGGACTATATCAATTTGCTCGACAGCTACGACGATCCCAACAGCTACCGCTCGGCATTCCGCGATGGTCGTATCGATCTGTTCAGCGATAGCCAGCCGCAGAACATGCTCAATCAATTGCAGGACGACATTCTTGAGTTGCGTCCCTTGAACGAGACGCGCGAGCGCTGGCCGGTTGTCAACCCGGCAAACGACGAGTCGATCCGTTTTCACATTGCCCATAGCGCCCAGCGCGAAGTGGAGATCCTCCACGACCAGTTGCTCGCACGCTTCAGCGCTGATCCGGACTTAAGGCCTCGCGACGTGATCGTGATGGTCCCGGACATCGACAGCTACGCACCGCATATTCGAGCGGTATTTGCTCAGCTTGAACGCCACGACCCGCGTTTCATTCCCTTCACGCTCGCCGATCAAGGCCAACGTGGCCGTGATCCGCTACTGATTGCTATCGAGCATCTGCTCAAACTGCCCGACAGCCGTTTCCCCGTGAGCGAGATCCTCGATCTGCTGGACGTTCCTGCACTGCGCGCTCGCTTCGGGGTAGAGGAACGTGATCTGCCGACCCTGCACCGTTGGATCGAAGGCGCAGGCATCCGCTGGGGTATGAATGCCGAGCAGCGCGCGGGTCTTGGTCTGCCGCAGGAGCTGGAGCAAAACAGTTGGCGTTTCGGCCTGCGACGGATGTTGCTCGGTTATGCCGTGGGCAGTGCCAGTGCCTGCGAGGGTATAGAACCCTACGACGAGATCGGAGGTCTGGATGCCGCGCTCATTGGGCCTTTGGTCGCGTTGCTGGACGCATTGGAGATTGCCCACCAGGAACTCACTCAGCCCGCAGCTCCCAAACAATGGGGCTTTCGATTGCATGCACTGGTTCAGTTGTTTTTCCTGGCCAGTAACGAGCATGACGACTATGTGTTGGCCCAGCTCGAAGAGCTGCGTGAAACCTGGCTTGAGACCTGCGAGTCAGTTGGCTTGCATGATGCACTGCCATTGACCGTGGTCCGTGAAGCCTGGCTTGCCGGCCTCGACCAAGGCCGTCTGTCCCAGCGTTTTCTGGCCGGTGCGGTTAATTTCTGCACCTTGATGCCCATGCGAGCGATCCCGTTCAAACTGGTCTGTCTGCTGGGCATGAATGACGGGGACTACCCGCGTGCCCAACCGCCACTGGACTTCGACCTCATGGGCAGTGATTACCGCCCTGGCGATCGCTCCCGACGTGAAGATGACCGCTATCTGCTGTTGGAAGCCCTGTTGTCGGCACGTGACCAGCTCTATATCAGCTGGGTCGGTCGCAGCATTCGCGATAACAGTGAACGCCCAGCGTCGGTACTGATTGGCCAGTTGCGAGATCATCTGGCCAGCGGTTGGCGACTGCATGATGTCGACGAAGATCTGCTGGAGGCCATCACTCAGGAACATCCACTGCAACCATTCAGCGCCCGCTACTTCCATGAAGGCGATGATTTGTTCAGTTACGCGAATGAATGGCAGGTGCTGCATCAAACCAGTGAGCCATCGACTGATATCGAGGTCCTTGATCCCTACATTCAGGAAGAGCCGCTGAGTCTCGGTCAACTGCAGGACTTTCTGCGTAATCCTGTGCGGCATTTCTTCAGTCAACGACTGAAGGTGTACTTCGAAGCGGCTGAAGTGCCCTTGGCTGATGAAGAGCCATTTGTACTCGATGCGTTGCAACGTTACAGCCTCAGCGACAGCTTGCTCGAAGCGGCGCTGGGACATCTGGATAGCACCGACCAGGTACTGGAAGCACAGGCCAAACGTCTGCAAAACAGTGGGCTTCTGCCCATGGCCGGATTCGGCGAATGCCTTCAGCGAGAGTTGATCGAACCGTTGCCGGATCTGTTGCAGCGTTACCAACAGCTTTTGGCGTTATGGCCAACGCCGCTTACCAACGCTCTGCCAGTGAATCTGGAGTTGCAGGGGCTGAGCCTGGAAGGTTGGCTCAGCGGCCTGCATCAACGAGCGGACGGTGGTTTGCTATCAGTCACTACAATCCCCAACAGCATCGGCTCGATCAAGTCGCGCAAATGGCATCGGCTGACACGGCCATGGGTCAATCATCTGGTTGCTTGCGCCAGTGGTATGGCGATGACCACCGCGTTGGTGGCCAGCGACGACAGTCTGCTGCTCGGTCCGATGGTGGAGGATGCAGCGTTGCGGATTCTGGGCGACCTGTTAATGGCTTGGCAAACCGGCATGCGTCAACCACTGCCGATTGCGGTGAAGACTGGCTTCGCATGGCTTGGTCAAACGGATCCGGTCAAAGCTCAAGCCGCAGCCCGCAAGGCGTATGAAGGCGATGGCCTGACTACCGATGGCGAGCGTCGGGAAAGCCCGGCACTCGCACGGCAGTTCGCCGACTACGACACACTTACCGCAGACGAAACATTCCCGGATTGGTGCAACGCATTGTACCGGCCGTTGCTTGAAGCGCCTTGGTGTTCGTTGAATAGCGAGGAGGCGCGCTGATGACCACAAAACCTTTGGCCTTGGCATTTCCCCTGCGCGGCAGCCAACTGATCGAAGCCAGCGCCGGGACCGGCAAGACCTTCACCATTTCCGCGCTTTATCTGCGCCTGGTCCTTGGCCACGGCGCAGAGTCGAGCGGCTTCGGACGTGAACTGTTGCCGCCGCAAATCCTCGTTGTGACGTTCACCGATGCGGCGACCAAAGAATTGCGCGAACGTATCCGCACACGTCTTGCTGAAGCCGCGCGATTTTTTCGCGATGAAACACCGGCGCCCGATAGCCTTATCGCGGAGCTTCGTAAGGAATACCATCCCGAGCAGTGGTCCGGGTGCGCAAACCGCCTGGACATTGCCGCGCAGTGGATGGACGAGGCAGCCGTTTCAACCATCCACAGTTGGTGCCAGCGCATGTTGCGCGAACACGCGTTCGACAGTGGCAGCCTGTTTACACAATCCCTGGAAACCGATCACAGCGATTTGCTGGGCGAAGTCCTGCGCGATTACTGGCGCCTGTTTTGCTACCCGATGCAAGGCGATGCGCTGAACTGGGTGCGCGGAAATTGGGGCGGTCCAGCGGCTTTACTGCCGCGAGTACGTGGTTTGTTCGCCAGTGAGCGAGACAGCGTTGAAGGCAAAGAGCCTGCCGAGCTGATCATTGAGTGTCTGCAAGAGCGACGGGCAGCCTTGCTCGAACTCAAGATGCCCTGGCGCCAGTGGGCGGACGAATTGCTTGCTATCTGTCACCAGGGTGTTGCGAGCAAGAGCGTCGACGGTCGCAAGATGCAGGCGCGCTATTTCGAACCCTGGTTCGAAAAGATCAGAGCCTGGGCTGAAGACGAATCCCTTGAGCAATTGGATATCGGCACCGGATTCACGCGCCTGACTCCCGACGGTATGGCTGAAGCCTGGAAGGGCGAAGTACCCCGTCATCCCGGGCTGGACGCGATGCCCGGCCTCAAGGCCAGTCTCGATGGATTGCCGACACCTGATGCCGCCGTGCTGCAACACGCCGCCCAGTGGGTCGGTACACGGTTCGAGGAAGAAAAGCGTCGCCGAGCGGAGATGGGATTCGATGACATGCTACTGCGCCTCGATGCAGCGTTGCAGTCCGATGGCGGTGAGCGGCTGGCGACCCTGATTCGCGAGCAGTTTCCGGTGGCGTTGATCGACGAGTTCCAGGACACCGACCCGGTGCAGTACCGGATCTTCGAGAGCATCTATCGCATCGAAGACAACAATCCCGAATGCGGTCTGTTTCTGATCGGCGACCCCAAGCAAGCGATCTACGCGTTCCGCGGTGCCGACATCTACACCTACTTGCGCGCCCGTCAGGCCACCGCTGGCCGATTGCATACCCTGGGTACGAATTTCCGTTCCAGCCATGGCATGGTCAGTGCGGTAAACCATGTGTTCGAGCGTGCAGAGTCTCGCGAGTCCGGGCGAGGCGCGTTCCTGTTTCGTGAAAAGAACGGTGAGAACCCGGTACCGTTCCTGCCCGTCGAATCCCAAGGGCGCAAAGAAGTTCTGCACATTGACGGTCAGGTCGTGCCCGCCCTGAACATCTGGCACCTGTCCGCCGATCAGCCGCTGTCCGGCGCGGTGTACCGACAACAACTCGCCGCTGCCTGCGCCAGTGAAATCACCGCTTTGCTCAACGGCGGGCAACAAGGTCGCGCGGGTTTCATACAGGACGGCAAGGACTTCAGAGGGCTGCTGCCAGCAGATATCGCGATCCTGGTCCGTGACGGTAAAGAAGCCCAGGCTGTTCGTGGCGAGCTCTCCGCCCGGGGTGTGCGCAGCGTCTATCTATCGGACAAGGACTCGGTGTTTGCCGCCCAAGAGGCCCACGACCTGCTGACCTGGCTCAAGGCCTGCGCCGAGCCGGATGTCGAGCGCCCGCTGCGAGCCGCGTTGGCCTGCATCACGCTGAACCTGTCGCTGGCTGAACTGGAGCGACTGAATCAGGATGAACTGGCGTGGGAAGCGCGGGTCATGCAGTTCCGCCATTATCGCGAGCTCTGGCGCAAGCAGGGTGTGTTGCCAATGCTGCGGCGATTGCTGCATGACTTCCAGCTGCCTCAGACATTGATCATGCGCAGTGACGGCGAGCGGGTGTTGACCAATTTGCTGCACCTGTCCGAGTTGCTGCAACAGGCCGCCGCGGAACTCGATGGTGAGCAAGCGCTGATCCGTCATTTGTCCGAGCATCTGGCGTTGTCCGGTCAGGCCGGCGAAGAGCAGATCCTACGTCTGGAGAGTGACGAACAACTGGTCAAAGTCGTGACCATTCACAAGTCCAAGGGGCTTGAGTATCCCTTGGTGTTCCTGCCATTCATTTGCTCGGCGAAACCGGTGGACGGCAGCCGTCTACCGTTGCATTACCACGACGCCACAGGCAAGGCTCAAGTGACCTTGAAGCCGACGGCCGAGTTGATAGTTCAGGCGGATGATGAGCGTCTTGCCGAGGATCTGCGCTTGCTTTACGTGGCCCTGACCCGGGCGCAACACGCCTGCTGGCTCGGAGTGACTGATCTCAAGCGCGGCAATAACAACAGCTCGGTGCTGCACCTGTCAGCATTGGGTTATCTGCTGGGCGGCGGAGCACCATTGGCCGAGTCGGCAGGTTTGAAGCGGTGGCTGTCAGACCTGCAGCAGGATTGTGCAGCGCTGAACTGCGGTGAAATGCCTGAAGCGACCGTCGAGCACTACCATCCGCCGCACAACGATGCGACGTTGCTTGCTCCGTTGATACCCAAACGCAAGGCCAGTGAAAACTGGTGGATTGCTTCCTACAGTGCCCTGCGCATTGGCGACAGCATGAGCGTGGGCACTGATGAAGCGCCGGAGAGCCCGCAGGCGCAAAAGCTATTCGACGACGAACGCCTCGATCCGCAAGCACCACGGGAAGTGGTGGCCGGTGGTGCTGACATCCATCGATTCCCTCGTGGTCCGAACCCCGGCACCTTTCTCCATGGTTTGCTCGAATGGGCCGGTGGCGAAGGTTTTGCCGCCACGCCACAAGCGGTGGAAGACGCCATTGCCCGTCGTTGCAATCGGCGTGGCTGGGAGGGCTGGATAACCGCCCTGAGCGACTGGCTGCAGCACCTGCTTGTGTCCCCGCTGCATATCGGTGGCGGGCAGCCCCCCGTGGTATTCGAGCAGCTCACCCAATACCGGGTCGAGATGGAGTTCTGGTTCGCCAGTCATAAGGTCGATGTGCTCAAGCTCGATGAACTGGTGCGTCAATACACCCACAACGGCGTGGCCCGGGTGGCTGCCGAGCCGGTGTTGCTCAATGGCATGTTCAAAGGCTTCATCGACCTGACGTTCGAGCACGACGGCCGCTATTACGTCGCCGACTACAAATCCAATTGGCTGGGCGTCGATGACGCGGCCTATACCGAGCAGGCCATGGAGCAGTCGATTCTCGACAACCGTTACGACCTGCAATACGTGCTGTACCTGCTGGCCCTGCATCGCCAGCTCAAGGCGCGACTTGCCGATTACGATTACGACCGGCATGTCGGTGGTGCGCTGTACCTGTTCCTGCGTGGTACGCGCGCGTCCAGCCAGGGCGTGTATTTCGCCCGTCCTCCAAGGGAGTTGATCGAGCGTCTGGACCGGCTGTTCCAGGGTAAGCCAGAACCCAAGGCCGAACCCGCCTGGGAACAGGGAGTTTTGCTATGAGTCGCACCTTCGCTGATTTGCTGCCCACTTCATTGACAGCCGAAAGCCTGGCGGATCTGGCGCCGTTGAGTCGCGCCGATGATCTGCTGATATTGCTGACACGCTGGGTTGAGCGCGGCTGGTTGCGAGCGCTGGACAAAGCCTTCGTCGCTTTTCTTCACGAACTTGCTCCCAGCGACGATCCGCTGGTGCTGCTGGCCGCCGCGTTGGCCAGTCATCAGCTGGGCCACGGTCATGTGTGCCTGGATGTGTTCGAGACGCTCAAGGAGCCGGACTTCGCCCTGTCGCTGCCACCGGAAGGTGATGTGCAAAGTGGCGCGATGTTGTTGCCGTCGCAATTGCTTGAGGCGCTGGACGGTGCCCATTGGTGCAAGGTACTGGCCTCCAGCAGTCTGGTCGCATTGGCGGTCGATGGTCGCGAGGCGGCGCAACACCGGCCATTGGTGTTATCGGGCAAACGCCTGTACTTACGTCGTTACTGGGCTTACGAACGGCGTATCGACAACTCGCTGCGCCAACGCCTGGTGGAACACGAAACCACGCCGGATGATTTGTCCCAACGCCTCACCAGCTTGTTCGGCCCTGCCAAGCCCGGCGAAGTGATTGACTGGCAGAAACTCGCCTGTGCCCTCGCAACCCGCAGCGCTTTCAGCATCGTGACCGGTGGCCCGGGGACCGGCAAGACGACGACGGTCGTGCGTTTGCTGGCGTTGCTCCAGGCGCCGGCAGTGGAGGCGGGCAAGCCGTTGCGTATTCGTCTCGCCGCACCCACCGGCAAGGCTGCAGCCCGACTGACGGAGTCCATCAGTCAGCAGGTCAGAACCCTGGAAGTCGATGAAACCGTACGAGTGAAGATCCCGTCAGACGTCACCACCGTGCACCGCCTGCTCGGCAGTCGTCCCGGTACTCGACACTTCCGTCACCACGCCGGTAATCGCTTGCCGCTGGATGTCTTGGTGGTGGACGAAGCCTCGATGATCGATCTGGAAATGATGGCCAATCTGCTCGACGCGTTGCCGGCCCATGCCCGACTGGTGCTGCTCGGTGACAAGGATCAACTGGCATCGGTGGAGGCCGGCGCCGTTCTGGGCGACCTGTGCCGCGACGCCGAGGCCGGTTGGTACAGCCCACAGACGCGCCTGTGGCTGCAAGCGGTCAGTGGTGAAAACCTGGATGCCAGCGGTTTGCAGGAAGACACCCAAGGGACTCATCCGCTGGCCCAGCAAGTTGTGATGCTGCGTCATTCACGCCGGTTTGGCGAGGGCAGCGGCATCGGCCAACTGGCTCGGTGGGTCAACCAGCAGCAACCCGAGGAAGCGCGCAAGTTGTTGGCAGCGCGAAGCCATGACGACGTGTTTTCCCTGTCTCTCAAGGGGGAGCAAGACCGGGCTTTGGAACGCTTGCTGCTTGAGGGGCATGGCGATGGACCGCAGGGTTATCGCCATTACCTGAGTCTCTTGCGCAGCCTGCGACCACCGCTCGACAGCACGCTTGATGATCCGTGCTGGACCGATTGGGCTCGCCAGGTACTGCAAGCCTTCGACGCCTTCCAGTTGTTGTGCGCCGTACGCAAAGGGCCGTGGGGCGTGGAAGGTTTGAATCAACTCGTGACCGCTGCGCTGCTCAAGTCTCGGCTGATCGACAGCGACCAGCAGTGGTACGAAGGTCGGCCGGTGCTGATGACCCGCAATGACTATGGTCTGGGTTTGATGAACGGCGACATCGGCATTGCCCTAAAGCTGCCGGAACGTGAGGGGCCAGAGGCTGGGAAGCAGGTATTGCGCGTGGCGTTCCCGCGTAATGATGGTCAGGGCGGCGTACGTTTTGTTCTGCCGAGTCGGCTCAATGATGTCGAAACCGTGTACGCCATGACAGTGCACAAATCCCAGGGCTCGGAATTTGCTCATACGGCGTTGATTCTGCCGGATGCCCTGAACCCTGTACTCACCAAGGAATTGATCTATACCGGGATTACCCGGGCCAAAAACTGGTTCACCCTGATCGAACCTCGCTCCGGCGTATTCGAAGAGGCGGTGCGGCGCAAGGTCAAGCGCTTGAGCGGGTTGATGCTGGAATTGGATGAGGTGAGCGCCGACTAATCGGCGAACATCATCTCCCGACTTTCGCCCATCAACAGCCTCTGATTCTGCTCGGTGACCGCACGGATGTAATCCCACAACAGGGTGATCCGCTTGAGCTTGCGCAGGTCCTCGCGGCAGTACATCCAGAACTGCCGAGTGATGTTGATCTCTTCCGGCAACACCGGCAGCAATCGCGGATCCTGGGCCGCCAGGAAGCACGGCAGAATTGCCAGCGACCGTCCTTGCTGTGCAGCCACGAACTGCGCGATCACGCTGGTGCTGCGCAGGTTGGCACTGGCGCCGGGCAACACATTCGCCAGGTACAACAGCTCCGAGCTGAACGCCAGATCGTCGACATAACTGATGAATGAATGTTTGCCCAAGTCAGCCGGGCGGCGGATGGGTGGATGCTTGTCGAGATAATCCTGAGTCGCGTAGAGCTGTAATTTGTAGTCGCAGAGTTTGCAGCAGACGTACGGGCCATGCTCCGGGCGCTCCAGGGCGATGACGATGTCCGCCTCGCGCTTGGACAGGCTGATGAAGTGTGGCAGCGGCAGGATGTCCACGGAGATTGCCGGGTACGCGTCGACGAAATGGCTAAGTTGCGGAGTGATGAAAAAGCTGCCGAAGCCTTCGGTGCAGCCCATGCGCACATGCCCGGACAACGCCACGCCAGAGCCTGATACTTGTTCGCAAGCCATGTGCAGCGTACTTTCAATCGACTCGGCGTAACCCAGCAACCGCTGGCCTTCGGCGGTCAGGACAAAACCGCTGGTCCGGGATTTCTCGAACAGCAAAGTGCCCAACGCCGCTTCCAGCGAACTGATGCGCCGCGACACGGTGGTGTAGTCGACCGCCAGGCGCTTGGCCGCGGTGCTGGCCTTGCGGGTGCGGGAGACTTCAAGGAAAAACTTGAGGTCATCCCAGTTCAACGAGCCTAGAGACGTGATGTTTTTTTGCATGATGGACCGGCTTTTATGTGCGTTCTTATTAGATGTTTGCACATCTATACTCCAAAAACAGTCCGACAACCAAGTCGCGACACACGCCTCATCTCAAGGCGACTTTATCGCCTTGGCTCCCAAGATCGCTCTCTAAATAAGAACAACTTCCCGGAGACCCAAAATGAACGCTTCGCTCACGCCAAACGAAACCACTGTCCAAACGGTAAAGCTGTTGATCGACGGCGAGTGGGTCGAGTCCCAGACCACCGAGTGGCACGACATCGTCAACCCGGCGACCCAGCAAGTGCTGGCGAAAGTGCCGTTCGCAACTGCACAGGAAGTGGACGCCGCGATCAGCGCCGCCCATCGCGCCTTCCAGACCTGGAAGCTGACGCCGATCGGCGCGCGGATGCGCATCATGCTCAAGCTCCAGGCGTTGATTCGCGAACACTCCAAGCGCATCGCCGTGGTACTCAGCAACGAGCAAGGCAAAACCATCGCCGACGCTGAAGGCGATATCTTCCGTGGCCTGGAAGTGGTCGAGCACGCTTGCTCCATCGGCAGCCTGCAAATGGGCGAGTTCGCCGAGAACGTTGCTGGCGGCGTCGATACCTACACCCTGCGTCAACCAATCGGCGTTTGCGCCGGCATCACGCCGTTCAACTTCCCGGCGATGATTCCGCTGTGGATGTTCCCGATGGCCATCGCCTGCGGCAACACTTTCGTGCTGAAACCGTCCGAACAGGACCCGATGTCGACCATGCTGCTGGTGGAACTGGCGATCGAGGCCGGTGTTCCGGCCGGCGTGCTCAACGTCGTTCATGGCGGTAAAGACGTGGTGGATGCGCTCTGCACCCACAAGGACATCAAGGCTGTTTCCTTCGTCGGTTCGACTGCCGTCGGCACTCACGTCTACGACCTGGCCGGTAAACACGGCAAACGCGTGCAATCGATGATGGGCGCGAAGAACCACGCCGTTGTGCTGCCGGACGCCAACCGCGAACAAGCGCTCAACGCGCTGGTCGGTGCCGGTTTCGGTGCGGCCGGGCAACGCTGCATGGCCACATCCGTCGTGGTGCTGGTGGGCGCAGCCAAACAATGGCTGCCTGATCTGAAGGCGCTGGCGCAGAAACTCAAAGTGAATGCCGGCAGCGAGCCGGGCACTGATGTGGGTCCGGTGATTTCCAAAAAGGCCAAGGCGCGGATTCTGGATCTGATCGAGAGCGGCATCAAGGAAGGCGCCAAGCTGGAACTGGACGGTCGCGAAATCACGGTTCCAGGCTTCGAGAAGGGCAACTTTGTCGGCCCGACCCTGTTCTCCGGCGTAACCCCCGAGATGCAGATCTACACCCAGGAAATTTTCGGTCCGGTGCTGGTGGTGCTGGAAGTCGATACCCTCGATGAGGCCATCGCACTGGTCAACGCCAACCCGTTCGGCAACGGCACGGGCCTGTTCACCCAAAGCGGTGCGGCGGCGCGTAAATTCCAGACTGAAATCGACGTCGGCCAGGTCGGCATCAACATCCCGATTCCGGTGCCGGTCCCGTTCTTCAGCTTCACCGGTTCGCGCGGGTCCAAACTCGGCGACCTCGGTCCGTATGGCAAGCAAGTGGTGCAGTTCTACACTCAGACCAAGACTGTCACCAGTCGCTGGTTCGATGACAACAGCGTCAACGACGGTGTGAACACCACCATCAACTTGCGTTAAGGAGCCGAACATGAAAATCGCTTTTATCGGTCTCGGCAACATGGGCGCGCCAATGGCGCGCAACCTGATCAAGGCTGGCCATGCACTGCAGCTGGTCGATCTGAACAAAACCGTTCTGGCAGAGCTGGAGCAACTGGGCGGCAGCATCAGCGCTTCGGCGCGTGAAGCCGCTCAAGGCGCAGAATTGGTGATCACCATGCTGCCCGCCGCTGTGCATGTGCGCAGCGTGTGGCTGGGTGAAGACGGCGTGCTGGCAGGTATCGCCAAGGGCGTGCCGGCGGTCGATTGCAGCACCATCGATCCGCAGACGGCGCGTGATGTCGCGGCGGCGGCGGCCAAGCAAGGCGTGGCCATGGCGGATGCGCCTGTGTCGGGCGGTACTGGCGGTGCGGCGGCCGGGACCCTGACGTTCATGGTCGGCGCTACCCCTGAGCTGTTCGCCACCCTGCAACCGGTATTGGCGCAGATGGGCCGCAACATCGTCCATTGCGGCGAAGTCGGCACCGGGCAAATTGCCAAGATCTGCAACAACCTGCTGCTGGCGATCTCGATGGTCGGTGTCAGTGAAGCCATGGCGCTGGGTGATGCTCTCGGGATCGACACAACAGTGCTGGCCGGGATCATCAACAGTTCCACCGGGCGTTGCTGGAGTTCGGAAATGTACAACCCGTGGCCGGGCATCGTTGAAACGGCGCCGGCCTCGCGCGGCTATACCGGTGGTTTCGGTGCTGAACTGATGCTCAAGGATCTGGGGCTGGCCACGGAAGCGGCACGTCAGGCGCACCAACCGGTGGTGCTCGGCGCGGTGGCCCAGCAGTTGTATCAGGCGATGAGCCAGCGTGGGGAAGGTGGCAAGGACTTCTCGGCGATCATCAACAGCTATCGCAAACCCCAATAAAGGGTTTTCCGGAATGGTGGCGAGGGGGCTTGCCCCCGTTCGGCGGCGAAGCCGTCGTAAAACCTGCCGACACGGTGTGACTGAAGGAATGTAGGGGAGTGCTGCGCACTCCAACGGGGGTAAACCCCCTCACCACAGGTCTGCATTGACCCAAAGATATTTACCGGGAGATCACGTCGGGTGATCTCCCGGTTTTTTTGCATCAGGCAAACACGAAATATTTGCGCACGGTTTCAACCACTTCCCACGTGCCTTTCATCCCCGGCTCAATGACGAAAATATCACCGGCGCGCAGATGGATAGGCTCTTTCCCCTCCGGGGTGATGATGCAATAGCCTTCGCGGAAATCGCAGTATTCCCACTTCACGTATTCCACATACCATTTGCCCGGTGTGCAGATCCAGGTGCCCATGATTTTGCTGCCGTCTTCACTGGTGTAGGCGTTGAGGTTGACGGTGTGCGGGTCGCCTTCGAGTTTTTCCCATTTGCAGGCATCGAGTACCGGCAGTGGGTGAGTGTCGCGAAGAACGGTAATAGGTGCGGTCATGTGGACTCCGGGGCAATGGACTAGAGAACTGAAGTCGCACCCTATAGCGCCCATGCTCCGCTCAGTTGTCTGTGGTCGACATCGAAGTATCCAGAAACGCGCAGACTCGACACTAAAGGGTCAAGGCGTGCAGCAGGGCTGTCGCATAGCCGGGCAGCGTCGCGAAGTCCCTGGCGCAAATCAGTAGTTTGCGTTGGGCCCACGATTCTTGCAGTGTGATGCTCTTGAATGGTGTCTCCCCCGGCCAACGCTCGACCGCTGCCAAGGGCACGATCGCCAGCCCGGCCCCCCGAGCGACCATGCGCATCACACCCTCAAAACCGTCGGCGCGGATGCGGATTTGCAGGCGTGACCCGGTGTGCAGCGCCTGTTCCTCCAGGTACACCGCCAACGCACTGTTGGCGTTCAGACCGACATAGTCGTGGCGCAAGGTGTCGATGAAGCTCACAACACTTGCGTGTGCCAAGGGATGATCGCGGGGCATGATCAGCACCAGCGGATCGTCGCGAAACGGGCGGGTCTGCAGGTCATCGGTGTCCACGGCGTCAGAGACGATGCCCAGGTCTGCCGCACCTTGGCGCAAGGCGTGGGTGATGCGTGCACTGGGCAGTTCCTGTAGATCGATGTCGAGGTTGGGGTGGCCGCGCAGAAAGTCCGCGAGCAACTCCGGCAGGTACTCGGTGATCGCCGTGGTATTGCACAACAGTCGCACTTGGCCTTTGACGCCGTTGGCGTATTCCGCCAGATCCTGCTGCATGCGTTCGGCCTGTTGCAGCAGGACGCGAGCGTGTTGCGCCAGGGCCTTGCCGGCCGGGGTAGGGCTGACACCGCGGCGACCACGCTGCAAAAACTCTATCCCCAACGAAGCCTCCATGGCGCGGATGCGTGCACTCGCCGCCGCCAGGGACAGATGACTGCGAGCGGCGCCGGCGGTGATGTTGCCGCTGTCGAGGATGTTCAGGTAAAGGCGCAGGTCGGTCAGGTCGAAGTGCATCGTACTGCCTCGGGATTTTGGTTGTTCCGGGGGGCCTCTTCGCGAGCAAGCCCGCTCCCACATTTGATCTCCACAACACACGAATTTAGTGTGCGACGAAGATCCAATGTGGGAGCGGGCTTGCTCGCGAAGGCGTCAGCAGCCGCAGCGAGGTTCTTAGCCTCTTGTCTTACAAGAGGCTGCCTCAGTATATGGCAGATTTCCAAGCAGCCAATCCAGGCCCACGATAGCGCCATGAATACTCTCGCCGCGTTCTATCAAAACCTCGGTCTGGCCCTTTCATTGATGGTCATCGCGACCTTTCTGCTGGCCGGAATGATCAAGGGTGTGATCGGCCTCGGTCTGCCAACCATCGCAATGGGCCTGCTCGGTCTGGCTATGGCTCCGTCGCAGGCTGCCGCGTTGCTGATCATCCCCGCGACGCTCACCAATGTCTGGCAATTGGCATTCGGTGGGCATCTGTCAGGGTTGATCAAACGCCTGTGGCCGATGCTGTTGGCGATCTTCATCGGCACCGGAGCCGGTACGTTGTGGATCGGCATGGCCGGTGGTCATTGGGTCGTGCGGGGATTGGGCGCGGCGCTGTTGCTCTATGCGTTGAGCGGATTGTTTCTGCCGACCTTGCGCGTCGGCTGTCACACCGAGCGTTGGCTCGGTCCGCTTTGCGGCGTGTTGACGGGCGTCATCACCTCGGCCACCGGCGTCTTCGTGATTCCGGCCGTGCCTTATCTGCAAGCCTTGGGCTTGAGCAAGGATGAACTGGTGCAGGCGCTGGGTCTGTCGTTCACCGTCTCGACCCTGGCCTTGGCCGCCGGCCTGTTATGGCGCGGCGCGCTGGGCGGCGGCGAATTAAGTGCGTCGTTGCTGGCGCTGATTCCGGCGGTACTCGGCATGTTGCTGGGGCAATGGCTGCGCCAGCGGATCAGCGCCGTGTTGTTCAAGCGTGTGTTCTTCATCGGCCTCGGCGTGCTCGGCGGCCATTTGCTGATCAGCGGGTAGCGGACGACGGGCTGAGCATGTCGATGGCGCGGATATCGAAATCCCGTTCCAGGTACTCATCGCGCTGCTCGAGGAACTGCTTCATGTGTGGCAGATTCGAGTGCACGTCGAGGTGGGCCTGGGACTGCCAAATCTCGTAGAAGATAAACAGCGTCGGGTCCTGTTTATCGCGCAGCATGTGGTATTCGATGCAACCGGGCTCGGCACGGCTTGCTTCCACATAGCTGCTGAAAAACGCGTCGAAGGCGTCAGATTTTTCCGGGCGGGTCTTGGCGTGCAGGATGAAGCCTTGCATTTCACTCATCAGAAATCTCCTCAAGTTCAGAATCGGCGCAAGTTTATGGCAACAATCACCTGTCGATTCGTGCGTATTGGTCAAATGAATTTTGTGAATTCAGCGCTTATTCCGCGCGAGGCAGATCGCTACTCTGCCGCCATCGAATTCCAACCTTCCGAGACTTCCCATGAAAAAAGTCCTGTTGCTCAATGGCGGCAAAAAATTTGCCCACTCCGATGGCCGCTACAACACCACCCTGCATGAAGCTGCGCTGAGCGTGCTGGATCGCGGCGGCGTCGACGTGAAAGCCACCTTCATCGACGAGGGTTACGACGTCGCCGAAGAAGTCGCCAAATTCCTCTGGGCCGACGTGATCATTTATCAGATGCCCGGCTGGTGGATGGGCGCGCCCTGGACCGTCAAGAAGTACATCGACGAAGTCTTTACCGAAGGGCACGGCAGCCTTTACGCCAGCGACGGCCGCACCCGTTCCGACGCGTCGCAAAAATACGGCAGCGGTGGCCTGTTGCAGGGCAAGCAATACATGTTGTCCCTGACCTGGAACGCGCCGCAGCAAGCCTTCGACGACCCGACCGACTTCTTCGAAGCCAAGGGCGTTGACGCGGTGTACTTCCCGTTCCACAAGGCCAACGAGTTCCTCGGCATGACCGGTTTGCCGACGTTCCTGGCCGTCGATGTGATGAAGCGCCCCAACGTCGAAGCCGATATCGCGCGCTATGAGCGCCATTTGACCGAAGTGTTCGGCCTGCCGGCGTAAGCGTTTCGGGCTACTATCCGTCGCAACGGCCGTAAAGATCGCAGCCTTCGGCAGCTCCTACAGGCGTACGCAAAACTCTGTAGGAGCTGCCGAAGGCTGCGATCTTGGCGATTGATGCCATGCCGATTTGCGAAAGAGGACACACGTGAAAGCCAGATCCGATGAGTTGCAGATTTTCGTCTGCGTGATTGAATGCGGGTCGATTTCCGCTGCGGCCGAACAGGTCGGGCAAACGCCTTCAGCGGTCAGCCGTACGCTGTCGCGGCTGGAGGCAAAACTTGATACCACGCTGATCAACCGCACCACACGACGCATGGACCTGACCGAAGAGGGCAAGTACTTCTTCGAGCACGCCAAGCTGATTCTCGATCAGATGGACGAGCTCGAAGAGCGCCTGACCTCACGCCAGCAAACCCCGTCCGGGCGTCTGCGGATCAACGCGGCATCGCCGTTCATGCTGCACGCCATCGTGCCGTACATCGACGAGTTCCGCCGGCTCTATCCGGACATCCAGCTGGAACTCAACAGCAACGACCTGATCATCGATTTGCTCGAGCAAAGCACCGACATCGCCATCCGCATCGGCACGCTCGCCGACTCGACTTTGCACGCTCGATCGCTGGGCTGCAGTCCGCTGCACATCGTCGCCAGCCCGGCCTATCTGGAAAAACACGGTGTACCGGCTGAAGTGGCGGATTTGTCCGGGCACACGCTGCTGGGCTTTACTCAGAACGAAGGCCTCAACCAATGGCCGCTGCGTTACGTTCACGGTGATCGCTGGCCGATTCAGGCATCAATCAGCGCGTCCAGCGGCGAGACGATCAGGCACTTGGCGCTCGAAGGTCAGGGCATTGCCTGCCTGTCGCACTTCATGACGATTGATGACATTCGCGCCGGACGTTTGCAGGTGCTGCTGGCGGATTTCAACAGCGGGTATCGCCAGCCGATCAATGCCGTGTACTACCGCAACTCGCAACTTGCCCTACGGATTCAGTGCTTCCTGGACTTCATCCAGGGCAAATTGGCGGTTTACGCGAACGCGGATTTCAAGGGCTGATTCGTGACCCCTGCGCAAGAGTGAATTGGGCAACGCTGTCTGTTTCCTTAGGCATCGGTCCTCGATACTGGCTGCATCACTTATTAACGCAGGGAGTTTCTCCATGAACGTATTCATTACCGGCGCCGCGGGTTTCATTGGCGGCTCCATCGCCACCGGTCTGGTCCGCGCCGGCCACAAAGTCACCGGCCTGGTTCGCAGTGCTGAACAAGCCAATGAACTGAGTGTTCTGGGCATCACCCCGGTGCTCGGCACGCTTGATGACAGCGCATTGCTGGGCGAACAGGCCCGCGCTGCCGACGCCGTGATCAACGCCGCCAGCAGCGACCATCGCGGCGCGGTCGATGCGCTGCTCGATGCACTTCGCGGTTCCAACAAAGTGTTCCTGCACACCAGCGGCTCAAGCATCGTCGGCGATGCGTCGGGCGGCAAATCCAGCGACGTTATCTATTACGAAGACAACCTGCCGGCACCTACCGTCGACAAGGCTGCTCGCGTGGCCATCGACAACCTGATCCTCGCCGCAGCAAAGGACGGGGTGAACTCGGCAGTGATCTGCAACACCCTGATCTACGGCCATAGCCTGGGCGTCAAACGTGACAGCGTGCAGCTACCGCGCTTGCTGAAACAGGCGCGTAAAAGTGGTGTGGTCCGCCATGTCGGTACCGGCCAGAACATCTGGTCCAACGTGCACATCGAAGACGTGGTTTCCCTGTACCTGCTGGCGCTGACCAACAACGTACCGGGCAGCTTCTACTTCGTCGAAAGCGGTGAAGCGTCGTTCATCGACATGACCACTGCGATTGCCCAAGCGCTGAATCTGGGTGAGCCACAAGACTGGCCGCTGAAAGAGGCCGAAGCCGAGTGGGGTTATGAAATGGCCAACTATGGCCTGGGCTCCAACAGCCGGGTTCGCGGTAAAAAGGCGCGCGAATTGCTGGGCTGGGCACCGAAGCGGACATCGGTGATTGAATGGATTCGTGACGAGATGGTGTGAGTTCGCTCTAGATCGCGTAATCGTTCATCGCGAGCAAGCTCGCTCCCACATTTGATCTCCACTCGACACAGATTTTGTGTACGACAAAGATCCACTATGGGAGCGAGCTTGCTCGCGATTGCGTTTCAGGTGACCCAATAACTGGCCGGGCCGCCCTCAAGTCCGTAACATCCGCCCCCTCTTTTCCCGCCTGTATTTTAGGTCACCCATGAAACCCAAACGTCTGCGCGCCGATGTCCTGGCCGGACTCACCACGTCTTTCGCCCTGCTGCCCGAATGCATCGCCTTCGCGCTGGTTGCTCACCTCAATCCGTTGATGGGGCTTTACGGCGCTTTCATCATTTGTACGCTGACCGCGTTTTTTGGTGGGCGGCCGGGCATGGTGTCCGGCGCCGCCGGATCGATGGCCGTGGTGATCGTCGCGCTGGTGGTGCAGCACGGCGTGCAGTACTTGCTGGCCACCGTGTTGCTGGGTGGGTTGATCATGCTGGCGTTCGGGTTGCTGAAACTGGGCAAGCTGGTGCGCATGGTGCCGCACCCGGTGATGCTCGGCTTCGTCAACGGCCTGGCGATCATCATCGCCCTGGCGCAGCTGGAACACTTCAAGAACGGTGACGTCTGGCTCAGCGGCACGCCGCTGTACCTGATGGCAGGACTGGTTGCCGTGACGATGGCCATCGTTTACTTGCTGCCGCGACTGACGCGCGCCGTGCCGCCAGCGCTGGTCGCGATTCTGGGTGTTGGTCTGGCGGTTTATCTGCTCGGTCTGCCGACTCGAACCTTGGGCGACATGGCGCACATCGCCGGCGGCTTGCCGACCTTTGCGCTGCCAGACATCCCCTGGAACCTGGAAACCCTGCGCATCATCGCCCCCTACGCGATATTGATGGCGTTGGTCGGTCTGCTGGAAACCCTGTTGACCCTGAACCTCACCGACGAGATCACCGAGAGCCGTGGCTACCCGGATCGCGAATGCGTGGCGCTGGGCGCGGCCAACATGGTCTCTGGTGTATTCGGCGGCATGGGCGGCTGCGCCATGATCGGGCAGACGGTGATCAACCTCAGTTCCGGTGGTCGCGGTCGGCTGTCCGGTGTGGTGGCCGGGGTGATGATTTTGCTGTTCATCCTCTTCCTTTCGCCGCTGATCGAGCGCATCCCGCTGGCCGCATTGGTCGGGGTGATGTTCGTGGTGTCGCAGCAGACGTTTGCCTGGGCCTCGTTGCGGGTGGTGAACAAGGTGCCGCTAAACGACGTGTTAGTGATCATCGCCGTAACGGTCATTACGGTGTTCACCGATCTGGCTACCGCCGTGCTCTGCGGGATCATCATTGCGGCGCTCAACTTTGCCTGGCAACAGGCCCGTGAGCTTTATGCGGACAGTCACCTCGAAGCCGATGGCAGTAAGCTTTACCTTCTGCATGGCACGCTGTTCTTCGCCTCGACTGCGCCTTTTCTCAATCAGTTCGATCCCGCCAACGATCCGCCCGTCGTGACGATCGATTGTCGCCACCTGAGCTTCGTCGACTATTCGGCCATCGCCGCGCTGAATGCGCTGCGAGAGCGCTACACCAAGGCCGGCAAGCACCTGCGCGTGCTGCACTTGTCCGAACGCTGCAAGAAACTGCTCAAACGCGCCCGCGTGAATCACGACTGACGCCTGACTCCTCAGCAGGCGTGATGAAAATCCGCCTGCCCGATTTTCATAACACACGACCCCGCATACCTCTGCGCGACAACCCTTATCCCTTCACGAAAATTACTTTCACCTCGTTTGAAAATCACACCTCGAAATGTTTTATGAGTTTCACAACCCATTCGACGTGACCCTTTCGAGGAGTACCGCATGACACCGTCCTTCGGCTATTGGCTGCTGGTTTACGCCGCCATCGCCATCATCGCGCTGATCGTTCTGATCGCCCGTTACCGGCTCAATCCGTTCATTGTTATCACCTTGGTGTCCATCGGCCTGGCGCTGTTGGCGGGGATGCCGCCGTCGGGCGTGGTGGGGGCTTACGAGGCGGGCGTCGGCAAGACTCTGGGGCATATCGCGCTGGTGGTCGCACTGGGCACGATGCTCGGCAAAATGATGGCCGAGTCCGGCGGTGCCGAGCAGATGGCGCGAACGTTGATCGACCGCTTCGGTGAGAAAAATGCGCACTGGGCGATGGTCTGCATCGCTTTCCTTGTAGGACTGCCGCTGTTCTTCGAGGTCGGTTTTGTACTGCTGGTGCCGATCGCTTTCACCGTAGCGCGGCGCGTGGGCGTGTCGATTCTGATGGTCGGTTTGCCGATGGTGGCCGGGCTCTCGGTGGTCCACGCCCTGGTGCCGCCGCACCCGGCGGCGATGCTGGCGGTGCAGGCTTATCAGGCCTCGGTGGGGCAGACCTTGCTTTACGCGATCCTGATCGGGATACCGACCGCGATCATCGCCGGCCCCCTCTACGCCAAGTTCATCGTGCCGCGCATTCAACTGCCGGAAGATAACCCGCTGGAGCGTCAGTTCCTCGAGCGTGAACCGCGCGACAGCCTGCCGGGTTTCGGCATCACCATGGCGACCATTTTGTTGCCGGTGGTGCTGATGCTGGTCGGCGGTTGGGCCAATCTGATTTCTACGCCGGGCAGCGGTTTCAATCAGTTTCTGTTGTTCATCGGCAATTCGGTGATCGCCTTACTGCTGGCGACTTTGCTGAGCTTCTGGACGCTTGGCCTGGCCCAAGGCTTCAACCGCGAATCGATCCTCAAATTCACCAACGAATGCCTGGCACCGACCGCCAGCATCACCTTGCTGGTGGGCGCGGGCGGCGGATTGAACCGGATTCTGGTGGACGCTGGTGTCACCGATCAGATCGTCAGCCTGGCCCAGGTATTCCACCTGTCGCCGCTGTTGATGGGTTGGCTGTTCGCCGCGCTGATGCGCATCGCCACCGGTTCTGCCACGGTGGCCATGACCACCGCGTCGGGGATCGTCGCGCCGGTGGCCATTGGTCTGGGTTATCCCCATCCGGAGCTGTTGGTGCTGGCGACGGGCGCGGGGTCGGTTATCTTTTCCCACGTCAATGACGGCGGCTTCTGGTTGATCAAGGAATACTTCAACATGACCGTCGCCCAGACCTTCAAGACCTGGACGGTGCTGGAGACCATTATCTCGGTGGTCGCCTTCGGTCTGACCGTGGGTCTTTCTTATCTGCTTTAGCCGGAGCCGCCTGCCATGGACATCCTCTACCAGATCCGCGCCCGTCAGGACTCCTTCAGCGCGGGCGAAGGACGCATCGCTCGGCTGATGCTCGACGACGTAGGATTTGCCTCCGCCGCCAGCCTCGATGAACTGGCGCTGAGAGCGGAAGTCAGCACCGCCACGCTCTCGCGTTTTGCTCGCACCGTCGGCTGCCGCGACTTGCGCGATCTGCGGCTGCAACTGGCCCAGGCCAGCGGCGTCGGCAGTCGATTTTTGGACCCTGCTGGCACGCCCGAGCAGTCGGCGTTTTACGGGCAGATCGTTGGCGATATCGAGTCGACCTTGCGCCAGCACCTGTCGGCGTTCGATGAGTCGCGTTTCGCCGACGCGGTGAAACTGCTGGGCAAGGCGCGGATGATTCATGCGTTCGGCATGGGTGGTTGCTCGACCTTGTGCAGTGATGAACTGCAAGTGCGACTGGTGCGGTTCGGCTACCCGATTGCGGTGTGCCACGACCCGGTGATGATGCGCGTCACCGCCGCCAGCCTCGATGCCGAACGCGCAGTCATTGCCTGCTCGCTGACCGGCATCACGCCCGAACTGCTCGAGGCCGTCGAGCTGGCGCGCAGCTATGGCGCACGAATTCTCGCCATCACCCGGGCCGACTCGCCGCTGGCGCAATTGGCGGATGTGCTGCTGCCGCTGCAAGGCGTCGAAACCTCCTTCATCTACAAACCCACGGCAGCACGCTACGGCATGTTGCTGGCCATCGACGTGCTTGCCACCGAGCTGGCGCTGGCCAATCCTGAAGACAATCAAGAGCGTCTGCGGCGGATCAAACTCGCCCTGGACGATTACCGCGGCGGCGACGATCACTTGCCGCTGGGAGACTGAGATGATGTACGACACGCTGATTCGCAACGCCCTGATCATCGACGGCAGCAACGCCCCCGGTTATCCCGCCGACGTGGCGATTCTGAACGGCCGCATCGAGCGCATCGGCGACTTGCACGATGCCAGCGCCACCGAAGAAATCGACGCCGCTGGCCGCGTGTTGGCGCCAGGTTTCATCGACGTGCACACCCATGACGACACCGTAGTGATCCGCCAGCCGCAGATGCTGCCCAAGCTCAGCCAGGGCGTAACCACAGTGATTGTCGGCAACTGCGGGATCAGCGCTTCGCCGGTGAGTTTGCGCGGCGATCCTCCCGACCCGATGAACCTGCTCGGCACCGCCGCAGCGTTCGTTTATCCGAGGTTCAGCGACTACCGCGCCGCCGTCGAAGCGGCGAATACCACGCTGAACGTGGCCGCACTGGTCGGCCACACGGCGCTGCGCAGCAACCACCTCGACGATCTGTTTCGCACTGCCACGCCAGACGAAATCAGCATGATGCGCGAGCAACTGCGCGAGAGTCTTGAAGCCGGTGCGTTGGGCCTGTCCACGGGGCTTGCCTATGCCAACGCCTTCTCTGCTTCCACCGATGAAGTGATGCAATTGACCGAAGAGCTGACCGCATTCGGCGCGGTCTACACCACCCATTTACGCAGCGAATTCGAGCCGGTGCTGGAGGCCATGGACGAGGCATTCCAGATTGGTCGCCATGCTAAATCGCCGGTGATCATTTCCCACCTCAAATGTGCTGGCGCCGGTAACTGGGGGCGCAGTCCGCAACTGCTGGCGTCCCTCGAACACGCGGCGAAAACCCACCCAGTAGGCTGCGACTGTTATCCCTACGCGGCGAGTTCATCGACGCTGGACCTCAAGCAAGTCACCGACGCCCATCGCATCACCATCACCTGGTCAACGCCGCACCCTGAAGTGGGCGGCCGTGACCTGATGGACATCGCCGCCGAATGGGGCGTGCCGCTACTTGATGCCGCTCGACGCCTGCAACCGGCCGGCGCGGTGTACTACGGAATGGACGAGGCGGATGTACGAAGAATCCTCGCCCATCCGCTGTCGATGGTGGGCTCTGACGGATTGCCGGAAGACCCGTTTCCGCATCCACGCTTGTGGGGCGCATTCCCACGGGTGCTCGGACATTTCAGTCGCGATGTAGGGCTGTTTCCGCTGCACACCGCCGTGCACAAGATGACCGGGTTGTCGGCGGCGCGATTTGGCTTGAAGGAGCGTGGCGAAATCCGTGAAGGACATTGGGCGGATCTGGTGTTGTTCAATCCTGTGACGATACGCGATGTGGCGGATTTCAATGATCCGCAACGGGCAGCGGAAGGTATCGATGGGGTTTGGGTCAACGGTGTCTTGAGTTACAGCGAAGGCCAGGCAAACGGAAGAAGGGAAGGGCGGTTTCTGGCGCGGCAAGGAGACTTGCGTGACGGATTCCAGTAAACATTCCGAGTGCTGCGTCACAGTGATGGCACATTGCAACTAAAGAAAGCCATCGCCAAGCCGAAGCGCTGACATCTCGCCCAGCTACACTCTGGGCCTTATCAGTCTGGGAGCAACTCCATGAGCTTCGGCAAAACCACCCCGATCCTGCGGATTTTCGATGAAATCGAGGCCGTGGAGTTCTACGTCGACTTCCTGGGTTTCAAGATCGACTGGCAGCATCGCTTCGAGCCGAATTTTCCGCTGTACCTGCAAGTCTCCCGCGGCGAATGCGTGCTGCACTTGTCCGAGCACCACGGTGACAGCACACCGGGCTCGGCGTTGCGGATCGAGACTGATGAGTTGGAAGTGTTCCAGCAGCAGTTGCTGGCCAAGGAATATAAGTTTGCGCACCCACAGATCCAGGCCATGCCGTGGGGCAGCCAGGACATGACCATCAGCGATCCGTTCGGGAATCGGTTGGTGTTTACCAATGCGATTTGTGTGTAAGCCCGTTCGGCAGCTCTGCGAGTTTTGATGGAGCAAGGTGTGTTAGCCTCAATCAATGATTTCATTGATTGCAGGAGGCATCATGGCCAGCATTACGATCCGAAACCTGGACGATCAGATTAAGGAACAGCTGCGCATCGCAGCGGCCCACAACGGGCATTCGATGGAAGAAGAGGCTCGCCTGATTCTTGGCAGAGCGCTGGCGACTGTAGATCGTGCAGGAGGGCTTGGAAGCCGAATCCGCAACAGGTTCAGCGCCAGTGGTGGGGTCGAGCTCGATCTTCCTTCGCGTCATGAGAAAGCGACAGCGGTGGATTTCTCCGAATGATAGTGCTCGATACCAATGTTCTTTCAGAGTTCATGCGGGTCGAGCCTGACACTCAAGTACTTGCCTGGGTTGATGCGCAACCGGCGATGGAATTGGCAATTAGTGCTATCACCGTGGCAGAGATTCTCCATGGCATTGCCCGACTCCCGTTTGGTAAGCGCAAACAGAAACTTGAAGCTCATGCGATGGCGATGTTCGAAGAGGACTTTGCAGGAAGGATTTTGCCTTTTGATGCTCACGCCTCCGTGGAGTACGCGACGCTGGTAGCTGGCTGTGAAGCTAATGGTCGGACGGCGTCGATGGCCGATGCGCAAATTGCCGCAATCTGCCGAAGCCACGGAGTTCCTATTGCGACCCGTAATGTCCGGGATTTTGAGTTTCCTGGCGTAGAGGTGATCAATCCATGGCAGGCCTCAGCGCTTGATGTTCGTTCCCACGCGGGAGCGTGGGAAAGAACAGGTGTGATTACACCCGGAAGTGACTGACCATCATCTGCAACTGATTACCCAACCGCGCCAGTTCAACACTGGACGCAGCGGTTTCATCGCTGGCGGCGGCGGTCTGTTCGGACACGTCGCGCACGTTGATGATGCTGCGGCTGATCTCTTCGGCCACGGCGCTTTGCTGCTCGGCAGCGGCGGCGATCTGCTGGTTCATCGACTGGATGTTGGACACCGTGCGGGTGATGTTTTCCAGTGACACACCAGCCTTGCGGGTCAGCGCGACGCTGCTGTCGGTCAGGGCGCGGCTGTTGTTCATCACCGCCGACACTTGTTGCGTGCCGTTCTGCAGTCCGGCCACCAGGCCTTCGATTTCTTCGGTGGATTTTTGCGTGCGTTGAGCCAGGCCACGGACTTCGTCGGCAACCACGGCAAAACCACGACCGGCTTCACCTGCACGGGCCGCTTCGATGGCGGCGTTGAGCGCCAGCAGGTTGGTCTGTTCGGCCACGGCTTTGATCACGTCCATGACGCTGCCGATCTTGTCGCTTTCCTGTTGCAGCACGCTCATGGCTTCGGTGGAACGTGCCACTTCAGTGGCCAGGCGTTCGATCTGGGCGATGGCTTCGTTCACAACCTTGTCGCCTTCACGGGCTTCGCCGTCAGCAGCGGCGGCCGCCTGGGAGGCTTCTTCGGCGTTGCGCGCGACTTCCTGCACGGTGGCAGTCATCTCGTGCATGGCGGTGGCCACTTGATCGGTTTCGATCTTCTGGCTGTTAACGCCAGCGCTGGTTTGCTCGGTCACGGCGGACAGCTCTTCGGCTGCGCTGGCGATCTGGGTGACGCCGTCGCGGATGCCGCTGATCAAGTCGCGCAGGGTTACACCCATGCGAGCGATGCCTTGTTGCAATACGCCGAGTTCATCGCGGCGCGTCACTTTGACGTCCTGGGACAGGTCGCCGCTGGCGATGCGTTCAACCACGGCCAAAGTGTCGCGCAGCGGGCCAGTAATCTGACGGGTGATGATCACGGCAGCAATGATGCCCACCAGCAACGCCAGCAAGGTGCTGATCAGCTGCAGCGTGCGAGCTTGCGCGCTTTCGGCGTCACGGCGGTCGAGCTGGATTTGATACAGCTGCTCGCTGAGGCTCACGATGGCGGCGCCCTGCTCAGTCATTTCCTTGCGCGCCTGTACCGCGTCGCTGTTCGCCGCTTTATAAGCCTGCAAGGCGCTGCGGTAGTTGGTCAGTGCGGTTTCCAGCTGACGCAGGGCGTCTTGCTGAGTGTCGGAGAAATGTACGTTGAGGGGTTTCAGGCTGGCGATGGCCACGTCCAGTTGGCCGACGGCTTTTTGCTCGGTCTCGGCGTTGGTGGTCGCGGTGTAGCCGCGCACTTCGTAGCGGGCCAGCAAGAACGCTTCCTTGGCCGCCGTGATGGCCTGGAATTGTTCGAAGCGTTGGTCGCTCAGAGGCATTTGCTGCACGTTGGTGTTGATGACATTGATCAGCGTGTTCGCGGTGTCGGCATTGGCGCTCATGGTGTCGCGCGCGCTGTTACCGGTGCGGTACGCGCTGCGCATTTTGTTCAGGGACGTCTTGTAGGCGTCGATGACGGCGCCTTGCTCTTTGAGCAGCTTGAGGTTTTCCGGGCTCTTGAATTTCACCAGCAGCGCTTGTTGCTGAGCGGAGAACGCCTCGAGCGTGGTCTGGACGTTCTGCGCGGCGGTTTCGTCGCCGTTGGTCAGCATGTATTGCAGGCGAACCACACGCAGCTTGGTCAGGCCGGCATTGAGCTGGGTGATGTCGCTCATCCAGTTGCTGCGGTCAATCAATCCGCCCAGGCTCGTCCAGCCGGTCAAGGCGAGGACGCAGGTCAGGGCCAGGACCAGGCCGAACCCCAAGCCCAGCTTCATGTTCACGCTGATATTGCCGAACCAGCTATTCATCAAAAGTCCTCCAGGAACGTTGTGCTTCTAGATCGTCGGTTGGCTGGAAGATTGTTGTTTTTGGTCGCCAGCAAGGTGTGTAGCAGGACTGTATCGGCAGCAATTGCGAGAGCTGAATGGTTTTTGCAGGACACATGTGTAACAAGACCTTCGCGCGGTCTTAAGCTTTTTTTCACATGAGTTTCACTGGCTGCCGACGCCTGCCTCTCTAACCTCGCGGCATCGAATGACAGTGATGCGTGCCGGCGAGGCGGTTTGATGTGGAATTGAGACTGAGTCTGTTCGGGATAAAACGCTCGATTGATCTGAGCCGTTTTGCCCGCTATCGCAATGCGGCTGTCGTGCTCGCCTCGGCGCTGGTGGTGATTCCGCTGACGGTGTGGCTGTTGCAGCCGGCCGCTGTACCGGACCTGGCCCATGGCAATGTGGCCGGCGCCCGGGGGTTGACGGCCGATTGGGCCAAAGGCAATGTGATCGTGCTGGTGCGGCACGTCGAACGCTGTGATCACTCCAGCGCCCCCTGCCTGAGCGGTAACGATGGCATTACCGATCGCTCTCGCAGCGTCGCGGTGGGTGTCGGTGCACAGTTCGAACAACTGGGCCTGAACAAGGCTGACATCTACAACAGCCCCCTGATCCGTACAGCGCAGACCGCTGGCTACATGTTCAACAAGGTAGGGGTGGGTGAAGAATGGTTGATCAATTGCAAGGGCACGATGCTGCGTGACGCTTTGGCGCACAAGGTTGCCGGGCGAAACCTGATTCTGGTGACCCACAGCGAATGCATGTCGCAACTGGAGAAAGACCTCAAGTTGCCGGCCTCTACCCTCGGTTATGGCGCGTCTTTGTTTATCTCGGCCGAAACGCCTCAGGCACCCCACATGCTCGGTTTCATCGAAGCCTCGGACTGGCACTCGGTGACCACCGAATGAATTCATTTTCTGGATCAGGACACACGATGCTGACGTCTTCCCGTTACCGCTTTTATTGGGTGAACTTTGGTATTCCGCTGGCCTGTGCGGTCGTGGTTTTCCTGATGTTTGATCTGACCAAAATCGACATCGCATTCAATGATCTTTTTTATGATCCGGTCACGCAGACGTTTCCGCTGGATCATGTCCAACTGTTCGAAAAGATCACCCATAAATGGGCACGGATCATCCCGAACTGGACCGGTGAGCTAGCGATCGTCGGCGCCTTGCTGTCGTTTCTCTGGCCGCGCCTGAAGGCCGAAAAGCATTCGAAAATCATCGCATTCCTGGAAAAAATCAAAGTCGCACCGGTGCTACGGTTCGCCAGCAAGCACCGCCGGGACTTCCTCTACGTGGTGTTCGCATTCTCCATCAGCACCGGCGTGATCCACTACCTCAAGGGCCACACCAGCGTGTACTGCCCGATCGAAACGACCCAGTACGCGGGGAAAATCGAACACAAGGAGTGGTATGAGAATTTTGATCTGCTGAAAGTCGCTGGGGCAGGTCGCTGCTGGCCGGGCGGACATGCCTCGGGCGGCTTCACCATGCTGGCGTTGTACTTCGTGGCGCGTCGTTACCGCTGGCGCTATTCCAAAGCGGTGATGTACGGCTCGCTGCTGCTCGGTTTCGTCTACGGCACGACGCGGGTTCTGCAAGGCTGGCACTACATGTCCCACACCTTCTGGGCCGGGATCTTCGTATGGCTGGCGTGTTTGCTGACAGCGCTGGCGTTCTATGGGCGAGCGCGGCTGGAGCAACCGGTGCTCCAGGCGCATGAACGGCCTGAACGCGTTGCACAGCCGCAGACGGCTAGCTGATTCAAAAGACTTGAACGACAAAGCCCGCCAACCCTGTAGAGGGTGGCGGGTTTTTTGTTGTCCGTCTTGTGGGGGGAGTCAGGAGATTGCCTTCGCGAGCAGGCTCGCTCCTACAGAAAAACAACGAGCTAAAAAAGGTATACGGGGCGAATTCTTAACAAAGTGTGAATAACTGGTGTGATGTATTAATAGCAACCATTGCTTTCCCTTAATGCCTGGCTGGCCATGCCAAGTGAGCCCTTGATTGAAACGCCCTCCAATTCCATCGCCGGCTGCAAAACGTTTTGTGCCCGGAAAAGCTGTTCGCAGGTTAAGCATCATCGCGGTCATCCTACTGATTGGCGCAGCGACGGTCGGGTACTGGATGTTTACACCGCCGGCGCCGTTTGTTCCGTTGAGCGGTCTGGATCCTTCCGCCGTGTCGATGATTGCCTTGGGCGACCAAGGCAGCGGGAATCTGCAACAGTGGCGAGTGGGGCAGGCCATGGAGCGAGTCGCGGCCAGAGACGGGCGGCTGGATATGGTCGTGTTGTTGGGCGACAACTTCTATGGCAAACCGCTGACCAGTACCCACGACCTCGGCTGGCAAATGAAATTCGAGCGCGTCTATTGGGGCCAGTGGCTGAGTCATGTGCCGTTCTACGCCGTGCTGGGCAATCACGATTACCCCACGTCGCAAAAGGTCGAACTCGAATATGGCCGGCAGCGCAAGGGCTCGGGTCGCTGGCAGATGCCGAGCAATTTCTACGTCAAGGATTTCGGCAGCGTCGATGGACGCCCGTTGGTGCGAATGGTGTTCCTCGACACCTCGGCGCCACGGGAAACCTTTCAGCGTCAGATCGACTTGCTTGACCAAGCCTTCCAGCAACCGGGACCGGCACCTGTATGGCGCATCGCGGCGGCCCATCACCCGGTCCGCAATCATGGCCAGCATGGTGAGGACGGTGAACTGGTCAACCTGTTGTTGCCTGCACTGGAGCGCAACAAGGTCGACATGTTCCTGGCCGGGCACGACCACAACCAGCAACTGCTGCTACGCGCCGCCGAGCCAGCCTGGGTGATTTCCGGGGCCGGGGGCCAGAAACTTTACGCCGTTGGCGCCGGATCGCAGGACACCTCGTTTGCCACCGGACACGCTGGTTTTGCCAAACTTGATTTGAATCCCGGCCAATTGCGGCTGACCTACTATGACGATCGAGGCAACCTGGAAACCGGTTATCGTTGGGACCGGGATTGTCAGTGGATGGCCAAAGGCTGCCTGTTGCCCGATATTGCGCAAAAGGTGGTCGTGCAATAACACGATGAGTGCTTAGCGGTACTCGGCACTTGGCGCCGGGTTGATCAACGCCGTCAACACATGATCCTGCCAACGCCCGGCGATACTCAGGTAGGCCTTGGCATAGCCCTCGCGTTCAAATCCCAGACGCTCCAGCAGCCGCGCACTGCGTTCATTGCCAGGGATGTAATTGGCCATGATCCGGTGCAGCTTCTGCTCATCGAACATGTAGCCGATTCCCGCTTCCAGGGCTTCCTGCATCAAGCCCTGGCCTTGATGAGATTCGTCGATGTGGTAACCGAGATAGCAGGCCTGAAACGCCCCGCGAGTGATGCCGCTGAAGTTGCAGGCGCCGATCATCTGGCCGTTGTCCGGATCCAGCAACGCGAAATGCACCGCCAGACCGGCCTGGAAAGCGCTGGCTTGCACCTCAAGGCGCGGGCGGATCCGTTCAGGGCTGTGATAATCGACGGGGCGAATCGGCGACCACCGGGCGAGATGCCTCAGGTTGCGCCGGTAGAAGTCGCTTTCCAGCGCCGCCTGCTCAGGGTCGAGCACCGCCAGCGTCAAGCGTTTGCAGGGCAGGGATAGCAGCGGCATAGGGCGCTCCGGTTCACAGGGATCGTCGCGCAAGCATTGCGTGGCCAGCGGGAAAACACAACAAAACAGCAGGCGAAAAAAAGCCCGCGGGAGGGCGGGCAAACCGTAGTTTCTTGAATGAGCAAGCACAATGTACCCGTTGGTGAAGGGGCGTGGGGTGAAGAAAAATTCATGTCGACGAGTGCCCGCCGCTTCACGCCCTGAGACATGCCTAAGGCAAGTGATCCGCCGCAAAGTCGGCTTCCGAGCGCGCCCGCAAACGGCCCTTGCGGCAGGCCTGCTGGAATTGTTCGAAGTCGCGCTCATTCTGCGCGGTGTAGCTTTGCGCATACTTGAATAACGCGTCGGCCAGCGCATCGCTCTTGCCGATGTAGCCGCTGATGTGTGCGGCGTTTCCCGACGATTTGGCATGGGCGCGGGCCAACGCGCGCCCACAAACGCGTCCGTAGGCGGCGAAGGTGTCCGCATCGAACGTCTCGAGTTCAGCCGAGACTTTCATGTCGCGCAACTGGCGCACATAGAAGTGTCGCCCGCTGGGGCCGGTGGTCCAGCCGAGGAACAGGTCACTGGCCGATTGCATCAACCGTTGGCCATCGACCACGCGCTGACCGTTATGCCGCACCCGCGATTTAGTCTTCACGTAATCAGCCAGCACCGAACGACGTGCTTCCTTGAACTGCAGGAACAGCGGGAACTCCTGATCATCGGTCAGCAGGGCCACCAGGCAACGAGTCCCGACGCTGCCCACACCAACCACTTTGAAGGCCATGTCGTGGGCATGAAAACGCGACAACAGCTCGCGACGGTCGGCTTGCAGCGTGCCGGGATAGTCGCGCATGAACGCGTCATAAAGCGCACGCCAGTTCGACAGGCGCAGCCAGTCGTCGTCGGCATCCAGCAACGTGGTGTTTTCGTGTAAATGGAAAATTTCCGGCAGGTCATCGCGAATGATCAGTCGGCCATCTGCGTCACGGTCACTGATTTTCGGCAGCAGTTCAGCATGGGTACGCCGTTCGGCTTTTTCGATGGCGCGCTCTACATGCTCCAGTGTCGCTTTGCTTGCCTGCTGCCGCAGATCGCTGTAACTGATGGACTCGTACCAGGTTTCCAAGGCGCTTTGTTCGGCGCATTCGAGCATGGTCTGTTGGTAGGCGCCGACCACCTGGCGGCAGACCGTTTCTTCGACCGTGTCGCCATGACGCAGGTCGCGCGCGGCCACCACGAAACTTGCCACCAGCCGTTTCAAGTCCCACTCCCAAGGGCCGGGATGGGCTTCGTCGAAATCGTTGACGCTGAACAGCAGATTGCGTTCCGGTGTTGCAAAACCGCCGAAGTTCATCAGGTGACTGTCGCCGCAGATGGGCGATAGCAGCCCCATGTTGGAAGTTGCCGCCAAGTCGTGGGCTTGCAGCAGCGCGTTGCCGCGATAGAAGGTGAAGGGCGAGACCAGCATGCGGCCGTAGCGCAACTCGACCAGCGACTTGATCCGGCCTTCACTGGACGTTTTGATCAGCGGCAGCGGGTCGCGATTTATTTTCCCCATGGACGCCTGCGAACTGCGGGAGCAGTTCTTGCGAGCATCCTTGCCTTGCTTCAAGCGATCTTTGAGGGCGGTCATGTGGGCTCGTTTGGTGAGTGTATTAGACGTGTGAGAGATGAGTGTAGAAGGGCTTCGGGTCTTCATCCGAAGTGTTTGGGCTTTGACCGTGGGGGCGAACGGGAGCAATTCACCAACAAGCATCCTTCAATACTCAGTCGTCCCCAAAGCCCTCAAAATCCACCCGGCCTCACCAGGTATCAGTGTGTATTGAACCTGCCGAATTTCTCCCGTTGCGTTTAATCGCCGACCAATACATTGGTTACAGCTCACTCGATTTGAGCGTGTGCTTGAAATGATGCTTCCAAAGCCTGACACCCAACTCTCCTGTCCGATCCAGCGAGGACCCCACCGTCAAATCCGTAATCAACGTCGGCTGCAACCCCGCATCAAACAACGCAAACCCAGCCGCCAGGCAGCAGGTCTCGGTTTGAAGGCCGCAGACGAGCACGCGATCAACTTTCAGGCTTTTCAAATAGTCGATGGTTTCCGGCGAAGGCGCGTAGCCGTGCTTGATGAAGATGCGGTCGGCCTGAATCAGGCTGTCATCGTCAGGTGCGGGGTGCCAGCCGAGTTGTTTCTGGAACGGGGTTTTGGATTCGTCGTGGCGCTCGACCGTGGCGACGCTGGGCAGGGTGCCGATGAGTGTCTGGATACCTTCGATGAGCCATTGAGGTGGGGCAAAACCGGGCTGGACATCGATGATAAGGAGGGCTTGGCGCATGGGCGTCTCCGTGGGAGGTCGCGACGATGATGGTGGCTTGGCCGCGGGTTTTTTGGGGGGGCTTGCGAGCCTTGTCGTGGGCAGGCCTGCTTTTGCCGGGGATGGTGATGCTTCCTGCAGAAATGACCAAACCCCAGATGCAACAAAACCCGCACTTGGCGGGTTTTGTTTTGCTTCGTATTTGGTGGAGCCGGGGGGATTTGAACCCCCGTCCGCCAGTACTCCGCTGTCGGTACTACATGCGTAGCCGTGTCTATTAAGTTAACCCTCAGCGACCCGACGGGCAGGGTGCTTTGGGCGAGTTGTGTAAGTTTTAGCCGCTTCGTCCACAACGTACTGCACGGCGATTCTGTTCTATATGACAATCACTTTGGGTTTACAGACATCCCCTGATGATTGCTGGACCCGAAGGTACCAGGAGGGAAGGGCTAAGGCTGCTTACGCAGCGAGAGCGTATTCCCCGTAGGTTTCGTCATTGGCAACTATAGAAAGTTGCAACAGTGGATTTACGAGTTCTGTTACCAACTCGGCATGCACCTAAAGTTTCGCAACCGGCGTCGAATCCTAAACGGCCCCGAGCCTGTTGCTCTGTGAATCAAAGTGAGCAACAAGCACGCGCAGTGTACGCCAACACGCCTCAGAAGGCCAACCCGAAGGTTGGCTCCCGCAGATTATGGGGTGGGTTGATTGCTCAGGTTGTTAGCAAGTGACAATCCCTGGGTGGCCTCGGTGACGCATTTTTTGTCATCCCCGGAGGCTTTTGAAGCTTCGGCGCTGGACATCAGTCTTTTGACCTCCATGGCGGTGTTGCTGGAGGTCACCGGCAGTGAAGTCACTTTGTTTTTGAGCTCTTGCAGCTTGCTCGTACAAAGGTCGTTGTCCGCAGCAAATACGGGGTAGGCCAACATTGCAGCAGAGATGAACAGACCAGCGAGTGCGGTACGTTTCATGGATATCACCTTGAACTGATGGTCTCGGTGCTGCCGTATGAGTGGGCTCCGCGGCCGAGGTCGGAAAACAAGCCACGATTGATGGGGCCTACTTAAAAGACTACGGAGCGGCGCAAGAATTCGGTTTTGGCAGAAAGGCTATGAAAAAATTGTTTGATAGAAACAGTTGCATTATAAGCGGGCGCAATCGCTTCTTTTCGCTGGTGGCCTATTCCAGAGCCTCGCTCCAATGGGCTTCGCACCTTCAGCGGATGTGGGCATTGGGTCGAGTTTTTTTCACGGCGACGCGGGCGGTTTGCACATGACCCACCGCAGATGCAACAAAACCCGCGATTGGCGGGTTTTGGTTTGCTTCATATTGGGTGGCACCGGAGGCCACAAGCCCAACCCGAAGGTTGGCCATGTGCTGGATTACTTCGCACCTTTGTTCGCGTTCTTGATTTCCTGGATAGTTTGTTCGGTCTCAGCAATGCAGTCATCAGTCCCTTCCTTGGTGCCTTTTGCCTGATCGGCTTGGGCTTTCTTGACGCTGTCCATTACCTGATCAGCCATCTCCGGAGGAGTCTGTGCCTTGGCATTTTCGATGGTTTTCAAGTTGACCGCACAGAGGTCTTCGGCGGCAAACGAGGTGGACGCCATCAGCGAGACAGTAACGAACAGACCTAACAGTACAGAACGTTTCATGAGTATCTCCTTGAACTGAGGGTCCAGGCATCGCTGGCCATCAGGACGGGTTGCCGAGTTTGGGTAAAGCCCGGTAACGTCCGGGCTTATTCTGAGGACTATGGCAGCGCATCAGGGTTCTATTTTTCTTGCACAACCCTCGCCTGCGTTACCCGATCCACCAAATAGACTAGCCCGTGGTAATCAATTCCACCGTGTTGCGTCAGACCTATCTCACACGTGCGGCTGGTAGAAATCCCCTCGCTGCACTGCTGAACCGCATCCTTGAGCGTGCGCAGTGAATGAGCGTTCAGCTCTGGCGTGGTAAAGCCCTTGTCGCCGGCAAACCCACAGCAATGAATGCCTTCAGGGATAACCACGTTTTTGCTGCACTTGCGCGCCAGATCGATCAACGCCTGACTTTCCCCAAGGTGCTGGGTGCTACAGGTGACGTGCACTGCGATTGGCGCTTCCTGCGGCGTGAAATCCAGACGATCCATCAGATGCGTGCGAATGAAACGCACCGGGTCGTAAAGGTCCAGGCGCACATCGCCCAAGTCCTGGGCCAGGCGCAAGGTGCAGGGGCTGGTGTCGCAGTAGATTGGGTCGAGCCCGCCGCGACTGGCGTGCAGCAAGGCGCCGATCAGTTCCTGGCGTTTGTGTTCGGCCTGTTCGGCGTAGCCCTTGGAGGCGAATGGTTGCCCGCAGCAGAGGTTGTCCAGATTGTCCGGGAAGACCACTTGATAACCGGCCTTTTCTAGCAGCCCTCGGGTTTTGTCGTACAGCGACATTTGCTCTTTATCACCCGCTGCCGGGCCCATTGCCCGCGACACGCAGGCCGCGAGGTACACCACTCGAGGGCGTTCGTCCGACACAGTCGGGCTGAAGCGAATGGCTTTTTCCGGTTGCGGCATGGCGTTGGTCCATTGCGGGACCTGACCTTTGGATAGGCGCGTCAACGTTGCCGAAAGCTTTGCCAGTCGTGGCGCCCCCAACAGCATTCGCGCACCGTTGGCCACGTGCAGGGTGAACCGCGCGCCTTGCAACGCAGTGGCGAAATTACCTTCCAGCCAATTGGCGGTTTTCGTATGAGTTGCCTTCCGGCTACGGAGCTTTTTCACCAGCTCGCCGGTGTTTATTCCTACAGGGCAACGCTGCGCGCAGAGGCCGGTGGCGGCGCAGGTGTCGATGCCTTGGTATTCGTAAGCGGCTTCGAGTTCGGTGGTGTCCACGCCAGCGCGTTTCTTCGCCTGAATGTCACGCCAGATCACGATGCGCTGGCGCGGGCTCAGGGTAAGGCCTTTAGAGGGGCAGACCGGTTCGCAGAAGCCGCACTCGATGCACTTATCCACAATCTCATCGGCGGCCGGCAACGGCTTCAGGTGCTTGAGGTGGACCTGCGGATCCTCGCTGAGCACCACGTCCGGGTTGAGAATGCCGTTGGGGTCGAGCAGACGTTTAAGCTGCCACATCAACTGGTAGGCATCGCTGCCCCACTCCAGTTCGACGAAAGGCGCCATGTTGCGGCCGGTGCCGTGTTCGGCTTTCAGCGAGCCGCCGAACTCCACTGCCACCAACTGTGCCACGTCGTCCATGAACGCCTGATAGCGTGCGACTTCTTCCGGGTTGTTGAAGCCTTGAGTGAAGACGAAGTGCAGATTGCCTTCCAGCGCGTGTCCGAAAAGGATCGCTTCGTCGTAGTGATGTTTGTCGAACAGCTCGATCAAGCGGTTTACGCCGATGGCCAGTTGTTCCACCGGGAAGGTCACGTCTTCGATGATCACCGTGGTGCCGGTTTTACGCACGGCGCCGACGGCAGGGAAGGTGTCTTTGCGGATCGCCCAGAGCCGGGCGTTTTCCACCGGGTCTTCGGTGAAGTCGACCTGTTTTTCCACCGGGAACGAGGTCAGCGACGCCATGATGTGCGCCAGTTGTTCCTGCAGCAATGTGGACGATGCGGCGCGGGATTCGATCAGCAGCGCGCAGGCTTTGTTCGACAACTGTTGTACGAAAGTGGGCATGCCGGGTTTGTCCTGCACCGAACGCAGACTGCGTCGGTCCAGCAGTTCCACGGCCGACACCGGTTGGCTTTTCAGCACGGTAACGGCGTTGCAGCAGGTTTCCACATCCGGGAATACGATCAGTGCCGAGGCTTTGTTCGGATGATCGATTACCGTGTCGTAAGTGACCGCGCTGATGAAGCCAAGGGTGCCTTCGGAGCCCACCAGCAAGTGGCTCAAGATATCCACAGGCTCGTCGAAATCCACCAGCGCATTCAGTGACAGCCCGGTGGTATTTTTCAGACGGTATTTGTGGCGAATTCTCGCCGCCAGTTCGGCATTGGCGCGGGTCTCGCGGCCCAACGTTGCCAGACGTTCAAGCAGCGAAGCGTGGCTCTCACGAAACGCCGCAACACTGGCCGCATCTTCGGTATCGAGACGGCTGCCGTCGGCCAGCACCAGACGAATGCCAGCCAATGTGTGATAGGTGTTTTGCGCGGTGCCGCAGCACATGCCGCTGGCATTGTTGGCGACGATACCGCCGATTTTGCAGGCATTGATCGACGCCGGGTCCGGGCCGATCTTGCGCCCGAACGGTGCCAGCCATGCGTTGGCCTGTGCGCCGATCACACCCGGTTGCAGACGGATTTGCGTACCTTGCCCGCGAATCTCGCGACCGTTCCAGTTATCCCCCAGGACGATCAACACCGAGTCGCTGATGGCCTGGCCGGACAGGCTGGTGCCGGCGGCGCGGAAGGTCACCGGGACTTTATCCCGTTGCGCCAGTTTGAGCAGCGCAACCACTTCATCTTCGGACTCGACACGAATCACCAGTTTCGGAATCAGCCGATAGAAACTGGCGTCGGTGCCGAAGGCCAAGGTCGACAGCGGATCGTCGAAACGTCGCTCCTGGGGAATCAGTTGCTGCGCATCTCGCAGGAAAGCCGCGGGTAGATTCATTGGTCCTCCAGGATCATGACCACGAGGTCTTTCGGACCGTGAGCGCCGTAGGCCAGGACCTGCTCGATGTCAGCGGTTTTTGACGGGCCGGACACCAGCAGGGCATTGGTCGGCATGCCTTGGGCCCACTCGAACTCCTGCTGCACTTGATAGAAGTTGTCGCGGATTTCACTGGCCTTGAGCAGGGCGAAATGCACCGGCGGCACGAGGCTCATCAGTCGCGGTTCTTCCCGCGTCGGCCAGATTATCAGACTACCTGTGGCGGCGATTGCACCCAGTGTGCCGGTCAGGCTGGCCGGCGTGTCGTTGAACAATTCGGTCTTCCATTCTTCAACCGGACGGTCGTAGGACTTGAGCGTTGGCAGATCAGGAATTTTCGCCCAGTGCTGAGTGACGCGTTGCCCGTGCGGTGTAGTCGGTGCGATCAACAAGCTCGGCAGCTGACGGTCCCGCAACAACTGAGCAAGCAACGAAGTCCAACCTTCGCCGGACGTCAGATGGATTTCGGTATGCACCGCTTCCATCAGTTTGCGCAGCTGCGGGATGCGTTGTTCTGCGGTGTACGTATAGGGCGCTGTCACCAGTTCGACGTCGAACTCGTCAGGCACCGGCGTGGTGCCCGTCAGACTTTTACGCAATTTGGCGAGGATATTTTGCTTGGCGCTCATCAGCGATCTCCCTGTTTGGCCAGATGCTCGCGGGCCATATCATGCAGTGAGCGGGCAGCGGGTTTCGGTGCGCTGTGGTTTTGCGTCCAGGGGCCGATGTTGCTCGGCGTCAGCGCACGCAGGCGCGTGGCGAAAAAGCCGAACAGACGATAGAGCGTAGGTGAACTGTTGAGCCTGGCCCAGGCGTTCCAGATAAAGCGTTCCTTGCGCGAATACTTGCTGCCTTGGCCGCGCATGATCTGATGCGGGTTGTCCGGTGCTTTGACGTTCTCTTCCCGTAGGCGCCGCAGCAGCGCCGGAATCGGAATTTTTACCGGACAGACTTCACCGCAGGCGCCACACAGTGACGAGGCACTCGGGTGGTCCGGGACTTTCGCCAGGCCGACCATGTGCGGGGTGATGATTTTTCCGATAGGCCCAGGGTAAACCTCCCCATAGGCGTGACCGCCAATTCGGGTGTAGACCGGGCAATGATTCATACAGGCGCCGCAGCGGATGCAGTTCAGGGTCTGGCGTAATTCGCTGTCGGCGAAGGCCTGGCTGCGACCGTTGTCGAGCAATACCAGGTGCACTTCCTGAGGGCCGTCGAGTTCATGTTCCTTGCGCGGGCCGGAAATCATGTTGACGTAAGTAGTGATCGGCTGGCCGAGGGCTGAGCGGGTCAGCAGTGACAGCAGCGGCACCACATCGCGCAGGTTTTCCACGACTTTTTCGATGCCGGTGACGGCGATGTGCACCGGTGGCACGGTGGTGGTCATGCGCCCGTTGCCTTCGTTTTCCACCAGCAGCAGGGTGCCGGTTTCGGCCACGGCGAAGTTGACGCCGGAGACGCCGATGTCCGCTTCGAAGAATTTCTGCCGCAAGACCTTGCGACCGATCTGAATGAGTTGGTCAACGTCCTTGGTGTATTCCACGCCAAGTTTGTCGTGGAACAAGGACGCGACCTGACCGGCATTCTTGTGGATCGCCGGCATAATAATGTGTGAAGGCTTCTCGTGGTCGAGCTGGACGATGTACTCGCCCATGTCCGATTCCAGGCATTCAATGCCCTGTTCAGCGAGGAAATGATTCATTTCCATCTCTTCGCTGACCATCGATTTGCCCTTGATCACTTGCCGCCCCTCGTGAGCGCGGATGATCGAGAGGACGATGCCATTGGCCTCGTCCACCGTTTCCGCCCAGTGCACTGTCACACCGTTGCGGGTCAGGTTCTGTTCAAGCTGCTCAAGCAGGTCGGGCAACTTGGATAAAGCACGGGCGCGGACAGCATTGCCCAGCACTCGCAAATGTTCTCTTTCGTGGGCATCGCTGAAGGACGCTGCCCGTTTTGTCATCAGCGAATCCATCGCCGTGCGAAAGTTATTTCGCAGTTGCTTGTCATCCAACGCCTTGTGAGCACGGGTGCGGAAATCTTCTTCTACGGCAACCGTAGGAATAATCGCGGAAGCGTTCATAGAACACCTCCGGTTCGCTGCCAAAGGAAGCTGGCGAGGTGTTGGCCGCGCAACGCTTCCTTCTGTTTCTCCAGCGAGCCATTGATGTTCATCAGGCAACCGCAGTCGGCACTCAGTACCTTGTGCGCGCCGGATTCCTTCAATGAGCGGGTCTTGTCAGCCACCATCGCGCCGGAAATGTCTGGCATACGGACGCTGAAAGTCCCACCGAAGCCACAGCATTCACTTTCATGGTTGTGGTCGACTCGCTCCACGTTGCTCAACTGCGCCAATAACTCACGGCCATGCAAGTGGGTGTTCATTTCACGGCGTGCCGAGCACGACGTGTGCAGCGCTACTTTGATTGGCTCGCCACTGTCCTTGAGCTGCACCTTGCAGACAAACAACAGAAATTCGGCCAGTTCATAAGTCCGGGCAGCCAGCGCCTGAACCTGTTTCAGCGTGTCCGGCTCGTCCTTGAACAAGTCGGCGTAGTGTTCGCGCAACATCCCGGCACACGACCCCGATGGCACCACCACTGGATAGTCCCCGGCAAACAGCGCCAGTTGCGAGCGTGCCACGGTCCTCGCCTGCTCGGTGTAACCCGAGGTGTAGGCCGGTTGCCCGCAGCAGCTTTGCCCCTGCGGATACTCGACACGAATGCCTTCGCGTTCGAGCAAGTGAATCGCGTCCATCCCGGCTTCAGGGTAGAACAAATCCACCACGCAAGTTCCGAACAGGTAGACCCGTGATGGTTTCTCGCTGGGGTATTGCCGAGGCTCGGGCAGTGGCGGGGCGACGCGGGTCGCATTCGGCACAGCGTTGTAAAAAAGCTCGCTCATCAGGCGTGTCTCCGGGTTGTCCCGGTTATCCGTCTGTTGAGGCTGCTGAATATAGAGAGACAAGCTTTCAGCAGCCTTACAGACCAGGTAGTGAATAGCTGACGCCGGAATCGTGGTCCGGCGTCGGTTTTTGCTTTTTATCGTGTAGTACTTAGTGCACCAGCATGCCGGTGAACCAGTAGGCCTGAGCCAGCGTGATCAAGCCGACGATCGTTGCAAAGAACAGGCTGTGCTTGAGGGTGAAACGGAACAGATCCGATTCCTTGCCCACCAGACCGGTCGCGGCGCAGGCGACGGCGATCGATTGTGGCGAGATCATCTTGCCGGTCACGCCACCGCTGGTGTTCGCAGCAACCAGCAACACATCGTTCACACCGATCTGGTGTGCAGTGGTCGCTTGCAGAGAACTGAACAGCGCATTGGACGACGTATCGGAACCGGTCAGGAATACGCCCAGCCAGCCGAGAAACGGCGAGAAGAACGGGAAGGCTGCGCCGGTGCCAGCCAGAACCAGCGCCATGGTCGAGGACATGCCCGAGTAGTTAGTGACGAAGGCAAAGGCGAGCACCATACCAATGGACAGAATCGGCCAGCGCAGCTCGTAGAAGGTCTCTTTCAAAGTGGTCAGACCAGTTTTGATATTGATCCTCAGTACCAGCATCGAGATCAGCGCGGAGAAGAAAATCGCCGTGCCGGTCGCGGAAATCGGGTCGAGTTTGAACACCGCCGGCATCGCCGTCGGTGCGGTCACGATCGGTGCGATCTTGATCACCATTTGATCCAGGTGCGGGATAGCGAAGTTGAACACCCAGCTATACATCGAGCCACCTGCAGCGAACATGGCCTTGAACGGTTTCAGCGTCCAGATCGTGACCAGCACGGTGAGGATTAGAAACGGCGACCAGGCTTTGAAAATTTCCCCCAAGCTGTAAGGCGAAGCCACGGTGGTGCGCTTCTGGCCGAAACCACCGGTGCTGGCCACCACGGAAGCCGAGACGGCGCCGACGATGTGTGCGCCTGCGGCGCGTTTTGGCTGCCAGACTTTCAGGAACAGGGTCAGAGAAATCAGGCTGACCAGCGCCGAGGTGATGTCCGGCAACTCCGGGCCAATGAAGTTCGAAGTGAAGTATTGGGTGACGGCAAAGCTCAAACCGGCCACCAGTGCGGCAGGCCAGGTTTCCCGAACTCCACGCAGGCCATCCATCATGAACACCAGCCAGAACGGCACGAACACCGACAACAATGGCAGTTGCCGACCGGCCATGGCGCCGATCTTGAACGCGTCGATACCGGTCACTTGCCCGGCGACGATGATCGGAATCCCCAAGGCACCGAAGGCAACCGGCGCGGTGTTGGCGATCAGGCACAGGCCAGCGGCGTACAGCGGGTTAAAGCCCAGCCCAACAAGCAGGGCGGCAGTAATCGCGACCGGCGCACCGAAACCGGCTGCACCTTCCAGGAAGGCACCGAAGCAGAAGCCGATCAGCAGCACTTGCAGGCGCTGGTCGTCGGTAATCGACAGCACCGAGCTGCGGATCACTTCGAACTGACCACTCTTGACCGTCAGTTTGTAGAGGAATACCGCCGCCACGATGATCCAGGCAATCGGCCACAGACCGTAGGCGAAACCATAGCCGGCGGCGGCGAAGGCCATGTCGACCGGCATCTGGAAGGCGAAGATCGCCACGGCAATGGACAAGGCCAGCGTGATGCTGCCGGCCACGTGTCCTTTGAGTCGGAACACGGCCAATGCCAGGAAGAAAAACACGATGGGGATAACGGCCGCGAGCGCGGACACGCCGAGACTGCCGAGCGGAGAATAGAGCTGTTGCCAGGTTTGCATATGGGGTGGCCCCTAATTGTTGTTGGTCAGGCACTGGTCAGCGTTCTTGGATAATTGGTAATACCAATTTACAATCGCTGTTGGCTAGGGTAAAAGCCTTGTAGGCGATGTGTCAATTTGCCGTCCTAGAACTTTTGTCGAATACGTGGTGCAGCAGTCATCTGGTCTGCTCGACCAAATGCCGTCTGGCAGGTGCTGACACAGCCCTGATAGGCCAGAATAGAGACCCCGGCGAGCCGTCGGGATCGTGGAGAAATGAGTTATGGGGTTTGATCAAATTCGTCAGCGCCGTTTGTCTGACGATATTGTCGAGCAGCTCGAGGGGATGATTCTCGAGGGCACGCTGAAGGCGGGTGAGCGCTTGCCGGCCGAACGTGCGTTGGCCGAGCAGTTCGGCGTGTCACGCCCTTCGTTGCGCGAAGCGATTCAGAAACTGGCGGCCAAGGGCTTGCTGGTCAGTCGCCAGGGTGGCGGCAATTATGTGGTGGAGTCGCTGGGGTCAACCTTCAGTGATCCGCTGCTGCATCTGCTGGAAAGCAACCCTGAAGCGCAGCGCGACCTGCTGGAATTTCGTCACACCCTGGAAGCCTCCTGCGCCTATTACGCAGCCATGCGTGCGACGGATGTTGATCGCGAGCGATTGACCGCGGCCTTCAATGAATTGCAGGACTGCTATACGCGTCACGACGAGGTAAGTCGGGCGGAAGAGGGGGCGGCGGATGCGAAATTCCACCTGGCAATTGCTGAAGCCAGTCACAACGCGGTGTTGCTGCACACCATTCGCGGGTTGTTCGATTTGCTCAAGCGTAACGTGGTGACCAACATCGGCGGGATGTACAAGCAGCGTACGGAAACCCGCGACATGCTGATTACCCAGCATCGTGAGTTGTACTTGGCGATTATCGAAGGACGGGCCGAGCAGGCGCGGGAAGTCTCCAGCCGACATATCTTGTATGTGCAGGAAGTGCTGGAAGAAGTGCGTCAGGAAGTACAGCGCATGGCTCGGGCGGAGCGGCGCAAAGGGATGTAGTCAGTGAGTTTTGTGGTGGTTTGTGCGATCGCCATCGCGAGCAAGCTCGCTCCCACATTTGTATTGTGTCGTTCACAAATCCAATGTGGGAGCGAGCTTGCTCGCGATGGCGGTCTCAGGCAAAAAGCGAATTAATCTTCCTTGCCCTTGTTGCGCACCGCACGCTGCAACTCGCGACCGGCGTCGCGTTCGCGTTCGGTATCACGCTTGTCGTATTCCTTCTTGCCCTTGCCCAGAGCGATCTCGCACTTGACCATGTGCTTGCTCCAGTACCAGGACAGGCACACGCAGGCGTAACCTTTTTGCTGCACGGCCGTGGCCAGCTTTTCCAGCTCGCGCCGGTTGAGCAGCAATTTTCGGGTGCGGGTCGGATCAGCGATGACGTGGGTGCTGGCGGTCATCAGCGGCGTAATGTGGCTGCCGAGCAGCCAGGCTTCGCCATCCTTGAGCAGCACGTAACTGTCAACCAGTTGCAGCTTGCTTGCCCGCAGACTTTTTACTTCCCAGCCGGCCAGGACCAGACCAGCCTCGAACTTGTGCTCGATGAAGTAATCGTGTCGCGCCTTTTTATTCTGCGCGATGGTCCCTGTTGGGTGTTTCTTCTGTTTAGCCATAGGGGCGGCATTATAGGGAGTTGCACGCGAGTCGGCTACGGTATCGCTACGTGCTTGAGCAGGTTGATTGAATCCCGGACAATGCGGCCTCTTTTTTGAACGCTTGGGCGTGATAACGATGTCGACAGACAAGGTTTCTGTCCACGGCAGTTGGGCTAGCCGCTGGGTCTTCATACTCGCCGCGACCGGTTCGGCCGTGGGTCTGGGTAGTATCTGGAAATTCCCGTACATGGTCGGCCTCTATGGCGGCGGCGCCTTCGTGTTGATGTTCCTGGCCTGTATCGCGCTGATCGGTGTGCCGGTCATGCTGGCCGAAACCCTGATCGGTCGCCGTGCACGGCATAGCCCGGCCAACGCCCTGAAGGTGTTGGCGCTGGAAGCCGGGCATTCGACGAAGTGGTCCTGGGGCGCATTTGCCGGGATGATCACGGCGTTGTTGATTCTGTCTTTCTATAGTGTGGTCGGCGGCTGGTCGCTGGATTACATCATCGACATGGGCCGTGGCGACTTCCAGGGGGTGACGCCGGATCAGGTCGGCGCGTACTTTGGCAATGTGATCGCCGACCCCTGGAGGCTGACACTTTGGCACACGATTTTCATGCTGCTGTCGGCTGTAGTCATTGCAAAAGGTGTAGTTGCCGGTCTTGAACGCAGTCTGCGCATCATGATGCCGCTACTTTTTGTGATGATTCTGGTGCTGCTGGGTTACAGCATGACGACCGGCCATTTCATGGACGGCGTGCACTTCATGTTCGACTTCCACCCGGAAAAGGTCCTCGACGGTTTACTGCCCGCTATGGGGCATGCGTTCTTCTCCCTGAGCGTGGGCGTCGGTTCGATCATGATCTACGGCGCCTACATGCCGAAGAACTCATCGATTTCCGGCACCATCGTCGGCGTGGCACTGCTCGATACCTTCGTTTCCCTGGTCGCTGGTCTGGCATTGTTTCCGATCGTGTTCGCCGCAGGCCTGAACCCGAGCGAGGGCCCTGGCCTGATGTTCGTCAGCCTGCCCTTTGCCTTTGGTAACGTAGCGTTCGGCCAGTTGATGGGCGTAGTGTTCTTCGTGCTGGTAGCGATTGCAGCCTGGAGCTCGGCGATTTCCTTGCTTGAGCCGATGGTGGCTTACTTGGTTGAGCGCACGAAAGTCAGCCGCGCCTGGGTGACCTTTTGGCTGGCATTCATCTGCTGGTTCGTCGGTCTGGGCACGGTGTTTTCCTTCAATATCTGGAAGGAAGCCAAATTTTTCGTGAACGAAGGCGGGATGTTCCACCTCTATCAATGGGGTGCGGCCGGTGGCCTGGACTTCTTTGGTGTGATCGATTTCTTCACCTCGCGGATCATGTTGCCACTCGGTGGTTTGTGTTTCGTGGTGTTTGCTGGCTGGGTGATGGGGCGTGAAGCGGTACGCGACGAGTTGTCGATTCGCAGCCCCGTATTGTTCGCCCTGTCCCTGTTCTTGATGCGCTATGTAGCGCCCATCGGCATTCTCGTAGTGTTTGCCGCCCAGCTGTGGAAGTGACGCTGACATGACGACACACATTCAACGTTCGGCCCTGCTGCCGTATCCGGCACAAGCGCTGTATGACCTGGTCAACGACGTGGCGCGTTACCCGGAATTTCTGCCATGGTGCTCATCGGCCGATGTCCTGGAGAGTTCTCCTGAACATATGCGCGCTAGCGTCGGTGTGGCCAAGGGCGGTCTCAGCCAGCATTTCGTAACGCGCAACACGCTGGTGCCTGGGCATTCAATCGAGATGAACCTCGAGGAAGGCCCGTTCAATCAATTGCATGGCGTCTGGGTGTTCAAGCCGTTGGGCGAGAAAGCCTGCAAGATCAGCCTGGATCTGTCGTTCGATTACGCCGGTCCGATTGTTCGCGCGACCTTGGGGCCGTTGTTCAATCAGGCGGCCAATACGCTGGTGGATGCCTTCTGCCAGCGCGCCAAGCAGATGCATGGTTGAGGCCATGATCGACGTTGAGGTGGTGTATGCCGCCATTGATCGTCAGGTGCTCCTGTCGGTGTCGGTACCGGCAGGAACAACCGTGCGTGCGGCCTTGCTGAAGTCAGGCATCGGCGAGGCGTTTTCCGAGCTGGATCTGGCCAGTTGCCCGGTGGGGATCTTCGGTAAAGTGATCGCTGATCCGGACAAGCATCCTGTCCAGGCTGGAGATCGCATCGAGCTATACCGACCATTACTGGCTGATCCGAAAGAAGTTCGTCGGTTGCGCGCAGCCAAGGCTGCCGAGGCCAAAACCCGGAATCAGTGATTCGCTCAAACGCTGGGCAATAAAATGTATGGTCA
>NZ_LACH01000052.1 GCF_000968015.1 Pseudomonas fluorescens
CAGGCTTCGCCAGCGGCTACAGGTCCCGTAACGACAGGGGTAGCGGAGTTTTTATTTCGGACATAATATTGGTCTGGATTACAGCCATAATATCCACTCCAGCCCGAGGACATGCCCATGCAAAGCCCGAACCGCGAAGCCACGCTCGCCCAATGGATCGCCCAGGAACAAGCCATGCGCGATCGCCTCGCCGGCCCGGGCAGTCTGTCCATGGCAGAGGTCAGCGCCCTGTCACCCGCCGAGTTTTTCGAAGGCATCGGCAACGGTGAACTGCCCTCGCCACCCATCGGCACGCTAATGGACTTCATCCCGATCGAATGGTCCGCCGGAATGTTCATCTTTCAGGGCACGCCGGATTCGCGGCATTACAACCCGCTGGGCAGCGTGCATGGCGGCTATGCCGCGACGTTGCTGGATTCGTGCATGGGCTGTGCGATTCATACGCAGCTGAAAAAGGGCCAGGGTTACACGACGCTGGATTTGCGAATCAGCTATGTTCGTGCGCTGAACGGTGCCAGCGGACCGGTGCGGGCCGAGGGCAAGATTGTTCATCTGGGGCGCTCGACGGCGTTGGCCGAGGGGCGGATTTATGACGTGGATGGGCGGTTGTATGCGACGGGGTCGACCACCTGCATGATTCTTGAGAATCGGGGATAAAGTCTGAAACCGAGTCGCGGCCTTCGCGAGCAGGCTCGCTCCTACAGGGGATCTGTGGTGTATGCAAATCCAATGTGGGAGCGAGCCTGCTCGCGAAGGCGCCAGATCAAACACCACAGAGACTTCTGCCGACCCGATTCATGACTTGCGGTAAACATTGCTTTGCCGATCCAGCGGTTTTTCTCATGGGTACAGCCGGGGATACTCCTGCCCATTCCCACTGCAACCCCTGGAGTCATTGATGTCTATTCCCGCATTCGGCCTTGGTACGTTTCGCTTGCAAGGCCAGGTGGTCATCGATTCGGTGAGCACTGGCCTGGAACTGGGCTATCGAGTCATCGATACCGCGCAAATCTACGAGAACGAAGCCGAGGTCGGCGAAGCCATTGCCGCCAGCGGCATTGCACGTGACGAGTTGTTCATCACCAGCAAGATCTGGGTCGCCAACTTCGCCGGGGATCGCCTGATCGACAGCCTCAAGGAAAGCCTGCAAAAGCTGCAAACCGACTACCTGGACCTGACCCTTATCCATTGGCCGTCCCCGGAAGATCAGGTGCCGGTCGAGGAATTCATGGGCGCCCTGCTCCAAGCCAAACAACTGGGCCTGACCCGGCAGATCGGTGTGTCCAACTTCACCGTCGACCTGATGAAACAGGCGATCGACGCGGTCGGTGCCGAGCACATCTCGACCAACCAGATTGAACTGCATCCCTACCTGCAAAACCGCAAGGTCGTCGAATTCGCGCAGAGCCAGGGCATCCAGATCACCTCGTACATGACCCTCGCGTATGGCGAAGTGATGAAAGACCCGGTGATCCAGCAGATCGCCGATCGCCTTCAAGCGACACCGGCACACGTCACCCTGGCCTGGGCCATGCAACTGGGTTATGCCGTGATCCCTTCATCGACCAAACGCGCCAACCTCGCCAGCAACCTGAAAGCTTGCGCCATGACCTTGAGCAACGCCGACATGGCGCTGATCGCGGGTCTGGATCGTGGCCATCGACTGACCAGCCCCAAAGGCATCGCGCCCCACTGGGATTAAGCGTCAGCCTCCTTGAGGCTCCGGTCCAGGCGAGCCATGGCGTGCTGCAATTGATCGACGGCCTCGTCGATCAACGTCGCGCGCCCTTCGGCGCAGGCACGTTCGAGATGTTCGCAGCACTCGATCAAACGTTTTGCACGAACCATCCGCGCACCACCTTTGATGCGGTGCGCCAGGTCTTGCAGCCGGTGACGATTGCCACTGACGTGCGCTGCAAGCAGATCATCGCGATCGTAGAGGTTGGTTACGGCCAGTTCGCGCAACAACTGATTGATCAGCGTCCGGTCTTCACCGACGTAGAGCTCCAGGCCGGTCAAGTCGATCTCGGACGTTGCTTGCTCTTCAACCGGCGCTGGCGGCTCATTCACAAATCGGGACGCCAGCCAGGCACTCAAATCTGCCAGCCGGATCGGTTTGAACAGACAGTCGTCCATGCCCGCTTCAAGGCAACGGATCTTTTCCTCCGGCTGCGCATTGGCGCTAAACCCAAGAATCAGCGTGGGTGGCAAGCCATTAGCGCGCTCTTCATCGCGTATCGCACCCGCCAATTCATAACCATTGACCACCGGCATGTTGCAATCGGTGATGACCAAATCGAGCTCATGCTCGCGCCACTTCACAAGACCACGCTCGCCATCCTCAGCCTCCAGCACCTGATGCCCCAGGTAGCTCAGCTGCCGTGAAAGCAACAATCGATTGGCCGGGTAATCGTCGACCACCAGAATCGTCAGCAATCGAGTGGCCACCTGCAATCCGCTATCGGCCCGCTCGCTGCTGGCCAACGGTTGCAACGCAATCAGATCAAAGCTGATGTCGACCTGCGTACCCACTCCGAGGACGCTGTCGAGCTGCAATCGGCCGCCCATCATTTCACACAGAGTACGGCTGATCACCAGTCCCAGACCGGAGCCATTTTGGCCTGACTGCCGGCTGTTACCGGCCTGCACGAACGGGCTGAACAGTCGTTGCTGATCGGCCACACTGACACCGATGCCGCTGTCCTCGATACGCACACTGACGGCCAGATGCCCCGACACACCGGGCTCTACTCGCAGCGTCAGACTCACTTCACCTTCACGGGTGAACTTGATCGCATTGCTCAGCAGATTGGACAGCACCTGCTTGAAGCGCGTGGGGTCGACTAACACGTCACGATCGCTGTATTCGGCCAATTCGACCCGCCACTGCAAGTTCTTCTGCCGGGCCAGGCCTTCGAAAACCCGGCACACCGACTCCACCAGCGTACGTAGATTGGCCCGCTCAGGGGTCAGCGACAAATGTCCGGACTCGATGCGGGCGATGTCCAGGATGTCGCCGATCAACGCCAGCAATTGCTGCGCGGCATTGGAGGCCACTTCGATGGCGGAGCGATCAGTGAAGCCCTCTTCCGCTCGCTTCTGCGCCAGTTCGAGCATGCCGATCAGGGCATTCATCGGTGTGCGGATTTCATGACTCATGGTCGCCAGAAAGGTGGTTTTGGCACGGTTGGAATCGTCAGCGGCGTTCTTGGCATCCTGCAATTGCCCGAGCAGTTGTTGGCGTTGAGTTATCTGCCGACGCTGCCAGGCGATCCAGGCCAGTGCGAGCAACAGCAAGGCACCCGCAGCGGCAAACGCCTGGAGAATGCCTTGACGATGACGCAGCCAGTAGCTGTCATCGACCACCACATCATTGCTCCAGCGGGCTAACAGCTCATCCATCTCCCGGGGCGAAATGCTCAGCAGTGCCTTGTTCAGAATCGAGTGCAACTCCAGCGCACCACGGCTGGTGGCCAGAGCGATACGCGCCGGCTCATCACCCACGGTGCTGCTGATCCGCAGACGCTCGCGGTATTGCCGAGTGATCAGATACCGAGCCACGATCAATGAACTGACGGCCCCGTCGGCCTGGCCCTTGATCACCCATTCCATACCCTGCGCCGGACTCTGCACTTCGACCAGACGTACAGTTGGCGCCCGTGCGCGGATGAACCCGAGCAACGGATGACCACGATAAATCGCCAGGCGTTTACCGGCCATGTCATCCAGGGTCCTGGGACTTCCCGGGGTAGTCGCACTGACCAGTACAAACGGATTGTTCAAATAGGCCCGAGTGAAACGCAGATCGACTTCGCGTTCGATACCGGGCGTGACCACAGGTAACAGGTCGATCTTGCCGTCCTTGAGTTGTTGGATCTGCTGATCGAGGGAGTTACCCCGCTGCACCTTGAAGGTCAAGCCGCTGCGCTGGCTGATCAGCGTCAGCAATTGCGCGGTCAACCCGCTGAGTTGTCCCTGTGCATCGTAAAAAGTCAGCGGTGCAAAGCTCTCGACGGCCCCCACTTCCACCGTCGGATGTTGATCCAGCCAACGTTGTTCGCTGGCGCTCAAACGTACTCGCTCTTGACCCGCCATGTTGGCCCTTCCGGCACTCCAGCGCTGCTCGATGGCCGTGCGCTGATCCATGGAAATCGCCGCCAGAGTCTTATCGACAATGCTCTTCAGGCGAGGGTTGTCCCGGCTGAAGGCAAAGCCGAACGGATTGGCGTCCAGACCGGAAGGCCCCACCAGGCGTACGTTACTGAGGTAGTTGTTATTGATGAGGTAATTGGCGCTGATGAAGTCCCCGAGGTACACATCATCCTGCCCGAACGCCACCGCCCCGATCGCGTCGAGTGCCGAGGGGTAGCGTTGCAGGTTCGCATCGGGATAGAAGGCTTCGACAGTCTGCGCCTGCAGGTAGTCATCGACCATGGCGATGCGTTTGCCCGCGAGATCGACGGGCATCCAGTCGTCCAGGCGGGTCACCAGCATCGGCTGATCTTCGGCATAGGCACTGGATCGGATCAGCTCGGGGTCAGCCGCCTCGAAGTTGTTGGATGTGCCGAGCAGGTCCAGTTCATCGCGCTTGAGCGCATCCATGGCCGCCTCGCGCGTGCGATAACGAAGCACGTCGATTTTCACGTGCAGCAGTTGCCCCAACAGTGCGGCATAGTCTGCGGTGATGCCTTCTAGCTCATCAACGTTGCGCGTGATCTCGAACGGCGGGTAATCCGGCCCCGACACCCCGAGGCGCAGGACTCGTTTGTCACGCAACCACTGCCAGTCTTTTTCATCCAGCTGGACCTGATAACCCTCCACCGCGGAATGCCCCAGCATATGCAAAAGCTTTGGCTCATCGGCCGCCGTCGCCGGTGCTCCCAGTCCACAGAACAGCAACAGAGCCCACAAACAATCGCGCATGACCGGGCTCACTCAGATCAGATGATTACGCTTGGCAAAATCCCTCAGGTACACCGCCGACTCCACGTTGAGTTTTCCAACCAGACGGGTCTTGTAGGTGCTGACGGTCTTGTGACTCAAGTGCATGATTTCAGCGATCGCCTTGTTACTGATGCCCCGGGCCAGATGCTGAAAGATCGTCAGTTCCCGGTCGGAGAGTTTATCGATCATCTGTTTTTCACTCAGTTGAATCGAGTTCAGCGACACCGACGCCGAGGGTAGCTGGGCGAAATAGGTGTAGCCGGCCATCACGGCGTGAACGGCTCTGTGCAAGTGCTGCAAGTCATTGGTCTTGGCGATATAGCCTGCGGCCCCGGCGTGCATGCAACGATCCTGATAAAACATGGGTTCCTGGGACGTGAAGACCAGCACTCGGCAGGGCACCCCACTGGTCTTGATCCGCGCCAGTACATCCAACCCGTCGAGCGAGGGCATCACCAGATCCAGTACCACCAGATCAGGCTTGTGTTCGCGGATCTTCGGCAAGACCTCATTACCACACGCCGCTTCGTGTATCTGCTTGAAACCCTCCTGCACCAGTACGATTTTGACTGCGGCGCGAACCACCGGATGATCGTCCACAATCAGCACTGACTTCATGGCAACTCCCTGTGCAACAACAACGACGATTGAGCAATCAATGCCCACGAGCCCGGCCCGGTTGAACGCATCGGCTGCGCAAAGACTTTTGCATGGAAAACCGGGCGCAACTACCTGACAGAAATGACAGTGCCGACGAACGGTAGACGAGGGTCGATGATTGCCATCAGCCGCTGAATGGACGCCAGATCAGGCAGCATGGCGTGGCTCACCTCAACCCTCTGTTGAACGCAGGCAGGAATGGGCGGCAGTTGCGCTTGCTGACCGTCATAGATCAAGGCGTGATGAACCTGTCGGTTATCAAGGAAAAAATCGAACAGGTTCAACGCCCCGCTCGCCAGCGAGGCATTGACGACCACCAGATCAAATGGCTCGCAACCGTATTCGATCAGGGTCAACAACTCTTCAAGGCTGTGCACCGGCGCTATCCGGTAGTAGTCGAGTTGATTGAACAGTCGCTCGACCTTCATACGGTGAAAATGCAACTCGTCGGCGATCAGGATACGTAAGGCTTTGTTCGACAACGTGGGCCCCCAGGAGAGTGTCAGATTCGTGAGGGCGCAAGGCTACGGAAGACCCGTCGAGCTTTCTGTAGGACTTTTCCTAAAAACCGCGCCCAACTTCCGGTGACCTGGGAAGTTAAAGTCAAAACAACGTCCGAACACGGTACTTCTGTAGGAGCTGCCGCAGGCTGCGATCTTTTGATCTGGCTTCTCGACAATGTGCGCTAGAAGATCAAAATCGAAATCAAAAGATCGCAGCCTGCGGCAGCTCCTACGTTTGGCAGCATTACTGCCAGCCAAACCGGCGGATATAGAACCCTTTCACCGCCTGAGTCAGCGCCATGTATGCCAGCAAAATCACCGGCAGGAACACGAAGTACAGCGACGGCAGCGCCTGTAATTTGAAGTAGTGCGCCAGCGGTCCCATTGGCAGGAAGATTCCGACGGCCATGATGATTCCAGTCATCACCAACAGCGGCATCGCTGCGCGGCTTTGCAGGAACGGGATTTTCGGTGTGCGGATCATGTGCACGATCAGCGTCTGGGTCAGCAGCCCGACGACGAACCAGCCGGACTGGAACAGGGTTTGATGGTCCGGGGTATTGGCGTCGAAGACGTACCACATCAAGGCAAACGTGGTGATGTCGAAGATCGAGCTGATCGGTCCGAAAAACAGCATGAAACGCCCGACGTCCGCTGGCTGCCAGCGTTGTGGTGTTTTCAGCATGTCCTCGTCGACGTTATCGAACGGGATGGCGATCTGCGAAATGTCATAGAGCAGGTTCTGCACCAGCAGGTGCATCGGCAGCATCGGCAGGAACGGGATGAACGCACTGGCCACCAGCACCGAGAACACGTTGCCGAAGTTCGAGCTGGCGGTCATTTTGATGTACTTGAGCATGTTGGCGAAGGTCCGACGTCCTTCCAGCACGCCCTCCTCCAGCACCATCAGGCTTTTCTCCAGCAGGATGATGTCCGCCGCTTCCTTGGCGATGTCGACGGCGCTGTCCACCGAAATGCCGATATCGGCGGTGCGCAGCGCGGGCGCGTCGTTGATGCCGTCGCCCATGAAGCCGACCACATGACCGTTGCCCTTGAGCAAACGCACGATGCGTTCCTTGTGCGACGGGGTGAGTTTGGCAAAGACGTTGGCGGTCTCCACCGCTACCGCCAGTTCGGCGTCGCTCATGCGCTCGATGTCGTTGCCCATTAGCAGGCCTTGTTGCTCCAGGCCGACTTCACGGCAAATCTTCGCGGTCACCAGTTCGTTGTCGCCGGTCAGCACTTTTACGGCCACGCCGTGAGCGGCCAATGCCTTGAGGGCCGGTGCGGTGCTTTCCTTGGGTGGATCGAGAAACGCCACGTAACCGATCAGCGTCAGCGCCTGTTCATCCGCCAGGCTGTAGGTATCGCGTCCCTCAATCATTGGCCGTGCGGCGACGGCGACGACGCGAAGTCCTTCGGCGTTGAACGTGGCAGTGACCTGACGAATCCGCGCCAGCAACTCATCGCTCAGCGCTTCATCGACCTCGCCATGACGCACCCGCGTGCACACCGCCAGCACTTCTTCCACCGCGCCTTTGCAGATCAGCAGGTGCGAATGATCGCGCTCGGCGACCACCACCGACATCCGCCGGCGAGTGAAGTCGAACGGGATCTCGTCGACCTTGCGAAACGCGGTGCCGACTTTCAGTTCACGGTGGATTTCCACGTGTTCGAGCACCGCCACGTCCAGCAGGTTCTTCAGACCGGTCTGGTAGTAGCTGTTGAGGTAGGCCATTTCCAATACGTCATCGGAATCGTTGCCCCAGACATCGACATTGCGCGCCAGGAAGATCTTGTCCTGAGTCAGGGTGCCGGTCTTGTCGGTGCACAGCACGTCCATGGCGCCGAAGTTCTGGATCGCGTCGAGGCGTTTGACGATGACTTTTTTACGCGACAGGAACACCGCGCCCTTGGCCAGGGTCGAGGTGACAATCATCGGCAACATTTCCGGGGTCAGGCCTACGGCAATCGACAGCGCGAACAGCAGCGCCTGGGTCCAGTCGCCCTTGGTGAAGCCGTTGATGAACAGCACCAACGGCGCCATGACGAACATGAACCGGATAAGCAGCCAGCTGACTTTGTTGACCCCGGTCTGGAACGAAGTCGGTGCGCGATCCGTAGCGCCAACCCGCTGCGCGAGGGCGCCGAAATAGGTGTTATTGCCGGTGGTGAGTATCACCGCCATGGCCGTGCCGGACACCACGTTGGTGCCCATGAACAGAATGTTGTCGAGGTCCAGTGGGTTGCAGGTGTCGCTGTCCTGCTGACGGGGGAATTTTTCCACCGGCATCGATTCGCCGGTCATCGCGGCCTGGCTGACGAACAAATCCTTGGCGCCGATCACCCGGCAATCGGCCGGAATCATGTCGCCGGCCGAGAGCACGATCAGGTCGCCTGGCACCAGTTGCTTGATCGGCAGTTCGGTACGTTGCGCATCCCGACGCAACACCGTGGCGGTGTTGCTGACCATCGCCTTTAGGGCATCGGCGGCCTGGTTGGATTTGGTTTCCTGCCAGAAGCGCAGCAAGGTCGAGAGCACCACCATGGAGAAAATCACGATGGCGGCTTTCATGTCTTCGGTCAGCCAGGAGATGACCGCGAGCAAGGTCAGCAGCAGGTTGAACGGGTTTTTGTAGCAGTGCCACAAGTGGGTCCACCACGGCAGCGGCTGTTCGTGCTCGACTTCGTTGAGGCCGTATTGCACGCGCAGTGCATCGGCTTCGAGTTCGCTCAAGCCATCGGTGTGGCTGCCGAGGTTGTTCAGCAGTGGGCCGGTGTCGCTGTTGGCAGCGCTCACCAGGGTTTGCGCCAGGGTGGGCGGCGCCTCGCGGCTGACCGTGGTGTCGGTGAAGTTTTCCAGCAGCGCCAGGCGCCGGAAGTGACGGGCGATGTGGCGGGTGCGCAGGAATCCGGCGAAGAATTCTTTGAGCAGGGTCAGGTTCATGGCAGTTCCCCCAGGGTCAGCCGGGAAACCGTCGAGCAGGCGTGTCGATACGCCGCGATGACGACACAAAGTCGAACATCACGCACGGTTCAGCGTCGATGAGAGGGACGTCGGGACACGGACCAGGACTGGCCGCGATCGGGATGCCGCTGCTCGCTTTTCGGCGAGACAACGGCACAAAAAGTGGCGCGTTATCTTGCCGGGAAGGTGCCGGTTATCGAAACCGGCCGACTACTGTCACTCGAACAAGTACCCACTGTGGGTCTCCACTATTGATTGAAAACGCGCGAAGCTTACGCCCCGATTTCTGGAGAGTAAACGAAGCGAAGGCGCGTGACGGGGGAATCGCGGGGTTCTTCAGGAAGGGTTCAGGATTCAAGATTTGTGGCGCTAATAAGGGCCCCATCGCGAGCAAGCTCGCTCCCACATTGGTCTCTGTCTTACACAAAATCTGTGTTCACTGAAGATCCACTGTGGGAGCGAGCTTGCTCGCGATGACGGCTTTGCAGGCGCCGAAAATCTCAGCTGGCAGTCGCCAACAGTAAATCCATCACCGACCGACCCTGCCCACGTGCCTTGCCATGGTCATACAGCGAACCGGCAATCTCATCAGCGCGAATCGGCAGGATCGACAGCAAGGTGTCGCTCAAGCCATGGCTGGCCTGGCAGAAGCCCTGCATATAGATGCCAGCCTTGCAGCGCTCGTCAGAGATCAGTTTGTAATTACGGTCTACCTCGAAGTCACCCAGGTACTGCTCCAGCGGCGCCAGCAGTTTGCGGTGCATCTGGCGCTCGTAACCGGTGGCCAACACCACGGCGTCGTAATGACGGACCGTGACTTCGCCGGTGGCGTTGTTGCGCACGGCCAACTCGATGCCGCGCTCGGTGGCGGTGGCTTTTTCAATAGTGGTCAGGGTGCGGAACGCATGGCGCGCGATGCCCGAGACTTTCTGGCGATAGAAGATGCCGTAGATGCGTTCGATCAGGTCGATGTCCACCACCGAATAGTTGGTGTTGTGGTACTCGTTGACCAGACGCTCGCGCTCGCTGCTCGCCTGCTGGAACACCAGATCAGTGAACTCCGGCGAGAACACTTCGTTGACGAACGGGCTGTCGTCCGCCGGCTTCAGGGCCGAGCCACGCAGGATCATGTCCACCTGCACCGACGGGAAGCTGTCGTTCAAATCGATGAACGCTTCCGCCGCGCTCTGCCCGCCGCCGATGATCGCGATGCTCATTGGCTGGTTGTTCACGCACGGCTGCTTGGCCATCTGCGCCAGGTACTGGGAGTGGTGGAACACCCGGCTGTCACCCTTGAGCGCCTTGAACGCTTCGGGAATGCGCGGTGTTCCGCCGGCACTGACCACCACCGAACGGGCGGTGCGAACGTGCTGCTGACCGTGGGTATCGCGCGAGATCACCCGCAGCGCTTCGACCTGCTGGTTGTGCAGCACCGGCTCGATGGTCAGCACTTCTTCGCCGTAGCGGCTCTGCGCTTCGAATTGCCCGGCGACCCAGCGCAGGTAATCGTTGTACTCCATGCGGCACGGATAAAAGGTGCCCAGGTTGATGAAGTCCACCAGACGGCCGTGGTGCTTGAGGTAGTTGACGAAGGAGTACGGGCTGGTCGGGTTGCGCAGGGTCACCAGGTCCTTGAGGAAGGAAATCTGCAACTCGCTCTGGGTCACCAGGGTGTTGCCGTGCCAGCGGTAATCGGCCTGCTTGTCGAGAAACAGAACATCCAGTTCGCCCTGACTCGACCCGCGCTCTTGCAGAGCGATGGCCAGCGCCAGGTTCGAAGGGCCGAAACCGACGCCGATCAGGTCGTGAACGATGGGCGATGCAATTGCCTGTGTCATTTCCAGTGTCCTCTGGATGAACCCCTCAACCGCGGGGAGTAAGCCTAAGTGACCTGACCGGCCTTTTGCAGGACAGCAGATCGTCTGTTGAGTAGGAACGAGGACAATGAAAAAAAATTTAAAGCGAAGAGATCAATGGGCGTCCCACTGCCGCATTCGCACGCGGCAATGTTTCATGGCGTTGACGATGTGCTTCTCCACCAGCGCGCGGGAAATACCGAGGTGTTCGGCAATCTCCGGGTGCGACAGGCCTTCGATCTTGCGCAGCAGGAAACTCTCGCGGCACAGCCGTGGCAATTCCGCCAATGCGCGCTGGAGCATCTCCAGGCGTTGACCATGATCGAGGCTGTGATGGGGGGATGGGGTGAAGTAGCGCTCTTCGTTGTCGAGCACTTCCAGCGATTCGACCTGACGCAGGGCATTGCGCCGATGGTCGTCGATCACCAGGTTGAGCGCGGTGCGATACAGGAACGCCCGAGGCTGTTCGATCGGCGTGTCGCTGGAGCGCTCCAATACCCGCAGATAAGCGTCATGCACCACATCTTCGGCCACCTGACGGTTGCCCAGCCTGGCGTTCAAAAAACACACCAGCTCGCGATAGTAGTTTTCCAACATGACTCCCGGCCGCAGGGGTGCGGTTTCTGTCCTTGAGCCAGACCGGTGACCGCCGAAATAGGCAGTGGCACGATAGTGGCAGTTTGAGGTGCGTAATTTATAGTAATTCTCATATAGATTTAAAGTATTGCTTCACCTTGCCCGAAAAATAGTCCTGCTCTAGCACCTGTACACCCCTCCACCCGTAGGAGCTGTGTAGGAGCTGTCGAGTGAAACGAGGCTGCGATCTTTTGATCTTGCTGTAAAAAACAAAGTCAAAAGATCGCAGCCTCGTTTCACTCGACAGCTCCTACAGGCCTACAGGTGTTACGCCTTGTGTACGCACCTAAATTCCCCGGTCCTTTCATCGTTTACAGGACAGCTCCCCGTCTCTGTCGGCCCTCCGACAGCGCTCTGCTGTTGCCCGATGTTGTGCGCAGGCTGAGCGACGGGCCGATACCCATTGCCGGAACCCTGCATGAAACGTCCCCGACAGACCCGACGCGCCCTGCTTGTAGCACTTTGTCTGATCCCCGTTATCGCCGTCGCCGCCTGGCAGATCATCCCGCCCGGCCGCGACCAGTTCGCCACCGTTCCGGTCACCCGTGCCGACATCGAAAGCAGCGTCACGGCCTTGGGCACCCTGCAACCTCGACGTTATGTCGACGTCGGTGCCCAGGCGTCCGGGCAGATCCACAAGATCCACGTGGAAGTCGGCGATGTGGTGAAGGAAGGCCAGTTGCTGGTGGAGATCGATCCGTCCACGCAACAGGCCAAACTCGACGCCGGGCGTTTCTCCATCGAAAACCTCAAAGCGCAGCTGCAAGAACAACGGGCGCAGCACGACCTCGCCCGGCAGAAATTCCAGCGCCAGCAGAACCTCAAGGCCGGTGGCGCCACCCGCGAAGAAGACGTGCAGACCGCCGAGGCCGAACTGCGCGCCACCCAGGCCCGCATCGACATGTTCCAGGCGCAGATCCGCCAGGCCCAGGCCAGCCTGCGCAGCGATCAGGCGGAATTGGGTTACACCCGCATCTATGCGCCCATGAGCGGAACCGTCGTCGCGCTCGACGCTCGTGAAGGCCAGACCCTCAACGCCCAGCAACAAACACCGCTGATTCTGCGCATCGCCAAGTTGTCGCCGATGACCGTCTGGGCCGAGGTATCGGAAGCCGACATCGGTCACGTCAAACCCGGCATGACGGCCTGGTTCACCACCCTCAGCGGCGGCAACCGTCGCTGGAACAGCACCGTACGGCAGATTCTGCCGGTGCCGCCCAAGCCGCTGGACCAGACCAGCCAGGGCGGTGGCAGCCCCGCCAGTTCGAGCAAAAGCGGCAGCGCTCGCGTGGTGCTGTACACCGTATTGCTCGACGTCGATAACGCCGACAACGCGCTGATGGCGGAAATGACCACGCAAGTCTTCTTCGTCGCCGAGCAGGCGAAAAATGTCCTCACCGCACCCATCGCAGCCCTGCAAGCCGGCACTGGAACGGACAATCAGACCGCGCAGGTCGTCGCCAAAAACGGCCGCATCGAGCAGCGCGACGTGCGCACCGGCATCAGCGATCGCCTGCGGGTGCAGATCCTCGACGGCTTGCAGGAAGGCGATCACCTGCTGATCGGCCCGGCCGACGGGAGTGGCGGCTGAATGCTGACGCCCCTGATCGACCTGCAGGACATCCGCAAAGCCTACGGCGGCGGCGATTCACCGGAAGTTCACGTGCTGCGCGGCATCGACCTGTCGATCCATGCCGGGGAATTCGTGGCGATCGTCGGTGCCTCCGGCTCCGGCAAGTCGACGCTGATGAACATCCTCGGCTGCCTCGACCGTCCGACCTCGGGCGAATACCGTTTCGCCGGGGAAAACGTCGCCGCACTCGACAGCGACGAACTGGCCTGGCTGCGCCGCGAAGCCTTTGGCTTTGTGTTCCAGGGTTATCACCTGATCCCGTCCGGCTCGGCCCAGGAAAACGTCGAGATGCCGGCCATCTACGCAGGCTTACCGGCCGCCGAACGCCACGCCCGCGCAGCCGCCCTGCTCGACCGTCTCGGCCTGGCTTCGCGCACCGGCAACCGTCCGCACCAGCTCTCCGGCGGCCAGCAACAACGAGTGTCCATCGCCCGCGCCTTGATGAACGGCGGCCACATCATCCTCGCCGACGAACCCACCGGCGCCCTCGACAGCCACAGCGGCGCCGAGGTCATGACCCTGCTCGACGAACTGGCGAGCCAGGGCCACGTGGTGATCCTCATCACCCACGACCGCGAAGTCGCGGCCCGGGCCAAACGCATCATCGAAATTCGCGACGGGCTGATCATCAGCGACAGCGCCCGGGACAATCCCGAAGCACAGACCTCGGCCAACCCTGGCGCGCTGCAAGCGGTGGACTTACGCAAGCGCCTGACCGAAGGCGCCGAAGCCACCGGGGCCTGGAAAGGCGAACTGGTCGATGCCGTGCAAGCCGCGTGGCGGGTGATGTGGATCAACCGCTTTCGCACCGCACTAACGTTGCTCGGGATCATCATCGGCGTCGCATCGGTGGTGGTCATGCTGGCCGTCGGTGAAGGCAGCAAACGTCAGGTGATGGCGCAAATGGGCGCGTTCGGCTCCAACATCATTTACCTCAGTGGTTCGTCGCCGAACCCGCGAACGCCGCTGGGCATCGTCACCCTGGATGACGTCGCGGCGGTGGGAAGCCTGCCGCAAGTAACACGGATCATGCCGGTCAACGGCCAGGAGGCCGGGGTGCGTTTCGGCAACCTCGACCATTTGAGTTACGTCGGCGGCAACGACACTAACTTCCCGGCGATCTTCAACTGGCCGGTGGTGGAAGGCAGCTACTTTACCCAGGACGATGAACGCAACGCGGCGGCGGTCGCGGTGATTGGCCACAAGGTGCGGACCAAGTTGCTCAAGGACGTCGCCAACCCGATCGGCCAGTACATCCTGATCGAAAACGTGCCATTCCAGGTGGTCGGCGTACTGGCGGAAAAAGGCGCCAGCTCCGGCGACTCCGACAGCGACGACCGCATCGCCATCCCCTACTCCGCTGCAAGTGTGCGGCTATTTGGCACACACAACCCCGAATACGTGGCCATCGCCGCCGCCGATGCACGCAAGGTCAAAGAGACCGAAAAAGCCATCGAACAGTTGATGCTGCGCCTGCACAACGGCAAGAAGGATTTCGAACTGACCAACAACGCGGCGATGATCCAGGCCGAGGCACGCACGCAAAATACGCTGTCGCTGATGCTCGGCTCGATTGCCGCGATTTCGTTGCTGGTGGGCGGCATCGGCGTGATGAACATCATGCTCATGACCGTGCGCGAACGCACCCGCGAGATCGGTATCCGCATGGCCACCGGTGCCCGTCAACGCGACATCCTGCGCCAGTTCCTCACCGAAGCGGTGATGCTTTCGGTGGTCGGCGGGCTTGCCGGGATCGCCCTGGCACTGATCGTCGGCGGCGTGCTGATCCTCAGCGAAGTCGCTGTCGCGTTCTCCTTGATAGCGGTGCTCGGCGCCTTCGGCTGCGCCTTGGTCACCGGTGTTGTCTTCGGCTTCATGCCGGCCCGCAAAGCTGCCCGACTCGACCCGGTCACGGCCCTTACCAGTGAATGATCTATCCATGAAGCCGCCACTCAGCCTGCTGACCCTCTGCCTGTTGCTCGGCGCCTGCGGCAGTCCCGCCCAGCGCCCGGACAGCGGTCTCCAGCCGCCCGCCGCCTGGCAATCGCCACACACTCAAAGCGCTACTCGCAGCCACCTGCAATGGTGGACGCAGTTCGGCAGCCCGGAGCTTGATCGCCTGATCGAACAGGCGCGGGTCGGCAGTTACGATCTGGCCGCCGCCATCGCCCGGGTGCGCCAGGCTCAGGCCGACACCGTGATTGCCGGCGGCTCGCTGCTGCCGGAGGTCAAGGCCGGCCTGAACGCCAATCGGCAGAAACTATTGCGCGGCAACGGCTATAGCCAGCTTGATGCCGACGGCGATAACAAGGCCGTCGATTACTTTAACGCCAACCTCACCGCCACTTACGAAGTCGACTTCTGGGGCGGCCAACGCGCTTCCCGCGATAGCGCACAATTCGGTTTGCAGGCCAGCGAATTCGATCAGGCGACTGTGGAGTTGACGCTGCTAAGCGGCGTGGCCAATAGCTACGCGCAAAGCTTGTCGTTGCGTGAGCAAAGTCGCATTGCAGAGCTGAATCTGGCGAACGCGCAGAATGTTTTGAAACTGGTGCAGACGCGTTTTGACTCAGGCTCGGCGACGGCTTTGGAACTGGCGCAGCAGAAGAGTCTGGTCGCCGCGCAACAGCGACAATTGCCGCTGGTGCAGCAACAGGCTCAGGACGCACAGATCAGCCTGGCCGCCCTGCTCGGCCGGCCGGTGCAGGAATTGTCTTTGGGTCAGGAACGCTTTGATCAACTGTCATGGCCAACCATTGGCGCTGGCCTGCCCAGCGAGCTGATCAGCCGTCGCCCGGACATCGCCCGCGCCGAAGCGCAATTGGCCGCCGCACAAGCCGACGTCACCGTCGCCCGTGCCGCCATGTTGCCGACTGTGACCCTCAGCGCAGAAATCGGCTCCGGTGCCGACCGCGCCGCCGACGTCCTGCGCAACCCCTTCTACAACCTCACCGCCGGACTGCTCGCGCCGGTCTTCAACAATGGTCGCCTGAGCGCCGAGCGCGACAAGGCCACGGCCCGTCAGGAAGAACTGCTGGAGACGTATCGCGGGGCGATCATCAATGGCTTCGCCGATGTGGAAAAAGCGTTGAACAGTATTCGCGGACTGGACGAACAGCGGCAGTGGCAAGGTGAAGAGCTGGACCAGGCGCAGACCGCGTTCAACATCGCGCAAAGCCGTTATCAGGCCGGGGCCGAGGATTTGCTGACGGTGCTGGAGACACAGCGCACGCTGTATGCGGCGCAGGATCTGAATGTGCAACTGCGGTTGTCGCGGTTGCAGGCGAGTATTGCGCTGTACAAAGCGTTGGGTGGGGGGTGGCAAGCGTTGTAATTTGCGCCGCCAATGAGTACGCCATCGCGAGCAGGCTCACTCCTACAAGGTTATGCGTCATGCCCAAAATATGCGGCACACATAAAACCCTGTGGGAGCGAGCTTGCTCGCGATTGAACGATAACGCGGTGTTCCTGATTAACTGATTACCGGCTTGGCCTTCAAATGCCGCGCATACCAAGGCCGCTGCGGCACCTTGCGGAACAGATCCGCCAGTTTCTTCTCGTCATCACCAAAGGTAATCCGCAACGCCAGCTTCATGGTTTCCGGGTCCATCTCCACCGACTTGCCGGTCCGCAACCCCGGCGTGGTGCTGCAACCGTGGGTACTCGGGCCGAGCCATGGGTCGTCGATCTCGACCCAACGCCCAGGCGCAAACCACGCCACGCCATTGACCTCAAGCCGACTGACCTCCCCCGGATGAAAGCGCTCGTGCGCACGGAACCAGTCTTCCAGGCGATCGTCGATCCAGCCATGGAAATGCCAGAACACCGGATTTACATGAGACGAAAACGGGTCGCCGAGGAAGTCGTTTTCCGGCGCATACCAGCGCGCGGAAAAGTCCGCCGGATCCCGGGCAAACGGCACGGGATGACCGTTGGATGGGTCACGCGGCACCGAGGCCCAACGCATGTGCAGCCAGTCGTGCAGCCCCAATTCCACCTCTGAACCGAACTGCCCCAGAGTCAATTTCGACAGGTAACGCGGATCGCGGTACTGCGATTCCCAGACCTGGAAATTGCTGTGGTAGGTCTCGGCGGTCTTGATGTCGCTGACCCATTGCGAGTACTCGGCATCGTCGTCGGCCAGCCAGGTCGGCGGCAGCGCGGTGCCGTCATGGTTGTCGAAATAATGGGCGAACCCAACGCGATCCCGCGCCAGTTCCGGCTGCGGCAGCGGGAAGTGCTTCCAGGACGGCAAGTCTTGCAGGGAGCGCGCCTTGCCGAGCATGTGCCGGTGCATGAAGAAAAAGTCCACGCCCGAGCCGTTACGATCCTTGCGCGCGCCACGGGCATCACGCTCCTTGTCTCGCGGACCAGGCTGCCAGCCAATGCCACGCAGGGCGCCACGTTTGTCTTCGGACAGGGTGTGCCACTTGTCCCGGGAGGCATGCCAGAGCTGGTGAAACAACCGATGCTCAGGCGAAACCAGCCAGGCCAGCAACGACGGATTGAGACCGGTGCGCTCGCGAGCTTCGGGGAACACGCGCTTGACGGCGATGAAGCGGTTGTCCTGCACCGTCAACATCAGCGGACGGTCCAGATTCACCACCCGACCACTGAGGGTGCCGCTGCCGGCGTTGCCGAAACCGGCCCAGACTTCGTCCAGCGCCATGCTGAATTCATAATCCGCTGTGCCGCTGGCGCTGAGCAGTCTCCAGCTCAATTGCGCCGGTCTGGCGCCGGCCAGATCGCCGAGTAACCGATAGCGCGGCGTTTCGCTCGAACGCAAACGCTCGGCGGTGTCGAGGAACCCGCTCAAGCCGCGCCCTTTGTGGCCGATGTCGAGAAACACCTCCAGTCCATCCCGTGGCAGGCCTTCGATGCCGGCGTCATGACCTTCGAAACGGATCTGCCAGACACCGCGCAAGGTGTTCGCCAAGTGCTGGCCGGCGACATCCGCGACATCGAATGAAGCTTCGCCGGGGGTGATCGTCGGATCCGGTTTCGTCCATTCACGATGCCCATAAAAAGCCGCAGGCACGGCGGCGCCGGTCAGCGCCAGGCCTGCCATGAACCATCGTCGAGAAATCGTCATTGCCCTACCTGTGTCAGCCATGAAGCAGGCTTTATCCAAGCTAGAACGTTTGTTGCCCTCCGAAATTTATGGTGACCCGAAAAGATCGCAGCCTTCGGCAGCTCCTACAGGGTGTACGCCATACCAATGTAGGAGCTGCCGAAGGCTGCGATCTTTTCGAGGCAACCTAAATTCCTTGGCCAGCCACTCGTTCTTCCCAGATAGCAAAGGCCCCTGCGCCTGCCCCCAACGGCGAACCTGACTGAGACGGCAATGACAAAACCACGTTCGAAAAAGGCTCTTTACATCGGCCTGCCGCTGGCCCTGGCGATCAGCGCCGGTGCAGGCTTTGCAGCCTGGGATTACGGGTTCAAGGACAATCCCGGCTACCCGGTCAAGGTGATGAAACAGGCCGATGAGCTGCACGAGCGCATCCTCTCCTTCGACAGCCACGTCACCGTCCCGCTGGACTTCGGCACCGCCGGCAATGAAGCCGACAAGGACGGTACCGGGCAGTTCGACCTGGTCAAGACCGGGCGTGGACGTTTGTCCGGCGCGGCGCTGACCATCTTTGGCTGGCCGGAAATCTGGAACGGCGCCAACGCCCCGCACCGCCCCACCGCCGGCTTCGTCGACGAAGCACGGTTCGAGCAGGAAACCCGCTACAAAATCATCAGCACCCTGGTTCGCGACTTCCCCAATCAGGTTGCCATCGCCTACACCCCCGACGACTTCCGACGCCTGCACGGCGAAGGCAAGTTCGCGATCTTCATGAGCATGCTCAACGCCTATCCGCTTGGCACCGACCTGAACGCCCTGGACAAGTGGGCGGCGCGCGGCATGCGCATGTTCGGCTTCAGCTACGTGGGCAACAACGCCTGGGCTGATTCGTCCCGGCCGTTGCCGTTTTTCAACGATTCCCGCGACGCCCTCGGCGGCCTCTCGGAGATCGGCAAGCAGGCCGTGCACCGCCTCAACGATCTCGGCGTGATCATCGACGTTTCGCAGATGTCGACCAAGGCGCTGGAGCAAGTTGCCCAGTTGAGCCGTGCGCCAATGGTCGCGTCCCACTCGGCGCCGCGAGGGCTGGTGGACATTCCTCGCAACCTCAGCGACCAGGAAATGCAGTTGATCAAGAACAGCGGCGGCGTGGTGCAGATTGTCGGCTTCCCGACCTACATCCGCCCGCTGAGCCAGGCCACCCAGGACAAACTCAACGCCCTGCGCGCACGCTTCGACCTGCAACCGTTGCAAGGTCTGGAGATGGCGTTGATGCCGGGCGATCCGGTGATCACCGTCTGGTCCGAGCAACGTTTCGGCGAGTACGCCAGTCAGCTCTATGCCATCGTCGACGAGGAGCCCAAGGCCACCCTCAAGGATTACGGCGACGCGATCGACTACGCGGTGAAGAAAATCGGCATCGACCACGTCGGCATCAGTTCCGACTTCAACGACGGCGGCGGGCTGGACGGCTGGAAAGACGTCAGCGAGGCACGCAACGTAACGGCCGAGCTGATCAGTCGCGGCTACGACGAAGCCGATATCGCCAAACTCTGGGGCGGCAACTTCCTGCGGGTCTGGGACCAGGTGCAGAAGTCTTCCAAGCCTGTGGCGAAAAACTGATTCTCTCTTTTGCAGAAGCGAACCGAGCTCATGACCAACCGTCGTTCATTCCTCAAGCAGGCCGGTATTCTCGCGGCCGGCCTGCCCTTGGGCGCAGCCGTGAACCTGCCGGCGCTGGCCGCCAATCCGGCGCCGCTGCCGAAGGATAAGTGGGCGCAACTACGCCAGATGTTCAATCAGGACCCGGACTACCTGCACTTCGCCAACTTTCTGGTGACCTCACACCCAAGACCGGTGCGTGAAGCGATCGACATGCACCGCGCCAACCTCGACCGCAACCCCGGTCGGGCCATGGACTGGGACCTGGGGGAAACCGAAAAACGCGAGCAGGAAGTGCGCGTCTGGGCCGGTCGCTACCTCAAGGCCAAGCCTGAGCAGATCGCCCTCACCGGCAGCACCACCGAAGGCCTTTCACTGATCTACGGCGGCATTCATGTGCGCCCCGATCAGGAAATCCTCACCAGCGAACACGAACACTACGCCACTAACTATGCCCTGGCTTACCGCCAACAAAAGGACGGGGTCAAAGTTCGCAAGCTCAAGCTGTTCGAGCACAGTCACAGCATTTCCGTGGACGAAGTGCTGGGCTCGATTGCCAAAGGCATTCGCCCTGAAACCCGAGTGCTCGGCATGACGTGGGTGCAATCGGGCAGCGGCGTCAAACTGCCAATCGGCGAGATCGGCAAACTGGTGGGCGAACAGAACCGTAACCGCGCAGAAAAGGACCGCATCCTGTATGTGGTCGACGGCGTCCATGGCTTCGGCGTCGAGGACCTCGACTTCCCCGACATGCACTGCGATTTCTTCATTGCCGGTACGCACAAATGGATGTTCGGCCCGCGCGGTACCGGGATCATCTGCGCGCGTTCGGCCGAGCTCAAGGACGTGACGCCGACCATCCCGACATTCTCCGAAGCCACCACCTTCTCGACCATCATGACCCCCGGCGGCTATCACAGCTTCGAGCATCGCTGGGCCCTGGACGAAGCCTTCAAGCTGCACCTGGACCTGGGCAAGGCCGAGGTGCAGGCGCGCATCCATGCGCTCAATACCTATGCGAAAAACCGCTTGCTGGAGCACCCGCAGATCGAACTGGTGACGCCAAAGAGCCCGGACCTGTCGGCCGGTTTCACCTTCTTCCGGATCAAGGATCGCGACTGCGAAAAAATCGCCGTCCAGTTGATGGAGAACCGCGTGGTCTGCGACTCGGTGGACCGCGACGTCGGCCCGGTGATCCGCATCGCCCCCGGCCTGCTCAACACCGAAAACGATATCGACCGCTTCATGGTCTTGCTGAGCAAGATCGCCTAATGCAGAACCCTGTAGGAGCGAGCCTGCTCGCGATAGCGGTGTATCAGTCGACATCGACTTCGCCTGATACACCGCTATCGCGAGCAGGCTCACTCCTACATTGGACCTTACAAGACTCCAGTTTTTTCTGAACGAGACACCTCATGAACCGTGATCTGCTGACCCTGCCGCTCAAGGCACTCACACTGACAGCCCTCATGGCCGGCCTGTTGCCGGCTACCGCGCTAGCTGCGGCAACGGCGCAACCGGGCAAAGTGTTCAAGGACTGCCGGGACTGCCCGGAAATGGTCGTGCTGCCCGCCGGCACCTTCACCATGGGCACCCCCGATGATGAAGTCGGTCGCGAACCCGATGAAGGTCCGATGCATGACGTGACTTTCGCCAAACCGTTCGCCATGAGCCGCTTCCAGGTCACCGCCGGTGAATGGGACAGCTACGTGCGCGAGAGTGGCGTGACCATCGCCAACGGCGACACCCGGCCGGGTCGCGAGTGCGTCGCCAGCAAGCCGCGCTATCCGCAGAGCCCGCGCCAGCCGGCGGTGTGCATGAACTTCGACGACGTGAAAAACTACGTCGCCTGGCTGTCGAAAAAAACCGGGCAGACGTACCGCATGGTCAGCGAGGCTCAACGCGAATATGCCTCGCGTGGCGGCAGCAAAGGGCCGTTCCCCTTCCCGTTCGATGAGGGCAAGGAATACAGCATCAGCAAACACGCCAACACCTATGGTCCGGCGGACGGTTACAGCTTCAGCTCGCCAGTGGGCAGCTACCCGCCGAACGCCTTCGGCCTGTACGACATGCACGGCAACGTTTACGAATGGGTCGAAGACTGCGAACACCCTGATTACGTCGGTGCCCCCACCGATGGCAGCGCCTGGGTCGAGCCAAAATGCGAAGCCGTGCGGATTCGTGGCAACGACTGGGGCGAAGCGCCGGTGTTCTCGCGCTCCGGCAACCGCAACAGCCAGTACCCGCAAGAACGCGGCGACTGGATGGGATTCCGCATCGTGCGCGACCTCTAACCCGCAACCCCCAAAGTTTCTGGATGACGGTGTTCTTTGTAGAAGCTGTATAGGAGCTGCGTAGGAGCTGTGTAGGAGCTGTCGAGTGAAACGAGGCTGCGATCTTTTGACTTTGATTTTTTAAGACAAGATCAAAAGATCGCAGCCTCGTTTAACTCGGCAGCTCCTACAGGGTTTTGTGTGGCACGCCCCGCCGCCAGTCGGCACCCCGCTAAATTAAGCCTTCCACCAGACGTTCTACTGGGTATCTGCCTTTACGACCCAAGGAACTGTCTTCCATGACCCAGCCTACCCGTGGTGCCATCGGCGAATTGTTCGCCCTGTTGAAACCCTTTCGGCTCATCGTTGCCGCGTCCATTTTCCTGGGCATGGTTGGCGGCCTGAGCGTCACGGTATTGCTGGCGACCATCAACAACGCCCTGCATTCGGACACCGGCCTGACCCAAGGCGTCGTCGCCCTGTTCGCCGGCCTGTGCCTGCTGGCGCTGGCCAGTTCGATCTGCTCGGACATCGGCACCAACTATGTCGGCCAGCACATCATCGCCAAGCTGCGCAAACAGCTCGGTGAAAAGGTCCTGTCGGCACCGATCGAACAGATCGAGCGCTATCGCAGCCACCGTTTGATCCCGGTACTGACCCACGACGTCGACACCATCAGCGACTTCGCTTTCGCCTTTGCGCCGCTGGCCATTTCCGTCACCGTGACCCTGGGTTGCATGGGTTACCTGGCCATTCTGTCGTGGCCGATGTTCCTGATCATGGTCGCCGCCATTCTGATCGGCACGGCGATTCAGGCCTACGCCCAGAGCAAAGGGGTGCAGGGATTCATGGCCGCCCGAGAGGCCGAAGATGAACTGCAAAAGCACTACAACGCGATTGCCGAAGGTGCCAAGGAACTGCGCATTCATCGCCCACGCCGCCAGCGCATGTTCGTCTCGGGCATCAAGGCCACGGCCGAGTTCATCTGCAACACCCAGGTGCGTTCGATCAACACTTTCGTGATCGCCAAGACGTTCGGCTCGATGCTGTTCTTCGTGGTCATCGGCCTGGCCCTGGCCCTGCAAACCTTCTGGCCGAGCGCCGACAAAACCGTGATGAGCGGCTTCGTGCTGGTGCTGCTGTATATGAAAGGCCCGCTGGAGCATTTGATCAGCACATTGCCGATTGTCAGCCGCGCGCAAATCGCCTTCCGCCGCATCGCCGAACTGTCGGAACAGTTTTCCACCCCGGAACCGCATCTGCTACTGAGCGATAAAGGCAACGTCAAGCAAGCGGTGCACGAACTGAAACTGGCCGATGTACGTTTCAGCTTCCCGGCTGCCGAAGGTGCTGCACCTTTCCAGCTCGGGCCGGTGAACCTGACGATCAAGCAAGGCGACATCACCTTTATTGTCGGCGAGAACGGGTGCGGCAAGACCACGCTGATCAAACTGCTGCTGGGCCTGTACACGCCGCAGCAGGGTGCAATCCACGTTAACGGCGAAGTGATCGACGCCGCCAACCGCGATGACTATCGCCAGTTGTTCACCACGATTTTTGCTGACTATTACCTGTTCGACGACGTGGTTCAGGGCGATACGCACATCCCCGAAGACGCCAACAAATACCTGCAACGGCTGGAGATCGCGCACAAAGTCAGCGTCAAGGACGGCAACTTCACCACCACCGACCTCTCCACCGGCCAGCGCAAACGCCTGGCCCTGGTCAATGCGTGGCTGGAGGAACGTCCGGTGCTGGTGTTCGATGAATGGGCGGCCGACCAGGACCCGACCTTCCGCCGGATTTTCTATACCGAGCTGCTGCCGGACCTTAAGCGTCTGGGCAAAACCATCATTGTGATCTCCCACGATGACCGTTACTTCGACGTGGCGGACCAACTGGTGCGCATGGAAAGCGGACGGGTCGTCACTGAGCTGGCTCCCGCCTGATTACTGATTACCTGTGGGAGCGAGCTTGCTCGCGATGGGGCCATCACATTCAACATTGATGGCGACTGATCCAACGCCATCGCGAGCAAGCTCGCTCCCACAGGTTTCTCGAACTTTCTGCTTCCTCAGAAAAATATTTGACGGGTTTCTTTCCGGTTTCTCGCTCGTGCTGCGTCTAATAATCATTCTTATTAACAAAAACTCTGCACAACATTTTTTCAGGAGCTCAGGTAAGTAATGCGACCTCACACACGCCGCACACCTCTCGCGCTGGCCGTACAGCGCCCGACTTTGCATCGCACCCTGTTCACTAGCGTACTGCTGACCGCCACCTTGCTGGGGAGCTCGATGGCCAATGCTGCACCTGTAAAAGTGAATATTGCAGGTCAATCGCTTTCCAACGCGCTGACCGAACTGGGCATGCAGACCAATCTGCAAATCCTCTATAGCCCGGATCAGGTTGCAGGGATCAAGTCTCGTGCGGTGTCCGGTTCGCTGGAACCGTCCGACGCCCTCGCCGCCCTGCTGAAAGGCACTGGCATTTCGTTCCAGATCAGCGGCAATACCGTCACCTTGGTGTCCGGCGGCGGCTCGAGCCTGCAACTGGGCGCGACCACCATTTCCGGCCAGGCTCTGGGCCTGACCACTGAAGATACCCATTCCTACACCACCGGCGCGACGACCACCGCGACCAAGCTGCCGTTGACCCTGCGTGAAACGCCGCAATCGGTGACCGTGGTGACGCGTCAGCAAATGGATGATCGCGGTGTCACCAGCGTCGCCGACGCGTTGCGCAACACCCCTGGCGTTACGACACAGAAGTACGACAGTGACCGTACCGAGTTTTCCGCCCGTGGATTTGCCATCACCAACTTTCAGTACGACGGCGTCAACATTCCCTACGACGGCGTTTACGGTGAAAACCCTAACAACAGCGACGACGCGGCCAGCCTCGACCGCATCGAAGTCATCAAAGGCGCGACCGGCCTGATGACCGGCGCGGGCGACCCGTCCGCCACCGTCAACCTGGTGCGCAAGAAGCCGACCAAGGAATTCAAGGCGTCGGTCAGTGCCACCGCCGGCTACTGGGACAACTACCGCACCGAAGGCGACATCTCCGGTTCGCTGAACGATTCCGGCAGCGTGCGCGGCCGCTTCGTCGGTGCCCTCCAGGATAAAGATTCGTACATCGATCATTACAGCCAGAAGAAAGACCTGTTCTACGGCATCCTCGAAGCCGACCTGACGGACGATACCCTGCTGACCCTGGGCGTCGACAAGTCCAGTGCTACCCCGCGCGGCAGTTCCTGGACCGGTAACGCGCCGTACTACACCGACGGCGGCCGCACCGACTTCTCTCGCAGTTTCAACCCGGGTGCCGACTGGAGCCGTCGTGATTTCGACAGCACCACTTACTTCGCGTCGCTGGAACAAGCACTCACCAATGACTGGAAATTCAAGGCCAGCTTCGACCAGAAAACCACCGATCACGACACCCAACTGGCCTCGGCCAGCGGCGGCAGCCCGGACCGCGCCACCGGCGAAGGCATGTTCTTTTACTGGGGTCGTTGGGAAGGCCATCGCGTGCAGAACACCGCTGACGTGAACGTCTCGGGCCCGTTCAGCCTGGGCGGTCGCGAGCATGAACTGGTGGCAGGTTTCATGGCCTCCCACTCCCGTCAGACCGGTTCAACTTTCGACAGCAGCGCCTTCGGACAGGTGACGGGCAACATTTTTGACTGGGAAGGCCATCTGGCGAAACAGGACTTCCCGAAAAACGGCAAGTACGAGCGCACCCAGAGCCAGAACGGCGCTTACCTGGCCACGCGCCTGCGTCCGACGGACGACCTGTCGTTCATCCTTGGCGGCCGTGTGAGCACCTACAAGTACAACGAGGATTACTCCTACTATCCAGGCACCGGCCAGACCGACACCCACGCCAGCTACAAGGAACATGGCGTCGTCACGCCCTACGCCGGTGTGGTCTATGACCTGGACGATACCTACTCGGTGTACGGCAGCTACACCAGCATCTACCAGCCACAAATCTACCAGGACGCCAGCGGCAAAACCCTGGAGCCGGTTGAAGGCAAGAGCTACGAGACCGGCCTGAAGGCGGCCTACTTCGAAGGCAGGCTGAACGCCAGCCTGGCCTTGTTCCGCATCGAACAGGACAACGTCGCCCAATACGTCACCACCGACACGAACACCGGCCGGGACGTCTACAAAGCAATCGCCGGCGCCACCACCAACGGTGTGGAACTGGAACTGGCCGGCGAACTGGCTCAGGACTGGAACGTGTCTGCCGGCTACACCTACGCCCGTACCCGTGACAAGGACGAACAACGCATCTTCGGTTTCCCGCTGGCCACCAGCAAACCGGAACACGTGATTCGTACGTTCACCACCTACCGTCTGCCCGGCGCGCTGGACCAGTTCACCGTCGGTGGCGGCATCAGCTGGCAGAGCGCTTTTTACGGCCAGAGCTACAGCCCCAACGTGGGCGGTGGCGTGGGCGGCAGCACCATGCTCAAGCAAGGTGGCTACACCCTCGTGGACCTGATGACCCGTTTTCAATACGACGAGCACCTGAGCTTCACCGCCAATGCCAACAACGTCTTCGACAAGAAGTACCTGACGGGCCTGGGCAACTTCGGCACCACGTTCTACGGCGAGCCACGTAACCTGCAGATCACTGCGAAGTATGATTTCTGAGTGGCTGAACTGAAATGAAAAATGCCCGTATTGCGAGATACGGGCTTTTTTTATGGGCGATGATTTGTGGTGAGTCTCATGCCGCCATCGCGAGCAAGCTCGCTCCCACAGTGGATTTTCGGCGCTCACAAAACCCTTGTGGGAGCGAGCTTGCTCGCGATGGCGGCATGAGCCTCACCCAAACCTCCTGAGCCAGACACAAAAAAACCGCCACCCCTGACCCAGGCATGGCGGTATTTTCATTTCATCTCAAACCCGCGAACGAACCCACTCCGCCACTTCAGCATGAATCCCCTCAACCTCCCCCAACAACCCCGCCATACGCAAAAAGTCATGGGTCATCCCAGGCTGTTCCAGCAACGTCACCTCATTCCCCGCAGCACGCAGCCGCTCGGCATACGCCAACCCTTCGTCATGCAATGGATCATGCCCGGCCAGGTACACCAGCGCCGGCGCCACACCCGAGAGATCCTCTGCCAGCAACGGCGAGCACCGCCAATCCGCCAGATCTTGCGGCGTGCGCCCGTAATGCGCATAGAACCAATCCAGCGTCGGCGTCTCCAGCAAATAACCCTCGGCAAAATCCCGATGCGACGCGCGCTGGGTCGTGGCATCCGTCACCGGGTACACCAACAATTGCGCGTTGGGTTTCAACGCCAGTTCATCAGGTTCACGCACCGCCATGATCGACAACACCGTCGCCAGTGTCGCGCCCACGCTGTCACCGGCCACGGCCACTCGCGTTGCGTCCAAGCCACGCGTCGCGCCCTCACGAACCAGCCAGTTCCCCGCATCGCAGGCATCCTGCACCGGCGTCGGGAACCGCCATTCCGGCGCCAGGCGATAATCCACCGTCAACAAGGCAAAACCCCCTTGGGAGGCCAGCCGCCGGCACAGTGCGTCATGGGAATCGAGACTGCCGACCACATACCCGCCGCCATGGAAATACAACACCACCGGTTGCAGCCCATCGACCGTTTGCCCGTCGCGATACACCCTTGCCGACAAGCTGTGGCCATCTCGCGCGGCGATGGTGAAGTCCTCGCAGGCAACGCTGTCCAGCGGCACATCGAGAAACCCCGACGACGCTTCAAAATCGAGCCGCGCCTGTTGCGGCGACTGTTCGTGCATCGCGCGACTTTTGCCGGTCATCCGGCCGAACTCGGCGAGTTCTAGAAATGCTTCAAGTTCTGGCAAAACAGCCATGGGACGAATCCTTCTACACAAAAAGGTCAATAATCGAGCAATACAAAAACTGGAAACGAGCGGCGCTTGTGTAGGAGCTGCCGAGTGAAACGAGGCTGCGATCTTTTGATCTTGATCTTGAAAACAAGATCAAAAGATCGCAGCCTCGTTTCACTCGACAGCTCCTACAGGGGACCGTGGCACTCCCGTTTAAGCGATTGCCATGCGGTGTTCGAGCAAGTCTTCAAGCTCATCGAGCAACTCATCACCGCGCAGCAGCTCGTAATGCCCGCCCGCCAACAAGCGATCAACGCCATGGCTGCCGACCTGGGCCTCAAACACCCGACGTTCATCGTCGCGCTCGGCCACCCACCAGCGATGCGCCTTAATCTGAATCGCCGGCAGTTGCCGCTGCGCCAGCGCCAGTTGCTTGAGGCGTGAGCCGGTGGCGAAGATCTGCGTGAGTTCCCCTGCACCCAACGCGGCTTGCTCATTGGAACCGTGCATCGCCGCCTCGATCACCGCCGTGGAACCCTCGCGTTCATTCAAATCAGCGGCTTTCAGCGCAATCAGCGCCTGAGCCTCATCGGCCGGCAGACCGAGCACAAACGTCAGGAAGTCGCCCAGGTCCTCGCGCCAGTCCCCCGCCTCTGCAGTGCCCGCCACGTAACTGTCGACCAGCCCGGCAAACGCGACCGTCTCACCCTGGGTTTCCAGTTCGTGGGCGACCAATTGCGTCAACGCCCCACCCAACGACCAGCCCAGCAAGTAATACGGCCCGTTGGCCTGCTGACTGCGAATCCGTTGCGCATAGGCTTGAGCCATGGCCAACAGCGACTCGTCCTGCCAGTGCGGGTCAAGCAGCATCCGGCATTGCAGGCCGTACACCGTGCGCCGGCCTTCCAGTCGGCGAGCCAGCGGTTCGTAGTCGAACACCGTGCCGAAACCGGCGTGCAGGCAGAACAGCGCCGGCACGTTGGGGATCCGCGCATTCAGCGCCAGCAACGGGTCCGGCGCAGACGCCGGTTCGGCAGCCTGATAGCCACTGAGTTCGGCGATGCACGGTTTCTGCATCAGGTCGCGCAGTTTCAATTCGAAGCCCAGTTGTGGCTGGCTGCGTACCCGCGAGATGACTTTAAGCACCTGCAACGAGTCGCCGCCGAGTTCGAAGAAGTTGTCATCGATGCCCACATGCGGCACGCCGAGCACCTCTTGCCAGATCGCGGCCAGCGCCGTTTCCAGTGCGTTGCGCGGTGCGCGATAGCCGCCGAGCGCCCATTCCGGTGTCGGCAGTGCGCGACGGTCGAGCTTGCCGTTGGCCGACAGCGGGAAACGCTCCAGCACCAGGATTCGCGCCGGCACCATGTAATCCGGCAGTTGCGCTTGCAGTTCAGACTTCAAGCGACGGTCCAGCCCGACTGCACCAGCGGCCACCACATAACCGACCAATTGCTTGCCGGTCGGCGTGTCGTGCACCACCACGGCGGCATCCTGCACCCCGGCGCAGTCGCGCAGGCGGGCTTCGATTTCGCCGAGTTCGATGCGGAAACCACGGATCTTCACTTGCTGGTCGAGACGCCCCAGGTAGTCGATCAACCCGCACTCGCGCTGGCGCACCAGGTCGCCGGTGCGGTACATGCGGCCACCGGCCTCGAACGGGTCTGGAATGAAACGCTCGGCGCTCATGCCAGGACGCTGGTGATAACCGCGCGCCAGGCATTCGCCGCCCAGGTACAACTCGCCGCTGACACCGACCGGCAACGGATTGAGGTCGGCATCGAGCACGTACAAGCCACGCCCGGCCACACCACGACCAATCGGCGCATACGCCGCGTCGCAGGTTTCGCTGACCTCGGCACGCCACAACAAAGGCGTGACCACGGTTTCGGTCGGGCCGTAACCGTTGACCAGACGCTGCGGACGCAGCGCCCGTTTGACCTGCTCGAAACTGGCCTCCGGCACCGCATCACCGCCAAAGCAATACACCTCGACCGCCGGCGGATTACCCAGACGCTCGGCCACCTCGGCCATCTGTTGCAGGTACGCCGGCGGGAAGCAGGCCACGGTGACGGCGTGACGCTGCAACACTTCCAGGGTTTGTTCCGGGGTCCACAAACTGTCATCGCGGATCACCAGACTGCCACCGGCCAGCAACACACTCAGCCAACGCTCCTGAGCACCGTCGAAAGCGAACGACATGAAGTGCAACTCGCGGCTGCGCGGTGCCAGTTCGTAGAGCTCGATGATGCCGCGGCAATGCCGGGCAATCGGTCCGCGCGCCACGGCCACGCCTTTCGGTTGGCCAGTGGAGCCGGAGGTGTAGATCAGATACGCGAGATGTCCCGGCAGCGGTCGGGAAACCGGGCACTCAATGTTGTCGGCAACGCTCAACTGATCGAGCAACAGCCGTGGCGGGCTGTCGGCCAGGGTCAGTCGTTCGCCCAGATCACTGTTGCAAAGCAACAGACTGGCCGCTGAATCGCTCAACATGTAAGCCAGTCGCTCGGCCGGGTACGCCAAGTCCAAAGGCAGGTAAGCCGCCCCTGCTTTCAGCACCGCAAGGAACGCAACGATGGTGCGCTCGGAACGCGGCAGCGCCACTGCCACCAGACTTTCCGGCCCGATGCCGCGACCGATCAGTTGCTGTGCCAACCCATTGGCCTGCGCCTCAAGCTGTGCATAACTGACTTCCCGATCCTCGCAGATCAAGGCGACATTCTGCGGTTGTGCTTTTACGTGTTGATTGAATGCGTGCAGCAAATCGGCATTGTCGTCGGACACCTGCGGCAGACTTAAACGTGCCTCAGGCAAGCCAATGTTGCCGAGCAGACAAGCAGCATCCTCAGGCAGCGCACGCAGCAACCCTTCGAGCTGAGCACGAATCCGCTCAACTTCCACTTCACTAAAGCGATCACGCAGGAACAGGTACTCAACTTCCAGGCCTTCTTCGTTGGCGCTGACCATCAAGTCCATCGGGAAGTTGGTGACGCCGCCACTGCCGACTTCGGCAAAGCGCAGCTCACCTTCCTCACCTCCTTTCAAGGCGCGGTCCACCGGATGGTTTTCGAACACGATGATGCTGTCGAACAAGCCCTGGCCACCCTGCCCGGCCCAGCGCTGAATGTCCGACAACGGCGTGTGTTCGTAGTCGCGAACCATCAGGTTGTAATCCTGCAAGTTGCGCAGCCACTCGCCCAACGGTTGTTGCGGGTCGAGGGACTGGATCACCGGCAAGGTGTTGATGAACAGGCCGAGCATGTCCTGCGCACCGACCAACCCGGTCGGACGCCCCGCTACCGTGGCGCCGAACGCGACACTGCGTTGGCCGCTGTGGCGTTGCAACAGCAACAACCACGCGCCTTGCACCAGCGTGTTCAATGTCACGCGCTGACGCTTGGCGAAGCTGTGCAGTTTGCGCGTCGCCTCAGCGTCGAGGTGGCTGTACATCACGCCGTGACCGGAACCCGCCGCACCCGAAGCCTTGGCCAGAATGGTCGGCTCTTCGAGCAACGCCAGGCGCTCGCGCCAGAACCCTTCCGCCTGCGCACCGTCCTGGCGTTGCAGCCAGGCGATGTAATCGGCGTAGCGACCGGTCAGGGTCGGCAGAGTGTCGTTGTGGTACAGGCGCAACATGTCGCCCAACAGGCGCGAGGCGCTCCAGCCGTCCAGCAACAAGTGATGGTAAATCCAGATCATCTGGTAACGGTCATCACCCAGGCGCACCAGGATGAAACGCATCAGCGGCGGACAGTTCAGGTCGAAGCCTTTGGCCTGTTCCGCCGCCGCCAGTTCGTTCAGCGCCTGTTCGGTGTCGGTGCGGTCACGCCAGTCGAGTTCTTCGATCGGCAGCTCGACATCGGCGAACACCGCTTGCAGCGGATCGGCCAGACCATCACGCCAGCGGAACGCCGCGCGCAGCACTTCATGACGTTCAACCAAGGTTTGCCAAGCGGCACGGAAACGCGGCACCTGCAAACCGTCCACCGCCACGCTCAACTGGTTGACGTATGGGTTCAGCTCTGGCGAATCGAGGCAATGGAAGAGCATGCCTTGCTGCATCGGCGACAGCGGATACAGGTCTTGCAGCCCCTCACGGGCCGCGATGTCGATGTGCGGCACCAGCGCAAAAGCAGGGACTTTCGGCGCTTCAACCAACGCTGATTCACGACTGGTCGCCACCGCAGCGAGGGCCCGAATGGTTTGCTGCTCGAACAGTTGCTTCGGACTGAACACCAGCCCGCGCTGCCCGGCACGACTCACCGCTTGCAGCGAGATGATCGAGTCGCCGCCCAGTTCGAAGAAGTTCTCGGTGACGCCCACCGACTCCAGCCCCAGCAGTTCTTGCCAGATGTCCACCAGCAACGCTTCGGCCGGCGACGCGGCGGCCACTTGATCGTGGTTCTGCCGAGTGGCTTCAGGCGCTGGCAAGCCTTGGCGATCAAGCTTGCCGTTCGGCGTCAGCGGCAACGCGGCCAGGCACATCAAATGCGCTGGCAGCATGTGCGCCGGCAATCGACTGCGCAGGTGCAAGGTCAGCGTTTCACGCAACTCGTGCTCGTCGGCGAGCGGATCGCGCGGCACCACATAACCCACCAACTGACGACTCACCGGGCCTTCGCGATCGATCACGAAGGCTTCACGCACGCCTTCGTGTTCCAGCAGGCAGGCTTCGATTTCACCGAGCTCGATACGGAAACCGCGAATCTTCACTTGCTGGTCGATACGGCCGAGGTATTCAACAACGCCGTCGGCGCGGAACCGCGCGAGGTCGCCACTGCGATACAAACGCGCACCCGGCACGAAGGGATCCGGCACGAAGCGTTCAGCGGTCAGGTCGGGACGTTGATGGTAACCACGGGCGACGCCCTCGCCGCCCAGGTACAACTCGCCCGACACGCCAACCGGCAACGGCTGCAAACCGCCGTCCAGAATATAGGCGCTGCGGTTGCCGACTGGCCGGCCAATCGGCATGAACGCCGAGTCGAACTCAGTGTCCGGATACGCCAGCCAGATCAGTGGCGTGATCACCGTTTCGGTCGGGCCATAGCCGTTGATCAGGCGCTTGGGTTGCAGCACTTGCTGCACTTCATCGAACGCATGTTTGGCCATGCCTTCACCGCACGGGGTGTAGGAGCGGATCGGTAGATCACGCCCCGCTTCGCCCATGAAATCGGCGATCTGCGACAGATAGGTCGGGGTGAAGCAGGCGATGGTGATGCCGTGCTTTTCGATCTCGGCGCAAGTGCGCTCCACGCTCCACAACTCGTCGTCACGGGGCATCACCGCCGAACCGAACACCAGCGGCGTCAGCCAGCGCTCGTGAGCACCGTCGAAGCTGATCGAAGCGAATTGCAATTCGCGATCGTCCGGCGTCATGCCGTACAGCTCGCCAATCGACAGACAATGCATGGCCAGCGGACCGTGGGCCACGCTGACGCCTTTCGGCCGCCCGGTGGAGCCCGAGGTGTAAATCAGGTACGCGAGGTTTTCGCCGCAGGTCAGGTTGACCGGGTTGGTGTCGGCCATGAACTCCAGCGGCTCGCGGTCGATTTCAAGCACCGACAGGCCTTCCGGCAAGGGCAGTTTTTCCCGCAGCCATGATTGGCTGATCAGCAGCGAAATGCCGCTGTCTTCCATCAGATAACGCAGGCGTTCGGCCGGGTACGCCGGGTCCAGCGGCACGTAAGCACCGCCGGCCTTGAGGATCGCCAGCAGGCCAATGATCATCTCCGGCGAACGCTGCATCGCCAGGCCGACCCGCACTTCCGGGCCGATACCCAGTGCGCGCAGGCGGTGGGCCAATGGGTTGGCGCGGCGGTTGAGTTGGTCGAAGCTCAATTCCAGATCGTTGAAGATCAGCGCGGTGGCATCCGGTCGGATGACGGCCTGAGCCTCGATCAACTGATGCACGCAGAGCGGGTTTTCTGTCGCGGTAAATGCCGGGTTCCACTCCACTAACTGTTGCGCACGTTCCGGCGCGGTCAGCAGGTCGAGTTCACTCAATGCAGCGTGTGGCGCGGCGACCATCGCTGCCAGCAGCGCGGCCAGGTGCTCGCTCATGCGGGCAATCGCCTCGGCGCTGAACTGGGCGCACTGGTAGCTCCAGTTCAGGCTGAGCCGGCTTTCGGCAGTGGCCGCCAGGGTCAGCGGGAAGTTGGTGCGTTCATGGTTCTGCGGGATCGAGAAGCTCAAACCGGCGGGCGCGCCCTGTTGCAGCGCTTCGGCCACCGGGAAGTTTTCGAATACCAGCAGGCTGTCGAACAGTGGTTCGCCGGCACGCCCGGCCCAGCGCTGAATGTCACTCAATGCGGTGAATTCATGCTCACGCAATTCCAGGTTCTGCGCCTGCAAGCGGGTCAGCCACTGGCCGACGCTTTCAACCGCGTCCGGGCTGCTGATTACCGGCAAGGTGTTGATGAACAGACCGAGCTGACTTTCAGCACCCGGCAAGTCCACCGGACGCCCCGCCACGGTCGCGCCGAACGCGACGCTGCGTTGACCGCTGTAGCGTTGCAGCAACAGTGCCCAGGCACCTTGGACCAAGGTGTTGAGCGTCACCTTTTGCTGACGGGCAAAGTCGCTGAAGCGTTGGCTGGTGGCGACATCGAAGGTCTGTCGGTGGTCGGCAAACTCCGTCGTCGACAGATTTTTACTGTCGCCATGGGCCAGGCTCTGCGCCAACAGGGTCGGGTTGTCGAGGGTCGCCAGTTGCTCGCACCAGAACAGTTCATCAGCCTGCGCATCCTGACGTTGCAGCCAGCCGATGTAGTCAGCGAAACGCCCGGTTGGCGCCTGCACGTCTTGCCCGGCATAACGCTGCAGGACTTCGCTCAACAGCAGTGAGTTACTCCAGCCATCGAGCAACAGGTGATGGTGGGTGTAGATCAGTTGCTGACGCTCATCGTCGAGTCGCACCAGGGTCAAACGCATCAACGGCGCGCGAGTCGAATCGAGTTGCAGACGCTCGCTGTCGATCAGTTGAACCACTGCTTCGGCCTGATCGCTGCGGCCGCGCCAGTCGAGGCAGGTCATCGGCAATTGCAGATGGCGATGCACCAACTGCACCGGCGCTTCGAAGCCGTCGGGGAAATGGAAACTGCTGCGCAGGATCGGATGAGTGTCGAGCACCGCTTGCCACGCGCGGCCGAGCCGTTCGGCATCGAGGCCACGGGCTTCGACGCTGAGCTGATTCACGTAGGCGCCGGAATCGGATTCGTACAAGCTGTGGAACAACAAACCGGCCTGCATCGGCGACAGCGGATACAGGTCCTCGATTTGCGCCGGTGGCACCGGCAGGCCATCGAGTTGCGCCTGGGTCAGGCGTGCCAACGGGAAGTCCGCCGGGGTCACGCCGCCCGCGCCATCGCTCAGGCAATGGGCGATCAACGCCAACAGTTCACTGCGGAAATCCGCTGCCAGCGTTTCGATCTCGCGCAGGTCAAAGCATTCGCGGCTGAAGGTCCAGTCGAGCTTCAGTTCACCGCCATAGACCTGACCGTCCACCGACAACCAGTTCGGCAACGGTGCGTCGGCCGATTGCGCGGCACCGCTGGATTCGCGAGCCGGCGTGAACAGTGCGTCTTCGGCAAAGCTCTGGTCGAACTGGCCGAGGTAGTTGAACGTCACGCGTGCTTGCGGCAATGCGGCCAACGCCGTTTGGGTCGACGCATCGCCCATGTAGCGCAACAGGCCGTAGCCCATGCCTTTGCCGGGGATTTCGCGCAGTTGCTGCTTGATTGCCTTGATCGAACCCGGGAGGTCGACGGTCGGCGTCAGGCTCACCGGGAACAGGCTGGAGAACCAGCCGACGGTGCGGGTCAGGTCGATATCGTCGAACAGCTCTTCGCGGCCATGGCCTTCAAGCTGAATCAGCGCTGAGGCGTGGCCGGTCCAGCGGCTGAGGGTGCGGGCCAGTGAGGTCAGCAGCAGGTCGTTGACCTGAGTGCGATAGATCGCTGGCGCCTGTTGCAGCAACTGACGGGTCTGTTCGCGGTCGAGGCCAATGCTGACGCCTTGGCGCAGATGCCCGGCCTGACTGGCCTGAGCATTGGCCACTGGCAGCGAATCATTCGCCTCGCTCAGTTGCGCCTGCCACCAGTTCAGTTCGCTGGCGACAGTTTCGGAGCGTGCATAGTTGTCGAGTTTGTCTGCCCAGGCCTGAAAGGCGCTGGTCTTCGGCGGCAGGTCTTGCCCAAGGTAGGCGGCCTGCAAATCTTCCAGCAACACCCGCCAGGACACACCGTCCACCGCCAAGTGGTGGATCACCAACAGCAACCGCTGCGAGCCATCGGCCTGAGCGATCAACGCCACGCGCAGCAGCGGTCCGTCTTGCAGACTGAGGCTGCGCTGGGCTTCATCGCACACCGATTCCAGTGAGGCATCGCTGGCCACACGAGCGGTCCATAGCATGTCGATCACATCGCAGCTGTCGGCCCCGACGTAACGCGCCGACCACCCTGTGGGAGCGAGCTTGCTCGCGATGAGGCCAGCACAGGCACCATCGATGTTGCCTGCCCCAACGCCATCGCGAGCAAGCTCGCTCCCACAGGGATCCTGCAGGGATTGCGGCTGACTGAAGCGCAAACGCAGGGCATCGTGTTGCTTGAGCAGGCGTTGCAGCGCGGCTTGCAGACGCGGCAATTCGAGGGTTTCGCGCGGCACCAGCAGCACCGCCTGGTTCCAGTGCGCGCGTTGCGGGATCGGCTCATCGAAGAACCAGCGCTGGATTGGCGTGAGTTTCTGTACACCGTCCACCGGCCCTTGTTGCGCCAGCGGTGCGGCCTGTTCTTTGACCACGGCGGCCAGCGCTTGCAAGGTTTGTTGCTGGAACAGGTCGCGCGGTTGCAGGCTCAGACCGGCACGGCGTGCACGGCTGACCACTTGAATCGAAATAATCGAGTCGCCGCCCAGTTCAAAGAAGTTGTCCTGACGCCCGACCTGCTCCACGCCCAACACGTCCTGCCAGATCTGCGCCAGCACCTGTTCGTGTTCGCTGCGTGGCGCTTCGAAGGCGCGTTGGCTGACGTGTGCGGTCGGTGCCGGCAGGTGTTTACGGTCGAGTTTGCCGTTCGGGCTCAGCGGCATTTGTTCGATCAGCACGGTCTGCGCCGGCACCATGTAGTCCGGCAGGCTCGCCAGCAGATGGCTTTTCAGGGTTTCGCGCCATGCGCCTTGCTGCTCGGCATCGGCGCCGACCAAGGCTCGATCTTGCGGCACGATGTACGCAACCAGTTGCTTGCCGCTCGGGCCATCGAGGGCCAGCACCACGGCTTCCTGTACATCGGCATGTTCTTGCAGACGCGCTTCGATTTCACCGAGTTCGATGCGCAAACCGCGAATCTTCACTTGATGGTCAATACGCCCGCAGTAGTCGATGGCGCCGTCAGCGCGATAGCGCGCCAGGTCGCCGGTGCGGTACAGGCGCTCGCCGCTGCCCAACGGATCGACCACGAAACGCTCGGCGGTCAGCGCACCACGGCGGTGATACCCACGCGCCAGACCGACACCGCCCAGGTACAACTCGCCCACCGCGCCCAACGGCAACAGTTGCAGTTCGCTGTCGAGAATGCAGGTGCGCAGGTTGGCGATCGGCCGACCGATCGGCACGCTGTCGCGCCCTTCTTCCACGCAGGTCCAATGGGTCACGTCGATGGCCGCTTCGGTCGGGCCGTAGAGGTTGTAGAGATTGGCTTGCGGCAGGCTACGCAGGGTCTGACGTTGCAGTTCCATCGGCAGCGCTTCACCGCTGCAAATGATCCGTTGCAGCGAGGTGCAGGCCAGCGCCTCGTCGGCAGCGATAAACGCCGAAAGCATCGATGGCACAAAGTGCAGCGTGGTGATCGCCTGTTCGACGACCAGCGCGGCCAGGCGTTGCGGATCGCGGTGCTCGCCGGGGGCGGCGATCACCAGCGTGGCGCCCTTCATCAGCGGCCAGAAAAACTCCCACACCGACACGTCGAAACTGAACGGCGTTTTTTGCAGCACGCGGTCAGTCGGCAGCAGGTTGTAGGCTTGCTGCATCCACTCCAGACGGTTATGCAGCGCCACATGGCGGTTGCCCGCGCCCTTGGGTTTGCCGGTGGAACCCGAGGTGTAAATCACATAGGCGAGGTTTTCGGCGACAGCCAGGTTTGGCAGATCGGAGCCCGGCAAGTCGCTCAGCCAATCGGCCTCGGCGTGCAGGTACAAGGTGCGCACGTTGTCCGGCGTCGGTAATTGCGCCAGCAGATGTTCCTGGGTCAGCAACAGCGAAATACCGCTGTCTTCGATCATGTAGCTCAGGCGATCGAGCGGGTATTCAGGGTCCAGCGGCACATAAGCGCCGCCGGCCTTGAGAATGGCCAACAGGCCGACGACCATTTCAAACGAGCGGTCGCAGGCAATCCCCACCAGCACTTCCGGGCCAACGCCCTGGGCGCGCAAGTGATGGGCCAAACGGTTGGCGCGCACATTCAGCTCGGCGTAACTCAGGCGCTGGCCCTGGAACACCAGCGCTGTCGCCTCGCCGTTTTCAGCTGCACGTGCTTCAAAATGGCGCTGCACGCAGACTTCGCCCGGGTAGGCCTGAGCGGTGTCGTTGAGGTCATCGAGGATGCGCAGGCGCTCATCGGCATCCAGCAATGGCAACTCGGCGAGTGGGCATTGCGGGTTCGCCAGCACACCGGCCAACAAATTCCGCCAATGACGCGCTAAATGCTCGATGCGCTCGGCGTCGAACAGATCGGTGGCATACGTCAGGCTGGCGAACAGCTTGTCGCCCTCCTCCTGCGTGTCCAGTTGCAGGTCGAATTGCGTGGTGTGCGCCGTGGCGTTCAGCGCTTCGACGCGCAGACCAGCGAGCAAACCGCTGACCGCCGCCGGTTTGGCTTGCTGGTGGTTGAACATCACCTGGAACAACGGGCTGTGGCTCAGGCTGCGTTCACCTTGCAGCGCCTGCACCAGACGCTCGAACGGCAAGTCCTGATAATCCTGGGCATTGAGCGACGCAGTGCGGGTCTGGTCGAGCAACTGACTGAACGGCAGGCGCCCGTCCAGCTCGGCACGCATCACCTGGGTGTTGACGAAGAAGCCGATCAGGCCACGGGTTTCCGCACGATTGCGGTTGGCAATCGGCACGCCGACTCGCAAGTCGGACTGCCCGCTGTAGCGATAGAGCAACGCCTGGAAGCTCGCCAGCAACAGCATGAACGGCGTGACGCCACGCTGTTTGGACAGGCTCATCAGACCGCTGGCCAAGGTCGCATCGAGGGCGAAATCCAGACGCGCACCGCGCTGGCTCGGTTGCGCCGGGCGTGGGCGATCAGTCGGCAATTCCAGCAGCGGTTGTTCGCTGCCCAGTGTTTCACGCCACCAATTAAGCTGACGTTCCAGCTCGCCCGCTTCCATCCAGCGGCGTTGCCACAGGGCGTAATCGGAATACTGAATCGGCAGCGCTTCCAGTACAGCATTCTGCCCTTGACAATGCGCAGCGTAGAGCCGGGAAAACTCCTCCACCAACACACCCATCGACCAGCCATCGGTGACGATGTGGTGCAAGGTCAGCAACAGCACATGGTCTTCGGCGTCGAGTTGCAACAGGCTGACCCGCAGCAGCGGACCGTGCTGGAGATCGAATGGCCGGGCGATGTCCTGCTCGACCGCTTTCATGGCCAGATCGAGACGCTGTTCCTGAGGCTCATCGCACAGGTCGATCCGTTCGATCGGCAGCGAGGTGAACCCGGCCAGTGTCTGCACCACCTGACCGTCATCCTCGACGAACCGGCTGCGCAGGCTCTGATGACGCTCCAGCAGCACGTCGAAACTCTGCTGCAACGCCGCGACATTCAGCGGCCCGTGCAAGCGCAGGGCGGCCGGAATGTTGTACGCCGAGCTCTGCGGATCAAGCTGCCAGAGGAACCATTGGCGCTGCTGCGCGTACGACAGTTCGAACGTCGTTTGCGGCTCGGCAGCGGGCGGTATCGGCAGTTGGCCGAAGCTCACGCCCTGCTCTTGCATGCGTTGCAGAAACTCGCGGCGCTTGTCAGTCGGCAGGCCGGCGAAGCGAGTGGCGATACGCTGGGCAGTGGTGTGTTCCATCAGTTGATCTCCATCTCGTCGAGAAGCGACTCAAGCGCATCAAGACGTGCATCGTTGTCAGCCGGGGCGTGTTGCCCGGCCATGGCGGCATAAGCCTGAAGGTCGGTGGACTCGAACAGCGCTCGCAGCGGCAGCTCGATGCCCAGCTCCAGTTCCACACGGGCACTGGCCTGGGCGGCGAGCAACGAATGCCCGCCCAATTCAAAGAAGTTGTCGCGTCGGCCGATCTGCGCCACGCCCAACACGTCGGCCCAAATGGCCGCCAGTTGCCGTTCGAGGTCGCCCTCGGGGGCTTCGAACGGGCGCTGCCATTCCTGAGCGTCGGGCACCGGCAGGGCCTTGCGGTCGAGCTTGCCGTTACCGGTCAGCGGCAAGGCATCCAGCAGCAACCAGTGGCTCGGCACCATGTAATCCGGCAGATCGACCTTGAGCGCGGCGCACAGGTTGTCGCGCCAGGCGATCGTGTCTTGCGGGGTTTGCTCGGCCACCACGTAGGCGCACAGTTGTGGGCAGCCGTCGCCGGCATGCACGCTCAACACCGCTTGGCGCACGCCCGGTTGAGCCAGCAGTGCGGCTTCGATTTCACCCAGTTCGATGCGGAAGCCGCGGATCTTCACTTGCTGGTCGATCCGGCCGAGGTAATCGATGCTGCCGTCGGCACGCTGGCGGGCCAGGTCACCACTGCGATAAAGACGTTGCGACGCCTCGAATGGGCTCGGCACGAAGCGCTCGGCAGTCAGGCCGAAACGCCCGTGATAACCACGGGCCAAACCGGCGCCGGCGATGTACAACTCGCCCGCCACACCCACCGGCACCGGCTGCAACTGGCTGTCGAGCAAGTACCAGCGCAGGTCGCGGATCGGCAGGCCAATCGGGCTCTGGGCCTTGCCGTCGAGATCGGCGAGGCGGATGGCGCGGTAGGTCACGTGCACCGTGGTTTCGGTGATGCCATACATGTTGACCAGGATTGGCTGTTGGTCGCCGAAGCGCTCGAACCATGGACGCAGGCTGGCGACTTCCAACGCTTCGCCACCGAAAATCACCTGACGCAGGGCCATGTTTCGTGGGCTGGCACAGGCAATCGGCAACAACTGGCGAAACGCGGTCGGGGTCTGGTTCAACACCGTCACGCCTTCATCACAGAGCAAGCGATGGAACTCTTGCGGCTCGCGGCTGATGTAATACGGCACGATCACCAGACGCCCACCGGTGCACAGCGCGCCGAACAGCTCCCACACCGAGAAGTCGAAGGCGTAGGAATGGAACAGCGTCCAGACATCGTCTGGGCCGAAGTTGAATTCGGCAGCGGTGGCGGTGAGCAGACGCCCGACGTTGCCATGGCTGAGCAACGCGCCCTTCGGCCGACCGGTGGAACCGGAGGTGTAGATGACGTAGGCGAGGTTGTCCGGGGTCGCCAGCGCCGGCAAGTTGTCGGCGCTGAAGGCATCCAGTTGCAACGACTCCAGGCTCAGCACTTGCACGCCGTCGCGGGCCGGCAAACCGTCGATCAGGTGTTGTTGGGTCAGCAGCAACGTGATGCCGCTGTCTTCGATCATGTAGCTCAGGCGCTCGGCCGGGTATTGCGGATCGAGTGGCACATAGGCGCCGCCGGCCTTGAGAATCGCCAGCAACCCTACCACCAGCGGCATCGCCCGTTCGGTGGCGATGCCGACGCGCACCTCTGGGCCGACGCCCTGTTTACGCAGTTTGCGCGCCAGTCGGTTGGCCTGAGCATTGAGCGCGGCGTAGGTCAGGTGCTCGCCTTCGTAAGTCAGTGCAATGGCGTCCGGCCGTTGTGCGGCTTGAACTTCGAACACATGGTGCAAGGTTGGCGACGGCGGTTGCGCCTGGAACGCGGGATTCCAATGCTGCACCAAGGCATCGCGCTGCGACTCGTCAATGAGCGGCAGTTCGGCAACCCGTTGCAGTGGATCGCTGACTACCGCTTGCAGCAGATTCAGCCACTGCTCGGCCAGGCGATTCATCGACGCCTCGTCGTACAAATCAGTGGCGTAGGTCAGGCTGGCGTCCAGCGTTTCGCCCTGCTCCTGAGTGTCGAGCACCAGATCGAATTGCGTGGTGTGTTGCTGCCAGTGCAGACGCTCGATCTGCAAATCGGCGACGCTGCGCTCAACGCTCGCACCCAGCTTTTGCTGGTGGTTGTAGAGCACCTGGAACAATGGGCTGTGATTGAGGCTGCGGTCCGGTTGCAAAGCGTCGACCAGTTGCTCGAACGGCAAGTCCTGATTGGCCTGCGCGCCCAAGGCAACCTGTTTGACCTGTTGCAGCAAGGTGCTGAAGGACTGCTGACCATCGATCTCGGCACGCAGCACCTGGGTGTTGATGAAGAAGCCGATCAGGCCTTCGGTTTCCAGACGCGAACGTCCGGCGCTCGGCACGCCGACGCTGATGCTCGACTGCCCGCTCTGGCGATGTAGCAAAGTCTGGAAACTCGCCAGCAACAGCATGAACAACGTCACCTGTTGTTCCTGGGCACGCTGACGCAAACCGGCCAGCAACTCGCGATCAACATTCAGCATCAGGCTGGCGCCGCGCTCGGTGCGACGGGACGGACGGGTCAGTTCGCTCGGCAATTCAAGCGGTGCCTGCCTGCCATCCAGTTGCTCGCGCCACCATGTCAGTTGGCGTGCGCCCTCGCCTGCTTCCAGCCAGTCACGCTGCCAACGGGCGTAGTCGCTGTAGTTCACCGGCAGGCTATTCAGGTTCGCGGCATTGCCTTCGACAGCAGCCTGATACAGCGCGCTGAACTCATCGACCATGACCTGCATCGACCAGCCATCGGCAGCGATGTGATGCACGGTGAGCACCAGCACGTGTTCGTCGGTGTTCACTTGCAGCAGCAACACGCGCCACAGCGGGCCGTTGCGCAAGTCGAACGGACGGGCGATTTCTTCGGCTACGGCATTGTCGATCGACGACTGATCGAGTGTGCGTTCATCCAGTTGCAGCGCCAGGTTGTCGTGCAGCACCGGACGCGCCTGCTGGCCGTCCTGCTCAAAGGTTGTGCGCAAGGTTTGGTGACGGGCCTGCAATTGCGCAAAGGCTTCGCGCAGGGCTTTGCGGTTCAGCGAGCCCTTGAGGCGTAGCGCGGCGGGAATGTTGTAGGCCGGGCTTTGCGGGTCCAGCTGCCAGAGAATCCATTGGCGCTGTTGGGCGTAAGACAGAATTGCTGGCTTATCGAACGCTGCTTGTTGCAGCAAGGGTTGTCCGCCGACGTTCGCCCGTGCCGCACGCCCGGCAAATTCCGCCAGATTCGTCGCGGAGAACAGACTGCTTACAGACAGTTCGAGTTGCAACTGCTGACGCACCCGAGAGATCACCTGAAGCACCAGCAACGAGTGCCCGCCCAGCTCGAAGAAGTTGTCGTCACGGCCCACGCGTTCGACCTGCAACACGTCCTGCCAGATCAGCGCGAGTTGCGTTTCCAGCCCTGCGGCCGGGGTCACGAATTGGCGTTGCGCATCGACCGCCTCAGCACGCGGCAGGGCTTTGCGGTCGAGTTTGCCGTTGTTGTTGAGCGGCAGTTTCGGCAGCAGGACCAGGTGATTCGGCACCATGTATTCCGGCAACGACTGACGCAGAACGGCTTTGAGTCCTTCCAGATATTCGGCCTGAGAAACCGTCGCGCCGTTGGCCACGACATACGCCACCAGTTGCGTGCCGTCCTGAGCGATGACCGCCGCTTCGCGCACGTCCTCCCGGGCTTGCAGGCAGGCTTCGATCTCACCCATTTCAATGCGGAAACCGCGAATCTTCACTTGATGATCGATGCGGCCGACGTACTCCAGATTTCCTTCCGCGTTGTAGCGCGCGAGATCGCCGCTGCGGTACAGCCGCGCGCCCGGTTCACGGGCGAACGGGTCCGGCAGGAAGCGTTCGGCGGTCAGCGCCGGGCGGTCGAAGTAGCTTTGAGCCAAACTGGCCGAGGCACCGATACACAATTCGCCAACGCCACCGTTGGGCAACAACTGACCGGCAGCGTCCAGCACATACAGGGCCCGACCGGCGATGGCTCGACCGATCGGGATGCCGAACGCGTCGCTGGCATCGATCAGACGGCATTCATGAACGCTGGACACCACGGTCGCCTCGGTCGGGCCGTAGGTGTTGAGCAATCGCACATGGCTCAAACCTGCTTGATGCCACAGGCGCAGACCTTCAACCGACATCGCTTCGCCGCCGACGTGAACCTGGCGCAACTCACCGAGATTGCGTACCACACCGCTCGCACATTCCCGAGCCAGCAAGTACCAGTAAGCCGCTGGCAAATCCGCGACGGTTACTCCCTTCTGGACGATTTCCGCAGCGAGGCGGCCGGCATCCCACACATCGTCGCCGCGCATGATCAACGCCGCGCCGACGCACAACGCCGGGAAGCACTGCTCTACAAAGCCGTCGAAACTGAAGGTCGCGAACTGCAACACGCGGTCCGACGCCGACAGCAGCGAATAGTCGGCGGCGGTCTGGCAAAACTCGCGCAACGCAGAATGGGCGATGGCCACGCCTTTGGGTTGGCCGGTGGAGCCAGAGGTGTAGATGATGTAGGCCAGGTCGTCGGCGAGCGCTTGGTTTTGCGGATCGCTGTCGGAGTAGTCGGCGTTGTCTTCGAGGCTCAGACGTAGCACGCCTGGCACGTCTTCCAGCAGACCGGACTCGCACAGCAGCACGTCGAGGCGGCTGTCGTCGATCATGTAGGCCAGGCGTTCAGCCGGGTATTTCGGATCGAGTGGCACATAAGCCGCGCCGGTTTTGAGCACCGCCAACAGGCTGACGATCAGTTGCGAGCCGCGACGCAGCGCCAGACCGACACGCGAGCCTGGACCGGCGCCGTTGTCGATCAGGCGATGGGCCAGTCGGTTGGCCTGCGCGTTCAATTGGCCGTAGCTCAGGGACTGACCGTCGACCTGCAATGCCATCGCATCTGGGGTAGCGGCGGCCTGAGCCGCGACTTGTTCGTGCACCAAAAGTGCTGTGGATAACTCAACTGCTGCCGGTTGGCTGACAGCGAGCACAGCATTTTTTCCGGTCTCATCGAGTAACTCCAGCGTGCCCAATGCCGCGTCCGGCAGCGCCACCAATTGCGCCAACAGGTGCTGCAAATTGGCCGACAATTCAGTGACCTGAGCGGCACTGAACCGCGCCGCGTCGTAGCTGAAGTCCAGGCTCAAGCCTTCGCCGAGTTCGATGCCCAAGGTCAGCGGATAGTGCGTGCGCTCGTGGTTGTACAGATTGCCGAACGACAATCCGGCCGGCGCGCCCTGTTTCAGCGCCTCGGCCACCGGGAAGTTTTCGAACACCAGCAGGCTGTCGAACAGCACCGAACCCTGCTGCCCCGCCCAACCCTGAATGTCGTAAAGCGGCACATGCTCGAACTCGCGCATGGCCAGGTTCAGCCCTTGCAACTCGCCCAGCCATTGGCTGACGGTTTGATCCGGCTTCATCGCGCACACCAGCGGCAGCGTGTTGATGAACAGCCCGAGCTGCTCTTCGATCCCTGGCAGCGGCGCCGAACGCCCGGCCACGGTGGCACCGAACACCACGCAATCCTGGCCGGTGTAGCGCTGCAGCAACAGACTCCAGGCCGCTTGCAGCAAGGTGTTGAGGGTGACTTTCTGCTGACGGGCGAACTCGGCCATGCGCTGGGTCGCGCGGCTGTCGAGGGTGACGCGGTATTCCTCGCTGCCTTCGGCACCCACCGGCGGCCGCAAGGCTTCGGCCAGCAACGTCGGTGCTTCGAGCGGTGCCAATGCCGCTTTCCAGAACTGCTCGCCCGCGGCAGCCGATTGCAGCTGCAACCAGCCCAGGTAATCGCGGTATTGCCCGGTCGGTGCCGGCAGCGATGGTCCGGCGGCGTAGTGCTGGATCACTTCGGCCAGCAACTGTGCGTTGCTCCAGCCGTCCATCAAAATGTGGTGGCTGGTGTAGATCAGGTGCCAGTCATCAGCGCCCATGCGAACCAGCTTCAAACGGAACAGCGGCGCGCTGCCCAGTGCAAAACCCTGGGCGCGTTCGGCGTCGGCCAACGCATCGGTGTCGGTCGCTTCAAGCACTTCAAGCGGCAACGCGACCTGACGAACAATCGCCTGATGCGCGGTGTCGAGACGTTGCCAATGGAAGCTGCTGCGCAGAATGTCGTGACGCTCCAGCGCGGTTTGCCAGGCCTGAGAAAAACGCTGCGGATCGAGGCCTTGAATGTCCAGGCGCAGCTGACTGATGTAGGCGCCGACTTCGGGTTCGTAGAGGGTGTGGAACAGCATGCCCTGCTGCATCGGCGACAGTGGATAAAGGTCTTCGAGGGTCGCGACCGCCAGCGGCAATCCGTCAAGTTGCGACTGACTGATGCGCGCCAGCGGGAAGTCTGACGGTGTGGCTTGCGGCGCTTCAACGGCACAGCAGTGATCGATCAACGCGTTGAGTTCCAGCGCGTAATCGGCGGCCAAACGCTGGATGGTCGCGGTGTCGAACATCTCGCGGCTGAAGCCCCAGCTCAGCGACAACTCACCGCCGTAGACCTGGCCTTCGACCGTCAACCAGTTGCCCAACGGTGCCGATGGATCCTGCGCGATGCCGTTGCCTTCGGTGGACGGCACAAACATCGCCGCATCGTCGAACTGACGGTCGAACTGACCCAGATAGTTGAAGGTGATGCGCGGTTGCGGCAACGCCGCCAGTTCGGCGCGAATCGTTGGTGTGCCAAGGTAGCGCAGCGCGCCGTAGCCCAGGCCTTTGTCCGGCACGGCGCGCAGTTGTTCTTTGATGGTTTTGATCGAAGCCGAGAGATCGGCGCACGGCATCAGATTGACCGGGAACAGGCTGGTAAACCAACCGACGGTGCGGGTCAGGTCGATGTCGTCGAACAGGTCTTCGCGACCATGGCCTTCGAGCTGAATCAGCGTGCTGCCCTGCCCGCTCCAGCGGCAAACCGCACGAGCCAGCGCGGTCAGCAGCAGGTCGTTGACCTGGGTGCGATAGGCCGCCGGGGCCTGTTGCAGCAGCTTGCGGGTTTGTTCGGTGTCGAGTTTGAGTTCGAGTTTCTGTTCGAAGCAGTTTTCCAGTACGCCGTTCGGGTGGTCGCACGGCAGATCGTTCGGTGCGTCGCGCAGTTGGGTTTGCCAGTGACCGAGGCTGTTTTCAAAGGCTGGAAGATGAGCTTGCAGACGGGCGACCCAGCGTTGATAGCTGCTGGTTTTCGCCAGCGATGCATGGCTGCCGCTGTAGAACTGCTGAAGGTCTTCCAGCAACACGCGCCAGGACACACCGTCCACCGCCAGGTGGTGAATGACCAGCAGCAAACGCTCGGTACCGTCGGCCATCGAGACCAACAGCGCGCGCATCAGCGGGCCGTTTTGCAAATCGAGACTGCGTTGAGCCTCGTCGCACAACGCATTGAGTTGTTCGAGCGATTGCGCGTGACGCCGCCACAACACCGACTCCGTGGTCGGAGCGGCGTAGGTTTGTTGCCAACCTTCGACGGTCAGTTCATAACGCAGGCGCAAGCTGTCGTGATGGGTCAGCAATTGTTCTAAAGCGCGATCCAATGCCTCAACGTTCAACGCTTCACGCGGCACCAGCAGCAGCGACTGGTTCCAGTGCTGACGCTCGGGGATGGCTTGTTCGAAGAACCACTGTTGCACCGGCGCCAACGCCACTGCGCCCACCGCCGGGCCTTGATCGATCAACGATTGCTCACCGCAATGGGCCGCTTGGGCCAGGCTGCGGATGGTCTGGTGCTGGAACAGGTCTTTGGGGCTCAACACGATCCCGGCCTGACGCGCACGGCTGACCACTTGCATGGACACAATGGAGTCGCCGCCGAGTTCGAAGAAGTTGTCTTCAAGACCCACATTTTCGATGGCCAACACGTCCTGCCAAATCGCCGCGAGGGATTTTTCCATCGCTGTGCGCGGTGCGACGTGTTCGCGCTGTTGCTCAGTGCCGTCAATCGCCGGCAAGGCCTTGCGGTCGAGTTTGCCGTTGGGGGTCAGTGGCAGGCCTTCGAGGAACAGTAGAAACGCCGGGACCATGTAGTCCGGCAGGTGTTGGCGTAGCGCAGCTTTCAAGGTTTCACGCTGGGTCGCTTGAGCGTCGATGTCGTCCAGTAACGCTGGATCGGCCGGCACGATGTAGGCGACCAGTTGCTGACCGTTGAGGCCGTCCTGCGCCAGCACCGCCAATTCACCCACGGCGTCCTGTTGCAACAGCCGCGCTTCGATTTCACCGAGTTCGATGCGGAAGCCACGGACCTTGACCTGATGGTCGATGCGACCAACGTATTGCAACGTGCCGTCGGCCTGATAACGGGTCAGATCGCCAGTGCGATACAGGCGTTCGCCGTTGCTGGAGAACGGGTTCGGCACGTATTTTTCGGCGGTCATGCCCGGACGTGCCAGGTAACCGCGCGTGATGCCCGCGCCTGACAGGAACAGCTCGGCGGACACGCCTTGCGGCACCGGTTGCAGGTCAGCATCGAGCAAATAGCTGGCAGTGTGTTTCAACGGTCGGCCGATGCTTGCTCGGCCACCGGCCTCGCGACGGGTGCAGGTTGAGTAAGTGGTGTCTTCCGATGGACCGTACAAATCGTAGACATGCTCGACCGTCGACTGCTGATACAACGCGTCCACCAGGCTCTGCTTCAACGGTTCGCCGGCAAGGTTGATGATGCGCACGCTCGGCGGAATCTGCCCGTCGCGCTGCAATGCATTGATCGCCGATGGCACGGTGTTGATCAGGCGCACCTGATCCCGGGCCGGCAGCTGCGGTAATTCCAGGGCATTGCGAGCGATGATCACCGAGCCGCCGTTGGCCAGGGTGACAAACAGCTCCCACACCGACAAGTCGAAGCACACCGACGTCGAGGCCAATACGCCTTGAATGTCTTCACGGCTGTAGACCGATTTCGACCAGTCGATCAGCGCCAGCACGTTGCGGTGCGCGATGGCCACGCCTTTGGGTTTGCCGGTGGAGCCGGAGGTGTAGATCACGTAGGCGAGGTTGTCCGGCGTGACGCGAGTCACCGGCGTGCTACGTGGGTAAGCGGCCCACACCCTATCGTCCACCAGCAACACTTGGGTGTCGACGGTGACGGTCAATGTTGCGGCGACAGCTTGCTCGGTCAGCAGCACCAGGGCGCGGCTGTCTTCAAGCATGTAGGCAACGCGTTCGGCCGGGTAATCCGGGTCCAGTGGCACGTAGGCGCCCCCGGCCTTGAGCACCGCGAGCAACGCGACCAACAAGCTGTCGGAACGCTGCATCGCCACGCCGACCCGGACTTCCGGGCCAACGCCCAGTTCGATCAGTTTGTGGGCCAGGCGATTGGCTTGAGTGTCGAGTTCGCTGTAAGTCAGCTGTTTGGTCGCGAAGGTCACTGCCAGTGCATCCGGGCTGGCCGCTGCTTGCTGGCTGATCAGCTCATGAATGCACAGGTCCTGCGGGACGCTTTCGTCAGCACGGTTCCAGTCATGCACGATGCGCTGGTATTCGGCGCTCGCCAGCAATGGCAAATCACTGATGCGCTGCCGCGAATCACTGACCATGCCCTGCAACAAATGCGTCCAGTGCTGCGCCATGCGCGCGATGGTCGCCGCGTCGAACAGGTCGTTAGCGTAGGTCAGCGCGGCGTGCAGCTTGCCGCCCTTTTCGTAGGTATCGAGGGTCAGGTCGAACTGGGTGGTGCGCCCTTCCCACTCGATCACGCCCAGCGCCAGACCGGACGCGGTGCTGACCGTGGAAATGTCCGCAACCTGCGGCTGGTGGTTGTACATCACCTGGAACAGCGGCGTGTGGCTAAGGCTGCGCTCCAGTTTCAGCGCCTCGACCAGGCGTTCGAACGGCAAGTCCTGATGGGCCTGGGCACCGAGGGCGGTTTCCTTGATGGCACGCAGCAAGTCGTCGACGCGGGTCTGGCCGTCGAGCTGGGTGCGCAGCACTTGAGTGTTGACGAAGAAGCCGATCAGACCTTCGATCTCGGCGCGGTTGCGGTTGGCGATTGGCACGCCGACGCGGATGTCGGTCTGTCCGGTGTAACGGTGCAGCAGCGCGTTGAAGGCGCCGAGCAACAGCATGAACAGGGTGATGTTGTGTTTCTGCGCCGTGGCCCGCAGTTGTTCGGCCAACTGACCGTCGACCGCGAACTCGTAACGGGTGCCGCGATAGCTCGGCATCGCCGGGCGCGGATGATCAGCGGGCAGTTCCAGCACCGGGTGCTCGTCGCCCAGTTGCGCCTGCCAGTAGTCGAGTTGACGCGCCTGCTCGCCGGCCTCCAGCCAGCGGCGTTGCCACAACGCATAGTCGCTGTACTGGATCGGCAATGGCGCGAGTTGTGGCTGTGCGCCCGCCTCAAAAGCGTCGTAGCAGCGGATGAACTCGTCGATCAGCACGTTCATCGACCAACCGTCGGAAACGATGTGGTGCAGGGTCAGCAGGAGGACGTGTTGCTGCTCGGCGAGTTTGAGCAAGGTGACGCGCAACAGCGGGCCGACAGATAGATCGAACGGCAGCACGGATTGCTGCTCGGCCGCGTGGGCGACTGCTTGCTCGCGCTCAATGGCCGGCAACGCGCTGAAATCCACCTGATCAATCACCAGCGGCGCGCTGGCCGGCACTTGCAGCAGGGTGTCGTCGGCCTGGCGCTGGAACACCGTGCGCAGGGTTTCATGGCGCGCGACGAGACTGGAAAAGGCTTGCTCCAGTGCTGACAAGTTCAAATGCCCGGTCAGACGCACGGCGCCCGGCAGGTTGTACGCGCCGCTTTGCGGGTCCAGTTGCCAGAGAAACCACATGCGCTGCTGGGCGTACGACAACGCCTGGCGATCTTCAGCTTCGACGCCGGCAGGAATGGGGAACCGGGCGAAATCAACGCCTTCCTTTTGCAAGGCCGCGAGGAACATCTGGCGCTTTTCCAGGGGCAACCCGATAAACCGGCGAGCAAGTTTCAAGGAGTCTTCAGCATTCATTTCTTAGCATCCGGATCAGTGGCGGGAAGCACAAAGGCACGTCGTCCCTATAAAACGAATGCAGACCGGAAAAATTAGCGAATGAGAACAAGTATCAGGAAGGAGGTAGAGCGAGGAGTGTAAGGGAGTCAAAAATCATTGTAGGAGTGAGCCTGCTCGCGATAGCGGTCTGTCAGTCACATCCATATCGAATGTGCCGCCGCTATCGTCGGAACGCCGCCCGGAGCAAGCTCGCTCCCACAGGTTTTGGGTGATGCTCCAGAATGGTTTAGCTGACAGCCATCAACCCATGCCGCCGATGGTGAACTTCCAGCTGATCCTTGATCACCCGCAACACCTTGGCTTCTTGCTCGTGGATAAAGAAGTGTCCGCCAGCGAGCATGTCCACCGAAAAGCTGCCGTGGGTTTCCTTGCTCCAGCCGATCAACTGTTCGGTGGTGGCGCGGTCAGCCTTGCCGCCAAGCACATGAATCGGGCACTTGAGCAACGGACGCTGCTGCGGTTCGAAACGTCCGCACAACAGAAAATCCGCGCGCAGCACCGGCAGCGCCAGGCTCATCAGTTCTTCGTTGGCCAGCACCTCTTCACGGGTGCCGTTGAGGGTGCGCAATTGCTCGATCAATTCCGCATCGGTTTTGGGCTCGGCGAAACCTCGGTCGTAGTCGGCACGCAGGGTCGGTGCGGCGGTGCCCGAAGCGAACAGCGCTACCGGTTCCGGACAGCCCAGCGAGCGAAACGCATGAGCCATCTCACAAGCGAGTAACGCGCCAAGGCTATGACCGAACAGCGCGTACGGCGTCTTGAGCGTGGCTTTTTGTTCTTGCGCCAGTTGCAGCGCCAGGCGCCGCATGTCGGTGTGCAACGGTTCGCCAAACCGGGCGCCACGCCCCGGCAGTTCCACGGGTTGCAGCTTGAGCCACTCCGGCAGTTTTCGCCGCCAGCGGCTGTAGACCATGGCACTCGCGCCCGAATAGGGTAGGCAGAGCAATGTCAGCTGGGTCACCGGGCTTACCTCGAAAAGTTGTCTGTAAAGAGAACGGATGAGGCGGAGTCTGAATTAGTCAAAGATCAACTGTGGGAGCGAGCTTGCTCGCGATAGAGGCGTATCAGTCAACATGAATGTGGCTGCCACACCGCTATCGCGAGCAAGCTCGCTCCCACAGTTGATCTTCATTTCAAGTGGCGAAAACTTTGGACCGCCGAACCGAGCACCACCGCGCCAGCCGCAATCGCCACCCAGAACCCGCTGCGCGCGCCGAACGCATCCACCAGCCACCCGGAACTGGCCGCGCCAATCGCCACGCCGATGCTCAATCCCGTCACCAGCCAGGTCAGTCCTTCTGTGAGTTTGGCCGGCGGCACGATGCGCTCCACCAACGCCATCGCAACAATCAGCGTCGGCGCAAAAAACAGCCCGGCGACGAACACCGCCAGCGACAGCCCGAGAATGTTCGTCGCCAGCAGCAACGGCAACGTGGTCACCGCCGTCGCCACCCCGCCGTACAGGAACAATCGCGGCAACGGCAGCTTCGAGCGCAACGCGCCGAACGCCAGTCCGGCCATGCACGAGCCGATGGCATACACCGACAACACAATGCTCGCCGCCGCCGGCTGGCCCTGCTGCTGGGCGAACGCCACGCTGACCACATCCACCACGCCGACGATGGTGCCCATGGCGACCATCAACAGCATCAGCAACTGAATCTCGCTGGAACGAATGATCGAGCCTTGATGATGGTCTTCATGGGGATGAATCGCCGGCTCGGTGTCACGTTGCAGCACAAATGCCGTCACCCCGATCGCCAGCATCAGCAACGCCGCCAACGGCCCCGCTTCGGGGAACGCCACCACGCACAACCCCACCGACAGTGGCGGCCCGACAATAAAGCAGACCTCGTCCAGCACCGACTCCAGCGCATAAGCGGTTTGCAGCTCAGGCTGGCCGCGATACACCTCGGTCCAGCGCGCCCGCACCATCGCCGACATGCTCGGCATGCAACCGGCCAGCGCGGCAAACACAAACAACGTCCACTGCGGCGCCTGCAAGCGAGTGCAAAGCAACACCAGCAACAACGCCCCGCCACCGATCAGCGCCGACACCGGCAAAATCCGACGTTGCCCGAAACGGTCCACCAGCCGCGAGACCAGCGGCGCACAAAATGCCGTGGCCAGGGCAAACGTCGCCGCCACGGCGCCAGCCAGTCCGTAGCCACCCTGCAATTGCGAGAGCATGGTGATCAGACCGATGCCGGTCATGGAAATCGGCATGCGCGCGATCATCCCGGCCAGCACAAAAGCGCTGCTGCCTGGGGCTTTGAACAGCTCGCGGTAAGGGTTTGCCATGGGTTGCATTCTCAACAAGGGCCTGCAAGTTGCCATAAGCTTGATTGAGGGGAAAGCAGGCAATTGTTGGTTGAATGTGAAGGCCTTGAAGATCAAAAGATCGCAGCCTTCGGCAGCTCCTACATTTGGAACGCGGTCTCCGTAGGAGCTGCCGAAGGCTGCGATCTTTGATCTGGGCGCTGAACTCTAGCCCCACCAAACCAGTCAGCTGATTAGGCCCTCAACTCAAGGCGCTGACGTCGGCACTACCCTGTTCATCGTCGGCGGACTGAGCCTTTTATCCGGAGTTTCGCGGCAATGGCTGATTATCCCGAACGACAAAGCGCTATCGATGCCCATGGCATCATCGGCGACATGCGCAGCGCGGCGCTGGTCAACGACAAAGGCAGTGTGGACTTTTTCTGCTGGCCGGAATTCGACAGCCCGTCGATCTTCTGCTCGCTGCTGGACACGCCTGAGGCCGGGATTTTCCAACTGTCCCCGGATTTACCCGACGCTCGCCGCGAGCAGATTTACCTGCCCGACACCAATGTGCTGCAAACCCGTTGGCTCAGCGACCGCGCAGTCGTCGAAGTCACCGATCTGCTGCCCATCGGCGACAGCGAAGATGACACGCCGGTGCTGATGCGCCGGGTTCGTGTGGTCAGCGGCCAGGCAACGTTTCATATGCGTTGCGCCGTGCGTCATGACTACGCTCGCGCCAAGACCCGCGCGCGTATGGATGAAGAAGACGTCACCTTCGAGGCCGCCAATCAGCCGTCCCTGCGCCTGTCTTCGGATCAGGTTTTGCGTATAGACGGCCATGCGGCAGTCGCCGAATTCACCCTCGAACAGGACCAGACCGCCGAGTTCATGCTGGGTGGTATCGATGACCCACGGTTCAAGGAAGGCGCCGCCGCGATCTGTCTGGCACGGACCCTGAAGTTCTGGCGTGACTGGATCGGCCAATCCAACTATCGCGGCCGCTGGCGGGAAATGGTCAATCGCTCGGCCCTGGCACTGAAGCTGCTGACCTCGCGCAAGCATGGCGCAATCCTCGCCGCCGCGACCTTCGGCCTGCCCGAAACGCCTGGCGGCGAGCGCAATTGGGACTACCGCTACACGTGGATCCGCGACGCCTCGTTCACCGTCTATGCGTTCATGCGCCTGGGCTTCGTTCAGGAAGCCAATGAATACATGCGCTGGCTGCGCGGGCGGGTCAGCGATTGCCACGGCAAGTCCATGAAACTCAACATCCTCTACGCCATCGATGGCCGCCAGGAACTGCCGGAAACCGAACTCTCGCACCTCTGCGGCCATGGCGGCGCAACACCAGTGCGCATTGGCAATCAGGCTTACGACCAGGTCCAGCTCGACATCTTCGGCGAGCTGATGGACGCGGTGTATCTGGTCAACAAATACGGCGACGCCATCTCCCATGAAGGCTGGAAACACACGGTGGAAGTGGTCGATCAGGTCTGCGAAACCTGGGAGCAAAAGGACGTTGGCATCTGGGAAATGCGCGGCGAGCAGCATCACTTCCTGCACTCGCGACTGATGTGCTGGGTGGCACTGGACCGGGCCATTCGCCTCGCCTCTAAACGCTCACTGCCCGCCCCGTTCGCCCGCTGGGACCAGACCCGACAGGCGATCTACGCGGACATCTGGGAAAATTTCTGGAACGAAGAGCGCGGGCATTTCGTCCAGTACATCGGCGGCACCGCGCTTGATGGTTCGATGCTGCTGATGCCGCTGGTGCGCTTCGTCAGCGCCAAAGACCCGCGCTGGCTCGCAACCCTCGATGCCATCGAAAAAAACCTGGTGCGCGACGGCATGGTTTACCGCTATCGCAATGACGACACCCGAATCGACGGCCTCGACGGCACCGAAGGCGCCTTCGCCGCGTGCTCATTCTGGTACGTCGAATGCCTGGCCCGCGCTGGCCGGGTTGAAAAGGCGCACCTGGAATTTGAACAGTTGCTGAGGTACGCCAACCCGTTGGGGTTGTACGCCGAAGAGTTCGACAGCCACGCGCGGCATCTGGGCAATACGCCGCAAGCGCTGACGCATTTGGCACTGATCAGTGCGGCGTGTTTTCTGGATCGGAAATTGAGTGGGGAGAAGAGTTTCTGGCAGCCTTGAGACCGAGTTGCCCCTTTCGCGAGCAGGCTCGCTCCCACATTTGATCTCGGTCGTACACAAACTTGGTGTCCATTAAAGATTAAATGTGGGAGCGAGCCTGCTCGCGAAGAGGCCATCAGCCCTAACACGAGGCTGGCTGAATACCGGCGAAAAAAAATAAGGAAGACGTACGCCAAGGTCCTACAACAATTAAACAAACCCCGCCCAATCACCACGAAGCCACTCATTTCTACAGCCCAAAATCCTTTGTTGCCAGCCGTTACATCCCCCCCTACCATCGACCGTCAACGGGTACAGCGGAGCTGTCCAACAAAACCCGAATTCAAGGAACCAGAATGACCCAGCGCATCCACCGCAGCATCGACGCCCCTCTCAGGTCCGGACTGAACCGCGACGAATTGTGGGAAGCCCAAGACAAAGGCCTGATCAAATGCTGGGAAATCGGCCGCCAACGCGCCGCCCGTTTCCCCGAACTCGCGCAACGCTGCCTTGCCAGCGAACTCCCGGTGCTGGGCTGGAAAGGTGGCGTCAGCCGCAGCCTGAAAAAACTCGAAAAGTACGGATCCCTCAAATACCTCGCTCAGTGGCAGGGGTTACGCGGGGAAGATCTGGATGTTGATTTGGGTGAAGAACGGGCATTGACCTGTTCGCGGACCAGCATGGTGGTGACGTTTACGCCGGATCGGTCGAAGTATTTTAATCAGGTGGCGGAAATGGATGCTTGAGGCTCATACCTGTGAGCGATGCAGCAAGTTGAACACAGACGAGCCACGTCAATACTTTCCATCTAGCAGATGATGGCAGCAGCACAAAAATCAAAGACCATATTGCAGTACAACGCTGCGTCGACAACGATCACATTATTCGAAGAACTAGACCATGACCGCTATTGCCTTACTAAATGCCGACAACGAACCCTATATTGTTTCAGATAGTTTAATCACCGCAGAAGGGCCAGACCCTGACAAAAACAAAAGCGTATGGCTACCCGCTCAAGGACAAATAAAATCTGAATGGATTGAAGTTGACCAACCAGATGCAAACACTATAAAAATATTCCACATTACTCGATTAGGGCGAAAATGCTTCACCTTGCCCGACAACACGGGAATACTTGCCTTTGCAGACTCTTGCGAGGCAGCATATTCCTTTTGGGATAAGCTCTCCGACAAAATCAATACAAACAAATCATATGACAACTTATCCCGACCTAGCTTAAATACTTTGCACGACACAATCTCCGGACTAGGAAACGACGCACATAAATTTTCACTTCTTGGCATACTGATAGATGAAAACTCTCGTAGAGTACCGTTCATACACAACCCTACGATACAATTGACAACCAAGAACTTTGGCACTTGCTATATCTGCGGCACTGGAGCAAGCCAACTTGCAGAAATTATTAAAGCCAAGGATCAAGCAATTACCGCGGAACTTCGCTCAAAAAAAATATCAATCACGGAAGACCTAGCGGAACATATATCGGCCGAAATGCTGTATCAAGAAAGCGATATTAGTAACGGCTACGATAAAGAAACGCCTTTGGCAGCATTCTGTGGAGGTTTTTACGAGTGGCACAAAATCGACCCCGTCGGTGTAAGAACCATGCCTAGCAGGGTTGACTTACATTTTTTGATTCTAGAGGGAAAACTTATACTTTCAAGAATCTATCTAATTGAACAAATGCAAACGCTCGGGAAAACCGCCCTTGAACGTTATGCCACTAGCGTAATAACCTTAGGGTGTAAATTTTTCGAGGTACCTAAAGACGTTCCTTACAACGAATACTCGAAATTCGTATCTGACGAGCATGAAAATATTGGCGTATTTATTAAATCAACGTTCTCTCTTTATGATGAAGACAAGAAAAACAAAACACCAAAACGCCTATCCGGCAAAACCAACTCGGACACCTTGCGGCACTTGTTCCCTACTCCACTTCAAATAGATCGCACAAGGATAATAATCGGAAACAACGAAGACACCAGTATCTCGTCCCGATGGCACGCTGAGGAATGCGGATTTATTCCGATCACTATCAAACTAATCGACGACCAGCTTGTAGTTCATATCAGCAACAACTTAATCAACTACGCATGGAAAGCTGTACAGCGCCTGAACCAATAATCGACCCGCTACGAGCGTGCGCAGATCATTGGTAGCGACAAGCAATAAGTCGGACCGGCACCGCAAATAGACGAAGACCTCACCCATTTCACCGGGCGTTATGAGCGGCGAGTGCTGGCAGGTGTCGGGCATAACATTCCCGAAGAGGCGCCCGAGGCGACGGTCAGAGCGTTACTGGATCTGCTGCAGGGCTGACGCTGAAACGCTCGCGATAGGCCTGCGGGGTCACGCCCACGGCCCGCAGAAAACTGCGTCGAAGCGTCTCTTCGCTGCCAAATCCGCATTGCACCGCCACCCGTTTGATCGGCACGCCGGTATCGCTGAGCAAACGTCGGGCGGTCTCGACCCGAATCAGTTCGATGGCCCGGGCTGGAGTCTGGCCGGTGTCGGCGCGGTAGTGGCGGACGAAGCTGCGTTCGCTCATGCCGGCCTGCAAGGCCAGGGTCGGGATGCCCAAGTCCTTGGTGAGATTTTCACTGATCCAGGCATGAAGTTCGTCGAAACGGTTGCCTTCCTTCTGCAAAGAGAGGGTCACGCTGAACTGCGACTGGCCGCCGGGACGTTTCAGGAATACCACCAGTTGCCGGGCGACTTCCAGGGCCATCGTGCGGCCAAGATCTTCTTCGACCATGGCCAGCGCCAGATCGATACCGGCGGTGACCCCGGCCGAGGTCCAGACCGGGCCGTCATTGATGAAAATCGGATTGGGTTCAACCTGCAGCCGTGGATGCTGCTGCGCCAACTGCTCGCAACGGGTCCAGTGAGTGACCACCCGCCGGCCATCGAGCCAGCCACTGGCCGCCAGCAAAAATGCCCCGGTGCACACCGACGCTACCCGTCGACACCCCGTCGCATGTTCACGCACCCACGTCACCAGCGGTTCATCTCGCGCCGCGTCGTAAACGCCCCAGCCACCGGCAATGATCAGTGTGTCACTGCCCTCCTCGGGCAACGGCTCGGCCAACAGCGCCAATCCCGCCGACGACATCACCGCCCCGCCGCCGCAGGCAATCACCGACGGCGCATAGGGTGGCGGAAAACCTTGCTGGCGAGAAATATCGTTGGCCGAGGCGAACACCTGCAACGGCCCGGTGACGTCGAGCAGTTGCACATTGGCAAAGGCGAGCACGTGAATGGTTTTCGGCATGATTGGCGTAATTCGTGGGGTTATTGGCGTATGCGCCAAATCCTACGAGCCTAAAGTGAAGTCGTCCACCCACTTCATGAGAAAATTGCCATGACGTTGCAGATCGGTTTTCTGTTGTTTCCACAGGTTCAGCAACTGGACCTCACCGGCCCTTACGACGTACTGGCCTCGCTGCCGGACGTGAAGGTGCATTTGATCTGGAAGGACCTGATGCCGGTCACCGCGAGCACGGGCCTGGTGCTGAAACCGACCACCACGTTCGACGATTGCCCGAAGCTGGATGTGATCTGCATTCCCGGCGGCAGTGGCGTCGGGCCGCTGATGGAAGATGAAGAGACACTGGCCTTCATCAAGGCGCAGGCCGCCACCGCGCGTTACGTCACGTCGGTGTGTACCGGCGCGCTGGTGCTCGGTGCGGCGGGTTTGCTGAAGGGCAAACACGCCACCACTCACTGGGCTTATCACGAATTGCTGGTGCCTTTGGGGGCGATCCCGGTGAAGGATCGGGTGGTGCGCGACGGCAATCTGTTGACCGGTGGCGGGATCACGGCGGGCATCGATTTTGCCCTGACCCTGGCCGCGGAGCTGTTCGATAAGGACACGGCAGAGCTGGTGCAGTTGCAGCTGGAATATGCCCCGGCGCCGCCGTTTGCGTCAGGCAGCCCTGAGACGGCTCCGGTGAGTGTGCTGGAGGAGGCCCGCAAACGTGCCGCCGGGTCATTGAAACTGCGCTCGGAAATCACTGAACGTGTAGCAGCGAAACTCGATCAATTGTCAGCACGCTGATCCATGCCGACCGGCAGCCAGTGCCTGGCTGCCGTTTCCCCGGCCAAAATGATGCGCCGAGGATTTTCCATCGCCCACAAAAAAACCCGCCTAAGCGGGTTTCTCAAGACCATTTCGACATCCTGTCGGCAGCCATCCTGGCCAATGGTCGATCATCCGTGATCCTGAGTGCTTCCTGCGACTCAGTTGATGGATCCAGATTAAACACATCAGTGAAGCGTAAACAGAGGACATACCAGCGCTCTGGTGTAAGCCATTGCCCATTCAGCCATGAAGCCCTCTTCTGCTACACGAAACTCATCTGCCAAGGCCTTTTCGACAGAATCGGCATAGGGGACGGC